>JAJZFA010000009.1 GCA_021805565.1 Pseudomonadota bacterium
CAGGCCGGTGCGCGTCAGGCCGGCCTGCGACCAATACGCTTCGATCATTTCGGCAACTGGTATGAGGATGTCGCCGGCCTCGACTGGCCCGCTTATCTGCTCGCACGGCAAGGGGCGCTGCGCGAAACCATTCGCCGCCGGCTGCGACGCGCCGAACAGCGGCCGGATGCGCATTTCAGCCTGTTCGCCGAACCCGGACAGATGGACGCCGCGACCGAGGCGTTCGAGTCCGTCTATCGCCGGAGCTGGAAGGACGCCGAACCATTTCCGTCGTTCAACGCCGCGCTGATCCGGACGATGGCGGCGCAAGGCCTGTTGCGGCTGGGTGTTTGGTCGATCGGGGCGGACCCGGTCGCGGTTCAGCTATGGGTCGTGAAGGATGGCCGGGCGATGGTGCTGAAACTGGCGCATGACGAAGCGTTCAAGGCAGACTCGCCCGGCACGGTGCTCACCGCGCTGATGCTGCGGCATCTGCTCGACCGCGAGCACGTGACGCAGATCGATTTCGGCCGCGGCGACGATCCGTATAAGCAAGGCTGGGCGGGCCAGCGGCGGCAGCGTATCGGATTGGTGTTGGCAAATCCCCGGCGCCTGTCCGGGATGGCCGAGCTGACACGGCACGCGCTGGGCCGGCTTCGCAACGCGGTACGGCCCGGTCAGCCGTCGCCGGGACCGGCGCCCAGGGGGCAGTCGCGGTAATACGTGCTCCGGCACGCCGATAAAGCTGCCGCCATAAGCAAAGCCTTTGGGCATCGCCGGCGAGCATGCCCAAAAGCGGCGCCAGGAAACGATCCAACCGGCCTTGCATGCCTCGTCCGTCCCGGCCCGCGACCGGTTCCTCGCGGGGGCGGGCCGGGCAAAGCGCCGTACGATCAGCCTACCAGGCCGATCGCCCCCGCGCCGGCCGCGCCGGCCAGGATCAGCAGCGGATGCAGCCGGGTGAAAATGAATAGCGCCGCCGTCACGGCCGTAACGGCCGCCGCTGTCCAGTCCACCGTGGTACTCGCGGTCAGCAGCGCCGCGCTGGCCATGATCAGCCCCGCCGTTACCGGTTGCAGCCCGGACTGCAACGCCTTTCGCCAATTGGCATCCTTGAACCGAAACCATGCGCCGCTGACCAGCAATGTCAGCACCGACGATGGAGCGGCCACGGCCCCGGTGGTCACCAGCGCGCCCCAGAACCCGGCAACGCGCCAGCCGACCAGACTGACCACCATCATGTTAGGCCCCGGCGCCGCCTGTGCCAGCGCATACAGCGCGGCGAACCGGTGCGCCGTCATCCAACCATGCACATCGACGACCTGGCGCTGCATCTCGGGGATCACCGAATTGGCGCCGCCGAAAGCCAGCAGCGAAAGCTGCGCATAAACCGCCGCCAGTTGTGCCAGGGTGTTCATGCCCGGAAACGCCACAGCAGCAGCGTGGAGCCGATTGCAAGAACGGGCATGGCAAACAACAGCGGCAGCCGCAAAACGGCGATAACCACGAACGTGCAGGCGGCGACACCGATCGCCAGCGTCTGGCCCCGCAGCGGTGCGGCGATTTTCCAGGCGCTGGCGATCATCAGCGCGGCGGCCGAGGCAGACAGCGCGACGAATGCCCGCCGTACGGATGGAACATCGGCGAACCGGTCATACACCGCGCCCAGCCCGATCACGATCGTCACCGGGGCAGCCATCAGCCCCAGGAAGCACGCCGCCGCTCCTGGAATACCGCGAAAGCGCGACCCCAGCGCAATCGTCAGATTCATGATGTTGCCGCCGGGAAGAAACTGGCACAGACCCAGCATCTCATTGAATTCGGCCGGGGTGAGCCATTTGCGCTGCTCGACGATCATCCGCCTTGCCCACGGCAGCACGCCGCCAAAGCCGATGATGCCGACGATAAAAAAGCCTGCGAACAGTTCGGATACCGTAGGATCGGGCGGCGGTTCGGACATACCGCGATGGATAGCGATGAAGAACGGTTTGGACAATTCCGCCCGTCGCGATGGCCGGTTGAACCGTCTTGCCTTACTGTCCGGCCAGGCCACAAGGAAATCGGCATGCGCGCGACAACCGGCATCGTGCTTCTGCTGGCCTGCCTTCCGATCCCGCTCGTCGCGCGCGCCGCCTGCGCGGTGGAGCAGGTCGTCGCGGTTCCCCTGGATATCGCCAGTGGCACAATCGCCGTAGAGGTCGCGGTAAACGGCAGTGCCGCGACGCTGATCCTGGATACCGGTGCCCAGCGATCGGTCGTGACGCCGGCGGCGGTCCAGCGTCTCCGGTTGGCGCGCGACGAATGGGCCGGCACCGCCATGAGAGGTATCGGCGGCGTCGAGACCCGGCCCAACGCCGATCCCGACAGCCTGACGCTGGGCGGTGTGCCGCTGGTCCGCCGGACGCTGAAACGCGACATCAGCCTGGCAGTGGCTGACCTGCCGCGTACCCACCTAGGCACCCTCATCATCGACGGACTGCTCGGGCGGGACTTCCTGGCGCCGTTCGACCTCGACCTGGACGTGCTCAGGCGGCGCCTGACGCTATATCGCGTGAACGGCTGCGGCGGACGGTTCCTGCCTTGGCCCGGGGACTATACAGCCGAACCGGTCGCGCTTTTGGCGGATAATGCGGTGGTCATGCCGGTAACGGTGGATGACACGCCGCTGCGGGCCATACTGGATACCGGCGCCAGCGCCAGCGTGATCGCGGCACCGGGCCTGTTCCGGCTGGGTCTGCCGCCCGGCGGTCTGCCCGGCGATCCGGCCGATCCGGTCAGCGGCCTGGGACCGCGCTCGGTGACGATGCACCGGCACGTGTTTCGATCCCTTCGCGCCGTCGGTCAGACAACGGCCTCGCCGACGATCCAGGTTGCGCCGATTCATACGACGCCGATCGCCGATATGCTGCTGGGTGCCGATTGGCTGGCCGATCGCCGCGTTTGGATTTCGTTCGCGACCCGGCAGGTGTTCGTGGCGGCACCCTGAGCCGGCACCGGCCATCAGTGTGTCAGAACCGCTGAACCGACTTGCATGCGGCGCCGATCCCGGATCGGTTGCTGCCACCGCCGGACAGGTCCCACCCCTCGCACCCCCGGCCGCAAGACTTCCTCGATCCGCGCCCGTCACGGTTATTGACACATTTCCTAATATAGCCTAATTTTCCAGGAATGGAAACCTCATCCCCGCCGAACCCTTCCATCCACCTCCTCACCGCGCTGTATCACCAGCTCGTCCATACCCTCAT
>JAJZFA010000007.1 GCA_021805565.1 Pseudomonadota bacterium
AGGAATCCCAATCCGGAGCTTTTGCGAATCCCCCATTTAGAGGTGAAGTGACGGTTCAGCTTACCTGTTGCATTTCGGACTCATCGGCATAACCGCGAGCGCGACTCAGTCGCATTGAGAACTGCTGCACGATCACGTATTAGGCGCGATATTGATACCAGAACCGGTATATATGGAAGCAAATACGTCCGATGGGCGATCGCACCCCGCTCACGGCCTGCTCCATGGCATAATGGCCGTTCAGGGCAGTATCCTGAGCGCGGGCGTATCTGGCCGTCACGAACCGGTGCCGCAGGGGTCTATCGTCTCGGCCCCGTAACCCTCGAGATGCCGCACGCTCCGGGTGGCGAGGGCCGCGTCGCGCGACGGCGCAACCGGAGCGTCCGCCCGAGAAATCGTCCTTCCGGCAAGCCACCGCTCAACCGTAGCCTCGGCAGTTGAGATCATCGGCTCGCGGGGATCCGCGGGACGTTCCACCCGGCCAGGCGACACGGACCAAACACGGCTGACGGTCGCCTCATTACACCGCGGCGACCGCTCGCACCCGAGGCGGAATGGAGAATACTCGGGGCCTCGTCGTCCACGGGCCGGGCATGGCCGCTGCCCGATGGACAATTGCTACTGTCCGCCCGCCAGTCCCAGGCTTTGCAGGTAAATCAACACGCCGGCCTCCAGCAAATCCTCTGCCGCCATCGGCAGTTTCCGGCGCGACGGACTCTCTCGCACGAACAGCGAGGCGATTCCGTGTGCCATCCCCCAGATATGCAGGGCCATCATCAGCGACGGCGGCCGGCGATCCGGCGGCAGCGTCGCCGCGACATGATCGGCCGCATCGCGCAGCACCCCGAACGCCCGGTCCCCCGCTGCCAGCAATTCAGGATGGGCTTCCTGGGAAATCCGCGACTCGAACATCGCCGCGTAGTACGCCGGCTCCTCCCTGGCGAACGCAAGGTAGGTCCGGCCCAGATCCTCGAACGCCCGCACCGCCTGGGGACGACCGCCGTTCCAGGCTTTCGCCAGCCGTTCGGCGAACAGATCGAACCCGCGCACCGCGACTTCGGACAGCAACGCCTCGGCATCGCGGAAATGCCGATAGGGTGCGGCCGGGCTGACGCCGGCCAACCGAGCGGCCTCGGCAATGGTGAAGCCGGCCGGTCCCTTGGCGCCGACCAGTTCTAGCGCCGCTTCGATCAGGGCTTCGCGCAGGTTGCCGTGGTGGTAGCCACGCCGCCCCGAACCGCCCTCGGATGATCCAGACCAACTCATGTTAGGGGCTTTTACATGACTGGCGGAACCAATCCAGCGCCGCGCGTGAGCGGTGTTGCCGAACCGCTCCGCCCTCGTTAGGTTCCGCGCCCGAATCCGGAGTGTTCGCCAAATGATCAGGCCGCTTTTTTGGCTGCTGCTCGAGGTGCTTAATCTTTACTGGTGGGCTGTGCTGCTGGCCGCGGTGTTCAGCACCCTTGCGTCCTTCGGCGTGATCGACACCCGCAACCGCATCGTCTGGAGCATCGGCGACTTTCTGTATCGCATCACCGACCCCGCCTTGCGGCCGATTCGCAACATTTTGCCAAGCTTCGGCAATATCGACCTCAGCCCGCTGGTTTTGTTGCTGCTGATCCAGGGCGCGATCATGATCGTGGTCAATATCGAGGCGGCGATCCTGACCGGCGCGATGCAATACCTGCTGTGACCGCCCGCATTATCGACGGCAAGGCCATTGCCGCCGCGCTCCGCGCGGACGTTGCCGCCAAGGTCGCCGCCGCCGGATTCACCCCCGGCCTGGCGGTTGTACTGGTCGGCGAGGACCCCGCCAGCGCCGTCTATGTCCGCACCAAGGACCGGGCCGCTCGCGAAGCCGGCATCGCCGCCCGCACCATCCGCCTGCCCGCCGGCACATCGCAAGCCGACCTGCTGGCCACCATTCGAGCGCTGAATGAGGATCCGGCCATCGACGGCATCCTGGTCCAGTTGCCGCTGCCCCCCGGCATTGCGCCCGAAGCGGTGATCGAGGCGATCGATCCGGACAAGGATGTGGACGGTTTCCACCCGGTGAATGTCGGCCACCTCGCCGACGGCCGCCCCACCCTGGTACCCTGCACCCCGCTCGGTATCATGAAAATGCTTCGCGCCATCGGCGTGACCGCCAGCGGTGCCCGTGCCGTGGTGGTCGGCCGGTCGGCGATCGTCGGGCGGCCGATGGCCCGCCTGCTGCTGTCGGCCGATGCCACTGTCACCGTCGCCCATTCCCGCACCCGGGACCTGCCGGCCGAATGTCGCCGAGCCGATATCCTGATCGCCGCCACTGGAAGGCCGGAACTGGTGCGGGCGGATTGGGTCCAACCGGGCGCGACGGTGATCGACGTTGGCATCAACCGTCTGGCGGATGGCCGTCTGGTGGGCGACGTGGCGTTCGATGCCTGCGCGGCCGTCGCGGGCGCCATCACCCCTGTGCCCGGCGGGGTTGGCCCGATGACGGTGGCGTGCTTGCTGGAAAACACCTTGACCGCGGCACTGCACCGCCGATCCCGATGATTGTCACGCCGCCCCCGCGGTGAGACAACGATCCAGCCGCGCTGCGCGGGAGGAACCCAGAAATGCCTGACGCCCCCGGCGAGAGCCTTGGCCGGATGCAGCCCCATGTGCCCGCACCACCCGATCCGGTACGGCGCAGGCTGGTTCTCGCCGCCTGCCTGATCGCCACGTTCGTGGCCGCGGTCGAAAGCACGATCGTTGCCACGATCATTCCTACCATCGTCGGCGATCTTGGCGGATTCAACCTGTTTACCTGGGTGTTCACCGTCTATCTGCTGACCCAGGCGGTTACCATACCGGTGTATGGACGGCTGGCCGACTTGTACGGCCGCAAACCGGTTTTCTTTGCCGGTACTGCGATCTTCCTGGCGGGCACCATTCTGTGCGGGATGGCCTGGAACATGCCATCCCTGGTGGTGTTCCGGGCGTTGCAGGGATGCGGCGCCGGGGCGATCCAGCCGATCGCGGCGACTATCCTGGGCGACATCTATACGCCGGCCGAACGCGGCCGCATTCAGGGGCTGGTGGCCTCGGTCTTCGGCGTGTCGGCGGTGACCGGGCCGTCGCTGGGCGCGTTCCTGGTGATGCACATGAGCTGGCGGGCCGTTTTCTGGGTGAACGTCCCGATCGGAATCGCGGCCATCGCGATGATCGCCGCGTTTTTGCGCGAAAACGTGACGCGCCGCCAGCACCGCATCGACTGGGCCGGTTCGCTGTTGCTGCTGACGGGATTCAGCAGCCTGATGCTGGGACTGGTACAAAGCGGCACGCTGGGCAGACCGTCGCTGATCGTACTGACCCTGACGGGCGTGGCCGCGCTGGTGGCGTTGTACTTGCACGAACGCAGCGTGCTGGAACCGATGCTGCCGCTGGAGTTATGGCGTAACCGGGTGATTGTTGTCGGCAGCGTGGGGAATTTCACCTCTGGGGCCATGATGATGGGCGTTGCGGCTTTCCTGCCGATTTATGTTCAGGGTGCGATGGGCCGTGGCGCCATCGATGGCGGCTTGGTTCTGGGGGCGATGTCCGTCAGTTGGGCGGCCGCCAGCCTTGCCGCGGGCCGGATCATGGCGCGCACCAGCTATCGCTTCGTGGCGATGCTGGGCGGGCTGGCGCTGACCATCGGGTGCGCGATGCTGGCCGCGTTGCGTCCGGCGGATGGGCCGGTCTGGGCGGCGGCTGGATCGCTGGTGATCGGTATCGGCATGGGCAGTTGCAGCACGGTGTTCATCGTGTCGATCCAGGCATCGGTGCCGTGGGGGCAACGCGGCGCGGCCACGTCGTCGTCGATGTTCATGCGCTTTGTCGGGCAGTCGGTGGGCGCGTCGGTTTGCGGAGCGGTGCTGAATGCCACGATGCTGCATCTGGACCCCGGCGCGGCGCACGCGGTGGAACGGTTGCTGGATCCGGCCGTCCGGACTGCCATGGCGCCGGCGGAACTGGCGCATCTGACCGGTGTGATGGCCGCGTCGGTGCATAATGCGTATCTGCTGGCAACGGCCTTCGCGGTGCTGACGCTGATCGTCGCGTCGCGGATGCCGGCCCGGCTTAGTCCGGTACGGAATTGAGCCGGGGCGAATACGGCCGGACCAAGCGTTTCGTTCGATCCCCTCGGTTCGTCCCGGACGTTGGCCGGAGGGCGGCCCTTCAAACGAAGGATGACGGTCCGGCCGTTTTCGCGGCCCGTCCCGTGGTGCCGTTTGTTACGATTGACAGTTTGGCGATCGTTGCCTTATAGATTCAGACTGAACAGCGGGGATATCGGTATGGCTATCAGCCCAGCGCAGTTGAGTGACCTTCGTAAGCGGGAAGCAACCGAAGCGTCGAAGCGGGGTGCCAAAACCGGCTCGCAACTGTGTATTTACAAGACTATTTCCGGCATTGAGGTTGAGATTTATACCGACCAGGGACTAGAGGGCGATGGCAAACTGAAAATCGCCGGCATCGAGCGGGCGGTGAAGATGATCGCGGACAAGGGGTTTGCACTTCCTTCGCTCCGGTTCATCCTCACCGGGGCCGGTGGTGTGGAGAACGTCGCCTTCATGGGCAATTCTAGCGGCAACCGAGCGGCGGTGGTGTATCTAGGGCCGAAGATCGGCATGCAAAACAAGAAAAATGTGACCCAGGGTGTGTCGGACGCCGTGTATGACGGGACGCAGCGGTTCTTCGGTAATCCCAAGCAGACCGCGATGGTGACGACGGTCGTCATTCACGAACTTGGCCACGTGTTGCATGAACTGATGGCAGAGGATCAGTTCTGGACGAACCATGAGCCAGCGACCATGACAAGCGCGCTGGTCTGGGGAATGGCAGCGTCGAAAGTCAGTCAATACGCGCGGAAGATGCCGCTCGAGTTCGTGGCGGAGGCTTTCTCCGGTATCATGGTCGGCAAGAGATACGATCAGGAAGTAAAGATTGCTTATCGGGCCCTTGGCGGCCCGGAGGTGCCCGGCTTCTTCACCTGACGAACCGCGGGGTTGTTGCGGCTTCCGGATAGGCTGGCCGAAGCGTCGCGTGGTCTATTGTCCCGTTCCGCCGCCGAATGCGTTGAATGCGATCAGGGTGTATGTGTCTTTCACGCCCTTGAGCGTTTGGATATGGTTCGTGACAAACAATCCGATATCGCGATCCGCGTCCAAATAAAATTTTCCCAGCAGATCGTACTGCCCGGATGTCGAAAACAGTTCCGACATTTCCGTTATGGTGTCCGCGGCTTCCTGGGCAACGTGGTAAGCGCGTCCCATTTCGCATTTAATCTGCACGAAGATCGCTCGCATCGAATCACCTGCTGGTTCACGGTCGCCGCCCTTCGTATAAGGCATCGCCGTGACCGATGTCAGTACCCGGCTGATCGCCGCATGTGGTTGGGCGCGTCGCGGTTCAATGCGGCATCGCCGGTTCCCCGGCCGTCGCGGACAGGTGAAAGTTGGCCTGACCGAGTCGCAGCAGCATATCGGGCAGTGGCGGTTTGGCTGGCAGCGGCCCCTGTGCCAGGAAGCCGGCCCAGTCCGCCCATGCATGGAAATCCAGCCCCAGTGCGCGGCGCCGGTCGTCATCGGTCAGGCCCGCCCGCTCCCCCAGTCCGTGAAACAGCGTCAGTTGTGCGCGCGCCAGCGAGTCGGTTGCCTGCCAGGCCAGATTCAGCAGCATTGGTTGCTCCCGTTCCAAAGAATGCGATGTGGACGTTCGCGCCGGCCCAAGGCAGGAATTTGCACGTCTGGTGGCGGCTTTATGGCAACCCAACACGGTTGCGTTATCGAACACAAAGGCAGCATCGGCCATTCCGCGTCAGCGCGCCGATAAAGCTGCCTGCGAAAGCAGAAACTAACGGTGTGCCCCGGCGCCGCATTGCGAAGCGATCCTCGCCGGGCGTGCCCCACCCGCGCCGGCCCCAGTGACGGGCGGAACGCTGTCGCCTATCGTGACGCTTGCCGCGGACATCCGGTGTCGCGCCGGCCAAAAGGGGGACGACTCGAATGGAACAGGCCCGTAAAACCGGTGTCGCGCCACGTCATGGCGGCCGGGTGCTGGCGGATGCGCTGGTTGCCCAGGGTATCGACCATGTGTTCGAGGTGCCAGGCGAAAGCTTTCTCGACACGCTGGACGGGCTTTACGACCAGGGCGGCAAAATCAAGCTTGTCACCTGCCGGTTCGAGGCTGGCGCGGTGAATATGGCCGATGCGTTCGGTAAATTGACCGGCCGGCCGGCCGCCGCGATGGTGACGCGCGGTCCCGGAGCCTGCCACGGCGCGATCGGCGTGCATGTGGCGTTCCAGGACAGCACGCCGCTGCTGCTGTTTGTCGGGCAAATCCCGCATCGAGACACCGGGCGGGATGCGTTCCAAGAGGTCGATTACCGCCAGATGTTCGCCCCGTTGGCGAAATGGGTCACCCAGATCGATTTTGCCGAACGCATCCCGGAGGTCGTCGCCCACGCGGTGGATGTCGCCACCAGCGGACGGCCCGGTCCGGTGGTTATCGCGTTGTCGGAGGAAATGCAGAAAGACCGGGTTCAGGTGCCCGATCTGCCGCGTGGCAACGTCAGCCGGGCTTTTCCCGATCCGGACGCGCTCCAGACGATGCGCCGCTTGCTGGCGAAGGCGAAAAAGCCAGTCGCCGTGATCGGCGGCTCCTGCTGGACGCCGGCGGGACGCGCGGCCTTGCACAAATTCCTGACCCAGAACGATATTCCGGTCGTGGTCGGCTTCCGCCGCCAGGCGCATTACGATGGCACCAGCGCGAACTTCGCCGGCGATCTTGGCGTCGGGTCCGATCCTGGCCTGATCGGCAAGCTGAAGGAAGCCGACCTGATCCTGGCCGTGGGCAGCCGCCTCGGCGATGCGGTGACGCAGGGTTATACCTTGCTGGATATGGCCGGCAGTGTCCCCATCGTTCAGGTGCTGCCCGATGGCGCCGAGATCGGCCGCGTGTTCCGCACGAAACTGGGAATTGTGTCCGACCTGAACACGTTTGCGATCGCGGCGGCGGGACTGGAGCCGGTCAAGCCGGCTTGGGCCAAATGGACGCGGGATCTGCGGTCCCTGCGCGAAGCTCAGCGCGCCGTGCCGAACTACGAGGGGCCGCTGAATTTGGCGGCGGCGATGCGCGAACTGGAAACCATGCTGACCCCGGATGCGATCGTGACCACCGATGCCGGCAATTTCGCCGGCTGGGCCACGCGCTTTCTGAATTTTTCGGAACACCAGCGATATATCGGGCCGACCAATGGCGCCATGGGCTACAGTGTTCCCGCCGCGGTCGGCGCCAAGATCGCGTTCCCCGATCGCATGGTGGTCGCCATGGTGGGCGACGGCGGGTTTATGATGACGGGGCAGGAAATCGCCACGGCATTCCATCACGGGGTTGCCCCGATCATCCTGGTGTTCAACAACCAGATGTACGGCACCATTCGTATGCATCAGGAAAAGGCCTATCCCTGGCGCGTGTCGGGCACCGCGCTGACCAACCCGGATTTTGCCAAATATATCGAATCGTTTGGCGGACACGGCGAGGTTGTCGCCGCCACCGGGGATTTCGGCCCCGCGTTCAGGCGCGCGGTGGCCAGCGGCAAACCGGCGCTGATCGAACTGCGCATCAATCCGGAGCAGAGTACCAGCCGGGCGACGATCGCCGACCTGCGCGCTGGGCGGCCGCAACCAAAAGCGGTCGCAAAGCCCAGGCGCGCGCCCGCCAAAGGCCGGCGGTTGAACCCACGGCTACAGGAAGCGGCCCGCCTGTACACCGCCCGCGACTATCCGGGCGCCGAAGCGGCCTGCCGCGGCGTGCTCGGGGAAGCACCCGGCGACTTCGACGCGCTGCACCTGCTGGGGGTGGTGCTGACCCTGCAGGACCGGCCGGCCGAGGCGGTGCCGTTTCTTCGCGACGCGGCGGCAACCGGAGCAGGAAACGGGCTGGTCGTCGTCAATCTGGGCAACGCGCTACTGGCGCTGGAACAGTATGAGGCACTACTCGCGCTTCCGGTCGCGGGAAATGCCGACGGACTCAATAACCTTGGGCTGGCTTACCGTGGCCTGGGTCGGCACGACGCCGCGGCCGGCGCCTTCCGTCAGGCGGTCGCCGCACGCTGGGATCATGCCGGAGGATGGTTCAACCTCGCAGGCAGCTTGCTGAAACTGGGCCGGTTGGAGGACGCGTTGCACGCGAGCACGCGGGCGCTTCGGGTGGCGCCGTTGGACACGCCGGTTCAGCGGTTGGCCGACAGCGTGAACGAAACTGGCCGAATTCTTCTGGCGTTGGGCCGGCCGCTGGATGCGTTAGCCCGTTGGCGCGATTTTCTGAACAACTATCCCGGCCAGATATCCGTGGTCTGGAACATGAGCCTGTGTCTGCTGCTGCTTGGCCGGTTCGAGGAGGGGTGGCGGGGCTATGAATGCCGCTTCGAGGTGCCCGGCCACGATGGCCGTCCGGCCGGGGCGGCGGTGTTGGACCCAGCCCAGGTCGCGGGCAAGCGGGTGCTGATCCTGACGGAGCAAGGACGCGGCGATATGCTGCAATTCATTCGTTACGCGCCGTTGCTGGCCGCACGGGGTGCGACGGTCCTGGTGGAGACGTATCCCGATCTGATGGCGCTGGTGGCGGCGATGCCGTGTGTGTCGATGGTGACAGGCACCGGCGATCCATGGCCAGAGGCAGATCTGGTGACGCCGGCAATGAGCTTGCCGCTGGCATTCGGATATCACCCGGCGAATATTCCGTATTTGGGGGTTCCGGCGGCCCGCACCGTCCGCCTGGAACCATCCATCCGGCCTCGCGTGGGGGTTGCATGGTCCGGCTCCGTCCATAGTCGCGAACGGTCGGCGCTGCCGGCGGAGGCCCTGGCGCCGCTGCTGGCGCTGCCGGGTTTTGTGTTTCATTGCCTGCAAACCGAAATCGCGGAACCGGACCGGGCCTGGCTTCGGTCTGTCCGGCCGGACATCGCGCTGCACGAAGGCGAACCGCGGGATTTCGCCGATACGGCGGCGCTGATCGCGGCGATGGATATCGTGGTGAGCATCGACACGGCCGTTGCTCATTTGGCTGGCGCGATGGGCAAGCCGCTGCTGCTGATGCTGGCGTTCAATCCGGACTGGCGGTGGATGCTGAAACGAAGCGATTCACTCTGGTATCCAACCGCTCGGCTGCACCGGCAACCGGCACCGGGGGCGTGGGGCCCGGTTGTCGAAGCGGTGATCGCTGATTTGCCGAAGGGTTGAGGCAGCATTGGCCACCCATGCGCCGGCAATCCGTTAGCGCTGCCCTCTCAAACCATGAGTTGAGGCATTGCGCTAAAGCAACGCTGGCAAATAAGTGCGTCAGCACGCCAGCAAAGTTGCCGTGCAAAACATAAGCTTAGGGCATGCCCGACACTGCAATTCGAAGCGATAATGGTGGGCATGGCCTAAGGCTTGCCGGCTTTCCGCTTTTTGGCCGGCCGGTCGGCGGGTTTCAGGCCAAGTCCGCTTTGCAAGGCGAGGTTCGAACGCAATTTCGCGTAATCGGCGGCAACCATTGGATAGTGGCTGGGAAGGCCCCATTTCGCGCGATATTCGTCCGGGGTCATGCCATGAACGGTCAACAGATGCCGTTTCAGCATCTTCATTGTCAGGCCGTCCTCCATACAGATCAGGTGGTCGCCGAACACCGTTTGCCCGTGGGTTGGATGGACGAACGACGCTGGGGGAACACTGTCCATTGGCAGGATATGATCGTCATCGCGATCGTGATCGTGATCGTGACTGGCCTGGATGGGGTATTCGTGCGGGCGTCGGACAGTTCCGAACGGCTGCGATCCAGGCGGCTCCAGGCCGGCTAACGTACTATAAACGTTACGAATGATGGTCGGGAGCAGATCGGTTGCCACTGGATTATGGCCGGCATGCGCCGCCACGATCTGCGCGGATAGCGCCAGAATGTGCCTGTTTGGGTCTGTCATCGGCCAGGGTCCTTAATAATCGTGCGATTGACGTTTTATTAACGTTGTATTAGCTATTTCATTAACGTCAATATCGCGGATGAAGAATCGGTGCCGGAATGGAGATGCCGATTGGCGGAGATGTGATGAGCGATTCTACTTTTCAGGCCGCCTATTCCCGGGTCCGGGCTCATCATGACGATATGTCCTGGTTTGCCCTGTCTCCCCAGCAAATCACCGATTTAATCTATCGAGAAATCCGCGCTATCGATCGCGAATGTATAATGGCGCAATCTGCGGGGGATGATTCGCCGGCTGCCGCCGCTGAATAGTGCTGGAGTCTCAGGCGACACCGGGGCGATTGCGAGATTGACGATTTTTTAACGCTGAAACCGTGGGACGGGTGAAACCTCCAACGTGCCTCGGCGTTGTCTCGCCGTGATGAATATACGCCGGCCTAATTCCGTCCCGCCCGCAGTACCAGCGCACCTGCCAACAAATATTTATCATTTGCATCCGTTGGTCGCCGGCCCCCTGGAAACCTGGGACGCGACTTTCGCCCGCATCGCGGCGATGGGGTTCAGCCACGTCTGTCTGGCCCCGCCCTTCGATCCCGGCGACGGCGGCGATATGTTCGTTCATGAGGGTTTTAGCCGGTTGCATCCGGCGTTGCATTTTGGCGGGACCGCCGAACAGGGACTGGCCCTGGCCGTGGCGCTGGCGGATCGTGCCGGTTTGCGGCTGATGCTGGATATGGCACCCGGTCAGATGGCGATCGGTGGCTTGCCCCGGCATCGTCCAGACTGGTTTGTCCCCGCCTCTGAAACTGCGTTCGCCGATCCGCGGCGGCCGCCGCACCGTGCCGATATCGCAATCGCCCGGTTCGGCGAGACAGCGGTGGCCGGCGAGATCGCCGAGTGGTGGGTTTCGGTTTTGATCCGCCAGACAGAAGCGGGCATCGCCGGGTTCCGCTGCCTGACCCTGGATGCGGTTCCGGTGTCGTTTTGGAATCGCATCGTATCCGCGGTGCCAGGAGCGTTGTTTCTGGCATGGACCCCCGGGGTGACCGGGTTGAGCGCGTACGCCGGTGCCGGGTTCGATCTGACCTGCGGTTCGGCCACGCGGTGGGACGGCCGGGCCCCATGGTTTTGGGGTGAGCAGGATGCACTGCGTGCTGTCGCGCCGGCCCTCGCATGTCCGGAGCCGTCGTTTCTTGACCGCCTGGCCGCGCACCTGCCGCACGACGCAGATACCGCCGCGTATTGCCGCCTGGCTTTGCGCATCGCGGCGGCAATCGGATCGGGACTATTCGTGCCGATGGGATTCGAATACGCGACCGCCCGCCGTTTCGACCGGATCGTGGGTAGCCCCGCCGATTTGGAGGCCGCAAGGCGCGACGGAGCGGCCGATCTGTCCGCCGACATCGCGGCGGCGATCCGGCTGAACGCAAGCTTGCCGCCCTGTCGCGGGTTGCGGCCGGTCACTGGTCCGGCGGCGCCTGTTCCTGCTCTGCTGCGAGGCGATACCCTGGTCTTGATCAACCCCGATCTGGTTCGTCCGGCCGCTGTGACGTTCCCTCTGGTGCCGCTGCCCGGCCTCGCGTTGTGTGCGTCCGTCGCTTCCATCCCTGCGCTGGACCCTGGCGAGGTGCGCGTTCTCGCCTGCCATGCGACCGAACCGGTGTTCGGCGGCGGTCTGGATTTGACCCGCACATGGGCGGAGGCGTCCCGCATCGCCATCGAAGCGGTCGAACCCTCGGGCGACTATCCCGCAAAAGCCGTCATTGGTCGCAGTTTTAGCGTAAGCGCCGATATTTTTGGCGATGGCCACGATGTGCTGGCAGCCGATCTGCTGTGGCGACCGGACGACGATATCGAATGGCAACGGGTGCCAATGCGCAAGCTGGCCAATGATCGCTGGCAGGCGAGCGTCCGGCCCGATCGTATCGGATTGTATCGGTATGCGGTGGAGGCGTGGTGGGACGAGTGGGGCACGTTCATCCACGATTTGCGTGCCAAGTGTGCCGCCGGCCAGGACGTGGCGTTGGAAGTGCTGGAAGGGCAGGGGCTGGTGGCGGCGACATTAGGTCGGGCCGAACCGGACCTGGACGCGGACGCATTGTTGTCGGATCAGCTGCACGCGGCGATGGCGGCAGCCGATAAACGCCCGTTCGCGGTTCGCGGAGCCTTGCTCACCGTTCGCACCGACCGGCCGGCTGCGGTGTTTGCCAGTTGGTATGAGCTTTTTCCGCGATCCGTCACGACCGATCCGCGGGTCCATGGCACATTCCGCTCAGTGATCGGCGTGCTGCCGTCCATCCGGGACATGGGATTCGATGTGCTTTACTTCCCGCCGATTCATCCGATCGGGCGGATCAATCGCAAGGGGCGCAATAACAGCCGGCAGGCCGCACCGAACGACGTCGGCAGCCCGTATGCGATCGGCAGTGCCGAGGGTGGCCACGACGCGGTGCATCCCGAATTGGGCACGTTGGAGGATTTTCAGGCTCTTTTGCTGGCTGCCAGGGAGCATGATCTGGAGATCGCGCTCGACTTCGCGGTGCAGTGTGCGCCGGATCACCCATGGGTGACCGAACACCCGGACTGGTTCCGCCGGCGGCCCGATGGATCGATACGGTACGCGGAAAACCCGCCGAAAAAATATGAGGATATCGTCAACCCCGATTTTTATGGCGAGGCATCGCTGCCGGGTGTTTGGACCGCGTTGCGCGACGTCGTCCGGTTCTGGGCGGACCAGGGCGTGCGTATCTTCCGGGTGGACAATCCGCACACCAAACCCTTGCCGTTCTGGCGGTGGTTGATCGCCGACATTCAAAGCCGCGATCCGGATGTGCTGTTTCTGGCCGAGGCGTTTACCCGGCCGAAGCCCATGTACCGGCTTGCCAAGTGCGGCTTTTCTCAATCCTATACTTATTTTACCTGGAGGAATACGAAGGCCGAGATCGTCGCTTACCTGACGGAATTGACAACCGCGCCGGTCGCCGATTTCTTCCGGCCGAATTTTTTCGTCAATACACCGGATATCGATCCGTTGTTCTTGCAAACATCCGGCCGGGCGGGCTTCTTGATCCGGGCGGTTCTGGCGGCCACGCTGTCGGGGCTGTGGGGGATTTATTCCGGGTTTGAGATATGCGAAGCCGCGCCGCTGCCAGGCCGGGAAGAATATCTCGATTCAGAAAAATATGAGATCAGGCCACGGGATTATACCACACCGAACTCGATCGTGGCCGAGATCGCGGCGTTGAATCGCATCCGCCGGCGGCATCCGGCGTTACAGTCGCATTTGGGGCTGACATTCTACAACGCTTTCGACGGGCAGGTTATTTTGTACGGAAAGCGCGATCCGCTGGATGGGTCCATGATCTTGGTCGCTGTCAATCTCGATCCCCATACCGCCCGCGACACAACGATCGAGATTCCGCTTTGGGAATTCGGGTTGAGCGACCGGGCCTCGATCCAGGCAACCGATTTAATGTTCGGGGACAGTTTCATGTGGCACGGCAACGTGCAATCCATACGGCTCGATCCGGTGGATTTGCCGTTCCGTATCTGGCGGCTGGAGATTGGCTGAGATGACGATCGCCCCCTCCCTGCCAGGCGTGACCGGACAGACGGCGGACGCGGATCCGCTTTGGTATAAAGATGCGATCATTTACCAGATTCATGTCAAGTCGTTCTTAGACGGGAACAACGACGGGATCGGCGACTTCGCGGGGCTGATTTCCCGCCTGGATTATATCGCGGAGTTGGGGGTCAACACCATTTGGCTGCTGCCGTTCTACCCCTCGCCGCGGCTGGACGATGGATACGACATCGCCGATTATCGCGGCGTGCATCCCGATTATGGTACTTTGGCCGATGTGAAGCGCTTTATCGCCGCTGCGCATGATCGCGGCATTCGCGTTATCGCCGAACTGGTGATCAACCATACGTCCGACCAGCATCCCTGGTTCCAGCGAGCCAGGCTTGCCAAGCCCGGATCGCTGTACCGCGATTTTTACGTCTGGTCGAAGGACGATAAAAAATACGCCGGGACGCGGGTTATTTTCGTGGATACCGAGCGGTCTAATTGGACGTGGGATGAAACGGCACAGGCGTATTATTGGCATCGGTTTTACCATCATCAGCCGGATTTGAATTTCGACAATCCGCGGGTATTGCGGGAGGTGTTGTCCGTTCTGCGGTACTGGGCCGATCTCGGTATCGACGGTTTGCGGCTGGATGCGGTACCGTATCTGGTGGAGCGGGAGGGCACCAATAATGAAAATCTGCCCGAGACGCATGCGATTTTGAAGAAAATCCGTGCCGAACTCTCAGCTCATTATCCTGGCAAAATGTTGCTGGCCGAAGCCAATCAATGGCCCGAGGATACAAAGGATTATTTCGGCGACGGCGACGAGTGCCAGATGGCATTCCACTTTCCGCTGATGCCGCGCATGTATATGGCCATTGCGCGAGAGGATCGTTTTCCGATCACCGATATTCTCCGGCAGACACCGGATATTCCCGCCAATTGCCAGTGGGCCATTTTCCTGCGCAACCACGACGAACTGACATTGGAGATGGTAACCGAGTCGGAACGGGATTTTCTGTGGGCGACTTATGCGTCCGATCGCCGAGCCCGGATCAATCTGGGTATCCGACGCCGGCTGGCGCCGTTGCTGGAGCACGACCGGCGCCGGATCGAACTGATGAATTATTTGCTGCTGTCGATGCCCGGTACGCCGGTGATTTACTATGGCGACGAAATCGGCATGGGCGACAACATCCATTTGGGCGATCGCAACGGCGTTCGTACGCCAATGCAGTGGTCGCCCGATCGCAATGGCGGGTTTTCCCGCGTCGCCGATCCGTCGCGCCTGGTTCTGCCGATGGTGATGGATCCGCTGTATGCATATCAGACTGTCAACGTGGAAACGCAGGCATCGGATCCTCATTCGCTGCTGATGTGGATGCGGCGAGTCATCGCGGTGCGGCGCCAGTATCCGGTCTTCGGCCGCGGCGGCTACCGGTTGCTGTATCCGAAGAACCGCAAAATCCTGGCCTATCTGCGCCAGCAGGACGATACCGCCATTCTGTGCGTCGCCAATCTGTCGCGCACGCCGCAGGCAGTGGAAATCGATCTGGCTGAATTTCAGGGCCGTATCCCCATCGAACTCGATGGGCATTCCGAATTTCCGCCGATCGGTCAGTTGACGTATCTTCTGACCTTGCCGCCGTATGGCTTTTACTGGTTCCTGCTGTCGGAATCGGGAGATGGATCGTTTTCGCACACCCCCGCACCCGAACCCATGCCAGAATATCAAACCATCGTTATGCGCCAGTCGCTGCCTGACGCCATTGCGTCCGCTCGCGCGCTGATCGAACGCGAGTCGTTGCCACAGTATCTGGCCATGCGCCGATGGTTCGCGCAAAAGGATCAGGTCTTGCGATCGGTCCGGATCGCAACGATGACACGGGGGCCGGCCGATGACGCCGTGCTGCTTGAAGTCGAGACCGAAACCGCATCGGAAACCGCGCGCTGGCTACTGCCACTCAGTATTGTCTGGGACGATACCAACGCACCGCCGCTGCAATCGCAACTTGCCATTGCCCGGGTGCGGCGTGGCGCCAAGGTCGGATTGCTGACCGATGCGTTTTCTTTACCGGGATTTCCGTTGGCGGTTTTGGCCGGACTGGCGAACAAGACCGATATCGTTACCGATCATGGGACGATCCGTTTCGAGCCGACATCGCGCATGGCCGATATCGTCGTGCCCGCGGATGCCGAAATGAACTGGATATCGGCCGAACAGTCCAACTCATCGGTCATTGTGGGCGACGTTGCGATCGTCAAGATGTTCCGGCGCGTTACGTCGGGGCCGCACCCCGAGGCTGAAATGGGCCGCTATCTGACCGAGAATGGCTTCGCCTACACGCCTGCGTTGCTGGGCGAGGTGGTCCGGGTGGATACGGACGGCACGCGCCATGCGCTCGTCATCGCGCAGGCGTTTGTCCGCAATCAGGGCGATGCCTGGACGTGGACCGTGGATTTGTTGCTGCGCGGGCTGTCCGACATCGCCGGCGGCGACGAAAGCGTGGTGGACGATGCCGGGGGCAGCGCCGACTATGGCCGGTTCGCCGCATTGCTTGGGCAGCGATTGGGGGAGATGCACGCGATTTTGGGCCGGCCGTCGGACGATCCGGCTTTTGCCCCGGTCACCGGAACACCCGGCACCGCGGAAGCGCTCGGTGCGCGCGTGCGCACCCAACTCGATGCCGCCTATCGGGCGATCGATGCGGCCCAGCAGTTGGACCCGGAAGCGGACCAGGACAAGACAGCGATGAATGCTGCCCGCCCAGCGCTGATGAGCGGGCTGGCGACCCTGGCGGAGCGCGCGGATGGTGCGATGCTGACGCGGATTCATGGCGATCTGCATCTGGGACAGGTTTTGGTGGCCGGAGGCGATGTCACCATCATCGACTTCGAAGGCGAACCGGCCAAGCCGGTGGAAATGCGGCGTTCCAAGGACCATGGGCTGCGTGACGTGGCCGGAATGCTGCGCTCTTTCGACTATGCCGCCGCGGTTGTGAAGCGCCGCAGTCAGGCCAGTCACGGGCATCTACCCAGCGATCGTGTCGATGCGTTCCTCGGGCGTTTTGCCGAACAGGCGACCGAGGCATTCCTTTCAGGCTATAAGATTGCCTCGGCCGGACAGTCAGGGTCTATTGCAGGCGATACCGCATTGCTGGATTTGTTCTTGATCGAAAAGGCAGCCTATGAAGTGGTGTACGAGGCGGCCAACCGGCCGGGATGGATCGACGTGCCGCTGCGCGGGCTCGCCCGCCTTACACGTCATCTTCTGGGTGCCGGGTCCGCATCATGACTGATCGTGGCGTTACGCCCGCCCAGGCGCGGCAACTGGGGCAAGGGTGCCTGAAGGACCCATTCGCGGTTCTGGGGCCGTTCGATACGGCAAGCGGTCGGTTTATCAGGGCCTGGTTTCCCGGCGCCCGGAGCGTGGAAGTCGTGGCCCGCTCGGACGGCCGCGTTCTGGCAACGCTGCCGGCGGGACAGCCGGACGGCCTGTTCGAGGGGCCGGCCATGGGCAGCGAACCATACAAATTCAGGATTCAGTGGCCGGATGCGGTCCAGGAAACCGAAGATCCTTACAGTTTCGATCTGTTGTTGAGCGAAACCGACCTGCATTTGTTCAACGAGGGACGGTTGTTCGAAATCGCCTTCACGCTGGGTGCCAATCCGCTGACGGTGGACGGCGTGCGCGGCACGCGCTTTGCGGTGTGGGCCCCCAACGCCCAGGCGGTATCGGTCGTCGGCGATTTCGATACGTGGGACAACCGGCGGCACCCGATGCGCCTGCGGTATCCGTCCGGAGTGTGGGAATTATTCGTCCCCCGGGTTGGGCCGGGTGCGCGATACAAGTTTGCCATAGTCGGGCCGGATGGCACCCGTTTGCCCGACAAGGCGGACCCGTTGGCTCGGGCAACGGAAGCGCCGCCGGCCACGGCTTCGGTTGTCGCCGATCCGCAGCCGTTTGTCTGGCATGACGCGGCTTGGATGGGAAGCCGAGCGGAGAAACAGGCCGCGGATGCGCCGATTTCGGTGTACGAAGTGCATGCGGCATCGTGGTTTCGTCCTGGCCCAGACCTGACGGCAAGCTGGGACGCGCTGGCCGAACGGCTTATTCCATACTTGTCCGAAACGGGTTTCACGCATGTGGAACTGATGCCCGTCGCCGAACATCCGTTCGGAGGATCCTGGGGTTATCAGCCGCTGGGCCTGTTCGCGCCGTCTGGGCGGTTCGGGCCGCCGGAAGGATTCTGCCGGTTTGTCGATGAATGTCATCGCGCCGGGATCGGAGTCATTATCGACTGGGTGCCGGCCCATTTCCCGGGCGATGCGCACGGGTTGATGCATTTCGACGGCACGCCGCTGTTCGAGCATGCCGATCCGAGGGAAGGGTTCCATCAGGACTGGAACACCTACATTTACAATTTCGGGCGGCGGGAAGTGCAAGGCTTCCTGATTGCCAGCGGCGTGCATTGGCTGGAGCATTTTCACGTCGATGGCCTGCGGGTCGATGCCGTGGCGTCCATGCTCTACCGCGATTACAGTCGTAAGCAAGGCGAATGGGTGCCCAATATCCATGGCGGCCGCGAAAACCTGGAAGCGATCGGGTTTCTGCGGCACTTCAACGCGGTGGTGGCGGAACGCTGCGCCGGAGCGATTACCATCGCCGAGGAATCCACCGCCTGGCCCGGCGTTTCGCGTCCGATACAAGATGGCGGCCTGGGGTTTTCCTTCAAATGGAACATGGGCTGGATGCACGACACGCTGCATTACATGGAATATGACCCGGTCTATCGGCCTTTTCATCACAGCGAACTGACGTTCGGCCTGATCTATGCGTTTTCCGAGAATTTCATGCTGCCGCTCTCGCATGACGAAGTGGTGTATGGAAAGGGATCCCTGATCGGGAAAATGCCGGGCGATGCCTGGCAGCGCTTCGCCAACCTGCGGGCCTATTACGGGTTCATGTGGGCGCATCCAGGCAAGAAACTGCTGTTCATGGGCGGGGAGATCGCCCAGTGGCGGGAGTGGAACCACGATGGATCGATCGACTGGGATTTGCTGGACCAACCGTTGCACAGGGGCGTTCAGACCGCGGTACGGGATTTGAACGCGCTGTATCGTAACGAACCCGCGCTGCACCAGCGCGATTCGGTGCCTTCGGGCTTCCGGTGGATCATAGGCGACGATTCCGCCAACTCGGTGTTTGCCTTTCTGCGCTTTGGCAACGATGACGGGCGCATGGTTCTGGTTGTTTCCAACATGACCCCGGTACCGCGGTTGGGTTATGCCATTGGGGTGCCCCGCCCTGGGCACTGGCGCGAGGTCATGAATACCGACGCCGCCGCCTATGGCGGGTCCAACATGGGCAACAGCGGCGGGGCCGATACGGTGCCGGGCGCGATGCATGGACAGGCACAGGCGTTGATCCTCACATTGCCGCCATTATCGACGGTTTTCCTTTCGCCCGGGGGTTAGAAATCCCACGTCTGCCGAAGGCACGCGATAGCCTGGCGGCAGTGTAGGGAATTTCTGGATGATACATGGCTTTGGCCCAACACGCCTTGCCAACGGGACGGTTCGCTTCCGGTTATGGGCACCGCGGCAGGAAACCGTGTCCGTTGCGTTGGAAGCGGGCGATGTGTTGCCGATGCAACGATCTACCGATGGGTGGTTTACCGCCGGGGCAGACGTTCCCGACGGCACACAATACCGGTTCCGGTTATCGGACGGGACAATGGTGCCCGATCCCGCGTCCGCCGAACAGGCGGGCGACGTCAACGATGCCAGTATTGTCCGGACGGCGGCATTTGCGTGGAAGCATCCGGACTGGGTAGGTCGTCCTTGGACCGAAATGGTTATGTATGAGGTTCATGCCGGAACCGCGGGCGGTTTTCGGGGAATTCGCGACGATCTTCCAAGATTGAAGCAACTCGGGATCACGGCGATCGAGATCATGCCGGTGAACGATTTTCCGGGAAAGCGTAACTGGGGCTACGATGGCGTCCTGCCGTACGCGCCAGACACGTCGTACGGTTCCCCCGGCGAGTTGAAGGAACTGATCGACACCGCTCACGGTATGGGTTTGTCGGTGTTTCTGGACGTGGTGTATAATCATTTCGGACCCGACGGTAATTACCTTCACGCCTACGCACCGCAATTTTTCCGCGACGATGTCAAAACCCCCTGGGGACCGGCAATCGATTTTTGTCGCAGGCAGGTCCGGGATTTCTTCACTGGCAATGTGCTGATGTGGCTGCGGGACTATCGCTTCGATGGCCTGCGGTTCGATGCCGTGCATGCGATCCAGGAGCAGGACTGGGTGGAGGAAATGGCAGCCACCGTGCGCGCCACGATCGACCCGGAACGGCATGTTCATCTGGTACTGGAACATCACAATGCGGCGTCGCATATCCGCAAAGCCGTCGATGCACAATGGAACGACGACGGACATAATGTCCTGCACGTATTGCTAACCGATGAAACCGGCGGATATTACGCGGACTATGCCGACGACCCTGCCGCGAAGCTGGCCCGCGTTCTGGCCGAGGGTTGGGTGTATCAGGGCGAACATTCCGGATATTTGAATGCCCCGCGCGGGGAACCCAGCGAGGGTCTGCCGCCTTATGCGCATGTGCTTTTCTTGCAAAACCATGACCAGACCGGAAACCGGGCGTTTGGCGAAAGGCTGACCGCGTTGGCCCCCCCAGCCGCGCTGGAAGCGGCGATTGCTCTTCAATTGCTGTGCCCCCAAATCCCATTGCTGTTCATGGGCGAGGAGACCGCGTCGGTATCCCCATTCCTGTTTTTTACCGATCATCATGACGAACTGGCCGACGCGGTACGGGAAGGCCGACGCCAGGAGTTCGCTGGTTTCGCCGCATTCGCCGACCCGGAAAAGCGGGAAGCAATTCCAGACCCTAATGATATCGCAACGTACACCGCGTCGGTCCCGCAACCCGCCTCGGCCGAACGCTTTGGCCTGTACCGGCATTTGATCGCCTTGCGGACGCGCGAAATCGTTCCAAGGCTTCTGGGCACAATGGCACTGGGCGCGTCGGTTCTGGGACCGAAGGCCGTCCTGGCGCGGTGGCG
Organism: Pseudomonadota bacterium; assembly: GCA_021805565.1. Taxonomy (GTDB): domain Bacteria; phylum Pseudomonadota; class Alphaproteobacteria; order Acetobacterales; family Acetobacteraceae; genus Rhodopila. Next base: position 20,633 of record JAJZFA010000007.1, read on the forward strand.
GATGGGCGACGGCTCACAGTTGACGATTGTCGTTAACCTCGCCGACGAGGCTGTGCCGTTCGCTACCCCGGCCGGACGCTGCCTGTTTGCGACAAACCATCTCGCTCCGATGACCGCTGTCTATCTGGACGATGGCTCATGAGCGATGAGGTTCTGCGCGACCTTGCCCGGCGGGTGGGCATAGCGGTTGACTGGCAGGATTACGCGGGCAAGTCGCATGAAGTCGCGGTTCCGGTGTTGCGTCAGGTGCTGAATGCACTGCGCATACCCGCCGATAACACCCGCGACCTATCCGCCAGCCGCCGGTCCCTGACCAAACGAACCGGGCCGGACGATCTGCCGCCGCTGGTCACAGCCGTTGCCGGTCGCCCGACGCGGCTGGACATCGGCGCAAGCGAGGCGATGTCCGCGGAACTGATCCTGGAACGCGGAGAACGACGCGCGCTAACGCTGTTGCCCGCGCGTGGGCGCCTGCGCGTTCCGGCGATTGCCGAAACCGGCTACCACCGGTTGTCTTTGGGCAACCGGGAAATCGTGCTGGCGGTGTGTCCCGCGCGCTGCTGGTCCATCGACGATGTGGTTCCCGACGCCCGGCTGTGGGGACTCGCGGCGCAACTATACGGATTGAATCATCCCGGCGACGGCGGAATCGGCGACATGTCGGGCGTTGCCGAACTGGCCCGTGTCGCGGGGGCAAAGGGCGCGGACGCAATCTCTCTTAGTCCAGTTCACGCATTATTTGCCGCCGATCCAGGGCATTTCGGCCCATACTCGCCATCCAGCCGGTTGTTCCGGAATCCGTTGCATGCCTCGCCCACCCTGGTTTTCGGTGAATATGCATCCGAACGAAATCAAGCCCGACTAATCGACTGGCCGGCCGCGTCCGCCACGAAATATGCCGCGCTACGCGCCAAATTCCAATCGTTCCTTCAAAGCGACGAATGGAACGGCCCGCTGGGTGCTTCTTTCGCGCGATACCGAGCGGAAGGGGGGGTATTGTTGCGGGAACATGCGTGTTTTGAGGCGCTGCACGCGGAACGAATGCCGCTGCGGGATTGGCGGGCGTGGCCGTCGGATTTGCGCGATCCGGGTGGCCCGGCGGTGGCTTTTTTCGCCGCCGCGCATGCGGGGGAAATTCTGTATCACCAGTTCCTGCAATGGATTTCCGATCGTTCGGTGGCGATTGCCCAGAACGCGGCCCGTCAGGCCGGCATGCGGATTGGTTTGATTGGCGATCTTGCCGTCGGCATGGACCCGGCGGGTAGTCACGCCTGGGGGCGGCAAGCGGACATTCTGTCAGGGCTGACGATTGGCGCGCCGCCGGATTTACTGAACCCTGCTGGGCAGGACTGGGGCCTGACGAGCTTTTCGCCACGCACGATGCAAGCAACCGGGTTTGCGCCGTTCCTGGCGACCTTGCGCGCGGCCATGCGCCATGCCGGCGGTATTCGCGTGGATCACGTCATGGGCCTTGCCCGCCTGTGGCTGATCCCCGTGGGTGCGTCGCCGGCCCATGGCGCGTACCTGAATTTTCCGGTCACCGATCTGCTACGGCTTCTCGCGTTGGAATCTGTTCGCAACAAGGTTGTCGCGATCGGCGAAGACCTGGGGACTCTGCCACGGGGATTCCACGACATGTTGGAACAGACCGGGGTGCACGGCATGCGTGTCCTTTGGTTCGAACGCGATGGGAACGCTGGGTTCGGCACAACGCGAAGCTGGGGCCGTAGCGGCATTGCAATGACCTCGACCCACGATTTGCCGACCGTAGCCGGTTGGTGGAAAGGTTTGGATATCGACGTGCGGGATGAATTCGGCCGCTTGGGCGAAGGTGTCGATCCCGCGTCGGTTCGCCAGGAACGGGAAGCGGATCGTCCTAAACTGTGGCATGCGTTTGTCGCGGAACACGCCGCCGAAGGGTCCGTTCCCGGTTCGGACGAACCCGAACCGGTTGTCGATGCCGCGGTGCGATTTACTGCCATGACCGAAACTCCGCTGGTGTTAGTACCGCTGGAGGATCTTCTGGGTCGGACCGGCCAACCGAACCTTCCCGGCACCGTCGATGGGCACCCCAACTGGCGGCGGCGGCAGCCCGGCACCGCCGACGAATTGCTTTCCGATGAAACGATTGCGGCCCGGATCGATCTTATCGCCGCGGAAAGGCCACGCCAATGACAATCCGAGCGACGATGCGATTACAACTGTATGCGGATTTTACGTTTTCGGACGCGGCGCGGTTGGTGCCTTATCTTGTCCAAATGGGCATAAGCCATGTGTATTTGTCGCCTATCCTGACGGCGCGTGCCGGATCGATTCATGGCTACGATGTTGTCGATCCGACCACGGTTAATCCCGAACTGGGCGGCGAAGCGGGATTGCGCGACTTCGTTTCGGTTCTGCGCAAGGCCGGCCTGGGGCTGATCGTCGATATCGTGCCGAACCACATGGCGGTCGGCGGGTCCGATAATCCGTGGTGGACCGATCTGCTGCGTAACGGACGCGCCAGCCGCTACGCGACCTATTTCGATGTCGATTGGGAATCCGGCAACCCCCGCCTGCACGATAAAGTTCTGGCGCCGTTTCTGGGCAAGCCGTACGGCGATGTCCTGGACGCCGGCGAACTGGAACTGGCGCATGCGGCGTCCGGTGAGCCGGTTATCCGTTATTTCGAAAGCGAATTCCCCGTAGGACCGGCCGGTCCGGCCGATCTGCACGAACTGCTTGAAAAGCAGCACTATCGCCTCGCTTGGTGGGGTATCGCCGGGGACGAAATAAACTGGCGCCGGTTCTTCGACATCAATGGCCTCGCCGGTCTGCGGATCGAGGACCCGGCGGTGTTCGAGGCGACCCACGCGACGTTATTTCGCCTGTATGGCGAAGGTCTGATCGATGGTTTCCGCGTGGACCATGTGGACGGGTTGTCCGACCCGCCCGGCTATTGCAGGCGCTTGCGCGACCGGTTGGACGAACTCGCGCCGGGGCGCCACGCCTATCTGGTCATCGAGAAAATCCTCGGCGCCGGAGAAACATTGCCCACCGATTGGGGCGTGGATGGTACCAGCGGCTACGACTTCATGAACGATGTCAGCGCCCTTCAGCACGATGCATCCAGCGCGGACATCCTGGGTGCGCTGTGGCACGCTGCTACCGGGCGACCGGCCGTGTTCGCCGACGAAGAAGTGCCGGCACGCCAGGAAATTCTTGAACGCGGCTTCGACGCCCAACTGAGCGCGGTCACCGCGGCGCTGCACCGTATCGCTCGGTCGGATCGCCACACGCGCGATACCTCCGCCGCCGCCATCCGTCGCGGACTTGTGGTGCTGCTGTCGCATTTTCCGGTCTATCGCGGATACAACGCGGGGGAAAAGCGATCCGCGTCCGACCAGGCGGCGTTCTCGGCCGCTTTGGCGGCGGCAAAAAGCGCCAGCCCGGCATCGGCCCATTCCACACTGGATTTGCTGGATCGTTGGCTGGGCGGCGAACAGGGCCACAAAAAGGCCGGTACGTTGTTCCAACAACTCAGCGCGCCCATCGCCGCGAAAGCGGTGGAAGATACGGCGTTCTATCGCTATGGTCGGTTGCTGTCGCGCAACGATGTGGGGTTCGACGCCGGGCGCCTCGGTGGATCGGTTGCCGATTTCCATCGCGCCTGCGCCGAACGGCTGGCGGCGTTCCCTGACGCGATGCTGGCAACCGCCACGCATGACCACAAGCGCGGCGAAGACGTGCGCGCCCGGCTGGCGGTCATCAGCGAGGTTCCGCGCGAATGGTCGGAATTCGTCACGGAATGCCAGGCGATCGAGGGACGCCGGCCCGATCCAGCCGATGAAGTCATGCTGTATCAGATGATCGTGGGCGCGTGGCCGCCGGAATTACGGGCCGGCGATGCGGCCGGGTGCCAGGCATTTGCCGAACGGCTGGCGGGCTGGCAGCAAAAGGCCCTCAGGGAGGCGAAACTCCGCACCGACTGGACCAGTCCGAACGAAGACTATGAAACCACGGCCAGGGATTTTCTGTTCGGCTTGTTCGCGGCGGGAGGAAAATTCCTGGCGATCGCACAATCGTTCATCGATTCGATCGCTCCGGCCGGTGCGGTCAACGGGCTTGCGCAAACGACCTTAAAATTGACCGTGCCGGGCATCCCGGATTTCTACCAGGGTACCGAGTTCTGGGATTTCAGCCTGGTGGACCCGGATAACCGGCGGCCGGTCGATTACGACGCGCGCCGGCAGATGGCCGAACCGCGGCAGTCCTGGCGGGACGGGCGCGCGAAGCAGGACACGATCCGCAAAATTCTGAGTTTCCGCAAGCAAAATCCGGATCTGTTCAGACGCGGCGGCTACACGCCGCTTACGATCGAAGGGCCGCTGGGACAGCATATCGTGGCGTTCGCGCGCGAGGCGGATAACGCCGCCGCCATCGTCGCGGTGCCCCGGTTGGTGCGGCATCTTTTGCGAGGCAACGACAGTATCATGCTGAATCCGGATCGTCTGAACGGCGCGTCCGTGGCGATACCGCAACGCCTGCAAGGCCGGCGGTTTACGTCTGTTCTGCCGGGGCCGTCCACTGTGACGACATCGGCACACCTTGACCTGGGGCCTGTTCTGTCCAGCTTTCCCGTGGCCGTTCTCGGCAGTGCCGGCTAGGACAGCGCCAGTGTCGGCCGGCGGCGCGTCCGCCAGTCGCCCACCAGCGCCATCGCGGCGGTCAGCGCCATAAATACGACAGACGAAAAGAACACCCAGCGCGGCAGGTTGTGGTCCATGATCCACCCCCCGATCAACGGCCCCATCGTGCCGCCGATGTTGAAGCCTGTCGTGACGATCCCGAACACGCGCCCATAAGCGCCGGGCGGCGACGCCGCGCGAACCAGCATGTCGCGCGAAGGCGAAATCATGCCGGACAGAAAGCCGGCCAGCCCCATCGCGGCGACAACCAGAACGCTGCCCAGATTGACAGTCCCCACCAGCAGGATCGCCAGCGCCGCGCCGCCAAAACCGAACGCCGCAACCTCGGCATGGCGCCTTGTGCGATCGGCGATCACGCCGCCCGCCAAAACCCCGCCCGCCGACAGAAACAGGAAGGCCGACAAAGCCAGGTTCGCGGAGGAAAACGACAGCCCGTACACCGACACCAGCGCAACGGCGGAATAATTGGTCAATGCGCCGCTGCTGAGACTGAGCAGGGTGAAAAATCCCACCAGGCCCAGCACTGTCGGCGTCAGCAGGCGCCGCAACGGTATTTGAACCGCGCCGCCTGCCGGAATGGCACCCGCCGCGTGCCGGTCCAACCAGCCGGCCAGCGCCAGCGGCATGGCGACCGCCAAACCCAGCACACCGGCGGCGACGATCGCGATCCGGAACCCGAACCACTCGGCGCCCAACAGCATCCCGATCGGCGTGATCGCGCTGCCGAGAAAGCCCGCGAAGGTATGAACCGAAAATGCCCGCCCGACGCGGCTGGGTTCGATAACAGCGCCCAGGATCGCGTAATCCGCCGGATGATAAACCGCGTTGGCGACGCCCGCCAACGTCATGGCGCAGAGAATCCATGGGTAGTAGGGGAACAAGCCGATTGAGATATAAGCCGCCCCGCCCAGCACCAGGCCGGCGGTCAGCACGCGCCTGGCGCCGAACCGGTCCACCGCGTAGCCCATCGGCGTCTGAACCAGGCCGCTGACGATGTTGAACAGCGTTATGGCCAGGCCCAGTTCCACGAAACCGACGCCAAGCCGCGCCTGCAGCAAGGGGAAAAGCGGAATCAACACCAGATAATAGATGTGGCTGACCATGTGCGCCGAACCGATCAGCGCCAGGGACCGGATTTCAATTCGTTTCGGTGAACGGGTCATCGCTTGCTCTGTTTCCATCTGGGTTCCGGACTATGCCGGTTCCACCGGCTTTTGCCGGTGCGTCGAATGCCGCACGGCAGCATACCTGGCCCGCCCAATGTCGCATCCTTGTCCTGTCCTGTCCTGGCGCAGGCGGCACGACTCAATCCATCTTGTCGGTGCTTGTGCCTCAGGCGTTCGACAGGATGTTCCCACCGCTTACCGCCGGGGTCAAACACCCGCCTGATCGCTGGCGGGTGCGACATCGCCCGCGACGATCCGGATTTGGCCCTGCTGGGTATCCAGCAGCAATGCGCCATCGTCGCTCAGCCCGGCGAACTGGCCCGCGATCGGGCCCTGGGCGGAATTGACCCGGATGGCCGCACCCGGGGGATACGACCGGGCGAGCCAGTTCTGCCTGACCGGTGCGAAACCGCCGGCCTGCCATACCGCCAGGTGGTGTTCCAGTCGTTCCAGAAGAATGTCCCGGGCGCTATCGACCGATGCGATGCCGGCGTTGGAAACGATCGTCGTGGTTTTGTAAGCGGCGTTCGGCGGCGCTTCCAGTACGTTCAGGCCGATCCCAATGACGGTGGCGTCGTCGGCCTGTTCCAGCAGGATACCGGCGATCTTGGCGCCATTGACCAGCACGTCGTTCGGCCATTTCAGCATCGCGCGGGTTTGGCGGGGCAGCAGCATGTCCACTGTATCGGCGACCGCCAGGGCGGCGACGAAGCTGAGTTCGGCGGCACGCGAGACAGGCTGGCCGGTGCGTAACAGAACAGAAATGTAAAGATTGCCCGGCGGGCTAAACCACGAGTGGGCCAGTCGCCCGCGCCCGGCGGTTTGTTCATCGGCATGCACCGCGGTCCCATGCGGCGCGCCTTCCAGTGCCAGCCGGCGCGCCTCATCGTTCGTGGATCCGATTGTCTCGTGATGCCACACGGTAAACTGCCCGTTCATTCCGCCTCGTTCATGCATGATCAGAATGGCAGGCTATCACGTTCGCCGCGCCGGTTACAGGTGTTCGCGCCGGTCCGCCCTTGACCTTGGGCGATGGCACCGACAGGTTTCGGCAAGCACGGGCACGGCACGACCCGCTGGCTGGAGGACTCCTTGATGACCCACCCGATATCCCGGCGTCTGTCGATCGGCTTGGCCACCGCGGCACTGCCGCTGTTCGGCATACTGCGCGCCCGCGGCGACGCGCCGGAGTTCGAGATGAAAATGGGCAACGACAATCCGATGTCGCACCCGAATACCGTCCGCCAACTGGAAGCGGTGGACCGCATTCTGCGGGAAACCAACGGGCGCGTGAAAATCTCGCTTTTTCCCAATAATCAGTTGGGCGGCGACACCGATATGCTGTCGCAACTGCGATCCGGCGCACTGGAATTCATGACGTTGTCGGGGCTTATACTATCGACCTACACGCCGTTGAGTTCGATTTACGGCATCGGTTATGCTTGGCCCGGCTATAAGCAGGTATGGGCGGCGATGGATGGTGCGCTCGGTGCGATGATCAGGGCGTCCATCGACAAGGCGGGGCTGTACGCATTCGAAAAAATCTGGGATAACGGGTTTCGCCAGATCACCAGCAGCACCCACCCGATCGTCACACCTGGGGATTTGCGGGATTTTAAGATCCGGGTGCCGGTCAGCCCGTTATGGACCAGTATGTTCCAGGCCTTGGGGGCTGCACCGGCCAGCATCAATTTCAGCGAGGTTTATTCCGCACTGCAAACCAAAATCGTGGAGGGGCAGGAAAACCCGCTGGTCAATATCGAAACGGCGAAGCTGTACGAAGTGCAGAAATACGTGTCGATGACACACCACATGTGGGACGGCTTCGTAATGTTGGGAAACGGCCGCAACTGGCGCGGCCTGCCGCCGGATGTGCGCGCGACGATCGCGACAAACCTGAATGCATCGGCCGAGGATCAACGGGCGGACTACGCGAACTCCGACAACACGTTTCATACGCAATTGCAAAGTCAGGGAATGGTGTTCAATGACCCCGATCCGGAGTTGTTCCGGCAGGTTTTGGTCAAATCCGGGTTCTATGACAAATGGAAGGCGAAATACGGCGCGGACGCCTGGGCGGTGCTGGAAACCTATACCGGCAAGATCGGAAGCTAAGGCAACGCTGGCGAATAAGTGCGTCGGAACGCCAGCAAAGTTGCCATGCAAAACATGAGCTTAGGGATTGCCCGACGCGCCGCTTATAGCGATTGTTGTCGGGCAATTCCTAAGACGGCGCGTCATTCCGCCAGGACGGCGGCTTCCACACCCGCCGGTTTGTCAAGGATCGCCTTTGCCCGTTCCAGGTCCAGGCTGCCTTCCCACCACGCGACGAAGATCGTCGCCACGGTGTTGCCGAACAGGTTGGTGATGGCGCGCGCCTCGCTCATGAACCGGTCGATGCCCAGCACAAGCACCATGCCCGCCACGGGAACCTTGCCGTTCATCGTCGCCAGCGTCGCGGCCAAAGTAATGAATCCGCCGCCCGTCACCGTCGCCGCACCCTTCGAGGTTAGCAACAATACCGACAGGATCAGCAGGTAGTCGCTCCAGCTTAGCGGAATGTTCAGCGCCTGGGCGATGAAGGCGATCGCCATGGTAAAGTAGATCGACGATCCGTCCAGGTTGAACGCGTAGCCCAGCGGCACGGTCAGCCCGACCAGGGATTTGCCGCAGCCCAGCAGTTCCAGCTTTTCCATCAGCGTCGGCATGGCGGCTTCCGACGACGACGTGCCCAGGACGATCAGGAATTCCTCTTTCACGAAACGGATGATTTTCAGGATGTTCAGCCCCATCGACGCGGCCACGCCACCCATGCAGACCAGCACGAAGATCGCGCAGGTCAGGTAGAAGCACAGCATCAGGAAGCCGAGCTGCGCCAGCGCGCCGATGCCGTATTTGCCGATGGTGAAGGCCATCGCCCCGAACGCGCCCAGCGGCGCCGCGCGCATGATGATGGCGATCACGCCGAACAAAGCCGCACCGGCCTCATCCAGGACATGCACGACGGTTTTGCCGCGTTCCCCCAGTCGCGACAGGCCTAACCCGAACAGCACCGCGAACAGCAGAACCTGCAGGATTTCGCCCTTGGCAAAGGCATCGACGACCGTGTTCGGGATGATGTTCAACAGAAACGCCGTCACGTCCTGATGCGGCGCGTTGGCGTACCGGGCGACGGCTTTGGCATCCAGCGTCGCGGGATCGATGTTCAGGCCGTGTCCGGGTTGCAGCACATGCGCGACGATCAGTCCGATGAACATGGCGAACGTGGTCATGATCTCGAAATAGACGATGGCTTTGATGCCGATGCGGCCGACCTCCCTGGCATCGCTCAGTTTGGCGATGCCGACCACGACCGTGATGAAAACGATCGGCGCGATGATCATGCGGACCAGCTTGATGAAGGCATCGCCGAACGGTTGCATTTGCACGGCCAGCGCGGGCCAGAAATGCCCGAGCGCGGCGCCGATGATCACACCGGCCAGGACCTGAATGTAAAGGCCCTTGGCGGACCGCGCGCTTGTTCCCGCCATTGCCTGGCCCCCTGCTTTCCCGTATGTCCGAATCCGGTCGATTTAAACCGATCTACAGCAATGGTGTAACCGAATGACCGATTTCGTCATCTCCCCACCGGCGGTTTCTGCCGTCCCCGTCGCGGGTGGCGGCGCTTTTCCGGTCCGGCGTGTCTTTTGTGTCGGGCGGAATTACGCCGAACACGCCAGGGAAATGGGCAGCGACCCGGATCGGGAGCCTCCGTTCTTTTTCATGAAGCCCGCCGACGCCTTGCTGCCGAACGATGCCGACATGCCCTATCCGCCGCGCAGCACACAGTTGCACCACGAAATGGAAATGGTCGTGGCCATCGGGCAGGGCGGGACGGACATCGCCGAAGCCGATGCGCTCAAACATGTGTGGGGCTATGCCGCCGGCCTGGATATGACGCGGCGCGACTTGCAGAACGCGGCCAAGAAGGAAGGCAAGCCCTGGGACATGGGCAAGGGTTTCGACTGGTCCGCCCCGATCGGCCTGTTGGTGCCGGCGTCGCGGATCGGCCACCCCTCCGCCGGCCTTATCGAGTTGAAGGTCAACGGTTCGGTACGGCAGACCTCCGACCTGTCGAAGATGATCTGGTCGGTGCCGGAAACCATCGCCTATTTGTCCGGGCTGGTCGCGCTGGCGCCCGGCGACCTGATCTATACCGGCACGCCGGAAAACGTGGCGGCGGTGCAACGGGGCGACCTGCTGGAAGGTTCGGTCGCGGGCGTCGGTTCGGTCAGGACTCGCATCGTCTGATGGCGTCGCTGCGGATCGCCACCTGGAACATCAACTCGCTGCGGTTGCGCGTTGGGTTGTTGACCCATTTGATCGAGGCACTGCGGCCGGACGTCATCTGTTTGCAGGAAACCAAGGTCCCCGACCCGCTCTTTCCAACCGAAGACCTGGCGCCGCTCGGTTTTCCGCATACCGTGTTCCGGGGCATGAAGGGCTACAACGGCGTCGCGATCCTGTCGCGGGTGCCGCTGGCGGTGATGGATACGGCGCCGGACTGGTGCGCCAAGGGCGATTGCCGGCATGTGGCGGCTTCGTTGCAGTCACCGGGCGGCCCGGTCGAACTGCATAATTTCTACGTGCCGGCGGGCGGCGATGTGCCGGATCGCGCCGCAAATCCAAAATACGGCCACAAGCTGGATTTCATCGCCGAGGCCAGGATGTGGTTCGCCGCCCGGACGGGGCTGGCGCGGGCGGTGCTGGTCGGGGATTTGAATATCGCGCCGATGGAGCACGATGTCTGGAGCCACAAGCAGTTGCTGGGCGTGGTCAGCCATACGCCGGCGGAAACGGCCGGGCTGGACGCCTGGATGAACGCCGGGTTTGTAGATGCGGTGCGGCATTTTGTACCGGCGGACCAGAAGCTGTACACGTGGTGGTCATACCGCAACCAGGATTGGCGCGGATCGGACCGGGGCCGCCGGCTGGACCATATCTGGGTGACGCCCGATCTGGCGGCAGGCTTACGGAGCCAGACGATCCTGCGCGATGCGAGGGACTGGCCTCGTGGGTCCGATCACGTGCCGGTCTGTGTGGAGATCGGGGTTTAGGTTCGGTTCGATGACGACGTTCAGGCCGAAAAAATGCGGGGGGGTGTCAGCGTATCGATCGCATTCAAACAGAAATGGACGAAGTATGGTGGGTGGGTTCGCCGGCCAGCGCCGCCTCAATCGCCGCCTGCTCGAACGCGTTGCTCGCGGCGTCGATCGACTGTTGGGTCACCGGCCCGGTCAGGAACCGAGCAACCAACTCCTTGAGGATTACCGGCTGCTTGGCGTTCGTTATGCCGAGCACACTGAAATCCGGACAGGCTGGTGCAGCCGGCTGGCATCTGCCACCCCTGGCCCAATCACCGGTTCGACGCGAAACCCACGGCGAGCGCCGACTGCGTTACCAGTGCATGCTCGGTTCTGTTTGGGGGCGTGGGTGACCCGCGTCCCTACCCCGACTGGAGCGATAGCATTTCCCCTTGGCGCCGACGCCGATCGCGTGTTCAATCGTCGGACAAGCCTTGCCGCCAGCAGTGGGGCAACCGGGAGCCGGCGTCCGTATCCTGACGGGGACACGGAATGCAGTCACACTCAATGTTGGCGTCGGATGATGGAACCGCCACCGCCAGATTGCCAGTCCAGGTAGCAAGTCAGCGAAAGCGTCCGGCTGAACGCCGCGTTGAAAAATTCCCTATGGCGTCCGGCCCCGCTCTCGGGCAGGGTCGCTCGTGCGCGACACGCTCGGGCGCGCCAAAACAACGGGACAAACAGGGGCGGTGTTGACAATGGATCGTCGTGGTTTCCTGAAAACAGCAGCCATCGCGGCCAGCGGTGCCCTGGCGGCGCCGCGTCTTTCGCTGGCGGCCGGCAGCAAGACGCTCCGCTTCGTGCCGCAGGCCAATCTCGCTAACCTCGATCCGATCTGGACCACGCAGTATGTCGTCCGCAATGGCGGATTGCTGATCTGGGACATGCTGCTGGGCGTGGACGACACGCTTCAGCCCAAGCCGCAAATGGTCGAATCCTGGGACAGCAGCCCCGACTTCAAAACCTGGACGTTCACGCTGCGCCCCGGACTGAAATTCCACGATGGCGAACCGGTGCGGGCCAGGGATGTCGTGGCCAGTATCAATCGCTGGATGGTCCGCGACGCCCCCATGGGCCTGCCGATTAAAAAGCGGATCGATGCGCTGGAAGCGGTGGACGATCGCACCTTTCGCTTCCGGCTCAACCAGCCTTACCCGAAAATGCTGTTCGCGCTGGGCAAGAGCAGCACGCCGTGCCTGTTCATCATGCCGGAGCGGATCGCCGCAACCGATCCGTACAAGCAGATTTCGGAGTATATCGGCTCCGGCCCGATGCGTTTCAAAAAAGACGAGTGGGTTCCCGGCGCCAGGGCGGTTTTCGAGAAATTCGACGGTTATGTGCCACGGGCGGAAAAGTCGAACTGGCTGTCGGGCGGCAAGCGGATCAATTTCGAACGGATCGAGTGGCAGATTGTCCCGGATGGCGCGACGGCCGCCGCGGCGTTGCAGAGCGGCGAGGTGGACTGGCTGGAGACACCGATCGCCGACCTGTATCCGCTGCTGCAAAAGGCACCGAACGTCGCCGTGGACATTGCCGATCCGCTGGGCAACATCGGATCGTTTCGCGTCAATCACCTGTATCCGCCATTCAGCGATGTGCGCGCCCGCCGAGCGGTGCAGATCGCGTTGAGCCAGGAAGATTACATGGGCGCGGTCGTCGGCGACGACTCGTCGCTATGGAAGACGTTGCCGGGTTTTTTCACCCCTGGGACGCCTTTATATACCGAGAACGGCGGCGAGAGGCTGAAGGGCAAGCGCGACTACGATCTCGCCAAACAATTGCTGGCGGACGCGGGCTACAAGAACGAGCCGATTATCCTGCTGGTCGCGACCGACGTTCCGATCACCAAGGCGCAGGGCGACGTGACCGCCGATCTGTTGAAGCGGATCGGGATGAACGTGCAATATCAGGCGTTGGACTGGGGTACGGTCGGGCAGCGCCGGGCCAGTAAGGAGCCGCCGGACAAGGGCGGCTGGCATATTTTCCATACCTGGCATGCCGGCGCCGATTGCATCAGCCCAGCGCCCTATACCGCGCTGGATGCCAGCGGCGGCACGGCCTGGTTCGGCTGGCCGAAGTCCGATCTGGTTCAGGAGAAGATCGCCGCCTGGTACGCCGCGCCCGATCTGGCGGCGGAAAAAACCGCGATCGCCGAACTGAACAAGGCGGCGATGGATTTCGTCGTCTATATCCCGACCGGTTTTTTCCAGTTCAAGCAAGCGTGGCGTACTAATCTGTCCGGTATCGTGAAGGCGCCGTTTCCGGTATTCTGGGATGTGACCAAGGCGTGACAGGCGTGGCACGACGTGCGGCCCGGCATTCCGGCGATTTGTTAATGTCACGGCATCGCGCGGCTTCCCGCTGATGCTGTCCTACATCGCTCGCCGGGTTCTCTCCACCATCCCCGTCGTCCTGATCGTGGCGCTGTTCGTGTTCAGCCTGTTATATATCGCACCGGGCGATCCGGCCGCGATCATCGCCGGCGATCAGGCTACCCCCGCCGACGTCGATCGTATCCGAGCCTCGCTCGGTCTTGACCGGCCGTTCCTGGTCCGCTTCGGCGACTGGTTCTGGCACATTTTGCATGGCGACCTCGGCACATCCATCTTCACCAATCTGCCCGTCACCCACATGATCGCCCAACGGATCGAGCCGACCGTTTCCCTGCTGATCCTGACCCTTATTATTTCGCTGACCTTCGCCATCCCCATGGGCGTGATCGCGGCCTGGAAACACGGCACCTGGATAGACCGGGCGGTGATGGTGACAGCCGTGCTAGGTTTCTCGACCCCGGTCTTCGTTATCGGCTACGTGTTGGCCTATGTCTTCGCGCTGCGCCTGGACTGGTTACCGGTGCAGGGCTTCACATCGATAAGCAACGGGCTGTGGCCGTTCCTGCGCACCCTGATTTTGCCCTCGGTGGCGCTGGGGCTGATTTACATGGCGCTGATCGCCCGCATAACACGGGCGACGATGCTGGACGTGCTGTCCCAAGACTATGTGCGGACGGCGAAGGCTAAGGGTGTCGGCCAGCGCCGCGTGCTGTTCGTGCATGCGTTGAAAAACGCGGCCGTTCCGATCGTCACGATCGTCGGGATCGGCTTCGCGGCCCTGATCGGCGGGGCGGTGGTAACCGAAAGCGTTTTCGCTATCCCCGGCCTCGGCCGCCTGACCGTCGATGCAATCCTACGCCGCGATTATCCGGTGATTCAGGGTGTCGTGCTGCTGTTCAGCTTCGTCTATGTGCTGGTCAACCTTGGGGTCGATCTTCTTTACACCGTGTTCGATCCGAGGATCCGCTATTGAGCGCGACAACGCCCCAACATCTTGCCGCGCCCGCCCTGCCCGCTATTTTGCCGGTTCCGAAAGAACGCGGGCGCTTCGCCGGTTTCATCTACCGGCATCCGACCATTTTCGTCGGCGGGGTGCTGATCGGGCTGATGATTCTTATCGCGCTCCTGGCACCGTATCTGGGCACCAAGGATCCGACCGCGCTGGCGCCGTCGAAACGTACCCGCGAACCCTCCGCGCTGTACTGGTTCGGAACCGACATGCTCGGGCGCGATGTCTATTCGCGGACGATGTACGGATCGCGCGTTTCGCTGGCGGTGGGGTTTTCCGTGGCGGTTTGCGCGTCGGTGCTGGGAACGTTCATCGGCCTGGTCGCCGGCTTCGTCCGGGTGCTGGATGCCGTGGTTATGCGGGCGATGGACGGGCTGATGTCGATTCCGCCGATCCTGCTGGCGATTGCGCTGATGGCTTTGACCCGCGCGTCGGTCCAGAACGTGATCGTGGCGATCAGCATTGCTGAATTTCCCCGGGTGTCGCGTCTGGTGCGCGGACTGGTGCTGTCGCTGCGGGAACAGCCCTATGTGGAGGCCGCTATCGCATCCGGAACACGGGTTCCGGCAATTATCTGGAAGCACATCCTTTCCAACACCCTGGCGCCATTGATGGTGCAGGCGACGTTCATCTGCGCCTCGGCGATGATTACCGAGGCCACGCTGTCGTTCATCGGGGCCGGCACGCCGCCCACCATCCCAAGCTGGGGGAACATCATGGCCGAGGGGCGGGCGTTATGGCAGGTGAAGCCGTATATCGTGTTCTTTCCCGCGATCTTCCTGTCCATCACGGTCCTGGCGGTAAATCTTCTGGGCGACGGGCTGCGAGACGCGCTCGATCCCCGTTTGGCCAAGCGGCTGTAGCCGATGGCGCTGCTCGAGGTCGAAAACCTGCAAACGCATTTCGGCACGCCGGACGGGGTTGTCCGCGCGGTGGAAGGCCTGTCGTTCCATATCGATGCGGGAGAAACGCTGGGGATCGTCGGCGAATCCGGGTGCGGCAAATCGGTCACGTCGATGTCGATCCTGCGGCTGGTTCAGGAACCGCCCGGCAAGATCGCCGGCAGCATCCGGTTCGAAGGCCGCGATTTGCTGACCGTGTCGGAACAGGAGATGCGGACGATCCGCGGCAACGCGATCTCCATGATTTTTCAGGAGCCAATGACCTCGCTGAACCCCGTGTTGACCGTCGGAAAGCAGATCGGCGAAACGGTGCGGTTGCATCAGGGAATGAACGCCCGCGACGCGGAGGCGAAGGCGGTGGAGATGCTGACGCTGGTCGGCATTCCGGCACCCGGCCGGCGGGTGCGCGAATATCCGCATCAGTTGTCGGGCGGGATGCGGCAGCGGGTCATGATAGCCATGGCGCTGGCGTGCAATCCCAGGCTGCTGATCGCCGATGAGCCGACCACGGCGCTGGATGTAACGATTCAAGCGCAAATCCTGGATTTGATGCGCGACCTGAAGACCCGGATGGGATCGGCGATCATGCTGATCACTCACGATTTGGGCGTGGTGGCGGAAATGGCGCAGCGGGTGGTGGTGATGTACGCCGGGCGTAAAGTGGAGGAAGCGACGGTCGGCGACATTTTCGCCTATCCGCTGCATCCTTATACGCGCGGTTTGCTGGGGGCGGTGCCGAAGCTGGGTTCCTCGCTGGATGCGGACGCTCGGCCGAGGCTGGCGGAAATCGCCGGTTTGGTGCCGAGCCTTCGCAAACCGATTGTTGGATGTGCGTTTGCCGGACGCTGTGCGTTGGTGACGGATCTATGCCGGACGGTTGCGCCGGCCATCGAGCCGAAAGCGCCCGGTCACAGCGTCGCCTGTCATTACGCCACCCGGACGGTAGCGGCATGATCGCCGAACGTCCCTTGCTGGAGGTGAATGGCCTCAAGAAGCATTTCCCCATCCGGGGCGGCTGGCTGGGGGGCATTACCGCCAATGTTTACGCGGTGGATGGCGTCACATTCGACATAAACCGGGGTGAAACGCTGTCGCTGGTGGGCGAGTCGGGGTGCGGCAAATCGACCGTCGGCAAAGCGATTTTGCGGCTGTTCAAGCTGACCGATGGCGAGGTTTATCTCGCCGGCGAACGGATCGACACGATGCGGGCCGGGCGGCTGCGCATGATGCGCAAGCGGGTTCAGGTGGTATTCCAGGACCCGTTCAGCAGCCTGAATCCGCGGATGAGGGTGCGCGATATCGTGGCCGAACCGCTGATCAATTTCGGCATGGCGCATGGCCGCAAGGATCTGAACGATAAGGTGGCGGCGCTGATGGAAAAGGTCCGTTTGCCGCGCGATGCCATCGACCGCTTCCCGCACGAATTTTCCGGCGGCCAGCGGCAGCGCATCGGCATTGCTCGCGCACTGGCACCGGGAGCGGACCTGATCGTTTGCGATGAGGCGGTGTCCGCGCTGGATGTTTCCGTCAAGGCGCAGATCGTCAACCTGCTGGCCGATCTTCAGGACGAACTAGGGTTGGCGCTGCTGTTCATCAGCCACGATCTGGCGACGGTGGAACATCTGACGCACCGGGTCGCGGTGATGTATCTGGGCAAGATCGTCGAACTGGCCGATCGCCGCACGCTGTTTGCCACCCCGCATCACCCTTACACGCGCGCGCTGTTGTCGGCCGTTCCGGTGCCCGACCCCACGGCGAAACGGCAGCGGATTATCCTGAAAGGCGACGTGCCCAGCCCGATCGATCCGCCATCGGGCTGCCGGTTTCACACCCGGTGTCCGTTCGTTTTCGACCGGTGCCGCACAGAAGAACCAGCGTTGCGCCCCGTCGGCGACAAACATCTATCGGCCTGCCACCTGGACGAAGTTCCCGGTGACAAGCTTCTTCCGCATGCGGCATAAAGCCGGGAACCCGAGATAACCGGGATCGAAGGGGGATTGCCCCCTTCGCGGGTCCAGGGCAGCGCCCTGGCCTTGCTAACGCCCAGGAGTGCGCATTCCCCGATGCATCCCGCGTCAACCCAGGATGCCCTGTTTCCCGGCATCGAACCGATTCGCCTGTCAGCGGGGCGCCCGGTTCTGTGCATCATCGTCGATGCCGAGGAAGAATTTCACTGGGGCCGTCCGGTGTCCGCCCGGAACAATGCCACGTCGTCCATCCGCTACCAAAAGCGCGCGCACGAGATATTTTCCTGCTACGACGCCCGCCCGACGTATCTGGTCACATACCCGATAGCCTCCGACCCATCGGCCGCTTCGGTGTTGCGCGAGTACCTGACCGACGGCAAATGCGACATCGGCGCGCAACTGCATCCTTGGGTCACCCCGCCCTTCGACGGCGAAACCGAGGAGCGGCTGTCTTTTCCCGGCAATCTGCCGGCTGCCCTGGAGCGTGAAAAGCTGCACCGGTTGGCCGGGGCCGTCCGCGATCGTTTCGGCGTACAGCCAACGGTGTACAAGGCCGGCCGGTACGGGCTGGGACCTGACACGGCGGCGTTGCTGGAAGACGAAGGCTTCCTGGTCGATACCAGCCTGATGCCGCGCACCCGGTACACGGACTCCGGCGGCCCAGACTTTTCGGCATACGATTATGGCCCGTTCTGGTTCGGAGCCCGCCGCCGCCTGCTGGAACTCCCGGTGACCCGAGCGCTGACCGGCCTGATGGCCGACAGCATGCCCAGCCTGTACGGCATCGCCGAACGAAAGCCGCTCCGCACCTTGCGCGCCGCCGGCCTGTTGGCCCGAGCCAGATTGCTGGAACGGATCACGCTGTCGCCGGAAGGGTCGGACCTGCCCGCCATGTTACGGCTGACACGCCGCCTGCTGAAACGCGGCGAGCGGATTTTTACCTTGAGCTATCACAGCCCCTCGCTGGAACCCGGCAACACGCCGTATGTCCGGACGCCGCGCGATCTGGCGATTTTTCTGGACCGGATCGCCGGGTTTCTGAGTTACTTCCGCGACGAACTCGGCGGCGTATTTCTGACCGTCAAGGAACTGCACGACCAGCTTCGCGCCGGATCGCTGGTCGCGCCCGCGGCCGAACCGGCCATTCACCGGCCATCGGTCGCCGGCGCCAACCGCTGCCTTGTCGTGGCCAACACGTTTCCGCCGGTGCATGGCGGATCGGCCATCGTGTACGACAGCCTGGCCCGGTTCAGCGGCGGCCGCGTGTCCGTGCTGGCACCGCAACAGGATTATCGCGACGGCTGGCCGATCCGCGGCTGGCGGGAGTTCGATCGCGCCGCGCCGTTCAAGGTGCATCGCATTCGTGCGCTGCGCACCCAGTTTCTGCCCGACGAAGCGGGATTTGTGCGGCGGATCGGCGGCATGGCGGCGGATGTGGCGATCCGCATTTCGGTGCTGCGCGCGATCTGGCGGATTGTCCGCACCGAAAAAATCGCCGTGCTGTGCATCGGCGAACTGGTGGCCGGCGGGTGGCTGGCCGGGGCGTGCCGGCGCCTGTTCGGGCTGAAAACCATCATCTATATCCATGGCGAGGAGATCAGTACCCGCACCGAGTACGACCAGGGCGGCCAGCGGCGTCGGCGCGCGTTCGCGGCGGCCGACGGCATCGTCGCGGTCAGCCGGTTCACCCAGGACACGCTGACCGGCGGCTTCGGCGTGCCGGCGGCGAAGATCGAACTGGTGTCCAACGGCGTCGATCTGCAACGCTTCGTGCCGCGCCCCAGGCCGGCGCATCTGATCGGCCGGTACGGCCTGGGGGATCGCCCCGTTCTGCTGACCGTCAGCCGCCTGTACGCGCGCAAAGGCATCGACCGGACCATCGAAAGCCTGCCCGCCGTGCTGTCGGCCTGCCCCGATCTGGTGTATCTTATTGTCGGCGAGGGATCGTATCGCCCCACGCTGGAAGCCCTGGTCGTGCGCCTGGGTCTGGGCCGCCACGTTATGTTCGCCGGCGCGGTGCCCGATTACGAACTGACCGAACATTACGCCCTGGGCGACGTGTTCATCATGGCCAACCGGGAAATGCCGGACGGCGAAACCGAGGGGTTCGGCCTGGTTTTCCTGGAGGCCAACGCCTGCGGCCTGCCGGCGATCGCCGGCCGGGCCGGCGGCAGCGTCGATGCGGTGACCGATCGGGTGAACGGACTGGTGGTGGACGGCGAAAGCCCCGCCGCCATCGCCGCCGCGATTATCCGCCTGTTCGGCGACGATGCGTTGCGCGACAGCCTGCGCATCGGAGGAGCGACCGTCGCCCAGGCGTCCGGCTGGGACCGGCGGGTGGACCAGTTCCTGCGGTTTTGCGACCGGCTGACAGCGGGTTAGGGCGGCATCCGCGAGCGCTGCCCGCCCCTAGGCGGCGCGCAGCAGATCGTCGAAATAGGCGATCGTGCGGCGCAACCCGTCGTCCAGCGCCACCGCCGGTTCCCATCCCAGCATGGTGCGGGCCAGCGTTATGTCCGGGCACCGCTGCATCGGGTCGTCTTGCGGCAGCGGCCGGTGCACCAGCCGGGACGCCGAATGCGTCAGCGCCACGATGCGTTCGGCCAGTGCCCGCACCGGGATTTCGTGCGGATTGCCGATATTGACCGGGCCGGTGACGTCGTCGCCCGTGGCCATCAGCCGGATCAGCCCGTCCACCAGATCGTCCACATAGCAGAACGCTCGGGTTTGGCTGCCGTCGCCATACAACGCGATGTCTTTGTTCCGCAGCGCCTGGACGATGAAGTTGGACACGACCCGTCCGTCGTTGGGGTGCATCCGCGGGCCATAGGTGTTGAAGATGCGCGCGATCTTGATGCGGGTTTTGTGCTGCCGACGATAATCGAAGAACAGCGTTTCGGCGCAGCGTTTCCCCTCATCGTAGCATGCTCGGGGGCCGAACGGGTTGACGTTGCCGCGGTAGTCTTCCGGTTGCGGGTGGACGGTGGGGTCGCCATAGACCTCGCTGGTGGACGATTGCAGGATTTTGGCGCCGATGCGCTTGGCGAGGCCGAGCATGTTGATGGCGCCGATGACGCTGGTTTTGGTGGTTTGCACCGGGTCGAACTGGTAATGGACGGGGGAGGCGGGGCAGGCGAGGTTGTAGATTTCGTCCACCTCCACATACAGCGGGAACGTGACGTCGTGGCGCAGGGCCTCGAAATTTTTGTTGCCAAGCAGGTGGGCGATGTTGTCTTTGCGGCCGGTGAAGTAGTTGTCCACGCACAAGATGTCGTTGCCTTCGGCCAGCAGGCGTTCGCACAGGTGGGAGCCGAGGAAGCCGGCGCCCCCGGTGATGAGGATGCGTTTGCGGGTCAGGGGCATGGGGTGACGTTTGGGAGAAGCTGTTGGTCCAATCTTTTGTAGCTACGCCTTTCCAGTATCGGTTTGACAATCACACGCAAATTCCGGCCCCGTGACAGATGGTCGTGCATTCGATCAGGGCCGCCAACGGAGGAGGGATAACATTGTGTCTGAAGCCAACGTCATAAATGGTCCCCCTGTTTGTTTGGTCACTGTCTTGTATAATAGCGAGCCCAATATCGCGTCGTTTATCGCAGGTCTGAGTGAGCAGGATTATCGCAACTGGCGCCTGATCGCTATAGATAATGCTTCGACCGATGCATCTGTGTCCGAACTCGCTCGCGTCTCGGATAGCAGGATTTCCATCGTTCGTAATTCTTCCAATCGCGGTTTCGCGAGAGCGGCAAATCAAGGGCTACGAGCAGCCGTCACCGAAGGCGCCGAGTTCATGGTGCTGATAAACAGCGACACACAGATTCCCGTGAACTTTTTGTCGCTGTTTCTGTCCATGCGTAATGAACTGGAAGCGGACGTTCTCGTTCCAAGGATAATGCTACTGGATCGGCCGGATGAGGCTTGGTACGCCGGCGGGCATCTTGACTATGGCTGGGTATTCAAAAATGTCCATGAGCCATATGATATTAATGAAAAAAGACGTGTAAGAACGGTTGATTTCGCCAGTGGATGTTGTTTGGGGCTGTCCAAGAAAGTTTTGTCTTCAGTAGGATTATTTGACGAAAGTTTTTTCGTGTATTGGGAGGATACGGATTATTGCATTAGATTACGAGAGGCTCAAATTCCTATCTACTACGTAAACGACGTGTTCTTGATGCATGAAGGTGGCCACGCGTCTGGTGGAGAGCACACCGTGAGCTATAACAAGATATTTTGGAGAAGTTATATACAAATCATCAGGAAGCACTTTGGTATTGTTGTGACGCTGCGAACGATGGTGCGGTTGTCGTTGAAAGAACTGGGACGGCCGAATCAGCAGACGAGACTGCTTGCGACGATGATGCTGGCGATGATGAAGGGGTTGCTAACCCCCCTTTTGCCACCTGCGGAGATGGAAGTCGCAGCAGGTTTTAACTCTGCCA
Organism: Pseudomonadota bacterium; assembly: GCA_021805565.1. Classification (GTDB taxonomy): domain Bacteria; phylum Pseudomonadota; class Alphaproteobacteria; order Acetobacterales; family Acetobacteraceae; genus Rhodopila. The sequence goes on from JAJZFA010000007.1 coordinate 42,260, forward strand.
GCGATACGAAATAGTTATCCCCCGCTGATGCGAACGCTCGTGATCACCCCGATGCTCCCTACGCTTTCGGAAAGCGATAGGGGCGGTAAACATAGGCGTGCCGGGGTGTTCCTCCAAGCCTTAGCCCACCTGTCCGATTCGGTCGAACTTCTTTATCTTGTTCCGGAAAGTCGCCTTGGAGTGGCGGAAGACCAAGCTAGCCTCGACCGAAGCCAGTCGGCATTCTGGGGGGTCGATTTAAAAGTATCATTGCTTCCAAGGGCAATCCGGCGGGAGACCGCATGGAATCATTATGGCCACGGTATCTTCGATGCCGCTGCCCAGCCCCTGCTTTTTCCGTATGCCAGCACCTCCATTATCGAACAAATCGGCCGCCGATTGGATACCAATCCGGACTGCGTCTTCGTCGATAGATTGGACGCAATATTACCCGTATTGCGCAGCGGTCGGCGGCCGAGAAAGCTGCTGTTCGACATGGACGACCTTTATCATCAGGTGCTGATACGTAAGCTCCGGCACGATCCGTGGCGGCCGGGCAAGGTGCCGCTCGCGCTCCATTTGCCCGCGCTTATTCAGGCCGAACGCCAAGCTGTGTCCAGATCGACCTTGACATTCATTTGTTCCGACGCCGATGAGGCCAACTTGCGACGGCTGGGTTTCCGCGGCGCACTTCGCGTTGTCCCAAACGCCATCGTGCCGCCGGACGTTGCGCCTGGCGTGACCGCGCGGCGGACCATTCTCTTTCTGGGATCGCACCACCACGGGCCGAATCGAGCGGCGGCGGAGCGGCTTGTGCGAAAGATATGGCCGATTGTACGGGCCGAAGTCCCTGACGCTTGCTTAGTGATCGCCGGAACAGATAGCGAGAGCCTCCCGTCGCGCCATGCCGGGTCGCCGGGTGTCGATTACGTTGGATTCGCCGATGATCTCGACGCCCTGTACGTGGAGTCTCGCGTTATATGCACCCCGATTGTTCACGGGAGCGGGACAAGGCTGAAACTCGTGGAAGCGGCTGCTTATGCGCGCCCCATGGTCAGCACACGAATGGGTGCCGAGGGGCTGGGATTTCGTGACGGCGCGGAAATTCTTCTGCGTGAGACCGATGCCGAACTGGCCGTGGCCTGCATCGAACTATTAAGAAATGACGTACTCTGCCATCGCCTTGGCGAAGCGGCACGAAGTTACATGCTGGCCCATTACGATGCGCGTGCCGTCCAATGCCAAGTCGAGCAGATGATCCGCGATGCGGTGCCACCCCGGTGAACAGCGATCTTGATAGCACGTTGATAGTCGCCGTAGCCAACGCAATGTGAAGTTGATGGCGCCGATTACGCTGGTTTTGGTGGTTTGCACCGGGTCGAACTGGTAATGGATGGCGGAGGCGGGGCAAGCGAGATTGTAGATTTTGCCCACCTCCGCATACAGTAAGAACGTGACGTTGTGGCGCAAGGCTTCGAAATTTTTTTGTTGTTAAGCGGGTGGGCGATGTTGTCTGTGCGGCCGGTGAAATAATTGTCCACCCACAGGACTTTGTTGCCTTCGGCCAACAGGCGTTCGCGTAGGTGGGAGCCGAGGAAACCGGCGCCCCCGGTAATCAGGATGCGTTTGCGGGTCGGGGCATTGCGGACCTTGAGCGATGAATTGATTGTCACGCACACCAACCTGTGTTGCGAGTTGCACCCCGGCTTGGCCTGCTTGAGACGGGATGTTTGTCCGGCGTCCTGTTGTTGGAATCTTTTGATTGACATCACTGCGGGATAGAGTTTTCAAGGTGTTAATGGCTTGCAAGGCAGGGTTTTCGGGCGTCGCCCGCTACCTGAATTTCATGGTGGGAAAAATGATATGAACGCGCTTGCGGGGGTCGCGACTGGAGAGTCCGCGTCGGGGTATCGAAGGGGAAAGCGCCCAGAGGTGGTTGCCTTGCTTCCGCCGCTGAAGACTGGCCTAAAAGTGCTAGAGGTGGGCTGTGGTGAAGGCGCGTTTTCTGCCGACATCCCGGGCGTCATCGAAACCTGGGGAATTGAACCGGATGCCAGGTCGGCGGAGATTGCTAAAGGGAGGTTGACCAAAGTCTTTGTCAACCTCTTCGATGCGGTAAAGCCCGACTTGCCGGCGCATTATTTCGATCTGATCGTATGCAACGATGTCATAGAGCATATGACCGATCACGCTCAATTTCTACGCTCGGTCCAAGATCACATGGCGCCGGGGGCGTTCCTTGTCGGGTCGCTGCCGAATGTTCGTTTCCAAAGTAATTTGTTTAATTTAATCGTGGCGGGCGACTGGCATTATCAAGACGCTGGCGTCTTGGACCGCACGCATTTTCGATTCTTCACTATGCGAAGTGTGCGTCGCACTTTGGAGGAAGCCGGCCTGTCGGTGCAGCGGCTGGAAGGCCTAAACAGAATGAAGTTGTACGGCTGGGGTATCCGGGCGGTAGCTGAACGGGCTTTCGGAGGCCTGATGTTCATTCTATCGGCTGGCACGGCGAGAGACATCAAGTATCTACAAGTAGGCTTTTTGGCAACGCCGGTTGCTTGCGACCAATCACATTGAATTACATTGTAAGGATTTTTTTATGATTCCGAGCAATAATAAAGTGCAAATTCATAATTTCCTGTTTGATGTTGGAACGACTCCTTCCTGATGGCTTCTAGGAGCAGTAGTTAAACTTTAAGTCTGTCTCGAGATTGTTGCTTTCGGTGTTGGCACAGTGCGTTAGTGTGCTATTCAAGAAGTCACCGTTGGCTAATAAATTCTGGCCAGATATGCAAGGGATCGAAGATTCGACTGATCCTGTAGCTCACTAGGAGAAAGGATACACCAAGGGTGGATGACAACGATACTGAGCTGAAGACGGAGGTAAATTCCAAATCGATTTTGTCAAGGACAGTCAAGGGTGCTGGCTGGACCATCGGGTGGCGTTTCGCGACCCGTGCGATCGGTTTTTGTAGCACTTTGATTTTGGTGCGCCTGTTGACGCCCGAAGATTTTGGCATTGTCACCCTCGCGGTAGGCTTTTTCCAGGCGCTCGACGCGGTGGCGGGGTTCGGCGTTGAAGGGGCGATTATCCGCGCGGATAAAGCCGACCGCGCGACCTACGATGCGGGGTTTACGATCAACGTCGTGCGTGGAGTGTTCACCAGCGCCGTGCTGGTCGCGTTCGCAATCCCGGTCGCACGGTTTTTCGGAAATGCCCATCTGGTGAGTGTGATTTACGTGATGGCGGCCGGTTGGGCGATTTCCGCATTTCAGAACGTCGGCGTTGTCGAGTTTCGCCGGCAGCTTGCGTTCGATAAGGAATTCAAAATGCAGATCATCCCGCGCGTGCTGGCGTTGGCGGTCACCATACCGGCGGCTTTCGTGTGGCACAGTTACTGGGCCTTGGTCGCCGGAATTGTTTCGACCCGGCTGCTGACGGTCGGCCTTAGCTACATCATGCATCCCTACCGGCCGCGGTTCGGCATCGCCGGCATGGGACAGATTTTTGGGTTTTCATTCTGGGAATGGATCATTGGACTGCTCAACCTGATCGGCGGTCGCGCGGATAGCGTGATTATCGGCCGTCTGCTAGGCGCAGCGGCGGTCGGTATTTACGGTGTTGGCGGTGAGATCGCATCGCTTCCCGCCAGCGAAATCGTGTCGCCGCTTTGCCGCGCGCTATTCTCGGGGTTCGTGGCGGAGCGGCGGGAAGGCAGCGATGGGTCGGAAACGATGCTGCGCGTGCTGTCGTTGCTGGCCATGCTGACGTTTCCGCTCAGCGTTGGGCTTTCGCTGGTCGCGTATCCGGTAATCAAGCTTGGGTTTGGAACAGAGTGGCTGGGGGCGGTGCCGCTGGTACAGGTGCTTGGCGTCTCGGCGATGATCGGTTTGTTCAGTGCGGTCAGCGAGGCGCTGTTTTCCGCCCATGCCTGGCTGAAAACTATTATATGGATGTCGGCAGCAGGAATGATGCTTCGCCTGCTGCTTCTGTTGATCCTGATTCCCCGTTTTGGAATCCTCGGTGGCGCCCTGGCGGCTGCAATCATGAGCGTTTTTCAGGAAGCAATTTACCTAGGTACCGGCATGCGCCGTCTGAAGATCCGGATCGGGCCAATTTTGGCTGGTGTGATGCGCCCCGCTGCAGCGGTCGCGATCATGGCCGCAATCCTTGCCTGGATGGGGCTCGGTTGGACCGATTGGAACGGAGGCGATGCACAGCTTGGCCGCAATTTGGCCGCCGCCACCGGGTTGGGCGCGGTTATCTACATCGTATCGTTAATTGTCCTTTGGCTTGTCGCTGGCCGTCCTAAAGGAGCAGAAGCGGATGCTTTTTCGATCATTAAGCGTTTCGCGCATATTACCTAAAAGCGGGGCGTTTTCCGTCTGCTCCCGTGCTACATGGTAGACCTTGGCTGCGGGCGTGGCTGCGCGCTCGGCTAGTTCGCACTCATTCGGAATATCAGCGCCATGTCTTCGGTCGAAGCCTTTCCCGATCTTTCAAATGTGCAAGGCGTGGCCTTGTTCGCGCCGGGGGATGCCGTTCGTGTCCTGGTTGTCATCCTTAACTTCAACGGCATTGAAGACACCCTGGATTGCCTGGCGAGCCTGCGGCGGCAAACCTACCACCATATTGTCGTGCTGGTGATCGATAACGGCTCGGCGGCAGACGATCTTGGCCGCATTTCCATCGACTTTCCGGACGTGGAGGTTATCGCGCTCCCGGAAAACCTCGGGTGGGCCGGTGGCAATAACATCGGCATCCGACAGGCGCTCGAAAGGGGATTCGGTTACGTTTGCCTGCTAAATAATGACACGGTGCTAGACCCAACGGCAATTGAGGCGTTGGTGGATGCCGCCACGGTGCTGGGCCGCCCTTGCCTGCTTCACCCGGCTATTGCTTTCTTCGACGATCCGGCAAGATGGCAGGTGCGTCCGCAAACGCCGGCCACCGCGCCCGAGGCGGCCTGTAGTCTGGAACTGGAGGCGGACATTGTTGAAATGGAGTATGCTTATGGTGCCTGTCTGCTGTTACCAGCAAGCGTGTTGAAAAGCGTGGGCCTATTCGACGAACGGTTTTTTTTGCAGCTTGAAGAGACAGATTATTTTTGGCGCGCGAAGGCATTGAATATTGACAGCTTTTGCGCACGTGGCGCCCGCATTTTGCATAAGGAATCGGCTAGTTTTGGCGGCACGATCACGAGCGGTAAGACGTACTACCAGGTGCGCAACAGTTTTCTGTTGGCCGAAAAACACACGCCAGGCTTGATCGGATTCCTGCGCGCCGGGCGGGCGATCATTTGGACATTGTATAATCAGGCACGGAACAGCGGTGCCAAAGTCCAAGGCTGGCCCGGCTTTCTGCGTTGGCTGCTGTCGCCTGATCCGATCGCCCGTGCAGCCCGCCAGGGCGCGCGAGACTTCGCCCGCCGCCGCTTCGGTCGCCGGGGCGTGGAAGTAGCGAAAAATGCATCTTAGAGTCTGACTCGAATCGGTCCTGCAATGTGCTGGCGCTGAAAAGCTCGAAGTTTGCACCATTTCGTCGCCTCACGCCCGGGCGAGCCGCCGCGACATCAGCTTGACGCTGGCGATGTAGAGCCAGG
>JAJZFA010000011.1 GCA_021805565.1 Pseudomonadota bacterium
GGAATCCCAATCCGGAGCTTTTGCGAATCCCCCATTTAGAGGTGAAGTGACGGTTCAGCTTACCTGTTGCATTTCGGACTCATCGGCATAACCGCGAGCGCGACTCAGTCGCATTGAGAACTGCTGGCATATCGCACTCCAGATTGACATAAACCGGCGCAATCGATCATGTGGCGGCGTTTCAACCCATAGCCCGGTCCCTGGGATCATGCGTATTATTCGACCGGACGAACCGGAAACGGCCGCCTAGCCATGCTGCTTGTCATCGATGCCGGCAACACCAATATCGTGTTTGCTGTTCACGATCCGTCCGGATGGCGCGGCGTCTGGCGCATTCGCACCGACGCGCAGCGCACGTCCGACGAATACGCCGTATGGCTGAACAGCCTGCTGACGCTGTCCGATCTGAAACGCGACCAGATCGCCGCCGCAGTGATCGGAACGGTCGTCCCCGCCGCGCTGTATCATCTGCGTCGGCTGTGCCGGGATTGGTTCGGTGTCGAACCGCTGATCGCTCGCGCGGCGCTGGACTGGGGTTTCGAGATCAAGGTCGATCAACCGAACGAGGTTGGCGCCGACCGGCTGCTGAATGCGATGGCGGGGCATCGCAATTTCGGCGGTCCGATGGTGGTTGTCGATTTCGGTACCGCGACCACGTTCGATGTGGTAGATGCCTCTGGTGCTTATCTTGGCGGAGTGATCTGCCCAGGTATCAACCTCTCTCTGGAGGCGCTTCATCAGGCCGCCGCCCGCCTGCCGCGCATCGGCATCGGCAGGCCGCAGTCGGTGATCGGCCGTTCAACCGTCCCAGCCATGCAATCGGGTATGTACTGGGGCTATATCGGCCTGATCGAAGGGCTGCTGACGCGGATAAAAGCTGAATTCGGCGGCCCGATGAAGGTTGTCGCCACCGGCGGATTAGCCCCTTTATTCGCCGGGGGAACCATGATGATCGAGCATATCGAGCCCGACCTGACATTGGATGGCCTGCGGATGTTGGCGGAGCGCAATCCCGCGCCCACATTGCCCCGGGAGAGAACGCGATTGATTGAAACCGAATAACACTGGAACGACACCTTAAATATGGACTCTGAAACAGGCGAACTGGCCTTCCTGCCGCTTGGCGGGACGGGCGAAATTGGCATGAACCTTAACCTTTACCGGTGGCGGGAAGGCAAAAACGAGAAATGGCTTGCCGTGGATTGCGGCATCGGCTTTGGCGGCAGCGAACTGCCGGAAGTCGAGGTCATGATGGCCGATCCGGCATTCATCGCCGGGCGCAGGGACAATCTGGTCGGGCTGGTCATCACCCACGCGCATGAAGATCACATCGGAGCGGTCGCGTGGCTGTGGCCGCAACTGCAATGCCCGGTCTATTGCACGCCGTTCGCCGCCGCGGTGCTGCGGCGTAAGCTGGGCGAGAACGGCCTGGTCAATCAGGTGAAGGTTCACGTCATCCAGCCCGGCGGTGCGTTCGACCTTAAGCCGTTCGCGCTGCGCTTTCTCCGTTTGGCGCATTCTATTCCCGAAGCGCAGGCACTGGCGATCGACACCCCGGCCGGCACGGTATTGCATACCGGCGACTGGAAGCTGGACGCCAATCCGCTGATCGGGCCGCCGACCGATGAAGCCGCACTGGCGGAACTCGGCGAAAGGGGGGTGCTGGCGATCGTCTGCGATTCGACCAACGCGATGGTCGAGGGCCATTCCGGCAGCGAACTGGACGTGCGTCGCAGCCTGTCCGCGCTGATTCGCGACCTGCGCGGCCGCGTGGCGGTCACCTGCTTCGCGAGTAATGTCGCACGCATGGAATCGGTCGCACTGGCCGCCCGCGATGCCGGCCGCAGCGTCGCCATCGTCGGCCGGTCCCTGCGCAACATGGACGCCGCGGCCCGCGAATGCGGATATCTCAAGACCCTGCCGCCGTTCCTGACCGAGGACGACATCGACGACGTGGCGGACGACAATATCTTGCTGCTGATCACCGGCAGCCAGGGCGAGGACCGCAGTGCCCTGTCCCGCATCGCCCGCGACGATCATCCGCGGGTGTCCCTCGGCGAAGGCGATACGGTTATCTATTCGTCCCGCATGATTCCCGGCAATGAGCGCGCCATCGGCACGGTGCAGGACAATCTGGTGCGCCGGGGCGTCCGCCTGATGACCGACGACGACCATCTGGTGCATGTGTCCGGCCATCCCGCGCGCGACGAACTGCGCCGCATGTATCGCCTGGTTAAGCCGCGCTACGCCGTGCCGGTGCATGGCGAATGGCGGCATTTGTCCGCCCACGCCGAACTCGCGCGCGAAGCCGGCGCGACCCCGTTCATGATGGAGGACGGCGATATCATCACCTTGTGGCCGAACCGTCCGGAGATTACCGGCAGCGCCCCGGTCGGGCGTCTGGTGCTGGATGGCGCCCGCCTGGTGCCGCTAAAGGGCGAAGTGATGTCGGCGCGCCGCCGCATGCTGTTCAATGGCATTGTCGTTGCCAGCATCGCGGTCGATCAGGCCGGCAAGCTGCTGGGCCGGCCGAAGGTCAGCGCGCCCGGCCTGCTGGACCCCGACGATGCCGATACAGACCGGGTGGCTGGCGATTTCGCCGAAACGCTGCGCGATCTGCCGGCGAATTTGCGGCGCGACGATGCGGCGTTGCAGGATGCCGCCCGATCCGCGCTGCGCCGCGTCCTCGGCCGCAAGCTCGGTAAGCGGCCGATGGTCGATGTGCACCTGATCCGGTTGTAAGCGCCGATGAACGGGTTCACCGGCACCGTACTCTTTCTGATCATTTGGTGGACCGCGCTGTTCGCGGTCCTGCCGATCGGCACGAAGCCGGTGGTGCGCGCCGACAGCGTCAGCGGATGGCGCGGCGCACCCGAGCATCCGCGGATGCTGCGAAAGGTTGTCATTACAACAATAGTTGCATGTTTTCTGTGGACCGGCAGTTATCTGCTGATCTCCAGCGGCGCGGTCAGTTTCCGGCATGGCTATTTCGCCGAACCCGACGATTGATTTTTTGATCGTTCCGCTGGGTTCCCCCGCCTCGGACAGGCGGAGGATCGTGTCCTCGGCCTGCCGGGCGGATGGCGTTTCCTCCCCAAACCTGACCTGCCTACCGACCAGTAAGCCGCCACGGCTTTGTTAACCAAATGGACCCGGTCTGTCACGGGGTTTTGTTAAGATTCGCCGCGATAACGCTAAGTTTATTGCGTGGATTTATTGTGCGACGCAGCAAAATATCAGTCCAGCCCTGTCGTGCGCAGTATTGCCGCATCGCCGCATTGGCCGGACGTCCGGGCGGTCTCGTGGCGGTTTCGGGGCGGTTCGTGGCGGCCGGACACGCCCGGTAGCGGGTCGCGGCGAAACAGGTTAGGAACGCTTTCACCGAACCCAGATACGGAATCCGATCCCGATGCGCCTGTCCCGCGGCTTTATCCCGACCCTTAAGGAAACGCCTAATGAGGCACAGATAGCCTCGCACCGGCTGATGCTGCGCGCCGGCCTCGTGCGGCAGACGTCGGCCGGTATTTATGCATGGCTTCCACTTGGGCTCCGCGTTCTGCGCAATATCGAACGCATCGTGCGCGAAGAACAGAACAATGCGGGCGCACAGGAAATCCTGATGCCGACAATCCAGCCAGCCGAGTTATGGCGGGAAAGCGGGCGCTATGACGATTATGGCAAGGAAATGCTGCGCATCGCCGACCGGCACGGCCGCGAGATGCTGTACGGCCCGACCAATGAGGAAATGGTCACCGACCTGTTCCGCCAGTCGGTCAAAAGCTACAAGGAACTGCCGCAAAATCTTTACCACATTCAATGGAAGTTTCGCGACGAGGTGCGCCCCCGGTTCGGCGTCATGCGCGGACGTGAGTTTCTGATGAAGGACGCCTATTCGTTCGATCTCGACCACGCCGGCGCTGTTGCCAGCTATCGCCGGATGATGCTGGCCTATATGCGCACCTTCCAGCGCATGGGTCTGAGGGCGATCCCGATGGAGGCCGATACCGGCCCGATCGGCGGCGACCTGAGCCATGAATTCATCATCCTGGCGCCCACCGGCGAAAGCCAGGTGTTCTACGACGCGGCCTTCGAGGAGATCGACGCGATAGCCGGGGGATACAACCATGACCGCCCCGACGATCTCGCTCGGTTTTTTCAGGAAATGACGAGCCACTACGCCGCCACCGACGAAAAGCACGACACCGAACGCTGGAATCGGGTGGACGCCGGACGCAAGCGCGAGGGCCGGGGCATCGAGGTGGGTCACATCTTCTCCTTCGGCACCAAATATACCAAGGCGATGGGGGTCACCGTCGCAGGCCCAGACGGCAAACCGGTTCATCCGGAAATGGGCAGCTATGGTATCGGCGTATCGCGGCTTGTTGGCGCGGTGATCGAGGCCAGTCACGACGGTTCCGGCATCGTCTGGCCGGACAGCATCGCCCCGTTCAAGGCGGCGATTCTGAACCTGAAGCCGGGCGACGCGGCCTGCGATGCGCTGTGCGAACAGCTATACGCCGCCCTGAACGGGAATGCGCTGTATGACGACCGGCCGGATCGGGCAGGGGCGAAATTCGCCGATGCCGACCTGATGGGCCATCCATGGCAAATTGTCGTCGGCCCGCGCGGTGCCGCCGCCGGTTCGGTGGAACTGAAACGCCGTGCCACGGGCGAGAAATCGGAGGTAACGCCGGAAGAAGCGTTGCGCCGGATGGGCCAGGGGTAGGCGCGGACCGGGGCGCACCGTAGATGTTCGGTTCGTTCGAACGCATGGTCGCCGGCCGTTATTTGCGCGCGCGCAAGGGTGAGCGGTTCGTGTCCATCATCGCCACCTTCTCCCTGGTCGGTATCGCGCTCGGTGTCGCAACGTTGATCGTGGTGACCTCGGTCATGAGCGGATTTCAGACCGAACTGGTGTCGCGCATCCTCGGCGTGAACGGCCACATCATGATCGAAGCCTATGCCGGGCAGAAAATCGGCGACTACCAGCCGCTGATCGCGGAGATCCGAACGCTGGGCGATGTGGCGTCGGCGACGCCGGTGCTGGATGGACAGGCCTTGCTCAGCACCAAAGGCGGCGGCGCCCGGGGTGGTCTGGTGCGCGGCATCGGCCTGGACGATCTGCGGGCACTGCACCCGATCGCCGACCATATCGTTGCCGGCAGCCTGGACGATTTTACCGGCGACGACGCGATCGCCGTTGGGACCGGACTAGCCGGCAGCTATCGCCTGCGCATCGGCGATCTGCTGACGATTATCTCGCCCGAGGGCGCGGCGACCGCGTTCGGCACCATCCCCCGCGTCCGAGCGTACAAGGTGGTCGCGGTGTTCGATGCGGGGCTGAACGATTACAATACCGGTGTCGTGTTCTTGCCGCTGCCGGCGGCGCAGGTGTTCTTCCAGAAGCCCGGCGCCGTCACCGGCATCGAAATCCGGCTGCACGATCCGGATCGGGCCAGCGCGGTGGGCCGAACACTGGCGCCGCTGCTGCAAGGCAGGCCGGTTTATGTGCGGGACTGGCGCCACGCCAACGATACCATCGTCGGCGTTCTGCAGGTCCAAAAGGATACGATGTTCATCGTACTTGGCATGATCGTTGTGGTGGCCGCGTTCAATGTGGTGTCTTCGCTGATCATGCTGGTCAAGGACAAGCGCGCCGACATCGCCGTGCTGCGGACGATTGGCGCGAGCAGTGCCGCGGTGATGCGCATTTTCCTGATGTGCGGCGCCTTCGTCGGCGTCAGCGGCACGCTGACCGGAACGGCGATCGGTATCGTGTTCTGCCATTATATTGTCGCGGTGCAGCACTTCGTGGAGCGGATCACCGGCGGGCGGGTGTTCGATGCCTCGGTTTTCATGCTGAGCGAATTGCCCAATGCGATCGACTGGGGCGACGTCGTCCGCGTGGTGTTACTGGGGCTGGTCGTGTCGCTGCTGGCGACACTGTATCCAAGCTGGCGCGCTGCTCGCACCGACCCGGTCGAGGCACTGCGGCATGAGTGATCCGTTGGTTCTGCGCGGGGTGTCGCGGGTGTATCGCGGCGAGGCCGGCGCGTTGCAGGTGCTGCTCGGCGCCGATTTGACCGTGAAAGCGGGGGAAATCGTTGCCCTGGTCGCGCCATCGGGCGCCGGCAAATCGACGCTGCTGCATGTGGCGGGCCTGTTGGACCGGCCCGACGGCGGGTCCGTGCTGATCGGGGGGCGCGAATCCGGCGCATTGCAGGACGCCGAACGCACCGCGATCCGGCGCGATACGATCGGGTTTGTTTATCAGTTCCATCACTTGCTGCCGGAATTCACCGCGTTGGAGAACGTTGTGCTGCCGCAAATGATCGCGGGCCGGAACCGCCGAACGGCCGCGAATCGCGCTGGATCGCTGCTGTCGAACTTCGGTCTGGCCGCTCGGCTGGGCCATCTGCCGGGACAATTGTCGGGCGGGGAGCAGCAGCGTGTCGCGATCGCGCGGGCCCTGGCGAACAGCCCCAGCCTGCTGCTGGCCGATGAACCGACCGGCAATCTGGATGTCGCGACGGCCGAGGCGGTGTTTGCCGCATTGCTGGAGATCGTGCGCGGCCAGGGCGTGGCGGCACTGATCGCCACGCATAATCCAGACCTTGCGGCGCGAATGGACCGGATCGTTACGTTACGCGATGGGCGGCTGGTTTAATCTGCTCGGTTACCTGCACATGACGCCAGGATTTGTGCGCATCGAGAGACACGAACAGATTGGCAGTGCCGTAACGGCGATATTCGCAATTGCAACGTTCGTATTGACCCGGAGCGCCGCGGATCGGTTGACCGACCTGTCCGATCGACGGGGTCGGACTGTCATGCACGCAAACCACCGGGCGCTTTGAGGCGGCTTCTTTGTCATAAAAGTCGAGCACATCCTTGCGTTGGGGTACCAAATCGTCAGCACCTGACCGGTCCCTCACCCATGCGCCACGGATGGATCGCGGCCCGCACTTCCGCTAAACTAACCCGCGGGAACGACAGGCGTCCGGCAAGGAACCAGCAATGCCAGATAAGGCGGACACAGGCATCTCGCGGCGGCGCATGCTCCGCCGCACCGGCTTCGCGCTGGCAGGCGTATCGTCCGCCGCGCCATCCGCCCGAGCGGCGGCGGCGGACTTACCGCCCTGGATGCTGGAACAGGGCGCGCCGGTCAGCGAAAACCCATATGGCGTCCCGTCCCCGTTCGAAAAATCCGTCGTGCGCATTACCGGCGGAAAGCAGCCATTCCCGACCTCGGCCCACATGCTGACCCCGCTGCAAGACCTGGACGGCATCATCACGCCGAATGGCCTGCACTATGTCCGCGACCATGGCGGCACGCCGGCGATCGACCCGGACCGGCACCGGCTGCTGGTGCATGGCATGGTCGATCGGCCGTTGTCGTTCGGCATGGACGATCTGACGCGGTTCCCGTCCGTGTCGCGCATTCATTTCCTGGAATGCTCCGGCAACACCCCGTTGTATAAATCGGGCAAGCCTGACTGGTCCGTGCAAATGACTCACGGCCTGGTCAGTTGCGCCGAATGGACCGGCGTCCGCCTGTCCGATGTGCTGGCGGAAGCCGGGGTCCAACCGGGCGCGGCCTGGATGCTGGCGGAAGGCGCGGACGCTGCCGCCTTGACGCGCTCGATTCCCGTCGCCAAGGCGCTGGACGATGCCATTCTGGCCTACGCGCAGAACGGCGAGCGCCTGCGGCCGGAACAGGGCTATCCGCTGCGCCTGTTGCTGCCAGGGTATGAAGGCAACACCTGCGTCAAATGGCTGCGCCGGCTGAAGCTGGGCGACCAGCCGTTCCAAACGCGCGAGGAAACGTCGAAATACACCAGCCTGATGCCGGACGGCATCGCCCGGCAGTTCAACTTCACCATGGAGGCGAAGTCGGTGATCACCCGGCCGTCGCCGGGATGCGGGCCGAAGCAGCCGGGGTTTTGCGAGATTAGCGGCCTGGCATGGTCCGGGCATGGCCGCGTTGTCCGGGTGGAGGTTTCCACCGATGGCGGCGCCATCTGGCGCGATGCCGCATTGCAAGACCCGGTGCTGCCGAAATGCCTGACCCGTTTCCGCCTGCCCTGGACCTGGGACGGTGGCCCCGCACTGCTGCAAAGCCGAACGACCGATGAGAAGGGGGAGGTGCAACCCACGCGGGAGCGGTTGCTGGCGGCGCGCGGCACGCATTATTACTATCACTACAACGCCATCAACACGTGGCGGCTGGCACCGGGCGGGGAGGTGACACTTGCGCTGTAACATCCTGCTGCTGGCCGCTCTGGGCCTGACGGCCGCCGCGCCACCGCCTTCGGGCGGCTTTGGCCGTCCCGCCACCCCGGCGGAGATCGCCGCCGCCGATATCGACGTGCGAGCCGATGGCGCCGGACTGCCGCCGGGCCACGGCAGCGTGGCGGAAGGTTCGGCGCTGTTCGCATCCGCCTGCGCCGCGTGTCATGGCGACCAGGGGCAGAAGCCGCTGACGGGGTTGCTACGCCTGACGGGCGGGCGCGGGACGCTTGCGACAGCGAACCCGGTGCAGACGGTGGGCAGCTATTGGCCCTATGCGACGACGCTGTTCGATTACATCCGGCGCGCCATGCCGTTTCCGGCACCCGGCTCCTTGTCGGACGATCAGGTGTATGCGCTGACTGCGTACGTGCTGCGGCTGAACGACATCGTGCCGGACGGAACCGAACTGGACGCGGCCACCCTGCCGAAGGTAAGGATGCCCAACCGGGACGGCTTCGTGCCCAATCCGGACGACGCGCACTGAGGGTTTGCGCGCGGTTCGCGGTGTTAACCCATTGCCACGCGGACGCTGCTATACGGCTTCTGGCCACGCACCCCCGGATGCGACTAGCATAGGGGCAGATCGATTATCTCACGCGATTAAGGTAGGCGCACATGGCGGGTTCGGTAAACAAGGTCATCCTGGTCGGCAACCTGGGCAAGGACCCGGAAATTCGCAATACGCAGGCCGGGACGAAAATCTGTAACCTGACGATCGCCACCAGCGAAACCTGGAACGACCGTACGTCCGGGGAGCGCAAGGAACGGACGGAATGGCACCGGGTCGTCATTTTCAATGAACGTTTGGCCGAGGTCGCCGAGAAGTATTTGCGCAAGGGCCGCAAGGTGTACCTGGAAGGCTCGCTGGAAACGCGGAAATACACCGACCAGTCCGGCCAGGAAAAATACACCACCGAGGTCGTCCTGAAGAATTTCCGCGGCGAACTGGTGCTGCTGGACAGCGGCCGCGGCGAGGAGGGCGGTGGCGGCTATGGCGGCGGGGCCGAAACCGGCTCGTCTGGCGGCGGCGGTGGTGGCTATTCGGCCCGGGAACGTGCGCCCGCCGCCAGGCCAGCCGCACGCGGGGCAGGGGGGCCGTCCTGGGATGCACCGAAGGGCGGCGATCTGGACGACGAAATTCCGTTTTAGCCCAGGGTCGGAGTTGGTACGTAATACCGGCCGGCGTACATCCAACCCGCACCGGGTGTCGATCGCTTGCGGTCGCCACGATCATCGAGCAAAAATCCACCGCGATGCGTCAATGCAACCCGGGGGGATGCGCCCATGGCTAAAACCGCCGTACCGAAAAAGCGCGCCGCGACAGGGTTACTCAGCCTGAAAGTCACGCTGCGCGACATCAGGCCGCCGGTTTGGCGCCGGATTGCGATGCACGGCACCATGACCCTGGAAGACCTGCATCTGGCAATTCAGGCCGTCATGGGCTGGGGTAATTGCCACCTGCATGATTTCGACGCGGGCGGCGAGCAGTACGGCGATCCAGCCACAACGGACGATGTGGCAAACGAGCGCCGGATGACGCTGAACAGACTGGTGAAATCCGGCGTTAACCGCTTCCGTTACACCTACGACTTTGGCGACGACTGGGAACATGATGTGCTGATCGAAAAAGCGCCTCCGGCCAACGACGCACAAGCCTTTCCCGCCTGCGTCGCCGGCAAGCGCAACTGTCCGCCGGAGGATTGCGGCGGCGCCGGGGGCTATGCGCAATTGCTCGGTATCCTCGCCGATCCCGCTCATCCAAACCGTGCCGAACAGCTTGAATGGCTTGGCGGCGCATTCGACCCGGAGGCGTTTTCCGTCGCGGACGCCGATGCCGCGCTTGCCGCTGTATTTGGGCGAAAGCAACCTCCCGCCTGACGATCGGGTTTATACCAGCGGTCACAAAGAATGACTGTCGGTTTCGTCTCTGTTACGCGCCAGCCGCCCGCCAACCCGGCGCGCGACACCAACCCGCTTAAAAGATGGAAGGGTCATCCTTCCCCCGGTTGATATTACAACGCGCGGATCGCCTGTGGCGGCAAATCGGCCAGCAGCGCCGCGGCCGTGCGGCCAAGGACCGGATGGACCCACCCCGGCGCCACCTCCGCCAGCGGGGCAAGCACGAAGGCCCGCAGATGCGCCCGCGGATGCGGCAGGACCGGGTCCGGCGCATCGCGGACCAGGTCGCCGATCGCGACGATGTCGAGATCCAGTGTCCGCGCCGCGTCGGGTAAACCGCGCTCGCGTCCACATTCGGTCTCGATGGCCAAAAGCTGGGCGAGTAAGGCGACCGGATCGATCCGCTGACCCGACAGCGCCGCCACGGCGTTGACATACGGCGGCTGGCCCGACGGCGGAATCGGCGCGGTTTCGTACCAGCGCGACACACCGCTCAGGCGCAGGCCCGGCAGCGCATCCAGCATCGCCACGGCCCGCCGGCACGTGTCGAGCGGCGAGCGTCCGTCCCGGTTCGGAAGATTGGCACCCACGCCAATCAGGACCATGGCTGTCTCGTTTCGATCTTCACAAACCTGAGTCATGGCTATAAGCCTCTTTCTTCAAGGTCCGGCGATTCAGCCGGGACAGACCGATCGCGGATTTGTTTCACTCATTTGCAACCAGAATAATAAGGTTACGACGATGGTTTTTCTTCCCAACGAACGGGTCGCCCTGTTTATCGACGGCGCCAATCTTTATTCGGCCTCGCGCAATCTAGGGTTCGATGTCGATTATCGCAACCTGTTGAAATATTTCAAGGAAAAGGCGAACGTCATTCGAGCCTATTACTATTCGGCGGTGCTGGAAACGGAAGAATATTCGCCGCTGAAGCCGCTGACCGACTGGCTTGCCTATAACGGTTATGCCCTGGTGACAAAACCGGCGAAAGAATTCACCGACGCCGCCGGTCGCCGCCGGGTAAAGGGCAACATGGATATCGAAATCGCGGTCGATATGCTGGAATTGGCGGATCGCGTCGATCACATGGTGTTGTTCAGCGGCGATTCCGACTTCCGGCGACTGGTCGAAGCGGTTCAACGCAAGGGCGTCCGGGTTTCCATCGTGTCGTCGGTGCGCAGCAGTCCGCCGATGGTGGCCGACGAACTGCGTCGCCAGTGCGACCATTTTCTCGAACTGGCGGATATCGCGCCTGAATTCACCCGCCGGCAGACGGAACCACGTCAGCGCGGCATGGGCGTGCGCAATACCCCGGCCGAACCCTATGCCGACCCGCACGAAGTGACCTGAACCGGCGGCGCTGTCAGGCCGCGGCGGCGCGTTCCGTTGTCCATTGCCGCACGATCTCGCGGGCGTTGTTGTGACCGGGATCCATCGCTTCGTCGTGATCCGGACGTTTGGCGGTCAGTTCGATGACATAGCCGTTGGGATCCCGGAAATAGATCGAATCGATAAACCGATGATCGGACACCCCGCGGGTCTCGATCCCCGCCGCCTTCCCCTTGGCGAACATCGATTGCAGCGTCTCCTGCGTTACCTCCAGCGCGATATGCAGATCGAAGTCGTGCCGCGGCTTGAACTCGAACGGCATATCGGGTGCCTCGAAGAACGCCAGGAACGAACCGTCGTCCATGCGGAAAAACGTGTGCAGAACCTTCGTCGGCCTGCCGCTTTTGGTCACGCCGATCTCCAGTGCGCCGGTTAGCGGCAGGCCCAGGAAGTCCTCGTAGAACGCCCTGGTTTCCTCGGAATTGCGGCAACGATAGGCCGCGTGATGCAAACGCTCGATCATCGGCTTGCTCCTCAGGTTTTTTGCGACGTCACGTATTGGATATAGCCACGCATCTCCGCAGCGGTTCGGCGCAGGCCGCGCCCAGCGCGGTTTCCATCGCGGCCAGATATCGCGGCACCCAGGCAGGTAGCCGGTTGCCGCAGGAATGCCAGCATGCTGGCCAGCCGGATGTCGGTGCGCTTCAGCCACCCCACACAGGCTGTCAAGGCTGGGAGACGGCATCCAAAGCGTTTACGGATTGTGATCGTTCTATCGCGTTCGCCACCGGACGGCAACGACCGGCTATGACCCGACCGGTTAAGACCCGACCGGTTATGACACGGTACGCGACAGTTCGGCGGCGATCGCGCGCGAAAGAACGGGACCGCCGGGTTCGTCGTCCGATCCGAACGTGCCGGCAATGCGTCCGTCCCGGCCGATCAGAACCTTGTTGAAGTTCCACCGCGGCTGCCACTGCCGCTGGGCGGCAACCCACGCATAGAACGGCGCCGCGCGTGGGCCGATGACGTGGGAAATGGCGGCCAGCGGAAAATCGATGCCGAATCGGGTTTCGCAAAATTTCTTGACGGTGCCGTTATCCGCCGACTCCTGATTGAAATCCTGGCTGGGGATGCCAATCACCGTCAGGCCGGCCGCCGACTGCTCGGTTTGCAGCTTTTCCAGCGCATCGTATTGGTAGGTGTAACCGCAAAAGCTGGCGGTATTGGCCACCAGCAGAACGCGCCCCTTCAGACCGGCAAAATCGACGGTGCCCCCGTCGATGCCTGGGAAACTGAATGCCCAGGCCTGTTGGTCCTTGTCTGCCGCCATCAGAAGCGCCCCTCCAGCGAGTGCAAGCAGGATCCTGCGTGTTGGTTCAGCCATAGCGTTCCTCGGTCCATGGATCGGCGTTGTTATGATAGCCGCGGGTTTCCCAGAACCCTGGGTGGTCGCCGATCGTGAAGTGAATCCGGCGCAGCCATTTTGCGGACTTCCACAGATATAGTTTCGGAACCAGCATCCGAACCGGGCCACCATGCTCCCGCGTAATCGGCTTGCCCTCCCATCGATGGACCAGCATTGTACCCGGCTGGGCGAACTGGTCCAGGCGGATGTTCGCGGTGTAGCCGTCGTGAGCGGTGAAGATAACGTGGTTCACGTCCGAACGAGGTTTCACCAGGTCCAATATCGCGCTGGCCGCGACGCCCTCCCACCGATTGTCGTAACGCGACCACTGGGTGACGCAATGCATATCCGATATGTCGGTCGCCATCGGCAGTTCCATGAATTCGTCCAGCCGCAGGCTAAGCCGGTTTTCCACCGCGCCGTCGATATCCAGCCGGAATTTCTGTTCTGTCACATCCGGCTGGGTACCCAGATCGAGCACCGGCCAGTCCTTCACCAGCCGCTGTCCGGGCGGCAACCTGTCGCGATCCGGATCGGCGTTCGTGCCGGTCAGCAGGCGTCCTTCACGCGCCCACTCCTGCTTGCGCTCGATCAGTTTGTCGCGGCTTTTGCCGGCGGTTCCGGTGTCGCTGTCTGGCATAAGGGTCTCGTGGCGGATCGCGTGGGTAACAATTAGGACTTGGCGGTTCCGCGGCAGGTTGCAAGGCGACATGGAGCGGGAACGCGGTTTCAGGCACCGAAACCACTGCCGCCTCGTTCCCAGCCCGGTGCGGCCAGTCTATGGTGGGGTTCCCCGATCGGCGAAAGGATTTTCCCGCAATGACCCTGATCTTTCACCATGTGCACATCAAGACCGCCGACGTGGCCAAAACCGTCAGGTATTACATGGACAATTTCGGGGCCACACGGAAGGCGGAAATGCCCGGCCGTGGCTGGCAACTCGATCTACATGGCACGCAACTCAACATTACCGGTATTATCGCCGAACAAAATCACGCACAGAACTATGGAATCGAACATTTGGCGGTGGTGACGGACGACTACCCAGCCACGCTGGCGAAACTGCGCGAAAACGGCGTCGCGGTGCTGGAGGAACGCAAGGGCGACCAGGGCAATCGAGTCGCTTTCGTCGCCGCCACCGATGGCGCGCAAATGGAAGTCATCGAAAAAATCCCCGACTGAAGCGCACGGCGCCGGCTGGTCCGCTTTCTTGCCAACGATGTGCGGACCTGCCACATCCCCGCAACACCATTTGCTTACCCCGCCCGCACCAGGGCTTCTAGCCGATCGGGAGCGCGCGATGACACTTCGAAAACCCTCCTGCGTTGTCTTGGGCGGCGGCGGGTTCATTGGCACAAATCTATGCCGGCGCCTGGCGGACTCAGGCCATCGCGTCCGGGCGTTCGGACGGCGCCAGCCTTTCGCGGATGGTCTATCCGGCGTGGAATGGCACGCCGGCGATTTCAATGACACCGCGTCCGTGGCCGCCGCGATCGAATCCTTCGATGTGGTGTTCCACCTGATCCACGCCACGATGCCGCAGGCCGCCGATCTCGATATCCAGGGCGACGTGCGTAATAATGTCCTTCCGTCGATCGCCTTGCTGGAACAGTGTCACCGGGCGGGAACGAAGCGGGTGGTCTTCGCGTCGTCCGGTGGCACCGTGTATGGCAACGCCCGGCAGATCCCCACGCCGGAAACCGCGCCCACGGACCCGATTTGCGCATACGGCATCAGCAAACTCGCGATCGAGAAATATCTGGCATTGTTCGAACACCGGTTCGGACTCGGGTTCCGGGTTTTGCGCATCGCCAACCCGTATGGGCCATTTCAGTTCGCCCTGAAAAACCAGGGTGTCATCGCCGCGCTGATCGGCCGGGCATTGCGGGATGAACCGGTGGAAATCTGGGGCGACGGATCGGTGGTCCGGGATTTTGTGTTCGCCGAGGATGTCGCCGATGCCCTGATCGCCGCCGCGACCGATCAGGGCGACGAACGGGTCTTTAACATCGGCGGCGGACAGGGCCGCAGCCTGCGCGATATCGTCGCTGCGATCGAACACGCGATGGGCAAGCGATTGCGGCTGGAATGGAAGCCCGCACGTGCGCTGGATGTGCCGGTTTCGGTCGTTTCGGTGGAGCGCGCGGCGCGCGTGCTGCACTGGGTGCCCGCTACCCCCTTCGAGTCTGGATTGGAACGCACCATCGCCTGGGCGACGGCGACGGCGGCGTTGCCGGCGACGGGGGGGGCGTCTGTCCGGCTTAGCCCCGAGACGCGATAACACCCAACAGGCGCTGCTCCAAACGGCGGGATTGGGCGAACATGTCGAAATTTGCGATGGCGGCTTGCCTGGCATTCTCGCCCAGGCGTTGACGCAACCCCGGTTCGTCGGTCAACCGCCGCAGGGCGGCTGCCAGGGCGCCGGGGTCCTGCTCCGGAATCAGAAAGCCGGTCTGTCCGTCCTCGATGGCCTCGCCGATGCCTGCGTGGCGGGATCCGATCACCGGCGTGCCGGCGGCCATCGCCTCGATCACCACCGTCGGCAGTCCCTCGGCATCGCCATCCGATGCAAGCTGGCTGGGTACGCACAGTGCCAGCGCCCCGCGCATCCAGCGGCGCAGCTCCGGGTTCGGCATCCAGCCCATGAATTCCACCTGCTTAAGCGCCGATGCCGCCTGCCGCAGTTCCTGTTCCATCGGGCCTTCTCCGACCAGGACCAGCCGTATGGTTCGGCCTTCGGCTTCCAGGCGCCGCACGGCTTCGATCAGCGACGGGACGCCCTTCTTTTCCACGAATCGACCGGCGAACATCGCATACAGGGGCGCCGCCGGATCGTCCGGCCCATACGCCGGATCGATGTTGACCCCGGAGTGTTGAACCAGCAGCTTTTCCGGCGGGAACCCCCGCGCCAAAAGTTGGTCCCTGATAAAGCCGGAGACGCACAGAAACAGCGCCGTTTCCCGCCATAACGCGGGCAGGCGGCGTTTGAAGATAGTCGGCGGAAAGCGGCGGTATTGCTTGTGTTTCGTGGCGTCGGCCCCATAGAAACTGACGACCAGGGGCACCTTCAGCGCCCGAGCCAGCGGCAATGCCAGTGCGCCGCCCCGGCCGAAATGGGCATGGACCAGTTTCGGGCGCAACGCGCGCAGATCGGGGGCCGGCGGCAGAATGCCCAGGTGCTTGAACAGTTCCCGGTCGATGACTCCGAACGGGCCGTCGCGCCCGAGAAATAACGCTTGGTCGCTGAGACCGGCAAGCCCGTCATCGCGCGAGCGCCCGACCCAAACGGGATTGAGCCTGTCAAATCCAGCGTAAAGCCGTTGTAGAAAATGCAATTCGGAGCGCGGAATCAACCGGTCCCGATACACGAGGATCGTATCCCCTGACCGGCTTCCGGGACTACCCGAGCTGGCGGCCATCATAACCTATCTCCGCGCCCAGCCATTGACGTTGTGCGCAGGGTTTTAGGGAATGCCCAGGACTTATCGCTCCGGATTACGACGCCGAACATGCCCTGGGGTCTTTAACTGAGCGGGCAGAATTATCGGTGTGCTGGCGCGCGCACGGCCGATACCGGACTCAGCCCTGGCGGCACTTCATGCGCGGGTTTTTCTTGTTGATAACGTAAACCCGGCCACGGCGGCGGACCACGCGGCAATTCTTGTCGCGGACCTTGGCGGAACGCAGGCTGTTACGAACTCTCATGACGCACTACTGACCTTGGCAAACTCGGAGGCGCGCTAGGTAGTTGGCCGTTCCCCCGCTGTCAAGCGTCAGGCGGCGGCTGTTGCCGGCGGCCGCCTGACGCCCCCTGACGGCCGATCCGATACCGCTGGACGCCCGGTCGTCTCCGACGCAGACTCCGCCGGTCGGGTCCAGGAGGCAATCATGACGATACGCATCGGCATCGCCGGTATCACCGGCCGTATGGGCCAGCTTCTCAGCGTGGAAGCCGCCACCGCCGGCGCCGCCGTGTCCGGCGGTACCAGCCGGTCCAATCCAGATCTGGCGGCCCTGGCCGCGGCGTCCGACGCGGTGATCGACTTCACCAACGCGGCGACCGTCCTGGCGTCGGCGGAAATCATGGCGGCGTCGGGCAAGGCATGGATTCTGGGTACGTCGGGCCTGTCGGCCGCCGACGAAGAAGCCGCCGGACAGGCCGCGAAGCGTATTCCGGTGGTCTATGCCGCCAATTTCTCCGCCGGAGTCAATCTTGTTCTGGCGCTGGCCGAACGCATGGGCGCCGCCCTGCCGGCCGCGGATTACGATGCCGAGATCGTCGAAATGCATCACCGCCAGAAGGTCGATGCGCCGTCCGGCACCGCGATCGGCATGGGGCGCGCGGTGGCCAAGGGACGCGGCGTGCGGCTGGACGACGTCATCGAAAGCGGACGCCAAGGACATACCGGCGCGCGAAAAACCGGTGCGATCGGCTTCGCGGCCCTGCGCGGCGGCCAGGTGGTCGGAGAGCACAGCCTGATCTTCGCGGCGGGCAGCGAGCACATCGTGCTGACCCACCGGGCGTTCGATCGCCGCACCTTCGCGGCGGGCGCGGTCCGGGCGGCGCTGTGGGCGGTGTCGCGGCCACCGGGGCTGTATTCGATGATGGACGTGCTGGAGATCGAATAGTGCGCTCGTCTTGACCATGACGGCGGTTTCGGCCACACAGCGCCAACTTCGGCACCCCGCCGGATGCCGCCGCCTGGCCGGCCAAAATCTATCGCGACGCGAGACATAACCCATGCGGGACACGGGCGAGTATCTGTTTACCTCGGAGTCCGTCTCCGAAGGCCATCCCGACAAGGTCGCGGACCGGATCAGCGATACGGTGCTGGACGCATTCCTGGCGGCCGATCCCTATGCCCGCGTCGCCTGCGAGACGCTGGTCACCACCAACCGCGTCGTCCTGGCCGGCGAAACCCGCGGCCCGGAAACGGTGACGCGGGAATTGCTGACCCACCTGACCCGCATGGCTATTCGCGATATCGGCTATGAGCAGGACGGGTTTCACTGGGCCAATGCCGATGTCGCCGTGCATCTGCATTCCCAGTCCAGCGATATCGCTCAAGGCGTCGATAGCTCGGGCAACAAGGATGAGGGCGCCGGCGACCAAGGCATCATGTTCGGCTACGCCTGTCGCGAAACCGACACGCTGATGCCGGCGCCGCTGTATTATTCGCATGAAATTCTCCGCACGATCCGCGATTTGCGCAAAGGCGGCGACATTGCCGTGCAAGGACTGCTGCCGGATGCGAAAAGCCAGGTCACCCTGCGCTATGTCGATGGCAAACCGGTCGGCGCTACATCGGTGGTGGTTTCCACCCAGCACGTGGCGGGGTTGGAACAGGCCGAAATCAAACGCATGCTGTGGCCGTTGGTGGAGAGCATCCTGCCGCGCGGCTGGATGTGCGCGGAGGACGAATTTCACGTCAACCCCACCGGTACCTTCGTCATCGGCGGTCCGGACGGCGACTGCGGCCTGACCGGGCGGAAAATCATTGTCGATACCTACGGCGGCGCCGCACCGCATGGCGGCGGCGCGTTCAGCGGCAAGGACCCGACCAAGGTGGATCGCTCCGCCGCGTATGCCTGCCGGTATCTGGCGAAAAACGTGGTCGCGGCCGGGCTGGCGGATCGTTGCACTCTGCAGATCAGCTATGCCATCGGCGTTGCGCGTCCGTTGTCGGTCTATGTGGACCTGCAAGGCACCGGCAAGGACGTGGACGAAAAGCGGCTGGAAAAAACCCTGCGCGACCTGATGAACCTGTCGCCGCGCGGCATCCGCGAGCATCTGCATCTGAACCGGCCGATCTATGTGCCCACCTCGGCGTACGGGCATTTTGGGCGGGAACCGGATGAGGCGAAGGGCACCTTCACGTGGGAAAAGACGGATCTGGTGCCGGCGCTGAAGGCAGCGTTCGGGCGGTAAAGCCGCCACCGGACCGCTTATACGGGCGGGCGCGCGGCCATAAGCTGCGCCCGCGCCAGGAACACCTGCTGCATGCGATCCTGCCCCGGCTGGCGATGCCGCAAACCCTGCCTTCTGGGCCGCTCTGGCTGGAAGTCGGTTTCGGCGGCGGCGAACATGCGCTTGCCCAGGTGCGTGCCCACCCGGGGGCAACGCTGATCGCCTGCGAGGTGTTCGAAAACGGAATATGTTCGTTACTGTCGGCGCTGGTGCCGGAAGGCGACGGGGCCAGCGCGCCGCTGCCACCGAATTTGCGGCTGTGGACCGATGACGCCCGAGTGCTGCTGCGAACACTGCCGGATGCCAGCCTGGACCGGCTGTTTTTGTTATTTCCCGACCCGTGGCCGAAAGCCAGGCATGCCAAGCGCCGGTTCGTGCATCCTGCGATGCTGCCCCTGCTGGGCCGGGTGCTCAAGCAAGGCGGGGAATGGCGTGTGGCGAGCGACGACCCGACCTATCAGGCCTGGGTGCGCGACGTGATGGCCGCGCAGACGGTGTTCGGCGTCGCGGAGCCCGCCACGATTCGCCCGGATGGCTGGCCGCCGACGCGATATGAAGCAAAGGCGCTGCGCGCCGGGCGTCAGCCGCTGTATTGGTCGTTCCGCCGCCGCTGATCGACCGAGCATCTTGCCGACCGATTAGCCAGCCGGTATCGCGCGCCTGGATTTTTCCCGCCGTCGCCCCTTGATCCGTTGGAACGAGGTGGTTATACCCCCGCTTCCGCCGGTTGGGGGCCGTAGCTCAGTTGGGAGAGCGCCTGAATGGCATTCAGGAGGTCAGGGGTTCGATTCCCCTCGGCTCCACCAGCGGTTTCAATCAGTTAGACCGAAAATAGAGTGTCATCTACCCATTGATGCAATACTCGCGGACCAACGGCGGACCAACCGAACACGTGCGGACCTGCCGCGTCCTCCATCGCCAGCATCATCGTTCCCGGTCTGCGTTCGCTACCCCGCGATCGCCGAAGGACGGATTTATGTGTGTCGCGTGAGGGTTGCCGTCCGGCCTTGGGCAGTTGGCACGCGAGCCGATTTGACGACGCGGGGGCCTTCCCGGACCACTACCTATCGCTCAAAACGGTGTTCCGAGTGTTCCGGTGTTCCAAATGTCTCTAAGTAACTGTTTTAAAATATAAATCTATGGAACACCTTGTGGATTTTGCCCGGAACACCGCTGTTGCCGGTGTTCCAAACCGAAGCGCCCGGCCTCCCAATGCTAACGATTCAGTCCGGACGACTCGCCATCCGGCCATCGCGACAGCACAACCGGGCCATCGGCCAGGGGGTAGCATCCGCCAGGTTGCGCGCTCCGCTGAATTGCTTCGCCTCGATCGGCAGCATCATCGTCGCCGGTCGCCACTGTTCAGTCCGGACGACTCGCCATCCGGCCATCGCGACAGCACAACCGGGCCATCGGCCAGGGGGTAGCATCCGCCAGGTTGGGCGCTCCGCTGAGTTGCTTCGCCTCGATCGGCAGCATCATCGTCACCGGTCGCCGCTGTTCAGGCCTGGCGGCTCGCCATCCGGCCATTACGACGGCACGACCGGGCCATTGGCCGGGGGCAGTATCCGGCAGGTTGCGCGCTCCGCTGAGCTGCTTCGCCTCGATCGCCAGCATCATCGTCACCGGTCGCCACTGTTTCGGGCCGGGCAGGTCGCCCGCCACGCATCGCGCCGGCATATCCGGCCCACCGGCCAACGCCAGCACATGGCGCGCGCCGGCGGCGTGCCGAAACGCACGTTATTCGGCAGCGCGCGCAAAAAGTGTTGGCTCCGTGTCTTCCGGGGGGATGAGACTCTGGATAAACCTCACGAGGTCTCGCTGGCATTCCGAGAGCGCTTTATCGAGGTCGGCTATCAGATCCTCGGAGAGCCGATGCCTAAGGCCGAAACTGCGGACCATTTTATGCTCCGCTCTATTCAATTCTCGCAATAGATTACTGAGCGCTTCACTGACCTTCGCAGCCTCTACCAGGCGCCCGCACGCATATTCTTCCTCCCGCCGTAGTTTGCGCACCTTCATTAGGGTCAACTGGTCGGCAGGCCGGACACACGGGGCTGCGTCGATCGGCGGCCCTCCGTTATGACCCAACGGCAAAGCGAACTGACGAAGCGCCGCCTGGCGTTCGGTATCGGCCTGGGCATCGGCCTCCCGCCGCTCGTTAAGGAAAGCAACGACCGCTTCATGGTCGAACGACCAGTCGCGGCCTCGGCCACCTTGCGTAAGCACCGGGAAAGCGTCGCCGTATCGCGTCATATAGACGTTGAGGGTGGGAAGGCTACAGCCCAACATCTGTGTCAGTTCGGCCTTGTTGACTCGCATTTTGCAACCCTGGGATCGAAGTAATACTGCCGCCGGACGACAAAAAAAGCAACAAAACCAAGCATATTTTATTTTGCGAGAGGGACCGTCAAGCCGGGGTCCGAATTACCCGTGGCACATTTTTTTGGCCGGGAGGGACCCATGAAATTCACGAATTCCAGACCTGCGCTTTTGGCATGTCAATAGGCAACCGCTGGCAAATGCCCCGGCAGACCTGGCGGCGTCGCATCCGGCTTCGAGAGTAAGCGTGTGCGATCTGGCCGAGTGCGCACGCTGCCCCTTTGGTTACCCAAGGACGGTGCTATGTGCGCCGCGCCGGCACGGCCGTCCGCCGTTGGACAGAGGGCAACGCGGGCGGGCTTGGACAACGGGGGTGCCTGCCTGGACTTCTGCCTATCGCTCAAAACGGTGTTCCTGGTGTTCTGGTGTTCCATCGCTCATTAAGCAATTGTTAGTAAATGTGAATTCATCGAACACCTTTTGGATTATGCCGGAACGCCACCATTGCCGGTGTTCCAAACCGGAGCGACCGGCGTGCCAGCGAAAGCGGAAAAGGAATTGCCGCCTGGCGGTGCCCAATCGCGGATCATGCCAGATTGGTCATCCAGCACGCTCGGTCCCGACTGGACGCGGCGACCGTCCGGCGTCGTCCTATCCCGGCCGCACGCGGTTTGCCGGCGCCTTACGCTCATCGTGCGCGGCCGTCCGGTATGGTTCATTCCGGCCGCAGGGGGCTTTGCCAGCGCCTTGCGCTCACTTTGTGCGGCCTATCCCCATCATTTGCCGATAGGGTGGCACCAGGCCACGCCGCGACGGTTACAGCGCCGGGTAAGGATGCGGGCAGGCGGACGCCTATTTCCGCCGGATTATGCTGCCTCACGCCGGAGCGCCCGCGCGACCATATCGGGTTCCCTGGCAATCACCCGCAAATAGGCGAGGGCGGGCGCGTCGGGTTGCTTGCGGTTTTGTTCCCAGTCGCGGAGCGTCCCGACCGGCACATGGAACCGCGCCGAAAACTCGGCCTGCGAAATGCCCAGCCGTTTCCGCACCGAACGGGCGATCGCGGCAGCGGTCTCCGCCGCACTGAGGATTGCCGCCGCATCCGGATCGCTGGCGACATTCCGAGCGATATCCTCATCGGTCTGTGCGTCGATCGCAGCCCAGTCGGTATCCCGCGCGGCCTGCCGGGCCATTGCGGCGGTAACTTTCACTATAGCCATGTAAGTTGCTCCTGACGGCTGGCCTTGCGAACCGAGATCACGCGGTAAGCATGGCCGCGTTTCGTATAGGTGCAGACAAACAGCCTTCCATCGACCGGGCCGAAGACGTTCATACGGACCTCGCCATAATCCCGCCGGCTGTCCGCGATTTCAACGATACGGTTTTCGAGTACGATCAGACCAAGGGCCAGCGATACGCCGTGCTTGGCAAAATTCGCCGCGTCTTTTTCAGGATCGTACTCAATGTCCATGGTTCATATACGGCTAAGCCGCACGATATCAAGAGCACCCGTAGGGTCGTTCGAACCGTCCGGTCAATCTTTCAGGCACCCACAACCGGCAGACGGAGTGTTCCGTCGTGGGGTGCGTTGCCGCCGCGCCGATTGCGGGCGGGCGGAGCGTTCCGTCGCGGGATGCGCTATCGCCGCACCGAGGGCACAGGCTGGCGGCGTATCCCGCCGCACGATGGCTTGCCGATGCGCCCGGAACCGGAAAGAAAATTGTTGCTTGCCGGTGCCCGATCGCGGATCGTGCCGGATCGCTCATCCAGTACGTTGGTCCCGGCTGGATGCCTCGGCCGTCCCGCATCGTCCGTCCGGCGCACACGCCAACCGCGACGGCGATGCGGGCAGGGGAGGCGACCATTTCCCGTTTTGCCCGATTTTGCGCGCCTGAATTACTCAATTTATCATACGAAATGCGGTATATACTTCAATTTACTTCGGTGCCTTCAATAATGTCTTCTCCGGCATCGAAAATCTTCGGCAGCACGTGATACAGGCGCATCTTCCCATAGCCGGGCGGACAAAGGCTTCTCGCCGCCTTGTTGTCCGCCCCCGCCAAGATGAAGCCCTGGTCTACGAGGAAGCGGATTGCCTGACGTCGGTCGAGGCCTGTGAAGACTTCCTTCGTGGCCTCGACCGTCAGGTAGTAGTGCCATACATCCGGGCTCTTCAGGGAGTCGGGCTTGCGGCGTCGCCATCCGGCGCGGGCCACCGTGCGAAAATGCTCCGTGGCAGGCGACGGGGGCGGCGGCGATGGATCAATCTCCGCCTCTTCGATTTTCAGTCGCCGCTTTTCCCATTTCTCCTGATCGGTTTGCGGTTTCTCGATTCGCGATTCCTTGGTTGGCTGTTCCTGGCTTTGTTGTCCCTGGCCTTGCGGTTCATTTTGCTCCGAGTGGCGCCATTCATGAAACCGCGAATCGCCGTGACGCGTTAGAAAATCGCGAAGTTGTGCCACTGCCTGTGCATCTTCGTGCGCACCCCGCGTGCCTCGCTCCTTCAACCAATCCTTGAAGCACGTATAGGCCGCACCGGTTGCGATGTCGTGATCCCAGCCGGTGATGCCGGCTTGCGTTGCTCTTTCGCCGGCCACCGCGACCAGGGCAAAGCGCCGCGCGACGCTGCGCACCTGCCCGCCCGCATCCGGGTAAGGCCGAATCCACTTCGTTACCAACCGCTGCATCCAGTCGCGGTTATCGTCGGCAAAACCCGGTTCGGCAGCCTTCGCCACCAGATATTCCAGGAACGCGACCGCCGCCGAACCGTAGGCGCGGGTTGTTCCGGCGCGAAGGGACTGGATGAATGTTTCGGCATCGGCCGTTCCATGCAGTTCCTCGAACAGGCCCAGCCCCTTGCCGGCATCGGCGGGGATATCGACCAGGCGCACTTCCTGTCCGGCCTTCACGCGGCGGCCGGGACCGCCCTCGGCAATTTTATCCCCCAGGGACAGTTCGCCGGTACTCAGGAACAGAACCCGGAACCGGGCAGGCGCCCGCAGGCCGCCGGCGCGATCCGACCTGGCCTTGCCCTGGCCGCTCGCCAGCAAATACGCGGTATCGCCGACACCCCGCGCATCGGCCTGCCCCAGCTCATCGAGGGGTAACAGCGTGTCGCTTTGCGCCAGCGCCAGCCCTTCCATGGCATTGTCGGTTGCGCGCCACTGGCGGATATAGCCCGCAGCGCCGCTGCCAGGGCTTCCGCCCCATACGCTGGCCGCGACACGCAGCGCCGTGGTCTTGCCGACGCGCGACGCGCCCCGGAAGTGCAAGCCGCCGCCTTCCTCCCCGGCCCCTTCCAAAAGCGGCCCGGCGAACGCGGCGGAGACCGCGAGCAAGAGCCGCGAATTGCCTACGCACCGCGCGGCGACCGATGCCTGCCAATCCGCCACCGTGCCCATCGCGTTGAACAAAGACGCATCGTGTATCGCGGGCTGATAAACGACCTCCACCGATGGCGTTCCGAACGTGCGATCCGGCAGCACGAACACCGGGACGCCATCGATCCGGTGCCACCCCGTGCGGGTTACGATCCGGGCGCGCCGGTCGGTCGATACGCGCGACAGGTATTCAGCCAGGAGGCCGCGCGTGCCGTGCGACGGGTTCACGTACAGCCCGCGCCGCGCGAGCTGGTTTCGCAGATCGCCGCCGTCGCCGGCGAACAGATCGCGCCTTATGACCATATGCTGAAGCGCCCCGTCGAAATCCCTGAAACGCAGCATCAGGCCCCAGGCGGACGATTCATCGTCGCGTGTCTGCGACATGACTTCGAACGGCCCCGATACCGGCAGCGGGGCGCCTTCCGATATCTTGAAAAGGCCGTTAGGGCGCATTTCCAGGATGCCGCCGCTGGTCCTGATAGACGGCGCCTCCCCTGCCGGCGCGTCGCTTCCCCGCGTATCGCCGGCGGATTGAGGCGGTATGGTCTCGGCTTGCCCGACCGCATCCCGGATGGCTGTCCGGGCGCCTTTTTTCGCGGTCATTCAGCGTATTCCGCCTGTAACGTATCGTTGAAATCTTTTCCGGTCGGCGGATGCGCCACCTTGACGACGCGGCCTTGTGCCTGAAAGGCGCCGATCGCGCGGGCGAAGGCTTTCCGGGTTGCCGGGTTTTTGCCGTCTTCGTCTTTAAGCAGGATCACCGATCGCACGGCGGGCGGCAGCTTTACGTTTGCCATGTTAGCGAGGGAGACAGCGCACAGGACCCGCAGTTCGGGACATGCCATGACAACCGACAGCGCTGTTTCGATGCCCTCCCCGATCGCCACGACCTCCCCGTCCGGCGCCCGCGCCAGGGGTTTCTTGGAGGCGCCGCGCCATAGCCGGATCGCCCCGCCCGCCAGGCGCCCGAGCGACATCTTGGGATCCTGAAGCGGTGCCTTGCGCCAGCGCGCGTCGCCGTCCGGAGCCAGCCATGTGCGATGGACAGACACCATGTCGCCGGCATCGTTCGTGACAGCGGCCAGCATGGCAGGCCAGCACCGGCCGCTTTCGCGATTCCAGATCGCGGGGTGATACCGGATGCTACGGGGCTGGCGGGCCAGCTCCGCCAGATCGATCCCGCGCCCCGCGAGATAGGACGCGACCGGCGTACCGGCCAGCCGTTCGGTGCCGGACAGGAACATGCCGATCGCCGCCTGCCGCGTGGCGGCTTCGTCCCGGCTGACCGCCGCGGGATCGGCCGGCGGAGGCGGCGGATGGCGCTGTTCGTCCGGTGCGGGCGTATCGCTTAACCCGAGCCAGGCCTTGGCCCAGGCGATCGCGTCGCGCATGTTTCCGCCGCAGGCGACGAAGGCAACCAGGTCCAGCGCGTCGCCTGTTTCACCGCTGGCAAAATCCGACCAGACGCCGGCCTTTTGCCCCGACAGGTGGACGCACAGGCTTCGCCGCGATGTGCCGGTCAGGCTTGGGTGGACCCATTCATGCGCAATGCGCTTGCCACCGGGCAGCAGGCGTTCGGCCAGTCCGGGCGCCTGTGCGGCCAGCATGCGCGACAGGTCCTTCGCATCAATGGACAAGGCCGCCCCCTGGCATCGGGCGGGCGCAGCCGGCCGCGATCGCGGCCAGCAGGCCGGGGCTGAAGGACGCCGCCGGACGAACGGGCCGCGGCGCCCGATGCAAGGCGGACAGCGCCGTCCGCAGGGCTTCGATGTGCTGGGTCAGGTCGCGGTCGGCACTGGCGGGCGGGGCGCCGCGCCTGGCATCGGCCACCGCGCGACCGGCGGCCTGGATGACTCTGACCGCCGCGATTTGCGCCGGGAGCGTCGCCGGGCCGGGGCGCCGGTTAAGGGCGTGAAACCACCATTGCGCCCCCCATCCGGTCAGGATGGAGAAGTCGACCGGGCCGGCGGAACCGGCCGCGCGTGGCAGCGCCGGCCAGCAACCCGGATCGCGCGACAGAAGCCGCTGGCGGATTTCTGTCAGGGCGGCGTCCAGTTCATCGAGAGGCCGCGGGCCGGCGTGATGGTCGCGCGCGGCGACACGGGACAGGCAACCGGCCGCCGCACGGAACGCGCGCCTGTCGGCACGGGACCACGCGCCGCCCGGAAATGCCGGCGGATGGCACAGGCCGTTGACGGCCAGGGCCGCGTCGAAGCGCCAGTACGGCGGGACGATAAGGCGCCAAGGCGCGGGCATTAGCGGGGTTTCCGCGCGCGGGCGACTGTGACGGCCGAGGTGGACGTCACCGTGCGGGCTTGCAGCCATGCCAGAAGCGCCGATTCGGTGTAAACGACGCGCCGTTCCGTCAGCTTCACGAAGGATGGGCCGCCACCATCCTGGCGAAGCCGCTGCATGGTTCGCGCGCTGAGGCCGACAAGTTGGGCCGCGGCGGCTTCTTTCAGGACATTATCCGGTTTGCCGGTCACGATTCGGGTCTCCGCCAGGGGGTGCCTTAGACGGCCACAGGTTTAGCGGAGGTGGGTTAGTCCGGCGTCCGGCGGTCTCCCCTGCGCTCCCCTGGTCTCCGGCGCTTCCCGCGAGCGAAGCCTTTCGAAAAATTCGGGAGTTAACATCCCTTCAATCGGTTCGTAGGCCACCTGCTTGATGATACGTTCGACCTCATCGCGAAGTGGGTGCGTTTGCACATCATCCTGGATTTGAATGCCTAGTCCATCGGCCTTCGGAGTGAATGGATGTCCAGGAAGGTTTATGACGCACCAGCCCATCATATCGTCGATAAAGTCGGCTATCAAATATTCGGATTCATCCTTCAAGGGTATAGACTTCGGGCTGAAGCACCGAGACACCAATTCTACAAGGAGAATTTTTTTCTCGCTTAAATGTAGGGTGTGTGTCTTAGGAGGATTTTTATTGTGCGGTAATTTTGATTGATTTTGTATTGCATTAAGAAAGTCATTGACGGTGCTGTTGCCTTTTGGCGTACATTCTTGGATTATGTCGAACATTTCGATATCTTTGTCTATATCGATCCCGTTTTTTTTGGCGGCTTCCGTCAGGACGGATCGTAATATACCATCTATGTTCTTGCGCGTAATACTGTGAATCGAGATTTTGGATTTTGCTCTTTTGAGCGCGATAAGTCCGCATCCAATAGCGTCCCAAATTTCAGGAATCGACTCCGGTTTTGGTTCCGGGTTCGAATTATTCCCCTTTCCGGCCGGGGTGGCGATATCTTCCGGGATACCCCAAAGATGAATCCGGACATCCGGCCGCGCATATAATTTTGCCCGGTTCGCGCCTTCCCACTCCGCTGCCGGAATCAAGCGACGTTTGCCGCCGTTCCCCTTTGAGCTGTCCGCCTGGAATATGCCGTTGCCAAGCATATCCGCTAGATCGCCCAGAAGGCCATCGTCGGCGACCGCCGCTTCAATCCGGAAGGTCTCTTCGATATGACGCCAGTCGCCGACATAGAGAGGCGCCGCCCCGAGCGGAATGCCGGCCGAGGGCCAAAGACGAATGTTACGATAATCGATGCCACCGATGCGCATCCTTCCCGACGCCCACGCCGCGAAAAAAGATAGATCGCGGTCGGTGTTGTTCCACAAGCTTGGGTCGATCAGACCGCGTTGCGGATCCGGTCCTATCAACGCGGATGCCTTCCAAGTGCCAAGCCGCAAATTTCGCCGGAGCGCGGAGATTATCCCGGCCGCTCGTTCATCGACACGCTTCAGCGGTTCGGCGAGGTGGGTGTCCCACAGCCGGGCCAGATCGAACGGTCCCGCAGAGCTACCGTGAACAATGGTGACGGGTGGCCGGACAAACGGGCAGTCGTAATCAGAAGCGGGATACATCGGCCACACAAAGTTTTCGGCATATAATGTCTTGACAAGTATTTCCAACAGACCAATTCGTCTTTCTCTGTCTATCGTTAGGATTGCCCGCAACGGCGGAAGTCCATTCCGGTCCGCATCCAGCATCCAGTGATGCCGGTCCTGTATAAGTGCCAATGGTGCCTCACACGCATCTTTCTCACGATTGAACGAAGCCGGCGTGGCAGGCACGCGTGAGGATCGTGCCGTTCGGCGGCCAGACCTAGCCACGCCTGTCGGGATGCTGGCCGTCCGGCCGGGTCGTGGCAAGTAAATCGATGCGTGCAGTCCTGAAACAACGTCCGGCACGGGAGGCGAACCGCCCGGCCAAAGTACAGCCTTCCGGTGAGCCGCCGCGATTGGCCGCCCGCTATCCACGACCGGCGCCGTCCCTGAAATCGCGGAGCAGCGCCGCGACCATGCGAGCATCCCAGTGCCCATCGGGTCCCGGATCGTCCGCCATTTCACCAGCCCAGCGCAGCATCATGGCAGCACGGGCCATCAGGCCCGCGATCGTCGTGGCGGGCATGGCGCAAATGCTATCCAGCAACGCTTTTTGCCGGTCGTGGAACGGTGCGGCAGCCGCATCCCGCGCGACGTCATCGGCGACCGGCGTCGCGCCGTCGCTGTAGAATCCATCTATGCGGTCCTCCAGCGCCACGAACGCCTGGCACAGGCCGATCAGTTCGCGATCCGGTTCCAGGCCTGGGGGCGCGGCGCCGGCGCGGGTTGCGCCGCCGGTTAGCGCCGCCAGGGCCACGGCGCCGGCAACGTGGCCGAACAGCGGACGCCGGCCGGTTCGCGCGTCCGGTTCCGGGGGTGAAAGGGCCATCAGCGGGTCTCCCCGGTCAGCAGAACATCCCGCGCCATTCCGGCCGTCATCCGGATCGTGGCCGATTCCATCAGGGCGGCGACACCTTCGTAGCGGGCCTTCAGGGACAAAAGCTCCCCCGTGAACTCGGCTGCCTGCAACGCCCCGATTTCCCGCACATAGGCGAGCATCCGTACCTCATCGGCGTGCATGACATGCGCCGCTACCCGCATCACGCGATAATCGACCGACGCTTCCGCCAGCCAATCCCGCAGCGTGCCGAGCCTGTCCAGCACGCTGCTGCCCTCACCGGGGAAGGTCAGGGCGGCGTAGTCCGCGATCGTGGCGGCGCGGAATTCCGGTGATCCGGTACCGTTGCCGGCGCCGCGGGCCGGGCGCTTTGCCGGGGGTGCCCGGCGGGATTGCGATTTCATGCCCGCGCCCCCTTGCCGTTACGTGCGAAGGCCGCGACCGTAAGTGCCGGATCGACGGATGCCATGTCCTGGATGAGCCGTTGCCGCCGTTCCGCAAGGGGCGCATGCACGGCGCACAGGTGCCTTAGGTCGCCCCAGCCGATCCGGTCTATATCGAGGTTGCCGGCCTGCACGACCGCCAGCAGCACGCTTGCTATCAGGCCGCGAAGGTCCTTAGCCGTCCGGTCCAGTTCATCCTGTGTCGCGCGGGCGGCATCGACCCATTCGACGCGGCCGAACGCGACGGCAAGCTGGTTAGCGGCGTCTTCCAGCGTGAGCGCGGGACAGAACACAATCTTGTCCTGAATCGCGAAGCATTCGCCGAGATTGGTATCGAAATCCGCATACAATCCATTGTATGCCGGCCCTGAGGGCATGTTGGACAGGTACGCGTCCATGGCCGTGCGCCGCCGCACGAGGTTATGGAGTTCGGCGCTGAGGGCCGCGATGGCGGTTGTGCCGGGAACCGGTACCGGCGGCGGCCGTTCCCCGGCCGGGGCGTTTTCCGCCCGGCCGCTGTTGCCGGGGGCACCGGTCGCGGCGGCG
Source organism: Pseudomonadota bacterium (assembly GCA_021805565.1). Lineage (GTDB taxonomy): Bacteria > Pseudomonadota > Alphaproteobacteria > Acetobacterales > Acetobacteraceae > Rhodopila. The sequence continues at coordinate 30,316 of JAJZFA010000011.1, forward strand.
ACAGCGGCGAATGCCGGCAGCTTTGCCAACAGTGTCCGGCGGGATGGTGTCTGTGTCGCATCAGCCTTTGGCATTGTTTTTTCCTGTCCTTGGTTAGGCCTGTGAGGCGGCGGCGTTCTGCATGATGGTATTTGATGCAAAGATGCAAACGCACAAAAGCATCAATTTCTGGGATGCGCAAGGTGCGTGTGCACCATTGATTCACAAAGTGCGTTTGAGTATGTTCGTCACTATGACGGGAAATACCGATCCGATCCTTCGGAAAACGATATCGATGCCTGCCAGCGTATGGCAAAAAATAGAAAATTTTCAGTTTGATAACCGCATCAAACGAGAGTCCGAAGCGATTCGGCGCGTTATCGAGCTTGGCCTTGAAGCGGCCGAGGCACACGGCAACGCGAAGCCGGAGACTACGTGAACGCTTGGGGTAGCGGTATCGGTGGCGATCCGGCGGGCGTTTCCAGAACCACCGCGAATGGCTAAGCCGCGCGCTATTCCGGCTTGGCCCCGAGCGCTATGCGAAGACTGGGTGGCGGCTTACGTGGGGCAGCTTTCGCTTAGCGCGTTCCGTAACGAGGTCGATGCCGGCCGGATTCCCGCCGCCGTCAGGCTAACGGCCGGGCGCAAGGCGTGGCTCATCGAGGACCTTGACGGCTACCTCGATCGACGGCGCGGCGGATTGTCCCAATCCGCCCGCGAACCGTCGCTGGCGGAAATGGTTGCGCAGTGGGATGACGCCTGTGCGGCGTTCGATGTCGCCGGAAGCAAGCAGACCGAGGCACCGCGCCGTGCCAGGTCAGGCAGGCCGGTGCCCGCTGCCAGACGAGGCAAGGCCTCAACGGGCGAAGCCGGGATCCTGCCCGGATCGCGATGACACGCCGTCCCGATCGAGGCAGCGCCAACGGCCGCACCCGATTGCGGATGCCTCAACAGGCATGGAACATCGTCGTGGCTGGTCGCGCGGCCGTCGCCGGGCTGCCGCTGCCGTGCCTGTGCCGCCGCGCCAGGCGCATCGGCTGGCCGGAGCCTTCAACGGCCGGGCGTGCCGTCGTGGCCGGTCGCGGGGCCGTCGCCGGGCTTGCCGTTGCCGTCCGTGTGCCGCCGTGCCCCGCCAGGTGCATCGTCCGGCCGGAGCCTTCAACGGGCGGGCGTGCCGTCGTGGCCGGTCGCGCGGCCGTCGCCTGGCTGCCTCTGGCGTGCCTGTGCCGCCGCGCCCCGCAGGTGCATCGTCCGGCCGGGGCCTTCAACGGGCGGGCGTGCCGTCCTGGCCGGTTGCGTGGCCGTCGCCGGGCTTGCCGTTGCCGTCCGTGTGACGCGCCCCCGCCAGGTGCATCGTCCGGCCGGGGCCTTCAACGGCCGGGCGTGCCGTCATGGCCGGTTGTGTGGCCGTCGCCAGTCTGCCGCGCGGCGATTCCGGCGAGCCGGAGCGCCGCGCCCGGCCTGCCCGCGGGGCCTTAATGCGCTCCCTTCGCGATTTCCTCCATGAGCGCGCGCATCATTTCCTTTTCGAAGTTTCGGCGGGCATAGGTATTGACCATTTCCTCGAACGGGAATCGCGCCGCGTATGTCGGGTTGCGGCGGGCGAAGTAGAACGCGGGCACGACTTTACCCTTCGATACAAGCTGGTAGATGCCCAGCGGCGCGCCATCGACTTTGCTGTGCGCGACGAAGTAATCGGTTCCGCCGAACTGCCTTACCCCGTCGATATCATTGCCGCCGCGACGGGCCGCCATACGCGCCCGTTTTAGCTGCTTCAGCCGTTTGTCCGATACGTTGGCGCGATACCCCGTTTCCCCCAGCGCGCTCAGCCGCGACAGGATTTTCACCATGATCCGGCCGGGCACGTTTCCGTACGCGTCCAGGTCGAAGCCTTCGGCCGGGATAATGTGCTGACCCGGTTGCATCAATCCTTTCGCGATCAATGCTTTTTCAGACCGCTTAAGGTTGCGGGGGCCTCCCTCGATTTCCGGCTTCAGGTATTTCCGGGGCGACAATCCCTTTGCGGCATCGTCGCTGATGTAGACCATGGATGTGAGGTTGTCCCGTGTCGCCGCCATGTAGCGGACCGAGTTCATGGTGAAAGGGGTTGGCCGGTCGAACAAGGTCTCCATCCGCGTCATGACCTCGGTACGCGCTCCGGTTGCCAACCGCGTTAATGTTTTCGCCATCGCTGTAGGTATGTGCTTGTCGGCAAGTGCCAGCAGCGATTTTTCCATGCGTAAAAAGGCCGATGGATCGATCTTGAGTTCTATCACGGTGTCAGTCCTTTCGTCCGCAACGGCTTTGTTTCTTTATTACAATACACGTTCCGGCCGGGCGTGTCCGGCGCGATTCCTTTGGCGCCGTTCTTTTGACGCGATTGCTCCGGCGATCCGGAGCGCGCGCGCCGGCCCGCGCGGTCAGCCGCCGTCGTTGTTGTACGTTCCGCTGTCGAATGGGCTTCCATCGGTGTTGACCGGCCCATCGCCGCCGCGCATTGCCCCGCGCACATAGGCCAGCGCGATTTCCTCCATCAGCGCGGCCTTTTCCGGCAACGCCCGCGTGGCCATGATTTGCGCGATTCCGGACAGGCCGCCGATCAGCAGCGCCATCAGGTTCTTTTCGCTGTCGCCCCGTTCCAGCCGGCGGCGCATTTTGTCCCTGAGTGCCTCGATTACGGTTTTGCGGCCGGCCTCGCCCGCGATCTCCCATGCCTCATCCGCCGCGTTCATGGCCGCCTCCCGAGCGCGTCCATTTGCGCCCGAGACAACGGCGGCCCGCCGTCGTCGTCCCCGGTATCCACCGGGATTGTTACGTCGCGGACGACCGATGGCGGCTGAAACTTTTGGCTAGAGGTATTCAGCTCGCTATCCAGCCTGACCTTACCTGCCGCGACGCGGGCTTCGCGTTCGATCAGGCTTTGAACTTGCCAGGGCCGTATCCTGCCCGCGATATCGGTAAAGATGGCGTCTGGCGCGGGCCGTGGAATTCCACCGGAAGCCTGAAGCCACAGCGTATCCATTTCGGCCGGTGTCAAGGGTTCCTTGCGGTCTATGCTTATATCCAGCGGGGCCGTGGCGATCTGGAGCGGCTTTCCGTGAGGCGAGGCATCCGCATCGGCGGCAGGGGCAGGCACCGGTTCCGGCGCGTGCGCGGGAGGGTTCGGCCGGGCGGTGCTATTGGCTGCCCTAGGTGTTCGCCGGCGCTGGTTCTCGATGCGCCCGACGTGCTGCCGCAGCGTGGCAATAAGTTCGTTGTCCGGCCGGTGCGCTTCGAACAGAGCGACCGATTCCGGATTCCCGCGCCACGCGGTGTTCAGCGCGACCGGTTCGTCGTCCAGGATCATCCGGAAGCCGCCGATAAAGGGCTGGAACATGTCCCTGACCGGATTGACCAGCTTGGTGTCGGTCAGCAGCGGGCCTACCAGGATGCCGGCGGCACTTAGCGCGAAGCCGTCCTGGAGAATTTGCCCCAGTTGAACCGCCTGTGTGCGCAACCGTGCCGCCAGGTCGTATCTGGCCTTTACTGAAACGGACAACAGTTTCACCTCAAGCTCGGAGCGAGCACTGTATATTTCATCGTCGGCGGTCTCGGTCATGCCCGGAATACGCTCTTGGAGCGATTTGATTCCAGTTTGTTCGCGTTGAGCCTTCGCCAGCTTCGCGGCCGCTGTTTCGGCTTCTTTCGCGCAGGCAGCCTGGCCAGAACTGTCGGCCAGAATCGCATTCATTTCGGCATCCGCCTGTGCCGCGGCGGCATCGATTTCGTCCCGCGCGGCGGCCTGCAAACGCGCCGCCAGTTTCTTTTCCAGGTCCAGCACCTTTGTATAGCCGGCCAGCGCGGATTGCGCCCGTTGCCTTGCTTTTTCCAGGCTGTCGTTCGGTTCCATAGCGATGTCCTTTACGGGTGGGATAGGGTGGCGACGCCGGAGAGACCGGCGCCGGTTAGGGCTTCAGCCGGTCGCGCGCGTTGCCGGATCGCGGTTTCCTGGCGGTATTGCGGCCGTCGCGGATTGTGCCGCCGCCCGGCCGGGCAACGGGACCGGCCGCACAGGGCAGGCCGCTGTGCGCTGCCGGAACGACGGAACCGGACGCGGGAGCGCCGGCAAGGTTTGCCGCCCCTGGTTTCCGGCCGGAGCGCCCGCACGTTGCGTCCGGGAAGAGTCTGGCATTTGTCCGGTGTCCTTCGCTATTGTGGCCGGACACACCATGCCGCAATCCGGAAGACGGCTTATCCGGTGCCTTCCTCTACTCTCCCCTACCGTCCGCCACGGTCAGCACGTGTTCGGCCCATGCCCGCAAAGCGGCCTCCCGCTCCTTCAGGAATTCGTGCCGCTGATAGACGGCCATGACGCCTTTGATCGACCCCTGCACGTGATTGAGCAGCCTGTCGGCGACATGGACGGCGTAGCCGAGGCGGGCCAGCCCGGTGACGCCGGTGCGCCGGAAATCGTGCCAGTGCCAGTACGGCGCCGCCGGCGGCGTCCGTCCTTTCGGCACCGCGGGGCGCTGTTTGGCGATCGCCGCTTTCAGATCCCCGTGCGCCTTCGAGAAGCCGGAGACAGGGGTCAGGTTGTTGGTGGTGAACACCAGGCGTTGGCCGTCCGCCCGTGGCACGCCGCGTAAAATCGCCCGCGCGGGTTCCGCCATGTGGACAATGTGGGCTTTGCGGTTTTTCGATCGCGTGCCGGGGATGGTCCATACGGACAGGTCTGGCGTTAACTCCGCCCATCGCATCCCGGCGACCTCTCCCCGGCGCTGAAGCGTCAGGATGAGCAACCGGATCAGCGGGCCGAACGGATAGGGCGCGATCGCGGCGGCGCACCAGGCTTCGCGTAGTTCTGCGTCCGACAGAACACGGTCGCGGCTGAGTTCCCGGCGGTCCAGTTTGACCGATGTGAAGGGATTTGCCGCGACCAGCCGGCGGCCGATCGCCCAGTTGAACGCCGCCCTGCCATAGTCGCGGGTCCGGCTGGCCACGACGGGCCGCGACATCGCCATGCCGTCGATGAGCTGCTGCACCGCGCCGGACCCGACCAGGTGTGCCGGACAGCCGAGCAGGGAGGCGAAGCCGGTGCGCAGCGCGCGCGGAGCCTCGATGCGGTGTGCCGGACTCCGGTCGGCCAGCCCGGTTGCGGCCCACTGGCCGATCAGCGCGCCGAAGGTGAACGCATCGGCGACCCGCGCCCGTTCGGCCGCGCCGGCCTCGGCCACCCGCGTTGCGGCGACGGCTTTGCGTTCGGCGGCCGGGTCCTGGCCGAGGCGGACTTTCGCTCGGGCGACTTCGGCCATGCGGCGTGCCGCCGCCGGGGTGACTTCGCCATAGGTTCCCAGGACCATGCGCGTGCGCCGGCCTGCCCGGCCACCAGTTTGGTACTGCAGGATGAAGGTTTTGGCGCCTTTTTCAGTCACTCTGAGGCCGAAGCCATGCAGATCGTCATCGAACACGATCAGATCGCGGCGGCCTTGCGGACAGGTGAGGGCGTCGATTTCGCTTTTTATGAGTTTCACGGCGCGGGCACCGATGGAACACCATGGAACACCGGACATTTGCAAGGTGTTCCATGGTTTCGGCGGTTTGGAACCTGCGATATCAGTATCTTATATATGTGTGGAACACTGGAACACCATAGAACACCTGATTTAACGTGTTCTTGGGCACATAGACCGTGAACAAGATAGGTACACACGCTGGCCTGTCGCATGGTCCGGACCCTTCTGATGCTCCGCCGTGTTTTTCCCGCGGACCAACCGCGGACCAACGGATTCGGGTATCCTTAGCGTCTCATGGCGGCGTGTGTCACGATCCGGGTTTGCTATGCCTTTGAAATGGCGCCTATTGGCGGTTAGTGGCAGCGTGCGGCATTTCATGCCGGTTGCGATATTCCTGAATGGCATTCAGGAGGTCAGGGGTTCGATTCCCCTCGGCTCCACCAGCGGTTTCAGTATAATCCCCGCTACGTCCATCGCCGTCGAATCGTCGCGCGCGCATGGTCTGGCGCGTGCCTGCGATCGAACGGTACCGCCCGAATCATCGCGGGGGAGGACAAGCCGAACGCGGCGTGGCAGACTGCGTTTCATCATGCGCCAGCTTCTGCTTCTCCGGCACGCGAAGTCCACCTGGGACGACGCCTCGATGCCCGACCGGGACCGCCCGCTCAACGCGCGCGGGCGGCGATCCGCCGCCGCGATGCGCCAGGCCATGCGCGATCTTGGCCTGGCCCCCGATATGGTTTTGGTGTCCACCGCCAGACGCACGATGGAAACACTGGAAGCGCTGGAGCCATGGGACGACACACCGCTGATCGAGCCGATGGATAGCCTGTATCTGGCCAGCCCGATGCAACTGATGGCGGCGCTGCATGGCGTGGCGGAAACGGTGCGCAGCGTGCTGCTGATCGCCCATAATCCTGGCTTACACGATCTTGCGCTGGGCCTGATCGGCTCGTCTGGCGGCGTCAACGAACGGGCCTTCGCGGAGGGGTTTCCAACCGCCGCCCTGGCCGAGTTCGTCGTGGCCGGGTCCTGGTGGGACCTGCGCGAAGGCGGCGGGCGGCTGATCCGCTTCCTGACGCCGCGGATGCTGGAGGGCGCCGGTTCGTCCTGATGGAACTGGAACTGACAGCGGATGCGGCGGCGATCGCGGCGCTGGCCAGGTTGAAGGCATTAACCGGCTGCCGGACGGGGCGCCCGGTTGGGCGGTCCGTCAAAATCGTGTGGCATGATAGTCCGGATCGTACGCTGCTGGCGGCCGGCCTGACTTTGGCCGAACAGAACGGTGTGCGCGTGCTGGAACGCCTGGTTCCCGCCGCGGACACCTGGCTGCCCGCCCAGCCGGCGCCGGTGGTCGCCGTGCAGGATCGGTTGCCCGTCACGCTGGCGCCGATGGCAGCGTTCGAGGGGCGCCAAACCGTTAGCATCCACACTGTCGGCGGCCAGCCTGTTACCATAACCATAGCAAAAGGCGTGCTCCGCGCGGTTGCCGCGTCGCAGCCCGCGATCCGGATCAGGATAAGCGGCGTCGCCGGCTCCGTGCGGGAGGCCGCGGCGCTGATCGCCGGGGCCGGGGTCATCGGCGTGCCGCTGGCGACGCTGGCGGCGGAGGGTATCGCACTGGCGACCGGCCAGCCCGCCGCCCCGCGCCATAGCGGTCCACCAGTCTTGCCGGCGGGGCCGCTAAGCGCGACCGCCGCACTGCGGCATAGTCTGGGGCATCTGACCGATGCGATGCTGGCGCATGCCCCGGCGGCGATCGAGGCTGGTGGCGGCGGACCCGAGGCCGTCCATCAGATGCGTGTCGCGGTTCGGCGTGCCCGTTCCGCGCTGACTGTCTTCCGGACGGCTGTTGCGCCGCATGCGCTGGACGGGGTTGCCCAGGGTCTGCGCGACCTGGGTGTCCGGCTGGGACCAGTGCGCGACTGGGACGTGTTTGCCGGGGAGACCATGCCGGTCATCCTGCGGGCGATGCCCGACGATGTCCGGCTGGGTCGCCTGATGGCGGCGGTGTCGCGTCGCCGGGCGCAGTGCCGGGCGGCGCTGGGCACGTACCTTGGCGATCCAGCTTTCCGGCTGCTGGGTATCGAACTGGCATGGTTCGCGGCGGCGGAGCTGTGTCGCACGCCGGATGACGCCGCCGGGAAAGAACCCATCCCGCCGCCGCTGACGGAATTCGCCGCACCGGTGCTGCGGCACCGTTGGAAGAAACTGGACGGGGCCGGGAAGCGGATCGACGCGCTCGATATTCCGTCGCTGCATGCGGTCCGGCTGCGGGCTAAGCGCGCCCGTTACGCGGCTGAGCTATTTCTGCCGCTTTACCCAGGCAAGGCACCGCGGCGGTTTATCCAGCGGCTGAGCGTGTTGCAGCAGCGAATGGGGGTCTTGAACGACGGCGCGGTCGCGGCGTACCTGCTGACCGACCTCGGTGGCGCGCCAGGGCGGCATGCCTATGCGATCGGGGTGGTGACCGGGTTTCTGGCCGCGCGTGGGATGGCGATGCGCCCGCGAATCGTCTCGGCGTTTGAAAAATTCCGTCGCCAGCCGACTTTTTGGGATTGATGGACGGGCCGGCCGGGACGATCCGTTGCCTGGAACGGCGTTGCAAAGGCCGGTTCGCATTTCCAACGCCCGCCGCGTAGAACCTGAACCGACATCGCCGTATCGGAGGACACCCATGAATCTGTATCGCCTGCTGCAAAAGCGTGCCGCCGCCGGCCATCCCGTCAGCGTCGGACTGATTGGCGCCGGCAAGTTCGGGTCGATGTTCCTGTCGCAGGTGCCCAGCACCCCTGGGCTGCACGTCGCCGCCATTGCCGACCTGTCGCCCGAACGGGCCCGTCATGCCTGCCGGGATGTCGGCTGGACCGAAGAACGCATCGCCGCCACCCGTTTCGTCGATGACGCCGCCGCGATGATCGCCTTTCCCGAGGTCGAGGTCGTAGTGGAAGCCACCGGCCATGCCCCAGCCGGTATCGCCCACGCCCGCCGGGCGATCCGCGAGGGCAAGCACATCGTCATGGTGAACGTCGAAGCCGACGTACTGGCCGGCCCGCTGTTGGCCCGCGAGGCGGAGGCCGCCGGCGTGGTGTACAGCCTGGCATATGGCGATCAGCCGGCCCTGATTTGCGAACTGGTGGACTGGGCGCGGTCTTGCGGGTTTCCGGTCATCGCCGCCGGTAAGGGTACCAAATACCGGCCCGAATATCACGCGTCCACGCCCGAAACCGTTTGGGGCCATTATGGGCTGACGGCCGAGCAGGCGAAAACCGGCGGGATGAACCCGCAAATGTTCAACTCGTTCCTCGACGGCACCAAGTCGGGGATCGAGATGGCGGCCGTCGCCAACGCCTCCGGCCTGAGGCCGGCACCGGACGGGCTGGTATTTCCGCCCGTGGGAACCCACGAAATGGCGGACAGGCTGCGGCCGGGAAGCACCGGAACACTGCATCACAGCGGGCAGGTGGAGGTGATTTCAAGCATTCATCGCGACGGCAGTCCGGTGACCAACGACCTGCGCTGGGGCGTGTTCGTGGTGTTCGAGGCGCCAAACGACTATGCCCAACGCTGTTTCCAGGAATATGGCGTTACGACGGATTCCACCGGCCGGGTGTCGGCGCTGTACCGGCCGTTCCATCTGATCGGGCTGGAATTGAATGTGTCGATCCTGTCGGCGGCCCTGCGCAAGGAAGCGACCGGCGCACCCACGGGCTTCCGCGGCGACGTGGTGTCCACCGCCAAACGCGATCTGCGCGCCGGGGAAATGCTGGACGGCGAAGGCGGCGCCTGCGTCTGGGGCAAACTGATGACAGCGGCGGACAGCTTGCGCCGTGGCGGCCTGCCGATCGGGCTGGCCAACCGTGTGCCATTGGTGCGCGATGTGGCGATGGGACAGCCAGTCACATGGGACGATGTGCGAATCGATACCGAAGGCGACGCCTATAAATACCGGCGAGCGATGGAAGCGGCGTTCCCCGCCTAAACTCCGTTGGCGGGCCGTAAAAAAGCAAAAAGGCCGGGAATGACCCGGCCTTCGTGCAGTCTTCCAGCGACGGTGTTAGCCGCCGGCATTGATCGTGCGGCCCTCGGCGGTGCGCGGCGCATCCACCCGGGTGTGGTTGCGGTGACCGAATATCTCGGAAAACACCGTCTTGTCGTGGTAAGCCTGATTCGGGAACGCCTGCGAGCCGTACTGGGTCGGTTCGGCGCCGCCAAATCCGCCTTCCGCGAATGCGGTGCCCATTCCAAGGCTCATAACGGCAACGGCGGCGAGGATCATTTTATTCATCGTAAGTCTCCATAATCTGTCCGGCGCGATCATGCGCTTGAACCCCTAGATGAGGCGGCACACGCCGGAAGATAATGCTGCAATGCAGCATAGGACTTATGCCTCAGCCGGTGAAATAGGGGCGGCACAGCAGGGGCGGCGCAATCGAAGGCCAATGACGCAACGACACCTCCGGTTTCGCGGACCGGCGCTGATTCACGCGGGGGGACGGCTGCCACGGGCGGGTTTTGCAGGCCGCCCCTGGCGGTATCAGTCCAGAGCCATCTCCTGGTAGTCCTGGGCCGCCACCGCGTCGCAGCGGGCCCGATAGGCCGGGGCGCTGCCGCTGTAGCGGTTGATCCGTCTTGTCTGGCGTCCCGCGACATTGCTGTTGACGCCGGTCATCCAGGAGTCGATTTCATTCGACAGCAATCCCGCACCGAGTGCCTTGACGTGATCGGTCCAGGATTCGACGCCGGCTTCGGTGGCTTCCAGGCGTGTCAAGCCGTGCGCCTGCGCGTGACGCAGCAGTCCCGTCACCCACTCGACATTGTATTCGATGCTGCGGGGAATGTTGCCCAGCGCGGTATGCGGGCCCATCAGCATCGCCATGTTAGGAAAGCCGTTGACCATAACGCCCAGATAGGTTTCCGGCCCGGCCTGCCACTTGTCTTTCAGCCGCAGCCCGTGCACGCCACGAATATCGATGCGGTCGAAACTGCCGGTTACGGCGTCGAACCCGGTCGCATAGACAATGATGTCGAACGGGTACTCGGCGTCGCTGGTCTTTATACCCGCCGGTGCGATCCGTTCGATCGGGGTTTCCCGCAGATCGACAAGTGCGACGTTATCCTGATTGTAAACCTCGTAATACTTCGTTTCCAGCGGCACGCGCCGGGTGCCGAAACCGTGATTGGTTGGGATCAGTTTGCCGGCCACAGCCGGATCCTTGACGCGCTGGCGAATTTTCCGTGCGACGAATGCGCTGATCAGCGCATTTGCCGCCCGGTCGGTCAGCATATCGCGGAAATTGCCTTGCCAGATGCCGAAGCCGGGTTCGGCATATAGTTTCTCCCAGAAAGCCTCGCGTTCGGCCTCCGACACCTCGAACGTGCCGCGCGGGTCCTGGGTGTGCAGGAAGCAGGCGAACGTTTCCTGGCAGCGCTGGAACATCTCTTTATAACCGGCCTTGAGCCTGGTCATTTCCTCCGGACTTATCTTGCTGTTCAGCAGCGGCGCACACCAGTTCGGCGTGCGTTGGAACACGGTGAGATGGCCGGCCGTTTTGGCCACTTCCTGGATGGTTTGAACCCCGGTCGCGCCGGTGCCGATCACCGCCACGCGTTTACCTTCGAAGCTGACTGCCTCATGGGGCCAGCGCGCGGTGTGGAAGGATGCGCCCTGAAATGTATCCACACCCGGTATCGTGGGCATGGTCGGTGCGGATAGCGGGCCGATCGCGGTGATTAGGAAACGGGACCGGAACTGGCTGCCATCTTCCAGGGTAACGTCCCAGCTTCGCGCATCGTCCCGATAATGCGCCGCGGCGACGCGGCCGCGGAACAGGATATCGCGGCGAAGATCGAACTTGTCGGCGACATAATTCAAATAACGCAGTGTTTCCGGTTGGCTGGAGAAATGTTCCGACCAGTTCCACTCGCGCAACAATTCCTCGGAGAACGAATATGCATAGGAATAACTTTCCGAATCGAACCGGGCGCCCGGATAGCGGTTCCAGTACCAGGTGCCGCCGACGCCGGTGCCTGCTTCCAACACGAGAACCTTCATCCCGAGCTCGCGCAGGCGATACAGCTGATACAGGCCGGAGATGCCCGCGCCAATGACGATGGCGTCGTACTGTTTAAGGGTAGCCATTGGTTTCACTCCCGGTTCGGGCGGCACGGTTTTACCGTTGCTCGGGCTATGCGCGACGAAATTCTCATATTGCGGGATTTTAGCGCCGTCAAGAGGGATTGGGGATAATCCCGTGTTGCGAATTTTTTTGTATTTCTCATATTATGCGAAAATATGTGGATTTCTCTTTCAAAGGCAGCGCGATGGATCGGATGACCGCTTCCGCACCGGGCCGGCCGGGTGCGGGCGAGACGAGCGTGACCCGCGTTCTTGGCATCCTGGATTTGTTCACGCCGGAGGCGCCGGTATGGACGGCCGATACGATGATCGAGCATCTTTTGCTGGGCCGGGCGACGATATATCGATATGTCCGCGCGTTGTGCGATGCCGGGTTTCTGGTGCCGGTCGCCGGGGCCGGGTATGCGCTGGGGCCGCGGTTTATCGAGTTCGACCGGAACATCCGTTTGGCCGATCCGTTGCTGCATATCGTGCCGCCGGTGATGGCGGAGCTTCGGGACACGGTCGCCGGCGGGCAGTTGCTGTGCGCATTCTACGGACTGCGTGTGCTGGCCGTGCTGCAGGACAAGACCGATCCGGACATCACCATGAGCATGGAGCGCGGCCGCCCGTTTCCGCTGTTTCAGGGATCGCCGTCGCGGGTGATCCTGGCGCATTTGCCCACCTATCGGTTGCGCAACCTGGCGTTGAACCATCAGGCGGCGATCGCCGCGGCGGGGCTGGGGCAGAACTGGGCGGAATTTCGCGATGGGCTGCGGGCGGTGCGGCGGATGGGTTATCTGGTTGCCAGCGACATCGACAAGGCGCTTGTCGGTATCTCCGCGCCGATTTTCCATGCGCCTGGGTCGGTGGTGGCGAGCCTGTGCCTGGTTCGCACGAAAGAGCGGGTGACGCCGGACGATGCGGCGTATCTGGGGCGCCTAGCGGTCACGGCGTGTCAGCGGATTTCCGCCGAACTTCAGGCGTTCCGGCTGAGACAGACGGATGCGGCGTTTCCGGTATCGCGCGTGCGGTAGGGATCGCTGGGTCGGGCGGCGTCCGTGGCCGGCTGGGTATCAGGCGATGTCCGGCCCTTAGTAATTGCTCGACGCTGCCGCTTGTAGCGATTATCGTCGAGCAATCCATAAGCGCCCATGACACCCCGACGACCCGGACGATTTTCTTTGACGGGCGGACAATGCGACGGGTCAGATACAAAGGTATGAAATTCCTGGCGGAAGGCTTGCCCCCATGGTCCGTATCGTCTTGGCCGCACTCGCCTTGCTGTTGCCGTTCGCCGGCGCCGGCCCGGCATCGGCCGACGATGCCGATGTGGCGCTGGTGCTGGTGACCGACGTGTCCCGCAGTATCGACGACACCGAGTTCAAGCTGGAAAAGGACGGTTACGTCAGTGCCTTCACCAGTCCGCGCGTGTTGCAGGCCATCCGCGGCGGGTCCGCCGGCAGGATCGCCGTCGCCTATGTGGAATTTGCCAGCGTGTTCGAGGTGAGCACCGTGCTGGGATGGACCATGATCGGCGACAAGGCGTCGGCGGAGGCGTTCGCCGGTCGCCTGGCCGCGGCGCCGCGGTCGTTCTGGGGCCGTACGGCGATCGGCGCCGGGGTGGATCAGGCCGTGCGGCTTCTGGCCGAATCGGGAATAAAAGCCACACGGCTTGTCATCGATGTCTGCGGCGACGGCACCAACAACGCCGGACGCGAGGTGTCGGAGGCGCGCGACGACGCGCTGAAGGCTGGCATCACCATCAACGGGCTGGCGATTATCAACGACCATCCGGTCTCGTGGACATTCGCCCATGTGCAGCCGCCGGGCGGCCTTGCCAAATATTACCGCGACAATGTGACCGGTGGCACAGGCAGTTTTGTCCTGGAAGTGCATGATTTCGCGACGTTTGGCGAGGCGATGACACGCAAGCTGGCCGATGAGATCGCGGCGGCGCCGCCGGACGGCACCTTCGCATTCCGCCACTGACGGGTTCTGTCGCCGGGCATGCCACCCATCCGCCGATCGCCCCTTGGCGGATGGGCGCGCGCGCCGTATCGGAGCGGCCATGAACGCCATCGAAACCGAACATCTCACCAAGCGATACGGCCCCGTGCTGGCGGTGGACGATATCGGTTTCGCCGTCCCCGCCGGCTCCACAACCGGCCTGCTCGGTGGCAACGGAGCCGGCAAAACAACCACCATCGCCATGCTGCTCGGCCTGCTCGTCCCCACCGCCGGACGGATCGCCGTGCTCGGCCACGACATGGCACGTGACCGGTTCGCCGCCCTGGCCCGGATGAACTTCTCCTCGCCCTATGTCGCCCTGCCGTCCCGCCTGACGGTGCGGGAAAACCTGATCGTTTACGGCCATCTTTACGATGTCCGGGGCGTGTCGGACCGCATCGCGGCACTGGCGCGGGAACTCGATCTGGGACCGATCCTGGACCGGCCGGCGGGCCAGTTGTCAGCCGGCCAGAAAACCCGCGTCGCGCTGGCCAAGGCGCTGATCAACCGTCCCGACGTTCTGCTGCTGGATGAACCCACCGCCAGCCTGGACCCCGATACCGGCGATCTGGTGCGCACATGGCTGGAACAATACCGCGCCGAAACCGGCTGCACGATCCTGCTGGCCAGCCACAACATGGCGGAGGTCGAACGCCTGTGTTCGGACGTCGTGATGCTGAAACAGGGCCGGGTGGTCGATCGCGGAACCCCGGCGGCTCTGCTGGCGCGGTATGAACGGCAGGATCTCGAATCGGTGTTCCTCGACATCGCCCGCGACCGCCGGCAAGCGGTGCCGGCATGAGGCCGGGCCTCCGCCGTATCTGGGGCCTGATGTACCGGCACCTGGCGCTGTACCGCCGGTCCTGGCCACGCATGCTGGAACTGGCATACTGGCCGGTTCTGCAAATGTGCATCTGGGGTTTCACCGCACGCTTCCTCGCGGCGCGGATGGGCAATCCCGGCCTGATCGCGGGCGCCACGCTGCTGGGCGGGGTGCTGCTGTGGGAAGTGACGCTGCGCAGCCAGATGGGGATGTCGATCTCATTCCTGGAGGAAATCTGGTCGCGCAATCTGGGCCACGTGTTCGTCAGCCCGCTGCGCCCGTTCGAGCTGATCGCCGCGCTGATCGGCATGTCGGTCATCCGCATGCTGCTTGGCGTGATGCCGGCGATCCTGCTGGCCTGGGGCTTGTATGCGTTCAACCTGTTCACCCTGGGGCCGGTGCTGATCCTGTTCTTTATCAATCTGATGATCATGGGCTGGGCGGTTGCGCTGGGCGTGGTGTCGCTGATCCTGCGGCATGGGTCCGGGGCGGAACCGCTCGCCTGGGGCGTGCTGTTCGGGCTGGCGCCGTTTTCCGCCGTGTTCTACCCGGTGTCGGTCCTGCCCGCGTTCGTCCGGCCGCTGGCCTACGCGCTGCCCACGACCCATGTGTTCGAGGGTATGCGCGCCGCGCTCTCGCAGGGCACGATACGGTGGGACCATCTGGCCGCCGCGTTCGGCCTGAACCTGATTTGGCTTGCCGGTGCCGCGTGGCTGTTCGCGCGGCAATTCCACGCGGCCCGCGTCAGCGGCGCCCTGATTGCTATTGGTGAATGATGGAGACTTCGTTCTGGCTGATCCGCCATGCCTTGGTGGCGGAAGCCGCCCGGGCCGTCTTGTACGGCGTGATGGATGTGCCGCTGTGCGAGATCGCGCTGGCGGAACAGGCGTCGGCGTACCGGGCTTTGGCCGCCAGATTGCCCCGGCCGGCAGACTGGCTGGTGACGCCGCTATCGCGCACCCGCCGGACCGCCGAAACACTGTTGGCGTATGGATATCCGAGCGTTGCGCTGGGCGTGGAAGCTGGGCTGATCGAGCAGTCGCTGGGTGAATGGCAAGGCCTGCCGCATGCGGATTTACCGCCGAAACTGCTGCGGCCGGCACATGCATTCTGGCCGCTGGCCGGCGACGAAAAGCCGCCCGGCGGCGAAAGCATGGCAGAGGTCGTCGTGCGTGTGGGAGCGGCCATGGAACGGTTGGCGGAGGTTCATGCCGGCCGCGATGTGGTGATCGTGAGCCACGGTGGCGCGATCCGCGGCGCCATCGCCCACGCGCTGGGCATCGGGCCGGACAATGCTTTGCACATTTCGGTGCAGAACCTGTCGCTGAGCCGGCTACACCGGTCGGCCGATGGTTGGCGGGTGCAGAGCGTGAACGAGGCGCCGGGTTGTTGAAGGCGGGAGTGGACGTCTCGCGATAAATATAACGGCGCGGCGGACACACGTATTTCGACCGGCGTCCGGTCAATTTTCTTGATAAATCAATGCATTAATTCCTGTTTCGGTAACAGAGGCAAAATCGCGGGCGGCCGCCGAAGTTCAGGCCGCCTCAGCCCGGCGGCAATCGAGTTGCTGCAAGGGCGGCACAGGCGGTTTCCCGGTAACACCGAAACGGCTGCCGAGATACGCCCGGAAGCTCACGCCATTTTTCGGGCAGGTCTTGGTAAGACCGGGAAACGTATCGCGGCCGAACCGCGCGCGCAGTGCACGCCGACGGTCTTTATCCGGTTTGACACGGTAGGCCTTGAGGTCGGCGTAGAAATCCCAGATCGGCGTTCTCATGTTCTGCTGAGCAGCGCGGTGCGGGCCGGTGAACGTGTTCCGCGTATGCACCAGCCGCTCCGCGTGTATCCAGCACAGGGCATGGCGGCCGACATCGAACTATCCGGCACCGCCGTTTAGCGCCACGGCATCGCGCGGGAAGCAGTGCGCATGGAAGCTGCCCCAAAGAAGAAGTTGCAACAATGCATTGGGACAGCCGACCCTTCGACTGCTTTACGGTGACCGCACAGACGGGCCTTGATAGGGCATAGCAACCAAGGCCGATGCCGTCGCGACGAAAGCTTCCGCCGCTGCCAAGGCTTGCTCCGCCTTTTCTGGTGGGACGGGCGCGGCCTCATAGTCGGCGGCAAGGCGCAGGATTTGGACGTTCTGGAGAGCCTTGCCGATCTCCGCCGGGAAGATACGTAGCTTCACGAGATGCATGGAGAAGGCCGCTATAAGGCCATGGTGCGTTTTGAACTCGCGCCGCGCACAGGCTCAACCCCTGCCCATGCCAGACAGGCGCGCGCGGCGTCATACATCGCGTAGTAGGCGCGGCTGCACGAACCGTCAGTGTCGCCGAGATCAAGCAGAGCCTTGGCGCTTTTGACGCCTGTTTCAGCTTTTTGCAGGAAGGGATTCGTCATAGCCGAATTCCTTCGCGTTGAATGTTGCCTATCAGGGCTGGGTTTTTCGCACGCTCGGGGTGATCCAGAGCGTCGCCCCACAGCGGATACGGTGATACGGACACGCCGGTTTCGACCAGGACATCGAAGGTGATGTCGGACATGGCCCAAACCGTGTCCCAAATATTGCCCTGCGGCCCGTGCAGAACGATCGCCAAGTCAACGTCGCTCTCAGGCTGAAAATCGCCACGGGCGCGAGAGCCATACAGACGCACTTCATCGACCGTGTAATTCTTGCGGAGGGCATCAAGGAAAAGGCTAATAGCCCGCTCCACTTCTGGCTGGTGCGCAGTCTTGCTCACGATCGATCTCTCGAAGTTTGAAGCATTTTCGAAGAATTATACCAAAAATGCCGTCACAAAGCTACCGCGCTCATCCGTCCCCCCACTATGGCATCCAGGTCCAGGCTGAGGGAATAATGCGCCAATATTTCAAGGGCGTGTCGCAATCTTCTCGACTGGCGCCCCATTTTAAGCAGGCTCATGAGTTGCCAGACTGGTTCGCGATCCGGAGATTCACAACCCTCTGAAGCGAAAGACCCCAGACAACACAAACAGCGCTCGAAAGCGGGGCTGATACTCCGGCCGAGGCCGGAGCACTCACGAATTTTGCAATTTCGGGTTCCCCCCAAATCAGGCCGCTGGTCAAGCGAAAACCCTGTTTTTGCTCATGAGTGAGTTTGTGCCGATTTCCGGCCCTCTCGGGCCGATTGCGCTGGCAACCCGAACGGAAAACCCATCTCTTTCGCCGCACCCTGCCCAATCGCCTCCGCCCCGGGCGAGAGAAAATCCTTGGCATGCCTTCCGGCTATTCGCTCGGCCGCGACGCCACCGTGCGGATCAGGGTCTATGCCAGGACTTGGTACGCCAGATACCGATCGTCCACTCGCCGCATCGCCGCCAGATCGTCCACGCTCACCGGGACAAGCCGACGATATAACGTCGAACCCGCGACCTTTTAGCCGGTACAGGCCCCCAGGGGCCTGCGCACTTTACCTGCTTCAAACACGATTCTCGAGCTAGGGCAGCAGCACCGTACTTCCGGTCGTTTTACGCGACTCCAGCGCGGTATGCGCGGCGCCGGCATCTTTCAGGCTGAACGTTTGATTGACCTGAATTTTCACCGCTCCGCTGCCGACCGCGGCGAACAGGTCGGCGGCCACACGCTCCAGATCGCTCCGCTTTGCCGTATAGGTCGCCAGTGTCGGGCGGGTCAGGAACAGGCTGCCCTTGGCCGCCAGCAGCCCCAGTTCCACCGGGGGCACCGGCCCCGAGGCATTGCCATAGCTCACCATCAACCCTAGCGGCGCCAGCGAATCGAGGCTTGCGGCGAACGTGTCCTTACCGACGCTGTCGTAAACCACCGGCACCATCGCCCCGCCGGTGATCCGCTTGACCTCCGATGCCAGCGCGGCGTGTCCGATCACCGTGTGCGCGGCCCCGTTTGCCTGGGCCAGCGCCGCTTTTTCCGCGCTGGAAACCACGCCGATCACCGTTGCACCGAGGTGTTTGGCCCACTGGCACAGAATCAGACCGACCCCCCCAGCCGCGGCATGTACCACGATCGTATCGCCGGGCTGCACGGCATGGGTCCGGCGCAGCAGATATTGCGCGGTCATGCCTTGCAGCATCATGGCGGCGCCGGTCTGGAAGCCGATGCTGTCCGGCAGTTTGACCAGCCGATCGGCGGCGATCACCCGTTCGGTCGCATAGCCGCCAAGCGCGCCGGCATAGGCGACACGATCGCCGGCCGCCAGGCCAACGACGCCGGATCCCACCGCCAGCACCGTTCCGGCGCCTTCCTGGCCGATGATCAGCGGCAGGTTCGGCGCCTTGTACAGGCCGGTGCGAAAATAAACGTCGATGAAATTCAGCCCGACCGCCTCATGCCTGATCAACGCCTCCAGCGGTCCGGGTTCGGGTGTGGGGACGTCTTCCCATACCATCACCTCCGGACCGCCGTTGGTATGGATGCGGATCGCCTTCGTCATCGTGTTTCTCCGTACGGCGGAAGTTTAGAGCAAAGTCCGGTTTGGATTCTCCAACGCCAGCAGCCAGCGTTTGGTTTGCAATCCATCGCCGCCGGAGTAGCCGCCAATGTGCGTGGCCGCAACAACCC
The DNA here is from genome assembly GCA_021805565.1 of Pseudomonadota bacterium. Taxonomy (GTDB): domain Bacteria; phylum Pseudomonadota; class Alphaproteobacteria; order Acetobacterales; family Acetobacteraceae; genus Rhodopila. The sequence goes on from JAJZFA010000011.1 coordinate 49,301, forward strand.
GATGGCAGGGAATAATCACCGGGACCGGATTATGGCCGTTCGCCTGACCCACGGACCGTGCGCTGCCACCCGCCGTGGCGGCGATTTCGCGGTAGCCGCGGGTTTCGCCATACGGAATGGCGCACAGCGCTTGCCACACGCCGCGGCGATACGCCGTGCCGGCCGGCGCCAGCGGCAGGTCGAAGGCCCGCAGGTCGCCGTCGAAATAGGCGTGCAGTTGCGCCCGCGCCCGCTGCAACACGGGCGACGGCGCCTGATCCGCGACCCAACCCCAATCCAGCGACACGATCGCACCGTCTTCCTCGAAAACGGTAATATCGCCTACCGGTGTATGAAGCGAAATCCATGGCACGGGCAGTGTTCCCTGTTCATAACCCAAACGCCGGACCGGATCGGGCCAGATGTCAGAACCGGTTTCGTCACGACCGATTGGCACCCGGCACCCACAACACCTCGGCGGCACCATTTTCATTCAGCACGCGGGCCAGCACGAACAGATGGTCCGACAGCCGGTTGAGATAGCGCCCGGCGACCGGATTGACATCCCCGGCCGCGACCACCGAACGTTCGGCCCGCCGGACGGCGACGCGGGCCATATGGGCGAACGCCGCCGCATCGGTGCCGCCGGGCAGGATGAAGCTGGTCAGGGCCGCCAGCCTTGCGTTCATGGCCGCGACCTCGGCTTCCAGGCGTGCGACCGCGGCATCGGTCATGCGAAGCCGGTCCCCTCCCGTGCCGGGAACGCACAGATCGGCGCCGGCGTCGAACAGATCGTTCTGCACGCGCGCCAGCATCGCGTCTTCGTCCGGCCGGCCCCGCGTATGGATTCGCAACACGCCGATGCTGGCGTTGGCCTCATCGACCGCGCCCAAGGCCTCGATCCTGGGGGCCGCCTTGGATATGCGCGTCCCGTCGCCCAGCGACGTTTCGCCTGTGTCGCCACCCCGCGTCACGACCCGGTTAATTCGTACCATCGTCAGGCATCCTCAATAGGGTTCGAAAACAAACTGGAACGGAAAATCGAACGGAACGGTGCGTCCGTCCTTCATTGCTGGGTGAAACCGCCATTTCATCACGGCGTTCAACGCCGCCTGATCCAGCGACGTCACGCCCGAACTTTGCTCGACATCCGCCCCGGCGGTAAGGCCGTTCGCGCCGACATGGATCAGGATAACCACGGTGCCGTGCTGGTTGTGCATTTGCGCGTCCGCCGGATAGGCGGGCGGCCGGTTGCGGAATTTGTCGTCCGGCGAGGCAGGCAGCACGTGCCCACCCATGACGACGGCATTGGATTCGCTCTCGGTGCCGGCCAGATCGAACACCGGCGCCTGTTGCGGACGCGGCGGCACCGGTTGCGCCTCGGCCGGCTTCGGCGGCGGCGGGGGCTGGACCGGCTGGGGCTGGGCCGGCTGTGGAACGACCGGTTGGGGAGCGATCGGTTGAGGCGGGGCGGGCTTTGGAGGATCTGGGTTGGCGGGCGGCGGGGGCGCGACCTCGCCCTGTTGGGCATCGGGCAGCGGCGGGACCGGCTTGGCGTCCGGTTCGGACGGTGTGTCTATCCGGCCTTCGGGCTCCGGCTTTTCGGGCTTTTCGGCCTCGGGCTTGGCCGCTTCGGGCTTGGCAGCCTCGGGCTTGGCGGCTTCGACTTTCGGCGGTTCCGGCTTCGCCGGACGGGCCGGAACTGGCTTGCGGGCGTCCGGCTGGGCGGGCTGCGCGCCCTTCTGCTCCACCATGAGCAATTCGATGGTGCCCTGCTCTTGCGGTTCGGCCTTACGCGGCCGGCCCAGCGGCAGAAAACGTGGCATGAACACGATGAATAGCGCCCCGAGCAGATGGGCGCAAACCGAAAGCAGCACGGCGATCGTCAGAAACCGCCGGCGGCGTTGCGCCGCGGGGTCGATCCGGCGGCGGGCCGGCAGCCATCCGAAGGGTGCGATCGTCAGCCGTTCCATCGTTTCCGCGCGTGTTAGGGCAGCATCGGCGATCAGTGCGTCAGCACGCCGATAAAGCTGCCCGATCAAACAAAGGCTAAGGCCATGCCCGACGCCACAATCCGAAGCGATAAGTGTTGGGCATGGCCTTATGGCTGCCCTGTAGCCCGGCTGACGCCGTTTTGATACAGCACGGCGCCCGTCCCGGATGCAATTGGGCAAGCAGGCCATCAGGCCGGGTTTTTCCGCCGGACGGCGCGCCACGATACGGCCTTGACGCTCGCCGAAGCGGATGCGAGCGTCTCCTCAGGGGAGAAAATCCATGAAATTCGGCGTTTTCTACGAACATCAGTTGCCACGGCCCTGGACCGCCACCAGCGAATACGAGTTGTTCCAGAATTCGCTGTCGCAGGTCGAATTGGCCGACCGGCTTGGCTATGACTATATGTGGGAAGTCGAACATCACTTCCTGGAAGAATATTCCCATTCCTCGGCGCCGGAAGTCTTCCTCGCGGCGGCCAGCCAGCGCACCAAGCGGATCCGGCTGGGCCACGGCATCGTTCAGTTGACGACGAACCAGCCGCACCGGATCGCCGAACGGGTGGCCACGCTGGATCAAATTTCCGGCGGGCGGGTGGAACTCGGCATGGGCGAGGGCGCCGGCCCGGCGGAACTGCATCCGTTCGGCGTACGTGTGCGCGACAAGCGGGAGCGTTGGGAGGAGGCGGTGCAGGCCATCATTCCGATGTTCACCCAGGATAGTTGGGAATTCCACGGCAAGTATCACGATTTTCCGGCGCGCAATGTGGTACCGAAGCCGTATCAAAAGCCGCACCCGCCGCTATGGGTGGCATGTTCCAACATCCGCACCATTGGGGAAGCGGGGCAGTGGGGCATGGGGGCGCTGGGGTTCAGTTTCGTTTCGCCCGACGCGGCCAAGGCGTGGGTGCATAAATACTACAACATGTTTCTGCACCAGCCGCGGCGGCTGACGGAGTACGCGACCAATCCGAACGTGGCGATCGTGAACGGGTTCATGTGCGCGCCGACGGACGAGGAAGCGCTGGAGAAAGCGGCCGGCTGGACATTCTTTATTTTTGCCCTGTCGTATTACGGGCGAAAGGGTGTCGATGCGCCGGGCAAGGGCGATTTGTGGCGGGAGTATCAGGATTGGCGGCATACCGAAAAGGCTCAGGCGGCGCTGCGCAACGGGTTGATCGGTTCGCCGGACACCATCCGCAAGCGGCTGCGCCAGTTCGAGGAGGCGCATGTCGATCAGGCGATCCTGCTGAATCAGGCGGGTAAGACGAGCCACCAGGATATCTGCGAAAGCCTGGACCTGTTCGCGCGCGAGGTGATGCCGGAATTTCACGATCGTCAGGCGGCGCAGGATGCGTGGAAGCGGGATGTCCTGGATGGGCGGATCGTGCTGGAAGATCTGGATACGGAACGATACGATCTATATTCTCATCAGAACGAGGATATCGTCCGCATGACGCCCGAACAGTTGAAACAGCGTATGGCGGAAAAAGACCGGCTGGCCACCGCCGGTTAAAGAAAACGCGAAGGAACTTCGATATGAAGCTTGCTTTGTCCATCGGCTATTCGAGCGCGAAACTGGACCTGCCGGTTGCACTGGTTCAGCGCGCCGAGGAACTGGGTTATGACTCGGTCTGGTCGGCGGAAGCATACGGGTCCGATGCGGTGACTCCGCTGGCGTTCCTGGCGGCCGTGACGAAAAAAATCCGCCTGGGCACAGGCATCATGCAGTTGGCGGCGCGTACGCCGGCCAATGCGGCGATGTGTGCGGGTACCGTGGATGCGCTGGCGGGCGGCGGACGGTTCATCGCCGGGTTGGGTGTGTCCGGCCCGCAGATTGTGGAGGGATGGTATGGGCAGCCGTGGGGGCGGCCGTATTACCGGCTGAAAGACTACGTCGCCATCATGCGCAAGATATTCGCTCGCGACGAACCCGTGGCGCATGACGGGCGGGAGATCAGCCTGCCCTATACCGGCGAAGGCGCGTCCGGCGTCGGCAAGCCGCTGAAATCGATCCTGCACATGAACCGCGATATTCCGATCTATCTGGCGACGGGTGGCGAATCGACCGTGAAATTGACGGCGGAAATCGCCGATGGGTGGATTCCGATGGGGTTCGTTCCCGGTTGCATGGACGAATACGGTCCCTGGCTGGAAGAAGGCTTCCGCCGCGCGGGGAATGGCAAAAGCCTGAAGGATTTCGACATCCAGGCTAATGTTCATGTGGAAGTCGCGGACGACGTGAAGGCGGCGCTCGACCGGCTTAAGCCGGAAGTCGCGCTTTACGTCGGCGGCATGGGACACAAGGACAAGAATTTCCACAAGGACCAGATGATCCGGCGCGGTTTCGGCGACGCGGCGGATCGGGTGCAGGAACTATATCTGGCGCATCGCAAGGAAGAAGCCATCGCGGCGGTGCCCGATGAGTGGGTGGATATGAAGTCGCTGGTAGGACCGCCGGGACGTATCCGTGAGCGGTTTCGCGCGTGGGAGGATTCCGGGGCGACCAGCATAACCGTGCGGTCCCGCCATCCCGAAGCCATCGAAGTCATTGCAAAAGCCGCTCGGTTGAACTGAATGCGAATTTCGTTACACGGCCGATGACTCGGGTTCGTGGCCGGGTTACCCGCCGAAGCGCGGCAGGTGCCGCGCCAGCCCGGCATACGCCTCATCGTCGGTGCGATCGTAACGCAGCGGCGTGACGACGATTTTGCCCGCTCGCATGGCGCTGTAATCGCTTTCGGGTCCCTGCTGGATATCGCCGCGCCGGAAGTTCAGCCAGTGATAGGACATGCCGCGCGGATCGACGCGGGTTTCCACATGCATGCCGGCGACCGCGCCTTCCCCCTGACGCGCCAGGGTCATCGGGCCGGCCTCGGCGGCGGGGATCGGCGGGAAGTTGATGTTCAACACCGCATTTTGCCCCCAGCCCATGGCCCACAGGCGCCGTATCGTTTCGGCCCCCAATGTGCGCGCGGTGTCCCACGGCACCTCGTCGCGTTTCGCAAAGGCCTGGCTGAGCGCGAGTGCGGGAACACCCAGCATCATCGCCGTCATCGCGCCGCCGACGGTGCCGGAAAACACCGTTTCCAGACCCAGATTGAGGCCCCTGTTGACCCCCGACAGCACCAGTTGCGGGGGATTGTCCTTCAGGATGTGGCACAGGCCCATCGCCGCGCAGTCGCCGGGTGTGCCGGTCACACCGAAACGGCGCTCGCCGCGTTCGCTGACCCGCAGCGCATGATGCAGGCTGATGGCGTGGGACTGCCCGCTTTGGTCGTGTTCGGGGGCCACAACCCAGACCTCGCGGGCGATTTGCGCGGCGATCTCCTCCAGCACCCGCATGCCGGGGGCATCGATCCCGTCGTCGTTCGTCAGCATTACCCGATCCAGCACCGCGCGTACTCCCTGTTGGCCAGCCTGTTTGCCCCGGTTGCGAACCGCGCGGCAAGGGCGGGCCGAACGCATCCGCCCACCTTGCCGGAATATTGCCGGAAATTGACTTGCCGGGTTCCGCCATTCCGGGCAACAGATGCGGAATGACTGTGATTCGTCCCGCATGAACCCGCTTGCCTGGCTGATCGGCCTTGTTCTTCCGGCCTGCGGGTTTCCCGCGGCGGAAGGCTTGCCGCCCGCGCAGCCGATCGATGTCGCGCACATCGTGCGTCCGTCCACCCCGAACACCGCGCTGGCCGCGCCGGACGGGTTCGCCCCGTTGCCCGAGCTGGCGACCCCGCATTATCCGGTTCCGCCGGATCGGCTGTTTGCCCTGGTCGGGGAAGTCGCCGCAAGCCAGCCGCGAACCTTTACCGCGGCCATCTACCCCGCCCAGCTTCAGGGCCAATACGTCGCCCGTAGTGCGATCTTTAATTTCCCCGACCTGATCATGGTGCAGGTGCAACCGGACGGCGCCGACGGCAGCGGCCTGATCGTCTATTCCCGCAGCGTCTATGGCCAGTCCGACCTCGGCGTGAACCGCAAGCGCATCGTGGCGTGGCTTGCCGCACTTCAGGCGAAACTTCCCCCATCCAGCGAGAGATAATTCGGTCATGCGCGGTATCGGCCCCTTCCTGAAGGACGCCTGGCGTCTGGCGCGGCCCTATTTCATGACGTCGGACGAACGATGGTCGGCGCGCCTGCTGTTGCTGTCCATCGTCGCCATGAACCTGACCCTGGTGGGCTTCAGTGTCGTCCTGAGCTTCTGGCGGCGGGAGTTCTATAACGCGCTGCAGGACAAGGACTGGAAAGCATTTCTCGAACTCCTGTTTCTGTACCGGCATACGCCCAGCGGATTGCTGCCTGGATTTTGCGAAGTCGCCGCGATTTTCATCCTGCTGTACGTCTATTCGGTTTACTTGAACCAGTTGCTGCAAATCCGCTGGCGCCGCTGGATGACGCGGGAATTCCTGGCGGAATGGCTGTCAGACCGAGCATATTATCATATTAGTCTGACGGTGGACGCCGCGGCGATCGGAACGGACAACCCGGACCAGCGCGTCGCCGAGGATCTGCGCGATTTCGCCGATACGACGTTGAGCCTAGGTCTTGGCCTGCTGTCGAACGTGGTGTCGATGTTCAGCTTCATCAGCATCCTATGGGGTCTGTCCGGGTCTGTCGTGGTGTTCGGCATGCCCATCCCCGGCTACATGGTGTGGGTCGCGCTGGCCTATGCGGTGGTTGGCACATGGCTGACCCATCTCGTCGGACGGCCGCTGGCGATCCTGAGTTTCCGCCAGCAGCGGGTGGAGGCGGATTTCCGGTACGCGCTGGTGCGAATCCGGGAAAATATGGAAAATATCGCGCTATATCGCGGCGAAGAAGAAGAGGCCGTCACCCTGCGCGCACGCTTCGCCGCGGTGATCGCCAACTGGCGGCAGATTATGTCGCGGACAAAACTGCTGAACACGCTGACCAGCGGGTACGATCAGGTGGCCGGCATTTTTCCGATCGTTGTCGCCGCGCCGCGCTATTTCGCCGGCACCATGCAGCTTGGCGGGCTGATGCAGACGGCCGGCGCGTTCGGCCAGGTGCAGGGGGCGATGTCGTGGTTTGTCTCGTCCTATGTGCAACTGGCCACATGGCGCGCCATCGTCGAACGTCTGGCGACTTTTCACCGGGCGATCGAAAAGGCTCGGGCGGAAACGCATGGCGGATTCGATCCCGCCGTATCGCCGGATGGCGATGTCCGGCTGAACGATGTGACCATGATGCTGCCGGACGGCACAAAACTGCTGGAAGGCGCCGATTTACTGCTGACGCGGGGCCATTCGGTTATCGTTACCGGGCGTTCCGGATCCGGCAAGACCACGCTGTTTCGCGTGCTGGCCGGCATCTGGCCGTTCGGATCCGGTTCCGTGCGGATACCGGAGCGGTCGTTCTTCCTGCCGCAACGTCCGTATATGCCGCTGGGCACGCTGCGGCACGCAATCACCTATCCAAACCCGGTGGATGCATTCAGCGAGCAGGACATGCTGCAGGTGTTGCGCGATGTTGGGCTGCCGCTGCTGTGCGACAGGCTGGAATACGACGACAACTGGCCAATGCGCCTGTCGATGGGCGAACAGCAGCGGCTTGGCTTTGCCCGGGCGATCCTGGCGAAGCCGGATTGGATTTTCCTCGACGAAGCCACGGCCAGCGTCGATCCCGAGGCCGAGGCCGAATTATATGGAATTCTGAAAGCGCGGTTGCCGGACGCGACCCTGGTATCGATCGCACATCGCACGTCGGTGGCGGCGTTCCATGAACGGCGGCTGACCCTGTCGCGTACCGCCGGCGAATCGGGCGCTCTGGCGGCGTCCGCCGTCGTGCCGGAACCAGCCGGTGACTGACGCGCCGCGTTTTGCCGATATCGCCGAACCAACGCCGGATCGTGCAGGTTTAACCGAATCCTATGCTGCCATCGGTGCGGCGCTGGATCGTGGGGATCGCGCCGCCGCGCTGGACGATTGGGACAGGCTGCGGCGGCGCTATGAAACCTGGGCGGCGCTGGTGCATCTGCGGTTCGCGCAGGACACGACCGATGCCGCCGCGCGGGCCGATCGCGATTACGCCGACGCGCTGTCGCCGGAGGCGGCCGATCTTGAAACCGCCCTGAAACGCCGGTTGCTGGCGGACCCCGACCACGAAGGCCTGGCCGCGTTGACCGGGCCGCACGCATTGCGGCTGTGGCAAACAGACATCGCCACGTTCGATCCCGCGATCAAGCCGCAACTCGAAGAAGAATCCCGGCTGGTCGCTCGTTACACCGAATTGCTGGCCTCGGCGCACCTGACGATCGGCAGCCAGACGGTCAATCTGGCCGGGCTGGGTCCGTATGCCGAACATCCGGACCGAGCCGTGCGGCACGAAGCCGAACGGGTGCGATGGGATTTCTTCGCGGCGCACAGCGATGAACTCGACTCGCTGTACGACCAGCTCGTGAAGCTGCGTCACGGCATGGCCCGTACACTGGGTTTCGCGGACTATACACCGTTGGCGTACCGGCGGTTGCGCCGGGTGGATTACGGTCCGGAGGACGTCGTTCGGTACCGCCAGCAGATTGTGCGGCATGTGGTTCCCCTGGTTGGCCGCCTGCTAGAGGCACGCCGCGCCGACCATGGCTGGGACCGGTTGCGTTACTGGGATGAGGCACTGATCGATCCGGCGGGCAATCCCGGGCCGGTGGGCGATCACGATGCGCTGGTCGATGCCGCACAGTCGATGTTCGATGCGATGGACCCACGGCTGGCCTCGTTTTACCGGCTGATGCGCCAGGGCGGCTTCATGGACCTGAAGAACCGGCCGGGTAAGGCGGGCGGCGGGTTCTGCACGTCGTTTCCGGTCGCCGGGGTGCCGTTCATTTTCGCGAACTTCAACGGCACACACGACGATATCGGCGTCTTTACGCATGAAATGGGGCATGCCTTCCAGAACTGGGAAAGCCGCCGCCAGCCCGGCGTGGATTACCTGTGGCCGACGATGGAAGCGGCGGAAATCGACTCGATGGCGCTGGAGTTTCTGTCTTATCCGGCGATCGGCCACTTGGTGGGCGAAGCCGCCGCCGGCCGGTTTCGCCGCATGCATCTGATCGGCGCGCTGGCCTTCCTGCCGTATGGCGCCTGCGTCGATCATTTTCAGCACGATGTTTATGCGCGGCCGGACGCGACCCCGGCCGAACGGCACGCGATGTGGGTTCGGCTGGAAAAAATCTACATGCCGTGGACCGATTACGGCGATCTGGCGTTTCTGGCGAAAGGCGGCCGCTGGCAGGCCAAGCCGCATATTTACGGCTCGCCGTTCTATTATATCGACTACACGCTGGCGCAGTGTTGCGCGATGCAGTTCTGGGTGAAGTCGCGTCGGGATTACGCGGCGGCCATGGATGCCTATGCGGAATTGTGCGCGCGCGGCGGGTCGGCGCCGTTCCAGGATTTGGTGCAATCGGCAGGCCTGATGTCGCCGTTCGCGGACGGCGCGCTGGCCGGCGTGGTGCGCGAGGCGGCGTCCGTGCTGGGTCTGGCGTCGGACACGTTTACTGGTCAGACTATTTTCGCGCCAAACCCGCCCCGCTCGTGATAGAATTATGTCATGGTCTCCTCGTCTCTTTATGACCGCGATTTCTACGCTTGGGCTAATGAACAGGCTGGACTTCTGCGCGCTGGCAAGCTGACGCAGGCCGATATCGAACACATCGCCGAAGAAATCGAGAGCATGGGAAAATCCGAGAAGCGTGAGCTGGTGAGCCGGCTGACGGTCCTGCTTCTCCATCTGCTCAAGTGGCAATTCCAGGCTCCGAAGCGCAGCAAAAGTTGGCAAAATAGCGTCGAGATTCAGCGAATCAGCCTGGACTCGCATCTGCGCGACAATCCCAGCCTCAAATCCGTCCTGGATAACGCGACGTCCGAAGCCTACCGCGTAGCGCGTCTGGAGGCTGAAAGCGAAACCGGTATCGACAAGGATATCTTCCCGGCGATCTGCCCCTGGTCCTTCGATCAGATGATGGCCGAAGACTTCTGGCCGGTAACAGAGACATAAAGGCGTATAACCGGTCGGTTCCGGGGTAGCAGATTTTTTGGTGGCGCGGATGCTCGCCGAACCCGCTGCGATGGCCGCGTAGGACGAATTTTCGCAACAGGTTCAGCGACCTGAACCTCCCCGGATCAGGCCAGCCGGCTTTTGGCGCCCCAGTTCTGTTCCAGATTATGGATCAGCGCCGGACTGAAATGGCAGGATGCCTGTTCGCGCGCATACACGGCGTTATAGCGACGGAACAGATCCAGCGGCTCCACCGCCACCCGGAAGGCACGCCGGTTACCGGTGGCCCCGACAGCACCGGAACTGGTCAGCATCGCCACAGTCCGTTCGATCGCCGCGTCCATATCCGCCGCTGGTACGATTTCGTCGCAAATCAGCCGGCCCTCGGGGCTGTCGCACTCCAGGCGCCGTTCCGCCTGGATCAACTGACGGGCAAGCCGGTCGCCGGTGAACCGGGGCAGGCGCAAATTCGCCGCGCCCGGAATAATGCCTTCCTTGCGGGCCGGCAACGTCATGTAAGCATCGTGCGCGGCCAGAACGTAATCCATCGTCAGCAATATCTGACAATGACCGCCAATTGCCCAACCCTCGACCGCCGCGATCCAGGGTTTTTCCACCCCGGCGCCGTTGACATCGTCGGGAACCGCGTCCGGCGTGGCGACGCCCCGGAAATACTTGTGAACAAAACCGAGTTCGCGTTGCACATACCAAAGATACGGAATCGTCCCCTGGTACAAATGCGTCAGATTGATGCCGCTGCCGAAAATCCGCCGTCCAGCATATTTGGCATGCGTCACCGGTTCGCCGCGCAGCACGGCGATGTCGCTTCCAGGATCGAGAATCGCGGCATCGACGGCGATTTCCATCGCGTCGATCGTTCCCTGATCTTCCGCATTCAAATACCGCGCGTTGCTACTGAGCAGATGCACCGCTCGGCCGAACCGTTTCAGCCGTACCGGCCCGACATCGGCAAAACCCTGTGCGTCCAGCGTGGCCAGCACCGCCTCGGCTTCGGGGCGCGGCAGCAGCATCGCGTGGCACAAATGCGTGCCGCAGCGCGGATGCGCCAGGAAATGGGACACCAGCAGGCTCTGATCGATTTCCAGCCCCTGCTTGTCCTTCAGCAAGCGGGCGGCGTCCGCCGCAAGCTCCGCTTGCGTGGGCACAAGGCCGGGGTAAGCTTCGGCGGCGAGGCGGACCAGTTCCTCCAGCCGGACGAACCGGGTGAAGCCGCCGGTCAGGGCGCTGTACACCGCCTCGGCATTATCGCGCAAAAAGCCATCGCGTGCGGAACGATTCTGATACATCGGTGTTATTCCCTTGGCCTTAGGGCCTTGTCCTGGATCTTTAGTTTGAGCGGGCAGCTTTATCGGCGTGCTGACGCACTTATAGCCGATGCCGCCCTTAGATCGAGAACCCGTTTCGCCTTGCCCTGCGACCGTTCCAGCGTTCCCGGTTCCACGACCCGCACCTTCGTCGTCACGCCGGCGAACACCTTGATCGCATGTTCCATTCGCGCCCCGATCTCCGCCAGTTCGGCGCCGGTCAGTTGCCCGGCCAGTGCCGTCCGGGTTTCCACCAGCACGTCGAGTTCGTCCAGGCTGCCCGGCCGGCGCACTTCCAGCAGATAATGCGGCGCCAGACGATCGTCCCTGGCCAGTACCGCTTCGATATTAGATGGGAACACGTTGACGCCGCGGATGATCAGCATGTCGTCGCTGCGCCCGCTCAGGCGATCGATCCGCCGCATGGCCCGGGTGGTGGGCGGCAGCAGCCGCGTCAGGTCGCGCGTGCGATAGCGGATCACCGGCATGCCCTGCTTGGTCAGCGTGGTGATGACCAGTTCGCCCTGTTCGCCGTCCGCGACCGGCAGGCCGGTGGCCGGATCGACGATCTCGGGGAAGAAATGATCTTCCCAGAACGTCAGGGCACCCTTGGAATCCGAACATTCCTGCGCGACGCCGGGCCCCATGACTTCCGACAGGCCATAAATGTCCAGTGCTTCCAAACCGAGCCGCTGTTCGATCTCGTCGCGCATGCCGGTGCCCCAGGGTTCGGCACCGAAAATCCCCAGGCGCAGGCTGCAACCGCGCGCATCCAGGCCTTGTCGGCCGAACTCTTCGGCGATCGCCAGCATATACGACGGCGTGACCATAATAATGTCGGGCGTGAAATCCGTAATGATTTGCACCTGGCGTTCGGTAAATCCGCCGCTGACCGGAATGACCGCCGCGCCCAGACATTCGCCGCCGTAATGTGCGCCGAGGCCGCCGGTGAACAGGCCGTATCCGTATGCGATATGGATTTTATCCGACGCCCGGCCACCCGCACCCCGAATCGACCGAGCCATCAGGTGCGACCAGGTCTCGATATCGCCCTTGGTATAGCCGCATACGGTCGGTTTGCCGGTCGTGCCGCTGGAGGCGTGGATGCGGACGATCTGGTCCATCGGCACCGCGAACATGCCAAACGGATAGTTCTGGCGCAGGTCTTCTTTCGCTATCAGCGGCAGCCGACGCAGATCGTCCAGGTGGCGAATGTCGTCCGGATGCACCCCGGCCGCATCGAATTTGGCCTTATAGTGCGGCACCTGTTCGTAGGCCCGGCGCACCACGTCGCGCAGCCGGCTGGTTTGCAGCGCGCGCAGTTCGTCGATACTGGCAGTTTCGATCGCATCCATCGCGCGCCTCCCGCTTGTGGTTGGCGGATTAAATCACGCCCGCGGTTCGCAGCCTACCCAGTTCTTCGGCCGATAATCCCAGGCGCCCCTGGAAGATTTCCGTATTATGCGATCCCAGTTCCCGCCCCAGCCAGTTCACCTTGCCGGGCGTCTCGGTAAGGCGGGGCACGACGTTGGCAACCGCCAGTTCGCCCGCGCGAGGGTCGGTCAAGCGCAGGATATTCTCCCGCGCCGCGTATTGCGGATCCTCGAAGATTTCGTCGATGGCATAAACCGGCCCGCACGGAACCTGCGATCGTTCGCACGCCGCCATCAGGTCCGCTCGGTCCACCGTCGCGGTCCACGCGCCAACCATTTCGTCCACCAGCGCCCGGTCCCGTTCCCGCGCCGCCAGGGTGCCCCAGCTTGACGTATCCGCCAGATCGGGGCGGCCCATGGCATCGGCCAGCCGCGCGAAAATCTTGTCGTTGGTGCAGGCGATGGCGATCCAGCGATCGTCCTTGGTGGGGTAATGGCTGTGCGGCACCACGTTGACGGTGCCCGGTCCCATACGCTGGCGGACGAAACCCTTATAGGCGAAAGCCGGGGCAAGTTCGTCCAGAATGCGGAAGATCGGCTCGTACAGGCCGATATCCACGATCTGTCCACGACCGGTTTTCTCACGCGCCTGCAACGCCAGCAGAGTGCCGAGCGCGCCGTATAGCCCGGCCATGTAGTCCGGGATTGTCGCCGATCCAGGCGTTACCGGTGCTCGGTCGGGATACCCCGCCAGGAACGACAGCCCGCCGAACGCGTTGCCGATGCGGCCGAAGCCCGGCCGGTCCTTGTACGGCCCGGTTTGGCCATAGCCGGAGATACGGACCATGATCAGCCTTGGATTGACCGCGCTGAGCACGTCGTAGCCAAGCCCCCAATTTTCCAGCGTGCCGGGCTGGAAGTTCTCGACCAGGACATCGGATTCAGCGACAAGCCGTTTCAGCAGCCCGGCGCCGTCCGGTTTGCGCAAGTCCAGGGTGATGCAGCGTTTGTTGCGCGATTCCGATAGCCACGGCAGCGAATCGCCGCATTCGGTCATCGTGCCGAAACGCCGGGTAGCGTCGCCCACAACAGGCAGTTCGATCTTGATGACGTCGGCACCGAACTCGCCCAGTTGAGTGGCGCAGAACGGTCCCGCCAGAAAGGTGGACACATCCAGCACCTTGCAGCCCTGTAGCGCCTGCACGTCGATCATCGGACGGACTCCAGCACCCTGCGGGCGCGTTGCACAATGGGGTAGTCGATGAACTGACCCTCCAACTGGATCGATGCCAGGCCTTTTGCCTCGGCTTCCCCGAACGCCGCGACGATACGGTGCGCGTGCGCGACGGCGGCCTCGTCGGGGGTGAAAGCGGCGTTCGCCGGAGCGATCTGATCGGGATGGATGCACATCTTGCCCTGAAAGCCCAACGCCGCCGCATGCTTCGCCGAGGCAATAAATCCCTCCATATCGCGCAAATCGGCCCAGACCGTATCCAGCGGCGGTTCCATCCCCGCCGCTCGGGACTGCATGACGCAGGCCGACCGGTAGGGCAGCAGTTCGGCTTCCGACCGCGTCCAGACCATGCCTATGTCCAGGGTGAAATCGCCCGCACCGAACGCCAGACGTTTCACCCTCGTGCCGGACCGGCAAACGCGGGCCAGATTGGCGATGCCCAAAGCGGTTTCGACGATGGGGATCAGGTCGATGCCACCAACGGGAAGGCCACGTTCGCGTTCCAGATTGCCGATCAGCCACTCGGCGGTGCGCAACTCGTGCGCGTGTTCCACTTTCGGTAAAACAATGCCATCCAAGCCGGACAGGACGACCGCGGCGATGTCGCCATGGCACCATTCGGTGGTCAGGCCATTGACGCGAACGTAAAGCTTTCCCGCACGCGGCTGTCCGAATGTCGCGGCAACCATCGCCCGCGTCGCGGATTTTTCCGATACCGCCACGGCGTCTTCCAGGTCGAGTATGGCGCCCCCGGCGGGCAGGCTCAGCGCTTTTTCGGTCCGGCGGGGATGGTTGCCGGGGGCGAACAGAAGGGTTTTCATTCGGCTGCCTTTCGCCCGTTGTGCCAGTCCGATGCGCGCGGAATGGGAAGACCCAGATTTTCGCGCAGCGTGTTGCCGCGATACTCTTTCTGGAACAGGCCGCGATGTTGCAGTTCCGGCACAAGCAGGCGCACGACATCCTCATAGGCGCCCGGCATATGGGTCGCGGCCAAAACGAAACCGTCGCAGGCCGGGGCGACGAACCATTCCTCCATCTGGTCGGCAACCGATTTCGGAGTGCCGCAAAACACCTTGTGTTCGGCGATGGTACCACGCCCGGACACTTCGACGAAATCGCGTACGGTCGGGTTTTTCTTACCGGAATACCGCACCACCCGTTCGCGGAAACCATGCCAGGAAAAGCCGGCGAGTTCCTCGTCGCTGAACGGTTCGTCGTAGCCCTTGGCGCCGAAATCGTAGTTCAGCACTTCCGAAATCAGCACAAGTGCATCGACGGGTTTCTTCGACGCGTCGATGATGGCACGCTTTTCCAATGCCGCGTCTTCGGATTCGGCAACGATGACATAGCAGGCGGGCGCGATTTGTACCA
Source organism: Pseudomonadota bacterium (assembly GCA_021805565.1). Lineage (GTDB taxonomy): Bacteria > Pseudomonadota > Alphaproteobacteria > Acetobacterales > Acetobacteraceae > Rhodopila. The sequence goes on from JAJZFA010000011.1 coordinate 64,587, forward strand.
GCGCCGGGTCGCGACCGGCGGCGGCAATGGCGCTTTTGAACGCCGCGTATTGCTGCTTACCCGCTTCCAGATCGTGGTAGATCACGAACACCAACTCGGCCCACCGCGCGGCGAAAGACTGGCCGCGTCCGGACTGGCCGGCCTGGATCAGGACGGGATGCCCCTGAGGGGACCTCGGCACGCTGAACGGACCGCGCGACTTGAAATATTGTCCCACGTGATCCAGCCGGTGAACCTTGGCGGGATCGGCGAACAAACCGTTCTTGTCGAGGATCAGCGCGTCGTCTTCCCACGTGTTCCAATGGCCCATGACCACGTCCATGAATTCATCGGCCCGGTCGTACCTTGCATCGTGTTCCATGTGTTCGGCGGCGCCGAAATTCAGGGCCTCCGCACTGTTGAGCGATGTAACGATATTCCACGCCACGCGGCCCTTCAGCATCAGGTCCATGGTCGCGAACACCCGAGCGACGTGAAACGGTTCATAGTAAGTGGTGGAATATGTCGTTCCCAGGCCCAGCTTCGATGTCGCCATCCCCATGGCCATCAGGATGGTGGATGGGTCCATTTTGACCGCGCGCACGCCGCCGCTAACCGCCTCGGCATGGTGGCCGGTGTAAAGGTCCGGCAAGGCAAGGCGGTCGTCGAAGAACGCCAGATGGATCTTGCCATCTTCCAGCGTGCGGGCGATGCGCTGATAGTATTCCGGAGTGGTGAAATCCAGCATCGTCGATGGATGCCGCCACGAACCGGGCAGGTTGGAACAATTCTGCGCCTGCAAGAAGGCAACCAGGGTCATCATGCGGTTCATCGGGTCGTCTCGCTTTCAGATCGGAAGATCGACATCCAGCAGCGGCGCGTGCTGCTGGCAGCCATAAACATCGGTGTCGCCAAAATCTCCCGCCGGGACCAGGCGGGGGAACGTCGCCTTGAACGCGAACGCGGCGGCATACGGCGTAAACAGGACATGCTGTTCGGCAACGCTGTAAAGTCGGGCAAACAACCCGGCGCACAGCACGCCGGTCTCCTCCACGCGCTGGAATGTCGCGGCATCGCCGAATACGACATCGACCGTCAGGTCGAACGGGCCCGCGTTCTTGCTTTTGCAGACCTTCGCCAAATCCTTGATTAGTGCCATATCATAACGTCTCGTAATGAATCGGGAATGGCTCCAGCGGGTCGTCCAGTTCGGCGACGTGATAGATGCTGAACCGGTAAACCGGCCCAACCTCGATATCCGACGGCGAGAACGGGAAGGCCATGTTGCCCTCGCGGCACAAACGGCCGGGGAAATCGGTGTGCAGCATGTTGGTGCGGGCCATGCCCAGCACGGCGCTGGCCATGTCCTGACTGTGCGCCGAAACGACTTCCAGCACAAAACCCAACTCGTGCGACGCGGCATCGCGCACCGGTTCGCGTCCGGCCATCACGCCATCGCGGCCGTAGATACGAATGCCAAGCTGGTAACTGCCGGGACCGGCCCCGAATGCCGCCGCCTTGGCAGCGACTTCGTTGCGGACACTATCGATGAAGTCGTCGAGACGGCCGATCAGCAGCGGATCGCGGGTGCCGCAGACACAGATGGACCGGTATCCGGCCAGTTCCACGCCTTCCAGCTTCACCGTATATTGCGCGGCCGGGTTCCACCGCATGCCAGAAATGCGCACCGCCCGGTCGCTGACGGCGTCGAACCGGCAGTCCGACGTATCCAGCATCCCGCCCGGTTCGATGTGGTGGACCGGACTGCTGTTTTCATGCAGCGAATGATTGGCGACCGAAAGCGGGGTGCAGTGCCGAACGGGATTAGTGGGTTCGCATTCGACATGATCGTCGCGTACCGTGACCATCAGGCAGTCGTGACCCTTGGGGACCGACGGCGTGGCGCCGCATTCCAGCATCTTGCCGGCATACCACGCCGGCGCGGGGGGCAAACCCGCACGCATGGCCGCCGCGGCCCAGGGCGCCGGATCGCTCGTCCGGCCCGCCAGCACAACCTGGGCGCCCGCCTCCAGCGCCGCGATGAACGGCTCCGGCCCCATCATCCCGACAATGCGGGCCGACCGGCCGATTGTTTCGTCCGTCAGCGCCGGCTGCCGGGCGAGCGGCTTCACACGGCTCGCCGCCACACGCCGCTTGACGCTGTCCTTGTCCTGTTCGGCATCGATCGTCGCCATTTTGAAATGCAGCCCGTCCTGCCGGGCGATGTCGCGCGCCATGCCCGCCACAAGATCTAAATGCGGCGCCCCGCCGGCCCCGCCGCAGGTGCCGATCATGAGCGGAATGCCGGCCCGCACCGCCGCGTTCAGCATCAGCCGCAGGTCGCGCCGTATCGCGATGGGCGAGCAGAACGGCTTGCCCGACCCCAGATAATGCGGGCCGGGATCGACACTGCCGCCATCGGCGCCGATGACATGCGGATGACGGTCCATACCGGCCTTCAACGAGGCTTCGGGGAACCCGTAGCCAAGGATCGCGGTCGTGGACAGCATGCGGATTTCCGTGCTCACGCGGTTTGTCCTGCGGTTGCGGATGGCATCGTTCGTCTCCTCGTCCGAAGGGAATGCACCGATCGCGCCGGCCGGGCAAGCATCGGCCCAGGGTAATACCAGCCGTCGGAAAGGATGACTTCCCATCCTTTCCGCCGGCTGGTACCGCGCGCCGGGTTGGAGGGCGGCGGCGCGCCAAAAAAAGACCGATACCAAGCCGCGCCGGCCCATTCTTCATGGGCCGGCCTTTAAGCGGGTCGGTATAACGCGGCAGGCAAATTGTCAGCGGGCGAATCATAAAGCGGTGAAAGCCGGCGAACCGCCGTGCGCCGCGACGCGTTCGATATCCATCAATGTTCGGGCACCGCATCATGGATAAATCCACAGCCGCTTTTGTCAGCATCGCCTCGGTCGCCGCCGCCGCGCTGATCGGCAGCAGTTACGGACCACAACGCCCGCGGGAGGCAAAATGGTACGCGATGTTGCGGAAGCCGTCGTTTACTCCGCCGGGACCGGCGATCGGGATTGCCTGGGGGGTGTTGGAAACGCTGCTGTGCGTAACGGGATACCGGCTGCTGACCGGGCCGGCCGGCCCTAACCGCACCGGCGCCTTAACGGGATGGTCCGCGACGCTCGCGTGCCTGGCCGGTTTCATGCCGGTGTTTTTCGGCGGCAAACGCCTCGACGCCGGCACGGCCGTCGCGGGCGCGATGTTCGCCTCGGCGTCGGCCACCGCCGTTACGGCGTCGCATGAGGATACGGTGGCGGCGGTTGCGATGGTGCCGCTGGTCGCGTGGACCGCCTTCGCGCTGGTGCTGAGCGAGGAAATCTGGCGCCGGAATTAGTTCGGCGGTTCCGGCCGCGACCGGGGGTCTTCCCGCACGAACAGGATGCAGATCGCCGCCACGACAGGACCTGCGGCCAGTGTGGCGAAAGCCGCCTGGAAGGACCCGGTCGATTGGAAGACCGCGCCGACAACCACGGGCACGATAACGCTGCCAAGCTGCCAGAACGCGCCCAGAATCCCCGCCGCCGATCCGGCCAAAACCGGCCCCGACGTCTCGGCCACCATCGCCGCGAGCAGGGGGCTGTAAAGAAAGGCGCCCAGCCCCACGAACGGAGCGGCGAGTTCGAACGCGGCCTTGCCGGTGAGCCGCCCGAACACCGTCAGCATGACGGCAAACAGAACGAATGTCGCAAACGTCAGCCATTTTCCGCGGCCGCCGGACCAGTCCGATAACAGGCCGATCGCCGGTTTGCCGATAATGGCCGCGATGCCGGCCAGCGACACGATAAATCCCGCTTCCACGTCGGACAATCCGCGGCCTTTTACCATCAGCGCGTTGGCCCAGAACGCGAATCCCCAGGTGCCCCACAACGCCGCGAATCCGGTCAGGCCGAGCAGCCACAGGTTGCGGTTGCGCAGCAATGGACGCAGGGACAGGACGGGGCGGACAGCTTGGGTCGCGCCGGGCGGCCGGTCGCGCAGCAGCAGGAAGGCCAGACCGCCAACCGCGATCGTTGCCGATCCCAGCACGCGATAAACCCCTTGCCAGCCGATCGCCGCGGCCAGCGACGGCACCACGGCATTGGTCGCCGTCACGCCCAGAGACGATGCCATCATCAGGATTCCCATCGCCCGGCCCCGGCTGGTTCGATCGAACCAGGCGACGATCAGCTTGATGCAGCAGGCGTAATCCGCTCCCGCCGCCAGTCCCATCAGTCCCTGGACGACAAGTCCGAATGCAATGCTGGCGGTAAAGCTAAACGCGATCGTGGCCAGGCCGAGCGCCAGCATGGACATGCCGAGCGTGGTCCGGCCGCCGATCCGATCGCTGATGATGCCGCCAATCGCGTTGCTGGCCACGTACCCGGCGTAGAACGCGGTGACGAAAATTCCCAGTGCCGCAATGGGTAAACCGAGCGAAGCACCGGCTGGGACGGCGACGTTTGCCCAGGTGAGGCGATCGATGAAGCTCAGCAGGAAACTCAGCCACGCGATAAACAGGATGACCCAGCGATAGCCCATTGGGGCAGGCGGCGTCGCTCTGCCGCGGGACACGACAGGCGGATGGAGCTGAGAAAGTGGCATGAGATAGACCGTTGCTTGTTCCGCGCCGTCGTGGAGGACGTTTACCCCGCGACAGACCCGGCGCCTACCGGCCGCGCGACCGGCCCCATCTTGTTTTGAACGCCGGTCCGGCCTTCACTGTGCCGGACACCGAGGAGAACCGCATGCCAGACCGTTTCGCAGGACGCACCGCTATCGTGACGGGCGGCGTGTCCGGTATCGGCGCCGGGGTTGCCCGCCGCCTCGCCGCCGAGGGGGCGGCGCTGAGCCTTTGGGACATGGACGCGGCGGGTTTGGCGCGATCGGGCGCGGCGCATACCGTGACACTGGATATCGCCGATCCGGATGCGGTCCATCGCGCGGCGGAAGCCAGCGCCGCCGCGCTGGGGAAAATCGATATCCTGGTGACCTCGGCCGGTGTGACCGGCCCCAATCATCCAACCTGGGACTATCCTGTCGCGGCCTGGGACAAGGTGATCGATATCAACCTGAAGGGCGTGTTTTACTGCTGCCACGCGGTGGTGCCATTCATGCGGGCCAATTCGTACGGCCGCATCGTCAACATCGCCTCAATCGCCGGCAAGGAAGGCAATCCTAACGCATCGGCCTATTCGGCGTCGAAGGCCGGCGTTATCGGGCTGACGAAATCGCTGGGTAAGGAACTGGCCACGACCGGAATCCGCGTCAACTGCGTTACTCCCGCCGCGGTGAAAACGCCGCTGTTCGAGCAGATGACCCAAGAGCAAATCGACTGGATGCTGTCGAAAATCCCCATCGGGCGTTTCGGCACGATCGATGAGGTGGCGTCGCTGATCCTTTGGCTGGCCAGCGAGGAATGCGGCTTTTCGACCGGCGCGGTGTTCGATATTTCCGGCGGCCGCGCAACCTACTGAACCGCTTCGCCCGCCCATCCCATCGACCCGCAGGAGACAATATCGGATGAATTCGGAAGACCTCGGCTTCCTGCCCGCCACCCAGCTCGCGGACCTGATCCGCACAAAGCAACTCTCGCCGGTCGAATACACCGTCGCGCTTCTGGAGCGGATCGGGACGCTGGAGCCCAAGGTTAACGCATTCGCCTATCTGGCGGCGGACCAGGCGATGGACGCGGCCCGAGTGGCCGAGGCAAAGCTGATGTCCGGCGATCGCATCGGGCGGCTGCACGGGGTGCCGGTGACGATCAAGGATCTGGCGATCACCAAGGATATGCCGACCCAGCAGGGCAGCTTCATCCACCAGGGCGACCGGCCCACGGAAGATACGCCGGTTGTGCCCCGCCTGAAGGACGAAGGCGCCATTATCCTGGGAAAGACAACGACGTCGGAGTTCGGGTGGACGGGCGTCTCGCGGTCCCCGTTAACCGGGATCACCCATAATCCGTGGAAGTCCGGTTACAATGCCGGCGCGTCCTCGGCGGGCGCCGGGGCGGCTTCGGCCGCGGGATTTGGGCCGTTGCATCAGGGCAGCGATGGCGCCGGATCGGTTCGCATGCCGGCGCATTTCTGCGGCGTGTTCGGATTGAAACCCAGCTTCGGCCGGGTGCCTTATTATCCCGTCGGCACTGCCGACCTTACCTCCCATATCGGCCCGCTGACGCGCACCGTCGCGGACTCGGCCCTGTTCCTGGAGGTTATGGCAGGCCCGCATCCGCTGGATTACACGACCCTGGAAGCCGGCCCCGCCGCTTACCATGCCCGGCTGCATGAGGGGATAAAAGGCAAACGCATCGCCTATAGCCCCGATCTCGGGCATGCGCGTGTCGATCCGGACATTGCGGCGCTGGCGAAAGCGGCGGCGGAACGGTTCGCCGCACTCGGCGCGATCGTGGAGGAAGTTCCGACGCCATGGGCCGCGGCGGGTCCGGACCTGATTCGCTTCTTCTGGTCGGCCCATCTGACGCGGCTGAAACCCCGGCTAAAACAATGGCAATCGCGTATGGACCCTGGGCTGGTCGCCTGCATCGAAGCGTCCGCCAATGTTTCCATCGACGAGTATCAGGCCGCCCGGGAACGGAAAATGGCCTACGTCGCCGCCATTCACCGCTGGTTCCAGGACTGGGATTTCCTGCTGACACCGGCCGTGTCCGTCGCCGCTTTTCCGGCGGACAGACTGATGCCGGATCATTGGCCCCAGCACGCATGGGACTGGGTTGGATGGGCGGAATTTTCTTACCCGTTCAACATGGCATGGAACCCCGCGGCCAGTGTGCCCTGCGGAGTCACCGCCGGCGGATTGCCGGTTGGATTGCAGATCGTGGGCAAACGGTTCGACGATTTGGGCGTGTTGCAGGCCTCCGCCGCGTTCGAGGCGATCCAGCCCTGGGCAGGCCGCCGCCCCGCCCTCGGCTGACCGGCCATGCTGGAAGCCGCGCACGCCTTTCTGCTCGGTTTTCCTGCTTTGTTCTCAATTGTGAATCCGATCAGCGGCGCCTTCATCTTCCGGGGTGTCACCACCAGCCGCTCGCCCGAGGCCCGCACGCGGCTGGCCCGTCTGGTTGCGCTGAATTCGCTGGCCGTGATGATGGGCGCGCTGTGGGCCGGATCTTACCTGCTGGCATTTTTCGGCATTACCCTGGCGGCGCTGCGCGTGGCCGGCGGGCTGGTTGTGGCACTCAGCGGCTGGCGGCTGCTGAACACGCCGGAAACACAGGATGACCGGAAACAGGCGCAAGCCGCCTCGGCCGACGGATTCGAGGATATCGCACTGTTTCCGCTGACGATCCCGCTGACCACCGGCCCTGGAACGATCTCGGTGGCGGTCGCGTTGGGGGCCGGGCATCCGCGGCTGTTCGGCGGGTTGGGCTGGTTCTTCCTGGGCATGAGCGCGGCGGCGGTGGCGATGGCGGCGACAATCTGGGTGACCTACAGGTATGCCGACCGGCTGACCGGGATGATGGGCCCCACCGGGACTCGGACGATCACCCGGATGTCGGCTTTTTTGCTGCTGTGCATCGGCGTGCAGATTCTGATTACGGGGGTGGAAGACGTGCTGGGGCCGCTGCTGGCGGCGCGTTAGCGCCGACGCAAGGGGTAACGCCCAACGTCGCTCGTTACCCGCCCGGCAGGCTGGCCGATCGCCCCGCCGATGGCGGCAAGCCGGACGATTGAAAGCCCGCTCCGCCCGTTTTCGCGAGGTCGAATGTGCCCGCGCCAAGTGTCCGGGTCGCGTTCGCGCTTGGTGGGTCGCCACCTCCGGCGGAAATCGCTAGTTCTTGTACAGCATATAAGCGGCAACTACGAATATGAACCCCGCGAAGACTTGGTTCAGCAATGCCTTACGCGGCGCCAGCCGTATGGCCAGTGCCATGCCCGCAAATCCACCCGCTATCCCACCGGCGATGTATTCCGCCGCGATTGGCCAATCGATCAGCCCGGAAACAGCATAGTTTACCGCCGTGGTCAGCCCGAACGTACCCACGGCCAGCAGCGAGGAGCCGACCGCGAACAGCATTGGCATCCCGGTCGAGAACAAAAGGCCGGGCACGATCAGAAACCCGCCGCCTATGCCGAAAAAGCCCGAAAGCGTTCCAACCGCCAAGGCAGCGCCAACCACTTTAACGATACTGCCATTGTTGTCGCCGCCACCCACCGCCTGGACCGGCCTGCGGCGCAACATCGACACGCCCACCACGATCATGAGCAAAGCAAACAGGAACAGCAGGCGTTTGCCGTCGAACGCCTTCCCGAGTGTCGAGCCGGTCGCCGCGCCGGCCACGCCAGCCAGCGCGAACACGATGGCATTGCGCCAGCGCACATTTCCCGCGCGCGCATGACCGGCAAAGTTGACGAAGGCGTTGACCGAAACGGCGAGCGCGCCTGTTCCAATGGCCGCATGCGGCCCAAGCCCGACCACATAAAGCAAAAGCGGCGTTGCCATGATCGAGCCGCCGCCGCCTGTCAGCCCAAGGGTGAAACCAACCAGGCTTCCAGAAAGAACCGCCAGAATGCCGCGGGCTACATCCATGAAGGGTTCCGTTAGTTTGCCGCCGCAGCCAGAATTGTGCCATCGGTTCGGGTTAGAGAGAGCATCCGGCTGACCGGGTCAGGCCACCGATCCTCCGCTCCACGCCACATGCGTGCCTTGCCCAATGATAAGCCGCGTTCGGCTATTCGTTAAAGTCCCCAGGCGCAAGTGCCGTGAGCGGAACGAACGGCTCGCTGGCCGGCCATAACCCTGGCATAACGGGATAATCGTTAAGGCGAGGCAAGCGCTTGTTTCCGCATCGCGTTATCCGTCCGTTGCGGTTTCCTCCCGAACGCCTCATCGTGGACATCGCCGCCCGCCGCACCCGCGAAACCGAACGAGGATAGAATGCTAACACTAGCCGGCCGGATCGAACGGTTGCCGTTTTCCCGCTTCCATATCCAACTGCTGCTGATCGGCGGACTAGGCTACAGCTTCGATGGTTTGGATGCGGCCGTGGTTGCGTTCGTACTCCCGGTCCTGCGGACGGCGTGGTCGCTCAGCAGCATCCAGACCGGCGTGCTCGGCAGTGCGACCTATATCGGCTTCTTCTTCGGGGCGCTCTTCGCCGGACTGATCGGCGATGCGATCGGCCGGCGCGCGGTGATGATGTGGGCGCTCGCCCTCTACTGCGCGGCGTCCGTTGCGTCTGCGTTCACGCAGGACTGGCCGGCCTTCCTGGCCTGCCGCATCGTCGCCGGGGCCGGAACCGGCGCCGAATCGGCGATCATCGCGCCATTCCTGTCCGAATTCGTTGCCAGCCGTTATCGCGGCCGGTTCACCGGCTCGCTCGCCGGGTTCTTCTCGTTCGGCTTCGTCGGCGCGGCATTGATCGGTTACTTCGTCATCCCCGGACATCCGGATGCGTGGCGCTGGGTGCTGGCGTTCACCGCCGCGCCAATCCTGATGCTGTTGTGGTGGCGCCGCGCCCTGCCGGAATCGCCGCGCTGGCTGGTCAGCGCCGGGCGCGCCGCCGAAGCCGAGGCGATCGTGGCGGCGATGGAGCAAAGCGTCGCGCGCGCGGGCCATGTTCTGCCGCCCGTCGCCGCGTCCCCCGATCCGCCGGCCCTGGCCGGACCACGGCGGTCCTTCGCCGGAAAGCTCGCCATGCTGTGGGCGCCCGGCCTGCGCCGCATCACGGCCATGAGCTGGCTGATGTGGCTGTCGATCACCTTCAGTTACTACGCTTTCTTTACCTGGATCCCCAGCCTGCTGGTGCAAAGCGGCATGACCATCACCCGTAGTTTCGGGTACTCCATCGCGATCTACGTGGCGCAAATTCCCGGCTATTTCTCCGCCGCCTGGATGAATGAGAAGGTGGGCCGTCAGGCGACGATCGCCAGCTACATGATCCTGGGCGGTATCTCCGCCATCGGCCTCGCGCTCAGCCATGCCGACACCATGGTCATGACCGCCGGTATCTGCCTGTCGTTTTTCATGAACGGCACCTACGCTGGCGTGTATGCCTATACACCCGAGATATTTTCCACGGAAATCCGAGCCACCGGGATGGGTACGGCCTCGGCGATCGGGCGTATCGGCGCCATCGGCTCGCCCATTCTGGTCGGCTGGCTGTATCCCAACTTCGGCTTCGCCGGCGTGTTCGGCACCACCACCGTCGTCCTGTTGGCCGGCGCGATGGCGGTGATCTTCCTGGGCGTTCCGACCCGCAACCGCACGCTGGAGGCGATCGCCGCCGGCGAATTGTCCGCGGCGGGCACGCATCGATGACCACCGGCGATGCCATCGTGCGGCTGGCCTGTGCGCACGCCGCCACCGGCCAGCCCGGTGCTACAATGGCGGCGCTGGGGCAGGCCCTGTCCGCCAGCATCGGCTACAAGTTGTTCACCGTATTGCTGCACGACCCGGCGGCGGGGGAAATCCGGCGGGCCTACAGCACCATGCCAGACGCCTACCCGGAAGGCGACGCCAAGCCTATTACCGGATCGCCCTGGATGCAGCAGGTCCTGGTTCGCGGCGAGCCGTATATCGGGCACGACCGCGAAGATATCCGAACCGTCTTCTTCGACTACGAACTGATCTGGTCGCTGGGCTGCGAGAGCGTCCTGAACCTGCCCGTGCGATGGAATGGACACGTCATAGCGGTCATGAACCTGCTGCACGAGGCGGGCTGGTACGATGCCGCCGATCCCGCCAGCCTTCTGCCATTGGCGCAGCTTGCCGTCCCGGCGATCCTGATCATGCACCGAAAGCGATAAGCCCCATGCAAACCCTGTTCATCAACGCCACCATCGCCGACGCCACCCGTCCGGAACCGCGCACCGGCAACGTTCTAATCGAGGACGGCGTCATTCGCGATGTCGAAGCGAAACCGGGCAACGCCGAGAATCGCGAGGTCATCGACCTCCGGGGCCGCACGCTGATGCCCGGCCTGATCGACTGCCATGTGCATGTTGTCGCGAGCACGATGAACCTGACGATGAATGCCCAGTTGCCGGACGCAATGGCGGTTCTTCGTTCCGTGCCGATCATGAAGGGCATGCTGGATCGCGGCTTCACCACCGTCCGCGACATGGGCGGCGCACCCTATGCCCTGGCGGAAGCCATCGAACAGGGGCTGACGCCGGCGCCGCGGCTTATCGTCTGCGGCAAAGCCCTCGCCAAAACCGGCGGGCATGCCGACGCAAGGCCGCGTTACGACACCCACGACCCCACCCGCTGGCAACACAATTTCGGCGCGCTCGGGCGGATCGCCGACGGCGTGGACGAAGTGCGGCGCGCCAGCCGGCAGGAATTGCGGCAGGGCGCCCATTTCCTGAAGGTTATGGCCAATGGCGGCGTGTCCAGCCCAACCGACCCGATCGCCTGGCAAGGCTATTCCGCCGACGAACTCACCGCGATTGTCGGGGAAGCGAAGGACGCCCAGACCTATGTGTCGGGCCATCTTTACACGGCGGAGGCGATCGTCCGGGCGCTGCAATGCGGGGTTCACTCGCTGGAACATTGCAACCTGATCGACGCGCCCGCCGCACGTATGGCCGCGGCCGCGGGCGCGGTCGCGGTGCCGACCCTGGTAACGTATGAGGCCTTGGCGCAGGACGGGCCGTCGTTCGGCTTTCCCGCCGCGTCGATCGCCAAGATCGAGGACGTGCGGTCGGCCGGTATGGCCAGCCTGTCGATCCTGCGCGACGCCGGCGTTACGATGGCATTCGGCACCGATCTGTTGGGCGAAACGCATGTCCGCCAGAGCGAGGAATTCTCCATCCGGGCGCGGGTATTGCCGTCGCGGGAGATTTTCGCCAGCGTCACGACCGTCGGTGCCCGCCTGATCGGCATGGAAGGGCGTCTCGGTGTTGTCGCGCCGGGCAGCATTGCCGACCTGCTGGTCGTGAACGGGTCGCCGCTGGATGACATCGCGATCCTGGCCAACCATCATGCTACGATTCAGCTGGTAATGAAGGCCGGAAGCATCCATCGCCGGTCAGGCATTTAAGGCCCGTAACAGGACGTCAGCCGCCCCGTTTCTCCCGGTGATACGCGCGGTTCGGCATCATGTCAGTCGCCGCCGCCATGCGGTTGGACAGGTTGAAAAACGCCACCGTCTCCGACAGATCGAAAATGTCTTCCTCGCTTAGTCCCTGCTGCGACAACGCATCGCGATCCGCGTCGTCGATCAGGTGCGGCGTCGTTGTCAGTTTCCAGGTGTAATCCAGCATCGCCGTCTGCCGCGGGTCCAGCCGCGCCACGCGGTAGTTCAGCGCCATCATCTCCCCCAGTTCGGGGTCGCCGGACAGCACCCGCACGGCCGCGCCGTGTGCGACAAGGCAATAGTAACACCGGTTCGCCGAGGAAACGACAACCGCCACCATCTCCCGCTCCAGCTTCGAAAGGCCTGATTTCGACAGCATGATCTCGTTGTACATCGCCATGAAGTGACGCAGGCGTTGCGGCCGCAGGCTGTAAGTCGCGAATACATTCGGGACGAAGCCAAGCTTATCCACGCACTTTGCCCAGATCGCTTTCAGGTCGTCGTCGAGTTCCGCCGGATCGGGAACGCCAAGGGCGGAGATATGGTCAGGCTGCGGCATGATGCTACTCCGCCGCCTGTGCCACATTTGGCTTCTTCCACGCATGCAGCACCGGCAGCACCTCCCTGGCGTATAGTTTCAGGCCGCTCTCGGCCAGATCGTACGGCGTGCCGCCAAAACGGAACGATGTCGCCAGTTCGAATTCGCCAACGATAGCGCGGCGTTCCTCGAACATCCGCAGGATATGATCGGGCGTGCCCCACACGGCCGCCTGCATGAAGGCGGCGATGATTCCGTCCATCCCGATTTCCTTCGTCAGCGCGATTTTCTGGGCGTACGAATCATAGCCTTTCACGGTACTGAAATGTTCCCCCAGCAACTCATAATGATAGAAATTGCTCTCCACGAACTTGCCCATATACTGGCGAGCCATGTCCTCCGCACCGTCCATGGTGGGCGTGCAGATGCAGAAATCCGCCAGCAGCGGCGGCAGGTCCGGACCGCCATACATTTGTCGGGTGAGCTCGCGATGCTTGCGGATCGCCGGCATGCGCATCGGCCAGGGGCGGTCGGCGAACATCACCATCCGGGCATTCAATTTCGCGGCGGAAACGACGGAATCGTCCGAGGATGCCACCGCGTAGATACGGCCGTCGATCGGTTTGTAAGGACGTGGACGCAGTTCGGTGCGCGGCTGCTTGTAGAATTTCCCGTCGCCCTCGATATAGCCGGTGCGCAGCGCGCCCACGATCATCGCGGCGGCCTCATCGAAGCGTTCGCGGGATTCGTCCATGGTGCCGCGAAAGGCGTGGAACTCGCGCCTGGCCAAGCCGCGCCCCATGCCCAGGCGCAAACGCCCCTTGCTGAGCAGATCGACCGTGATCGCCCGTTCCGCCACCCGCAGCGGGTCGTTCCACGGCAGGATGACGGCGGCGGTGCCAAGATCGATGTTTGGACACACCGCGGCCAGATAGGCCATCAGTTGCAGGTTGTCCGGGCAGAAGGAATAATCGTTGAAATGATGTTCCACCGCCCAAAGCGCATCGAATCCATGGTCGGCGGCCAGACGGGCGAGCTTGATTTCCTCATCCCAGACTTGCTCGTCTGACACATTGTCCCAGCCGTAACTGGCGAAAACCATCTGTAAACCGACGTCCATTGCGTCCTCCTGGTGCGTTCCTGACGTCATGCTTTCACGGACGCGGGTCAGGCGCAAATCCGGTCGCGGTAGGACTGGTTTCCCGGCGTGGCGAACGCAGGCGAAGCGACAGCCAGTCATGAACCCGCCGCTTTTGTGCGATCGCTCCGCGGGTTCGCCGGCGTGAGTTTTGTTCAAAGCGGTTCGGTCATTATTGGGCTCGCGCTCAGCCCCGCCGGCACCTCCGGCACATGTGAATTTCCGCGGGAATCCTGCGATGAAAATCAGATCGGTGGATCGCGAACGGTCCAACCCCGTTCAGCCGCCCGGCAAACGCGGGGTCATGGTCGTGCAGCCGGCACAGCCGCAACAACTCGTCCGCCTACGCGATCCGCTCCGGTCGCATGCCCTTCGGCAGTGTCGCCAGCGAGTCCGCTGTATCGAAGTCGCGCAGCACGGCATCGTCCGCCATTTCCACCTCGCACACGCATTCGGCGTATTTTCCAACCAGAAATCGTGCGCCGGAATCGCCGCCGATCTGGAGGATTTCGGGAAAGAAACGGCGGTCCCACAGCATCGGGTTGCCCTGTTTGCCGCGAAATGTGGGCAGCACGATCAGCCGGCCTTCATGCGGATCGTACATCGATAGCAGCCGGTCGATCATGCGTCCGGTGACCAGCGGCATGTCGCCAAGGCAGACCACGGCGGCGGCGCATTCCGGCGGAACGGCGGCGATACCGGCTTTCAGGCTGGCGGACAGCCCGTCGGCATAGTCGTCCGCGTGGACAAATCGTACCGGACGGCCACCGAGTGCCTGTTCGACCTCGGTGGCCTGATGGCCGGTGACGATCAGGACGGGCCTGGCGTTGGACGACAGCACATTGTCGGTCACGCGAGCGATCATCGTCTTGCCGGCCTTGTCGGCGATCAGCAGCTTGTTGTGCGGCGCCATGCGGCGGGACCGGCCGGCCCCCAGAATCAGTCCGGCGACGATGGGTGCGCTGCGCGGGGCGGCGCCGGAACGCGGCGTGGCCGGGGCTTTCTCGCGCGGCATCGGCCTGGTTTCCATTTCCTTCAGCAATCCGCCGACGCCCATGCGCATCAGGTCGTCCGGCGTGACGGGCACACCCGCGAAGAGTCGCGTCAACACGAAATCGATGCCGTTCAGGCTGGGGCTGCGGGCACAGCCGGGCAGCACCAGGGCAGGAATACCCCCGATGCGGCCCAGGCAGATCAGATTGCCGGGATCGACGGGCATGCCGAAATGCAGGATTTCGCCGCCGGCGCGAACGATGCCTTCCGGCCCGACATCGCGCCGGTCCACCACCGCGGACGCCCCAATCACCAGCAGCAGGCCGGCCCCGGCCACAAGCAGCGTTTCAAGCGCCTGACCGATGGCATCGGGCTGGTGGGCGCAGCGGATGGCCGGCAACAGGGTGCCCGTCAGGGCGGTTACGCGCGCATCGGTGATGGCGATGGTCTTTTCGGTAACGCTGTCCTTCAATCCGGGCAGTTGGGTCACGACCAGCCCAACCTTGAGCGGAATGAACGGATGCAGCGTCAGCGGACTGGCGCCCTGACGGATCAGCGCTTCGGCGACCGACAGAACGTTGCCGGGTACGGAAAACGGGATGATCTTGATGGTCGCCAGCAGATCCTTGCGCGCGACAACGGCATAATCCGGCAGGGTACCGATGGTCAAAGCTTCGTCAATCGTGTTCAGGCGGTCGATTCGCGCGGTATCCACGCGCAGCAGGCCGGGCGCCTCCGCCACCAGATTCACCCGGCCCGTGGCCGCCCGCGACCGGGCGATCAACGGCGCGGTCAACGGGGTCGCGAGGCGGTCGGCGGCGATGTCTTCCGGCACATCGCCGGGTTCCAGGCGGGCGCAGACCACCTCCTGGCGACCTGCCTCGCGCAGCGCGGCGATCGCGGAGTCGTCCAGCAGGGCGCCCTTGCGAATCATCCGCTCGCCCACCTTCTGGCTGTGCGCCATGATCGCACCCCGGGCGTCGTCCAGCGGCGCGGCGCCGAATTTCATGCGGCGGGTTTCGGCGCCAGCGGAGCGTTGCGGCGAACGGCGACGATCTCGGCGATGATGGACAAGGCGATTTCGGGCGCGGTGACGGCCTCGATATTCAGCCCGACCGGGCCGCGGATGCGCGACAGCGCGTCGTCGGGGTGGCCCAGCGCGCGCAGGCGGGCCAGCCGGGCGGCGTGGGTGCGGCGCGACCCCAGGGCGCCGATATAAAAAGCCTGGGATTTCAGCGCGGCATCCAGCGCGGGATCGTCCAGCTTGGGATCGTGGGTCAGGGTGACGACAGCGGTGCGGCTGTCCGGGACGAAGGCCGCCATCGCCTCATCCGGCCAGGCGGTGGAGATTTCGGTGCCGGGAAAGCGCTCATCGGAGGCAAAGGACCGGCGGGGATCGACCACGGTGACGGAAAAGCCGCAGGGCGCGGCGAACGGCACCAGCGCCTGGGCGATGTGAACGGCACCGACGACGATCAGGCGAAGCGGCGGATTGTAGGCCTGCAGGAACCAAGCGGTATCGCCAATTTGGACGGTGCCGCTTTCGTCGCGGTCCAGCGTCCGGCCGGCGGCGTCGTTCAGGGCAGGGGGGGCGTCAGGGTCCGGCAACAAACGCTGTTCGCCGGACGGAAGCCGGGTCGCCAGGACGATGGGGCGTTTATCGTGTTTGGCCCGTTCGAGGGCCGTGAGGATGTCAGGTGTCATGGACGGGTTTCCCGCGATTGAGGTGGGCACGCCAGGGCACCGATCCCGATCAGGCCGACACCGACTGTGCCATGGCCGGACGCGGCCTGATAGGCATGGCCGGACGCGGCCTGATAGGCATGGCCGGACGCGGCCTGATAGGCATGGGCGGGTTCCGCTTCCTTGCCATATCCGTGCGGCGCGGTTTGCATCCTTGCCGCGCATGGCGAAAGTCCCGGCTCGGTTTTAGCGTTCCAGCGCCGATGCGGGCCGGCAAGGTAGCCGTGTTGCCCGGCACCCCCGATAACCGGCATCCGGACCCAGGGCACCGGCCGGTTCACGATCGCCGGGCGGATCGTGAACGCGCTGTGCCGGGTGCGCACGGTTGTTCCGGCAACGCGGATGCCGGGCGGGCTATGCGGCCTCGGCCGGTTCCATCTGCTGCTTGCGCAACAAATCCCGGTATGGTCCCGGCCGTGCGGCCAGCGCGGCGGGGGACCCGTCATCGACGATACGTCCCTTGTCCATAACGATGATGCGATCGAAGCGTTGCAGCGTGGAAAGCCGGTGGGCGATGGCGATCACCGTGCGCCCCGTCATCAGCCGGTCCAGCGCATGCTGGATCGCCTGTTCCGATTCAGTATCCAGTGCGCTGGTCGCTTCGTCCAGCAGCAGGATCGGGGCGTTTTTCAGCAGCGCCCGGGCGATCGCCAGCCGTTGCCGTTGCCCGCCCGACAGTTTCACCCCACGGTCCCCGACCATTGTGGCGAATCCTTCGGGCATCGCTTCGATGAACGTCCGGCAATGGGCCATGTCGGCCGCCGCCAGCACCTCCGCCTCGGTCGCGCCGGGCCTGGCATAGCGGATGTTTTCCAGCACTGAACGATGGAACAGCGCGATATCCTGCGGTACTACGGCCATCGCATGGCGCAGGCTGTCCTGGGTCACGGTCCGGATGTCGTGTCCGTCGATCGCGATGTGTCCGTCGCCGATGTCGTGGAACCGTTGCAGCAAAGACAATACGGTCGATTTGCCGGCCCCGGAAAATCCGACCAGTCCGATCCGTTCCCCAGGGGCGATCGTCAAGTTGAAATCGTCCAGCACGGCCGGGCGGCCGGGATAAGCGAACCGTACCTGGTCGAACACGACAGCCCCCGGCCCATCGGGCAGCATCGCCGCATCCGCCACATCGTTCAGTTCGTGCGGCGTCAGCAGGGTCGCGAGCGCTTCCTGTAGCCGGGCGATATGCTGCGTCAGATCGACGAGCGAGACGGCCAGATCCCGCGTGCCGTGCAGGATGCCGAACGCCAGGGCGGTGATCAGCACCAGATCGCCGACCTTGGCCTGGCCGTGCTGCCACAGAAGAATGCCCCAACCCACCGCGCCGGCGGTCAGAAAGGCCGTTAGCACCGCATGCACAAGCCGGATATTTTCCAGATAATACAGGCTGCGGCGGCGCGCGGCCATTTCGGTTTCCATCCTGTCGCCGATACGCCGCTGCTCGCGCAGTGTCGCGCCGAAGGCGCGGACGACGTTGAAATTGCCGATGGTATCGACAAGTTCTCCATCTACGGCGGCGGCCTTTTCGGCATAGTCGCGATGCCGATCCGACCCTTTGCGGGCGAGATGGAACACCACCGCACCGAGCGCCAGGGCAATGCCCATCAGCGTTCCGGCCAGTGCCAGATCGACGGATCCGATGAAACAGATCGACAGCGCCACCGCGATCGTCGGCGGCAGCACGTTCCAGGCGCCGGTGTTTTCCACCGTGAACGCGGCATTGGCTGTCGAGGTGATCCTGCTGGCCAGCGCACCGGGCAGCCGTTCGGCGAAATAGGCGGGCGCGTGGCCGGCCAGATGGCGGAACAAATCCCGCCGTACATCGCCCGTCACCGCGACGAAGGTGCGGTGCGCCGCGTAGCCGCCCACCCGCCAGGATAAATTATCCGCCGCGACCAGGCCGCACAGCAGCGCGAACGCGGTCCACACCTTGTTGCCCGCCGCCTGTTGGCCCGTGGCGACGATGTCGATCAGGTATTTCATACCATACTGGGTGGACACGCTGCACGTGACCGCGACCAGGACCGACAGCAAGACCGTCAGATGGCCGGCCGGATGGCGCCGAATATAGGTGAACAAAAAAGCCAGCGGCCGGCTGCGCAACGCTGGCAAATAACCGGAATCCT
This sequence comes from Pseudomonadota bacterium, assembly GCA_021805565.1. Taxonomy (GTDB): domain Bacteria; phylum Pseudomonadota; class Alphaproteobacteria; order Acetobacterales; family Acetobacteraceae; genus Rhodopila. Next base: position 83,135 of record JAJZFA010000011.1, read on the forward strand.
GCGCGGGCGCACCCGATTGAACGGGGAACGGAATCGCAACTGTATGCCCCATGACCAAGCTTGGGCTCCTGCAACCGGGATAAGGACGCGGACCCGAACCGCCCGGCATTGTTCCGTCATGCTTGCCGTCCGGGAAAATGCCCGGATGTTGGGACAAACACGCCGATTTTTCGCCACATTCGAAAACTATAACCAACACTTGATAGTCGCCTCGGGAATGTGAAGTCAAGCACAAGTTGTGTAGGTGGGTCACAAGAAACTAAGGTGCCTAACGTCAGTCATTTTACAGTCCAAACCGGGGCAGGTTACTCATGCGTATTGCTCAAATATCGCCTCTGTTCGAAGCCGTCCCGCCAAAATTGTATGGCGGAACCGAACGGGTTGTCTATTCGCTGACCGAGGAACTGGTCGCGATGGGCCATGACGTCACGCTGTTCGCGAGCGGCGATTCCGTTACATCGGCCACGCTGGCGCCCATGCGGGACCGGGCGCTGCGGCTCGATCCATCCGTCAAGGACTGGGTTGCCACATACTACCGCATGGTGGAACTGATCTATCGCCGTAAGGACGAGTTCGATGTGCTCCATTTCCACATCGACTATTTCCCGCTGCAATTGTTCAGCCGCCAGAATGTGCCCTACCTGACCACAATCCACGGCCGCCTGGATCTGCCGGAATTCGTCGAAACCTATGGCACATTCGCGAAATCGCCGTTCGTCTCCATCTCCAACAGCCAGCGGCGGCCGATTCCCAATTTGAACTGGGTGCGCACCGTTCTGCACGGCATGCCGGCCAACCTGCTGACCCCTCAGCCGGTCAAGCAGGAATACGCCGCGTTCCTCGGCCGGATCTCCCCGGAAAAGGGCGTTGACCGGGCGATCCACATCGCCGGCAAAGCGGGCATGAAGCTGAAAATCGCCGCCAAGGTCGATAACGCCGACAAGGAATACTACGACAGCAAGATCGCGCCGCTGATCCGAGGCAACCCCGATGTCGAATTCATCGGCGAAATCAACGACGCGCAAAAGCCGGCGTTTCTGTCGGGCGCCCACGCGCTGATCTTCCCGATCGACTGGCCGGAACCGTTCGGACTCGTCATGATCGAGGCCATGGCCTGCGGCACACCCGTCATCGCCTTCAACAGCGGTTCGGTGCCCGAGGTCATGGATGACGGCGTGACCGGATTCATCGTTAACGATGTCGAACAGGCCGTGGCGGCCGCCGGCAAAATCCATACGCTGGACCGAACCCGCGTCAGGGCGACGTTCGACCGTCGTTTCACCGCGCGCCGCATGGCCGAGGATTACGTTGATGTTTACGAGGAGTTGGCCGAGAAAGCGCGCCATCCAGCCCGTTGGCTGGAGGCTGCCAACGCCTGACGCGGGCAAGCGCAGCACCCTTGCCGACCCGAAGGTAATGGCGTGACGCGAAGCCTGCTTGGATTGAACGGCCTGAACTTCTTCACCGCCGCGGTTCAGGCCGGATTCGGGCCTTTCATCGCGGTCTGGCTCACCCAAAGCGGGTGGACACTGGAAGCCTTGGGCCTGGTCCTCAGCGCCGGAACGCTGGCCGCACCGATCGGCCAGCTTCCAGGCGGCATGCTGGTCGATCAGATTCACGCCAAGCGAACCGTCGCCGCGGGGGCGTTGATCGCGCTGGGCGCCAGCGCCTTGATGCTGTGTCTGGCGCCGACGCTGCCAATCGTCTGGGGCGCGCAAATCGCGCACGGACTGGCAAGCTGCGTCATGACGCCGGTCATCGCCGCGCTGACCCTTTCGCTGTGCGGACATGAAAAGTTCAGCGAACAGGTTGGTCAGAACACCCGCTATGCGGCGATCGGCAACGCCGCGTCGGCGGCGTTGCTCGGGGCGGCCGCATCGTCGATCTCGGAGCAGGCGGTGTTCCTGGTTACCGCCGCGCTGGTGGTCCCAGCGCTGAGCACACTGTTCATGCTGCGGGCCACGGATCGCTTCGAGCCGGCGGACGATCATCCCGCGATGCTTCGCCCGGCACAGCGGCCACACTGGCCCTGGCAAATTTTCGCCGAACCGGCGCTGCATATCTTCGCTATCGCGTGCGTATTATTCCAGCTTGCCAATGCCGCGCTGCTGCCGCTGGCCCTGAACAGGCTGACCCATCGGGGCGATGCCCCCGGATTGCTGGTATCGGCGACAATTGTGGTGCCGCAGGTCATCACGGCGCTGATCGCGCCCTGGGCCGGCCGGCTGGCCCAACGCATTGGCAGGCGTCCAGTACTGCTGGCGGGTTTCGCCGCCGTGCCGCTGCGCGCGCTGCTGTTCGCCCTCCTGCCGGGCGCGCTGCCGCTTGCGGCGTTTCAGGCGCTGGATGGTGTCAGTGCGGCAGCCTTCGGATTAATGCTGCCCTTGATCGCCGCCGACGTCACCAAACGCACCGGCTACCTCAACCTTGCCATCGGCGCACTCGGACTGGCTTCCGGTCTCGGTGCCACGTTCAGCACCGCCGCGGCCGGCTGGATTGGCGAACGCCTGGGCGATCGAGCGACATTTCTGCTTCTCGCCGCGGCTGGGGCGTCCGCAGTGGCATTGCTCTGGGCCGCAATGCCAGAAACCCGTCCGGCACAAAAGCGTCGGGTGCGCGTCCCCAATGCGGATAACGCAACCCAGTCCGCCTGATCCACCCTGCCGGTCCGGACTTGCGCGTTCCCCAACGCCGATGCCTGATGGTCCGATAAGTGTCCGATCGCACATTGTCCCCGGGGGAACCATGGACCAGGAAGCAAAGCATCTTTTCGAACCGGCCGGCGATTTTCAATGCCTGCATGAGTTCCTGCCCGCCGCCCGCGCCAAACTGTCCGACAACATCTGGAGCTATCTGGTCGGCGCCACGGAAACCGAGACCACGCTGCGCCGCAATCGTCTCGCGCTCGATTCGCTCGCCCTTCGGCCACGTGTCTGCGTCGATGTGTCGAAGGTCTCGCTCGGCACCACGCTGTTCGGCCGCAAACTTCGCCTGCCGGTGATCCTGGCCCCGGTCGGCTCTCTCGAATCGTTCGATCCCGGCGGCGCCGCCACCGCTGGACGCGCGGCCTCGGCGTTCGGCGTGCCGATCATGGTCAGTTCCGTCACCGCGCCAGGGCTGGAAGAAGCCGCCGCCGCCGCGCCGGGCCCGAAGATTTTCCAGCTTTACGTCCGGGGCGATAACGCCTGGATCGACGACGTGGCGAAGCGCGCGGTCGATTCCGGATACGATGCCTTCGCCATCACCGTGGATACCGCCGCCTATTCCCGGCGAGAACGCGATATCGCCGGCCGCTTCGTCAAGCCGTGGCGCGCCGTTGCCACCGGCCAGGGCTACCAGGCCAGTTTCACCTGGGACAACGTCAAGCACTTCAAGGACAAGCACAGCATCCCGCTGATCCTGAAGGGTATCGGCACCGGCGAGGACGCCGCCCTGTGCTGCGAACATGGCGTCGATGGCGTCTATGTCTCCAACCATGGTGGCCGGCAACTCGACCACGGGCGCGGATCGATGGACATCCTGCCGGAGGTGATGGAAGCGGTGCGCGGCCGAGCGAAGGTGATCGTCGATGGCAGTATTTGTCGTGGCACGGACATCGTCAAAGCCATCGCACTCGGCGCCGACGCAGTGGCGATGGGCCGGATGTATTGCTACGCCATGGCGGCCGGCGGCGAGGCCGGAGTGGTTAAGATGCTGGAACTGCTGGAGCATGAATTCGGCGTCTCGATGGCGCTGGCCGGCGCGCGAAGCCTGGGCGAACTGAACCCCCGCTATGTATTTCGCGACGCGCCGCCAGTGGCGCGGCCGCATGCCCACAGCGCCTTTCCGCTGCTGCAAACCACGCCGGAATATCGCGGGTAGAACCGGCGCGGCGGGTGCGGATTGCTCGCTCCGGCCCGCTCCGGCATGCTGGACGCCGATAATAAGGAGGACACAAAATGGCAGGCATACTCGACGGCAAGGTCGCACTGGTTACAGGCGGTGGCAACGGCATTGGCCGGGCGGCGTCGCTGGCATTCGCCAGGGAGGGCGCCCGTGTGGCGGTCGCCGATTATGAGGCGGAGGCGGCGCGCGAGACGGTCGGCCTGATCAACAGCGCCGGCGGCCAGGCGATTTCCCTGTCGGGCGATGTCACCGTCGCGGCCCAGGTCCAGGCGATGCTGGATGGCACGATCGCGGCGTATGGGCGGCTCGATTGCGCGTTCAACAATGCCGGCATCGCCGGTCATCAGGTGGAATCCTTCGGTCAACTGACCCACGAATGGTCGGAGGCGTCGTTCGACCGGATGATCGAGGTGAATCTCAAGGGCGTCTGGCTGTGCATGAAGCATGAGATTCCGCTGATCCGGGCGGCGGGCGGCGGGGCGATCGTCAATACGGCCTCGGTCGCCGGGCTGATCGGGCTGCGGACCTCCAGCGGCTATGTCGCCGCCAAGCATGCGGTGATCGGGCTGACCAAGACCGCGGCGCTGGAATATGCCGAGGAGAAAATCCGGGTCAACGCGGTGTGTCCGGGCTATATCGTAACCCGCATGACCGGACCGGTGCGGGAAAACCGCGCCGACGTCATCCTCGGGCGGACGCCGATGCGCCGGTTCGGCGAGCCGGGCGAAATCGCCGAGATGGTGGTGTGGCTGTGTTCGGATCGCGCCAGTTACGTGACCGGCGCCGCGTATGAGGTCGATGGCGGCATGACCGCGAGTTAGATCCGGCGAACACCGCGCCTGCGCGGCGTGCGATTCCCGCCGGATCGCCGGCGGGGCGGGAACAACCGGGCACTGGACAAGCGGCGCCGGCGCGGCGCATTAGGACCGCCGCCGCACCAGCGGCACGGTGTCCGGGAGCTCCGCGCGTAAGCCCATGATGTATTTCAGCCGCATGAAGACCACGCTCATTCTGGGCGTCTGCCTGCTTGGGTTGCTCCTGGGCGTCCCTAATTTGTTTCCCGCGCCGGCGTCGTGGATGCCATGGCGCACCGTTCACCTCGGCCTCGATTTGCGGGGCGGCAGCTATCTGCTGCTGGAGGTGGATATGAACGCGGTGCTGAAGGAACGGCTGGACAGCCTGGCCGACGGTGTGCGCCAGTCGCTGCGGGACAAGCAGATTTTTTACCAGTCGCTGGAACCGCAACCCGATAAAACCAGGGTTCTGCTGCGACTGCGGGACGCGGGTAAGGCCGATGCGGCGGTCGCGGCGCTGCGGTCGCTGATAAGCCCGGATGCCTCGACCGGTCTGCCCGATATGGCGATCGCGGCGCAGCCGGACGGCAGTATTACCCTGACCTTGTCCGCGACCGCCCTCGCCGCGCGCGCGACCGGCGCGGTGGACCAGTCCATCGAGATTATCCGCCGGCGCATCGATGAAACCGGCGTCGTGGACCCGCAAATAACCCGACAGGGTCAGAACCGCATCGTTGTACAACTGCCCGGTGTCGGCGATCCGGATCGCATCAAGCAGTTGATCGGCAAGACCGCGCACATGACCTTCCGGCTGGTCGATGAGACCGCGAATCCGTCCCTGGGCGGGCCACCGCCCCCCGGCGACGATTTCCTGCCGATGCAGGACCGGGCTGGCGAGAAGATCGCCGTTCGCAAGCGGATCGATGTCGATGGCGCCGACCTGACCGACGCACGCGCCGGAACCAGCCCGGAATCCGGCCAGTGGGTGGTGAACTTCGCCTTCAATTCGGTCGGCGCGCGCCGGTTCGCCGATATCAGCCGGGCCAACGTCAACCACCGGTTCGCCATCGTGCTTGACGACAAGGTGATTTCCGCTCCCGTGATCCGGGAAGCGATCACCGGTGGGCGCGGTCAGATCAGCGGGTCGTTCGATGCGCAAACCGCCAACGATCTTTCGGTGCTGCTGCGCGCGGGCGCGCTGCCGGCGCCGCTGACGGTGGTGGAGCAGCGCAGCGTCGGGCCGGAACTCGGCGCCGACAGTATCCGGGCCGGAGCGATCTCGCTGACCGCCGGATTCCTGTTCGTCATTTTCTTCATGGCGTTTTTCTACGGGCTGTTCGGCTGGTTCGCGAATTTGGCGCTGGTGATCAACCTGTTCATGATGCTGGGCATTATGTCGCTGTTGCAGGCCACGCTGACGTTGCCGGGCATGGCGGGAATCCTGCTGACGCTGGGCATGGCCGTGGATGCCAACATCCTGATCAATGAACGTATCCGCGAGGAACAGAAGCTGGGCCGTCCGCCCCTGGCGGCACTGGAACACGGGTTCAGCCGAGCGTACAGCACGATTTTCGACAGCAACGCCACCGCCTTCCTGGCGCATGTGATGCTGTTCGTGTTCGGGTCGGGGCCTGTCAAAGGATTCGCCGTGACCATCACCGTGGGGATCGCCACATCGCTGTTCACCGCCTGGATGCTTACCCGGCTTTTGGTGTCCCGCTGGTATATCGCTACCCGTCCCAAGCTTCTGCCGGTTTGAGGTTTCGTTCCATGTTCGTCAAACCCCGCTTCCGCCTGGTTCGCGACGGCACCCGCATCCGGTTCATGCGCGGCCGCTATCTGGGCCTGCTTGTCTCGGCGATCCTGTCCACCGCGTCGGTCATCTTGTTCTTTTATCCCGGCCTGAATCTCGGCATCGACTTCTCGGGCGGCGTGGTGATGGAGGTCCGCACCCAGGGACCGGCCGACTTCGCGCAAATTCATGCGGCGTTGAGTGCCGATCATATTCCCGACCAGGGGGTGCAGCGCTTCGGCGATCCGTCCGAGGTGCTGATCCGTCTGGGCGCCCAGCCAAGCGAACAGAGTACGCAGGCGGCGGTGGCGAGGGTGCGGGCGGCGCTGGAAAAAGGCGTTCCGGGCGCGAAAATCGAGCGCACCGACGCGGTGGGCGCCAGCGTGTCGGCCGAGTTGTTTCGCAACGGGTTGCTGGCGCTGGGAATCAGCCTGCTGATGATCCTGGTTTATATCTGGTTCCGGTTCGAATGGCAGTTCGCGGTGGGCGCGGTCGTGACGCTGATCCTGGACATTACCAAGGCGATTGGCTTCCTGGCGCTGACCCGGATCGAGTTCGATCTGGTGATGGTCGCGGCCATTTTGACGGTGTTGGGGTATTCGACCAACGACAAGGTGGTGGTGTACGACCGGGTGCGGGAAAATCTGCGCAAATATAAAACGATGCCGTTGCGCGAACTGATCGACATGTCGATCAACGAGACGCTGAACCGGACCTTGGGCACGTCGATGACGGTGTTCCTGGCAAGCCTGCCGCTGGCTTTGTTCGGCGGCGAATCCATATCCGGCTTCGCCTGGGTGATGCTGTTCGGCATTGTTGTCGGCACGTCGTCGTCGATCTTCATCGCCGCGCCGATCCTGTTGTTGCTGGGCGAGCATCGCCTGCGCCGGGATGCCGCGGCGCCGGTCATACCGCCATCGTCCGCCAAACCCGTGACGGCCTCGCGGCCGTGATCGCCGGGCCAGGCCGGAGGGCCGTTCTGGCAGGGCTTTCGGGATTCGCGGTTCGTTCGGCGCATGCGGCGGCAGGCGCGGCTGGCAACTCGCCGATCCGGCGGATGACGATCCTGCTGGGATTTCCCGCGGAGTCCGACCCCGATAAGGTCGCTCGCGACTTTCTGGCGTGTCTGTCGGTGCATTTGCCCGGCATCGATATCGTCCCGCAAAATGTTCCGGGCGATGCCGGCCGGACCATGCTGGCGGCCTTGGGTGCGGCCGAACCCGGCGGCGCGACGGCGGGCTGGGCAATCACCCCCACGCTGCCGGCGCGAATCGTCGATCGGGGCGATCCGTCGCTGGGCCGGCGTATCCAGTTGATCGGCCAGGCGGAGCGGGAGCCGATCGCGTTTGTCTCCCGCCCGACCGATCCGGCAATGTCGATGCAGGACATCGTTCAACGATCCGGCGACGATTCCGGGGCAGTGCCGCTGGGCACGCCACCGGCCGGCAGCGCGCCGCATCTGGCCGCGCTGCGGTTGCAACTGCTTGCTAGGACCCAACTGAATATCGTGACGTTTCCATCGGCCGAGGCGGCGCGCCAGGCGGTGCTGGCCGGCAATGTGGCGGCTGCCGCGCTGGGCCTGTCGCCGATCTTCGCCGATGTGCGCGACGGCAAGCTGACAGCGATCGGTATCGCCGCGAGACGCCGGTTCGGGCTGTTGCCCGACGCCCCGGTGCTGGATGAGGGCGGTATTCCGCTGTCGGCGTTCATTCGCCGCGGCCTGGCGGTGCCGGCGGGAACCTCGCCGGAGGTGATCGGCTGGCTGGCGGATGCGATGCGGGAGGCGACGCAGGATGACAGTTTCCGCGATCGCGCCGAGGCAACCGGCATTCATGCGGCCTGGGCTGGCGGCGAGGAATGGCAGGCACAGATGCAAACCGAACAGGCCGAACTAAGCCAGATATGGACGACGAACCCATGGCTTTCGTCGCCTCGCGGGTGAGCTGGCCCCACGGGTGACCTGAACCTTGGGGGATGCAAGCGTCTGCTTTGTCGCGGACGCCGGGAATGTCCGGTGAAGGTCCAACCGTTCGGCGAGGGTCCGCCGCGTTCTGGCGACGGCCATCGCGTTCGGTCGTGTCGTGCGCGTCAACTCTCCTGCGATGCCAAAGCGGTGTGTCCCGCAACGGAATCGAGCAAACCCTCTTCGGCGGCCTTGATCTGCAATGCCAGATATTTCGAGTAAATCCGCACATGCGGCAATCCGCCCGCCGCGAACCACAGGTTCGGCTGGGCCGTCCGTCTCCACATGTTGCGTTCCTCCCCTCCCTCGTCATAGCCCCACACGGGTCCGATCCGGCCGGCGATGTCATCGCCCAGGTATTGCCGCACGACCTCTTGCTGGTTGTGGTAACCCGTCGCCGTCACCAGAAGATCGGCGGCCAGAACACGGCCGTCCTTCATTTGCACACCGTCTGGAACGAACCGGCCGATGTCGGCGTACTGGATCAGGCCGATGGACCCGTCGGCGATCAGGTCGGAACAACCGACGTTGAAGTAATATCCACCGCCGCGCCGCAAATATTTCATCTGAAAGCCGGTCCCGTCGGGCGGTCCATCGTCCAGCCGGAAGCCGCGTGCCGCCAGCGTATCCAGCAATGGCTTGTCCGCCGCCTGCGACGCGGCGGTGGAGATCTGGTAGCCCTTGACCAGCACGGCGTAGGGGACTGCCGTCGCCAACAGGTCGCAATCGGCCAGCGACGGGCCTTCCTTGTACATGTCATAGACTTTTTGCGCCTGTGTCAGGCTGACGATCAGCGTCGTGCTGCGCTGGATCATCGTCACCTCCGCCCCGCTGGCATGCAGGTCGTGCGCGACATCGTGTCCGCTGTTGCCGGTGCCCATCACCAGGGCCTTGCGCCCTTTCCAGGCGTGGCCGGCGGTGTACTGGCCGGAGTGCATGACCGTGCCGGCGAAATCGTCCAGTCCTGGCGCATCGGGGCGGATCGGTATCGAACTGACACCGGTCGCGAAAATCAAATGTTTGGGCCGCAGAACCCGTTCCGATCCATCCTGCCGCCGCAGTGCGACTTCCCAGCGGCCCGTGGTTTCGTCGAAGGTGCCGTATTTCAGTTCGGTTCCGGTCCATATATTCAGATCCATCGCATCGGCGTAGGATTCGAACCAGTTCGCCAGCTTGTCCTTCGGAATGAACACCGGCGTATTGGGCGGAAATGGCATATAGGGCAGGTGGTTGATGTGGACTTCGTTATGCAGCGTCAGCGAATGATAGCGCTTGCGCCACGCATCCCCGACGCGCTCGTGCCTGTCGATGACAAGCGTATCGACACCCAGATGCCCCAGGCACGCCGCGAGTCCCAGTCCGGCCTGGCCGGCGCCGATGACCAGGGCGGCCGGATCGTGGACCTTGTATGCCATGGCCTCGCGCCGGTGATCCAGCCAGTTCGGCCCGCCGAACTCCCGCGAATACGCCTGGCCCGTGGAAACCCTGGGGCCGATCCGCTCCTCATGGCCGGCGATCTCATCCAGCGCGGTCAGCAGCACCCATGCCACCGGCCTGCCGTTTTCGCCGGGTACCAGCCGCAGCACGCCACTGCCGCGCCCAACCGCTGTTTCAAATGCAAACAGCGCCTCGATCGTCCATTCGCCCGCCCGGCTGACGAGCCTGGGCGCCATTCGCCCCGGCGCGACGCGAAAGCCGCCGGGACGGACCCGCGGCACCGTCCGGTCCAGGGTGGCGGCGATTTCGGCCGTTCCGTTCATGGTCAGGATGTGCCAGGTGAATGAAACCAGATCCCGCCAGTGCCCGTCCGGCCGGAACAGGGCAGCGGCTTGCCGCGCGTCCCGCCGCGCCAGCGCGGCATCGAACGCCGACAGCCATGCGGCCGCGGCGGTGTGCGGGTCCAAATCGGCCAAAGCGGTCATGGTGTTCTCCAGATACTCTTCGGTAGAGGGTACAACCGGACGGTGTCATGCGAAAGAGCGTGGTGCGGCGGAACCGGCGCATCCGCGGGCCGCGTGCGGCAGGTCCGCATCCTGGCGGGTCAATCGCGGCGCGGACTGCTATACCGGTTCGGTCAGGCGAAGCGAGGTCATATGACGGATTGTTCCAGGGTTGCCGCTTCGGCCGCGACGGCAAGGCGGCGGCGGTGGCGGATAATTACAGTGCTGGCGGGCCTTGTGCTGGTACAGGGCGGATGTTCCGCGCCGTACGATCCGCCGGTTCAGGGCGACCATGCCGCGGCACGCTACAAGGCCGATCTGGGGAAATGCCGTTCGGACTCGGCCGAACAGGTGCGGATCAAGAACGCCGACACGCCCGCGACCTGGATAAAATCCGCCTTTACCGGTTCGTCCGAGGTCCGCGCCGCGATCCGGGCCTGCATGAAGGCCAAGGGCTATACGCTGGAGTCCGCACCGTAAGAGATTATTCGACAATAGACGCTAGGGGCGGCAGCGTCGGTCGATCCGTAAGCTGATGTTTTGTAAAGTAATTATTCTGGTTTTCTGACGCAATTGTGTGCCAGCGTTGCCGAGGGCCAGTTCAAACATAGCCTCAGGGATACCCGCATACAGCGCAGGCATCAGGGCAGCATCGGCAATAAGGGTGCGAGTGCGCCGATAAAGCTGCCTGCCCAAAGCATGACAAAAAGCGTGTCCGGCAACGATCGCTTCGGAATGTGGCGCCGGGCACACCCTAAAAACTTATGTCCCGTTCGATTCGGGGTCTGTGTCGGTCTCTTGCTGGAAAAAACGTGTGGTGCCGAGCAAAAGCCGGCGAAAGTTCTCCACCTTCGATGCCGCTGGATCTTGGTTCGCGGCTTGGGCGCTCAACCACGTGTCAAAAGCCACGTCTTGAGCATTCATCTCATTTTTCGACATCATTTCGCTCGGAGCCGCCGCCCGGCCGGCAACTGGCGCCACAACCGAGGTCTTGACCGGAGACGCCGCACGCTCCGCAACCGGCGCCTGTTGCGGCCGGACCGGTTCGGCCGGTTCGGCTTCAGGCTGCGCCAGCACCACATCCAGCATCGACCGTTCGGCGATATACCGTGCCCAGGCGTCCTCGTTCTCCGTCACGGGATCGGCATCGCGCTTGCGGCGCTCCGCCTGCGCCTGCCGCAGCCGAGCGTGAACCGCCATCCATAGCCGCATCATCGAGGCGTACTGTGCGTTCAGTTTTACCATCAATTCGGGGTCATGGTCGTTCTTGCGAACCAGCCGCAGCATTTCCTCGGCCTGCGCGCGGGAGGCGATGCAGTGGCTGGCGATATCGGCCTCATCGGCGTTGACCGGGGCCAGCGATGCGACTTTGGCGATGGCGGTCAGATTTCTGGCCCGCACTCCGGCCGGGGTGTCATCCAGCGGCGGCGGAAGCATGTCCATGAGGGTATAGACGAGCTGGTAGTATAGCGTCGGCATGAGGTCGATGGCCGAACGGGGCGGGGGCGAGGTTTCCATTCCTGGAATATTAAGCTAATTTAGGAAATGTGTCAAGAACTGTAACGGGCGCGGATCGGCCAATCGGGTGAAGATGATCAGATATAGTACCAATCGGCGGAAAGGATCGAGAGTCATCCTTTCCGCCGGTTGGTATTATCGCCCCGGAAGGCGAGGTGCCCGTTCGTTCGGCACCCGATTAATGGAGGTGAATCGCTTTCTGCGTGCGATGTTGCTGTTGTTCTGAAGCTCCGGGCCGCATGGGCATGCGCCGGTTTTCCCCCGCGGATATCGAAGGCCGGCGGCGTTGCGCGATCCGGCCGTTTTTGGCCGTTGTCCTGTCCTGGCCGGCGTCATCCCTTCCGGGCGTCGGCGGCGATCGTCTGTAAGGCCGGCAGATCCAGCGCGCCGGGTATCAGATCGTTGCCGATCACCAGCGCCGGGGTTCCCTGGATTCCAAGATCGTGCGCCAGTTTCACATTCGCATCGATGCGAGCCTGAATCGCCGGATCGTCCATGTCCCTGGCCATGCGCGGCCAGTCCAGTTTCAGTGCCCTGGCCGTCGCTTCCAGTTGAGCCAGCGTCGTGGCTGGGGGCAGTTTCATCACCGCTTCCCGCATCGCCAGATAGGCGTCTTGCCGCTGTGCCGCCAGCAGTGCCTTGGTGCCGAGCACGCTCGCTGGTCCTAGGATCGGCAGGTCCTTGTAAACGAGGCGCACCTTGCGGTCGCCGGCCAGGAAGCTGTCCATCGCAGGTTCCATCTTCCGGCAATACGGACAGCGGGTGTCGAAGAATTCCACGATCGTCACATCGCCGTGCGCGTCGCCCGCCACCGGATCGGCCGGAGTCACCAGCCGATCCCCGGCGTGGGCGATCGCCGTTCGGGTTGCCGCCTGTGTCCGCTCCCCGTCATCCGCCTGGAGGGCGGTGACCGCGTCGCGCAGGATCGACGGGTCCTGTTTCAGCGCATCGCGCAGAATTGCGACGATTTCGGCGCGCTGCGCAGGCGAAAATTCGGCGGCCGGCGCGGGGGTGCCCCATGACACGGCCGGCAGGATCAGGGCGGCGGCGAGCAAACGGCGAATCATCGTTCATCCTTAGAAGGCGGGTCGGGCTGGCACTGGCCGCCGGGACGCAGCGTGGTTGCCGCTGATGCGGAAGCCGGTTATGGCACGCGTCTTATAGCGATGACACCCGTTCTGGCGAACCGGCGATTTCCGGAACGGACACGACCCACAGGATGGACGGAATGCGGTTGGGCCCTGAACAGATAGTACCGCGTCCGCCGCACGATCGCCGGCGCTCGTTTCGTTCGCTGCCCGCACGCGCGTTTCTGGCGATGCTGGCGGTATTGCCTGGCTGCTCCACGGTCAATTCGGTCTCGAACGTCGTCCTTGGTCCGTCCGGACCGCCTTTGGGGCAGCCTGGGCATGTTCGGGGATTCCTCGGCGGGGTCGTGGCGGACGAACCGCGCGCGGCACTTGCCGGCCGCGATGTCCTGTCGGCCGGTGGGTCCGCCGCCGATGCCGCGGTGGCCGTCGCGCTCGCCCTTGCGGTCACCTACCCCTCCCGCGCCGGCCTCGGGGGCGGCGGTGCCTGCCTTGCCTACGCGCCCGATACCGGCGGTCCGGCCAAGGGTATGCCGCAGGCGGCGATATTCAACCCGCTCGCACCCGCCGCGAGCGGGGCCAACGCCGATCGCCCCGCGGCCATCCCCATGCTCGCCCGCGGTCTGTTTCTGTTGCACGCCCATTATGGCGTATTGCCGTTCGAGGCCCTGGCCGGTCCGGCGGAACGCATGGCGGCGTCCGGGGTTCCCGTTTCGCGCGCGCTGGCGAAGGATCTGGCCCTGGTGGCCGGCCCGCTGCTGGCCGATCCTGGCGCGCGGTCGGTCTTTTCCCGCGATGGGGTGCCGCTTACCGAAGGCCAGACGCTGCGTCAGCCAGACCTCGCCGGCACACTCGGCCAGATTCGCGGCGCCGGGGTGGGCGATCTGTATCAGGGCGCGATGGCGCACCGGATCGCCCTGGAATCCGCCCAGATTGGCGGTCCGCTGACGTTCGACGATTTGCGCGGCGCTCTGCCAAAACTGATGACGCCGCTGATCCAGGCGTACCACAACAACAAAATCGCGTTCCTGCCGCCGCCGGCCGACGGCGGACTGGCCGCCCAGGCCGCTTTCGGCACGCTGTCCAACAGTACTGGGGCTATTGCCGCTGCCAATGCGCGTGCCCTGGCCGTTGTCGCCCGCTATCGTGCCGGCGGCGTGACTCCGGATCAGGTCCTGGCCGCCGCCAACCTGACCGCCGCCCCGGCGGTGCTGTTTCCCGCCTCCACCGGCTTCGTGACCCTGGACCGGGACGGCAACGCGGTGGCGTGCGTGCTGACGCTGAATAATCTGTTCGGGACCGGACGCATTCTGCCCGGCCTGGGCTTTCTGGCGGCGGCGTCTCCGGCCGCGGTGCCGGCGCCGTTGCTGGCGGCCGGCCTGGTCTGGAACGACCGGAAAGACGCCTTTCTGGCGGCCGTTGCCGGATCGGGCCAGTCCGCTGCCCCGCTGGCGGTGGCCCTGGCGCTGACCGACACACTGCAAACCGGCCGCCCCGTCAGCAGCCGGATCCCCGATCCAGGGCGCGCCAACATCGTCGCCTGCGCGAAATATCTACCGGGCGACACCGCATCCTGCGCGTGGACGAACGATCCGCGCGAATCCGGCCTGGCTATTGGGTCCAATTGAGCCTCGGGATGCGGATCGGTATGACAGGATGGCGCTGAAAACCGGAAAAGGCGCCGCCGCCCCGCCATTCCTGGTGATGGACGTTATCGCCGCCGCCAATGCCCGGCAGGCCGCGTTGCCCACCGGGTCGCCGCACGTTATTCGGATGGAGGTCGGCCAGCCCGGAACCGGTGCCCCGGCCGGTGCGGTCGCGGCCGCGCAAGCCGCCCTCCGTTCTGGCCATCCGCTGGGCTATACCGAAGCGTTCGGCCTGCGGTCCCTGCGCGACCAGATCGCCGCCCATGCCAAGGATTGGTATGGCCTAACGATACCGATCGGGCGGATTGCCGTGACCGTTGGCGCGTCCGGCGCCTTTCCCCTGGCTTTTCTCGCCGCATTCGATCCCGGCGATCGCATCGCCATGGCCGCGCCGTTCTATCCGCCTTACGTGAATATCCTCACCGCCCTGGGCATGACTCCGGTCATCCTGGAGGCCACGTTGGAAACCCGGTTCCAGCCCACGATCGCCATGCTGGAAAAGCTGGACCCGCGTCCCGACGGATTGATCGTCGCCAGCCCCTGCAACCCCGCCGGTACCATGCTGCACACCGATGAACTGGCCGCCATCGCCATTTGGTGCCATCGCAACGGCGTTCGCCTGATCAGCGACGAAATCTACCACGGGCTGAATTACGACAGCCCGGTCGCGTCCGCCGCCCAGTTCAGCGACAGCGCCATCGTGGTGAACAGCTTTTCTAAGTATTTCTCCATGACCGGCTGGCGCATCGGGTGGATGGTGTTGCCGGACGACCTTGCCCGTCCGGTCGAATGCCTCGCGCAAAACCTGTTCATCAGCGCGCCCTATATCGCTCAGGTAGCCGCCGAAGCCGCCTTCGGTTGCCACGATGAATTGCGGGCAAACGTCGCCAGTTACCGCCGGTCCCGCGATTACCTGCTTGCCGCGCTACCCGCCGCCGGATTCACCCGGCTGTCGCCGGCCGAGGGCGCGTTCTATCTGTTCGCCGACATCGCGGACCGGTCCAACGACAGCGTCGCCTTCTGCGCCCGCATGCTGCGAGAGGCCGGCGTCGCCGTCAGCCCCGGCGTCGATTTCGACCGCACACGGGGCCATCGCTTCGTCCGGTTCAGCTATTGCGGCCCCGAGGCGGACATGCGCGAAGTGGCCGCCCGGCTGCAACGGTGGCGATAGGATGCCGGGCCGTCGCGGGCTTGGCATAAGCCCGGAAAACCGCGCCTATGGTACGTCATCCAACAGGTCTTCGATCCGGACCCTTAGCACCTTGGCCAGTTTGGCGTAGGTGCCGGCGCTCAATCCGCGGCGCCCTGTTTCAGCCTGTGCAAGGGACGGTTGTGCGATACCGGTCCGTGCCGCGAGATCTGTTTGCGTCAGACCCCTGTGGCGGCGCCAGAATGCCAAATTTGTCGGCGAGGCCAAATAAGCGTCCACTTCGGCGCCGGTCAACGTTTCTACGGCGCCGGTTGCAATGCCGCGCATCGCCTGCGCGTGATCGCGCGCATCGATCAGGTCGTCATATTCCGTTCTGGTCAGGGTAATGGTGTCTATATCGGTCATGGTGCGTTGCCTTTTAACCAAAGGCGCCCCCGCAAGCGAATCGTCAACTTCCGCGCTTTCGATGCACGATCGGCCTTGGGCGACCGACGGAGTTCATTTTTAAACCGGAATGACAACGACGTGGGCAATCACCCCCGGACCTGAACCGCGACGCGCACAAAAGTCGAAACGATTTTACCGCCGGCGCGCAGCGTACCGCGCAAGGACCCAGCCACCTTGGACGTTCCCCCCGCTCGGCAACGATACGGCACCGGAACTTCCAGTATTCGCAGCCCGGCGCGGGCCGCCTTCATTTGCATCTCGATGTTCCAGCCATACGTCATTTCCCGCATGTCCAAAGCCAGCAGCGCATCCCGCCGGATCGCCCGGTAGGCGCACATGTCGCTGTAGCGGACCCCGTACAGCGCGCCGATGCCCAACCCGGCCGCGCGCCCCGCCAAAACCTGATGCCACCGCATCGCCCCCGGATCGCGCTGCCCCCTGGTACGCGAGGCCAGCACAAAGTCGTGCGTCCCCGCCAAAACCGGGCCGGCCACGCGCGTTAGCAAATCCCCGCGATCCGCCCCGTCCCCGTCCAGAAACACGATCGCCGGACCCCGGGCCGCCATTGCCCCCGCCCGGCACGCGCGCCCGTATCCCCGGCCCGCATCCAGCACGATCGCGCCCGCCGCTCGCGCGATGTCCTGTGTGCCGTCTGTACTGCCGCCGTCCGCAACGATAATTTCCGCCACATGCAAGCCTGGAAGTTCGCGGATAACGTCCCCGATGGCATCGGCTTCGTTGAACGTGGGAATAACCACGCTCACCCGGTCGCCGTCCGCCGGTCCGGTCACAAACTCCATCGCAACCCGCAATTCTGGCATGGCGCGGGCGGGGTATCGCCCAGCAGCGAACCGCGGAAACCGCGATAGGCCGGGCTGTTCCAAATTTCCCGCAGCGTGTCCTGCGTGGCATCCCCCAGCGTATAGTTTTCGTAGCCGCGCGCCGAGAACGGAGCGATGCAGCATGGCAGCGCCCGCCCGTGCGCGGTGAAATACATCAAGGACCAAGGGCGCCGGCAGGTTGCCCAGGGCGTGTCGCCGGCCGCCCGTTTCAGGCTCAATCCCGGTTCCGTCGCGCCCGATGCATCCAGTGTCACCCCCAGTTCCGCACCGATAAACCGAGCGGCTTCGATTGCGGCCTGCTCGGTGTTATCGGTCTGCTCGAATAATGAAGATGAAGACTGGGCCTTGCCGAAACCGTTGCTGTCGAAGACCAAACGCTGTAAATGTACGTCGCGGACGCCCATCGATGCCGCCAGCCGAACAAATGCCGGCAGTTGGCCGACTGTTTCTTTCAGTCCCGTCAGCCACAGCGAAACCCGCGGATGCGTAACCCCCATGGCCTGTTGATAAGCCGTGAATTTTCCCACATCGCGAACAATGCGGCCGAAAAAATCCTTGCCTCTTATCGCCGCGTAACTCGCCCGGTCCGCGGCATCCAGCGACACCCGCAATTCGTCCAGTCCGGTATCGATCAGTTCCTGGAATTTCTTCGGATTCAGCAACGTGCCATTGGTGTTGAACAAAACATAAGTGCCGCGATCTTTCAAATACCGGATCATTCGCGGCAGGTTCCGCACCAGCATCGGTTCGCCCACGCCGTGCAGCACCACGCGCGCCACGTCCGGAACCTGATCGACAATCCGGGTGAACAGCGCCCAGCTCATGTCCGCCGGAGGCTCCAGATCCTCGAACGTCCGCGGACACGTCTCGCACAACAAATTGCAGCGGTTGGTGACTTCCAGATACAGGCAAACCGGTGGCGCTTGTGCGACCGCGTTCCGTTCCGCCGCGACCGACTCGAAGTAACGCCCGGGATCCAGCAAGGTCAACGAGGACATCGGATCGTTCCTTCAATCGGTTTAAGGCGGGGATAGAGAAAAGCCGCAATCGCCAGCAGCGCCGCCGGTCCGTAAATCGCGGAAGACCAGGCCAATGAGTCGCGATACCCTTCCAAATACATCAGAACAGGCACCGTCGCCAGCCACAGCACCGCCGGGTTGGGCGACACCGTGGCCGGGACCGCCAGCCAGGCGAAATACCATGGATACGGCGGCCCGAGACCGGCCGTCAGCACCGCCATCATGGTCCCCGCCGCTCCGCACAGCGCCACCGCACCGTCCGGCCGCCGGACAAACGCGTACTGGGCGCCTAAACCGGCAAGCACAATCGCCAACCCCGCCAAATACACCGGCCCGGCCGCGGCCGGCAGCGCCACAACCCGGCGGACTAAGTTCAGCAGCCACAAACCCGACCCGTCGTTTAGCCCTTCCTCCGCCCCATAGCCGCCTAAAAACCCGAATACCCGCCATCCGACTCCGCTATACAGCGCATAAAATGCCGCCACCGTCGCCGTCGCGGTCAGGGCCAACCGCCAGCCGCCGCCGCGCCGCCACAGCACCGGGGCCACGACCGCCGGCAGCAGCTTGGTCAACACCGCAAGCCCCAAAGCGGCCCCCGCCCAGCCATCGCGCCGCCGCACCCGTAACAGTAAAGCCAAGGAAACGAACCCGGCTACCGCCGCATCGATGTGCCCATTGCCGGCAAACGCCCAAACCGGCAGTGGATTCCAGGCATATATCAGCACCCGTTCCGCCGGCAGCGAAGCCGCCGCCAGCAGCCGCATCAGGCAAAACACCGCCAGTATCTCGAACCCCACCATCGCCAGCTTTATCCCGGTTGGGCCAGACCACACCCAGGCCACGATCGCAAAAATAACCTGTGCCCCCGGCGGATAAATCGTCGGTGCATAATCCGCTCGGTTTATATGCGGAAAGATCGCGGTATCTCGCAAAAAGGCCAGCGCTGGATCGTCGGGAATGTAACGATATGGACTTATTCCGGCCACCTGTACCCGTCCGTCCCAGACATAGCGATTGATATCGCTGGACAGAAACGCCGGCGAGACAATCAACGGCACGCGCAACGCGATCGCGACTAAAAGAACAATCCAAATCCCCCGCCGCGGAGCCCCCCAGTAAAGCACGCCGGACACCGCCGCCAAATACACCGCCGCACTGACGCACAGAATAACCACCAGTTCCACCGCCGCCTGAGGCGTTCCGACAATTCCCGAACCTGGCGTATGCAGCGACAGGCCCGCCAGGGTCAGGCCCAGCAAAATCGTCCCAGGCAGAGCCAGGCGAATCATTCCGCCGCGAGACCGCGCCGTGCCGCCCGCAAGTCCATGCGGTCCAGTGCTTGGGCCGTGAATCGCGCGGGGTAGGGACGCAGGCCCGGTCCGGCCTGTTGTTCCGTCCGGGTTTCATCGCGCAACCGGATCAACGCCGCCGGGTCGTCCACGTCGTACCACACCGGCAGTTCGACAACGTCCAGCCCCAACGCCGCCGCGCGCGCGCGCGTTGTCTGTGCCACCGCATCCGTGCTCCAGGGAATATCGGCGAACAAATGCGCGTGCGCCGCTTTCAGGCCGAGCAAATAATACCCGCCATCCTCGGCCGGCCCCAGCACCACGCGATCCCCTGGCGCCGCAAGCACCGTCGCGGTTCGCACCAAAAGCTCGGTTGGCAACGTCGGACTATCGGCGTTCAGCGCCACAGCCGAACGATGCCCGAGTGCCAGCATCGTGCGGAATGCGTGCAGCAGGCTGCGGCCCAGCGCCACGACACCCGCCGGCACCGGCGGCGAACCGTCGGCCAGCAGCAACCCCGTTCCCGCCGCCAGATGTCCGCCGAACAGCGCCTCGGTCCCTGCCGGAGCGTAGGCGATATACCCCGATACCGGAACCTTCCGGCCCGCCAGTGCGATGTTGTCGGTGATATCCCGCAAAAATGCCCCGCTCAGCGCTGCGGCTTGCTCCGGCAGTAACGGCGGACAGAGCCGGGTTTTGGAGAACCCCGGCCGCGGTGCCTTGGCCATCACCGCGATCGCACACTCCGTTACAGCTGGCATGGATCAAATTCCGTTACAGGCATTGCCGCGCGGTCCATCCCAAACGCATTCGGCCGCCGGCCAGAACACCGCCCGTTGCAAGATCCGGCTTATCGATGAACAAACAAGGCATCATAGTGTCAGCACGCCGCCAAGGCCGCAAATGAACTACCTGCAATCTCCGCCCGCCATGCCGCGCCGGGATCCTTTGGAGGTGTCCTTCCGCATGACGTTGAGCGCCATATGTCGCAGCACGGCAAGATATCCGGAACGGAACACACTCCAAACGAGCCATCGGAATGAGGGTAGGCGCGTTGTCATCTTTCGGAGCGATCGCCGCCTGACAGACCCCGATGCGACGGCCAAGGACGACCGGGTCGTGCGACGGGTATGCGGCGGTCGGCACTGCCGTCAGCGGTGCGTCCTGAAATTGAGGCGCGGCAGCTACGGCGCGCGTTCAATCCTTAATCGTGCGCCGTCCCGCGGGCATTCAATCCTTGATCATGCGTGCGGCGAAGAACCCATCCATACCGCCGCGATCCCGCCAAAAGCCGGGGTTGGTGCGCAGGAAACCATCCTTGGTCAGTCCCTCCGGCAGCGCGGCCAACTCGTCCGCGCGAAACGGGTCGTGGCGCAGCCGTCCGCGTGCGACCGCGGCGGCGATCCGTGGCGCGCCTTCGTCATATTGCAACGAGCACACGGCGTAGATCAGCCGGCCGCCCGGACGCAGCATGGCCGCCGCGGCGTCCAGCAGGGCGTCCTGGGCCACGGTCACGGTTTGCACGTCGCGTGGCCGCTTCACCCGGGCTACGTCGGGGTGGCGGCGGATCGTGCCGGTGGCGCTGCACGGCGCGTCGAGCAACACGGCGTCGAACAGCGATGGCGGGGTCCAGACAGTGGCATCGGCGTTGACCACGTCCGCATGTAATCCCCAGCGTTGCAGATTGGCGGCCAGCCGGTCCATACGCCTTGGATCGCGCTCGATTGCAGTGACGGCCGCGCCGGCTGCCACCAACTGCGCGGTCTTTCCGCCGGGGGCGGCGCACAGATCGGCGATGCGCTCGCCCGGCCGCGCGGCAAGCAGCCGAACCGGCAGCGCGGCGGCGGCATCCTGCACCCACCAGGCGCCGGTTTCGAACCCGGCAATATCGGCAACGCGGGTGCCGGCGGGAAAGCGCACGGAACCGGTGGGCAACAGCGTGCCGCCGTCAGGCGCCGGCTCGCCCGGCTTCAACGTCACGTCCAGCGGTGCCTCATTCTGATGCGCGGTGGCGATGGCGCGCGCGGCCTGCTCCCAGGCGGTCCACAGCCAGGCCGGCGTATCCAGGCGCGGGGAATCGAGATCGTCCAGCGCGGCCGGCCCGGCTTCCGCGACCTTGCGCAGGACCGCGTTGATCAGCCCGGCGAACGGCGTCAGCCCGCGTCGTTTGGCCAGGCTGACGGCAGTGCCGACCGCCGCATGGACAGGGGTTTCCAGCAGCAGCAGCCCCGCCGCGCCAATCCGCAGAACCGAGCGAACCGGGTCCGGCGGTTCTTTTCGCAAAAACGGCTCCAGCACCGCATCCAGGGTGCCCATGCGCCGCAGCACGGCCGCCGCCAACCGATGGGCGGCCGACCGGTCGCGGGATTCTAGCGCCGGCAGCCCATCCAGCGCTTCCTCCAGCGGACGGTTGCGTTCCAGCACCGCGGTCAACAGGTCGAAGGCGGATTCGCGTGTTGGATCAGGCATCAGACGACAGACCGGCCAATCCCGTGGTAGCTGAATCCGGCTTCGCGCATGGCGACCGGATCATAGACGTTCCGCAAATCCACCACTACCCGCCCGCGCATCGCATCGCGCAGCCGCTCCGGCGCCAACGCCCGGAATTCATTCCATTCGGTGATCAGCACCAGGGCATCCGCGCCTGTCGCCGCATCCAGCGCGCCGGTGCAATACTGCACGGAATCCGGTAACAGCGGACGGGCCTGATCCATGCCCTCGGGATCGAACGCCCGGACGACCGCGCCGTCCCCGGCCAGGCGGGAGACGATCGGCAGCGCCGGAGAATCGCGCATATCGTCGGTTTCCGGCTTGAAGGTCAGGCCCAGCACGGCGATGGTTTTGCCGCGCACCGAACCGCCGCAGGCCGCGACAATGCGCATCGCCATGGCGGATTTGCGGGCATCGTTGACCGCGACGGTGGCTTCAACCAGCCGGGACGGGGCGCCGTAATCCTGCGCGGTGCGGACCAGGGCGAGCGTGTCCTTGGGAAAGCAGGAACCGCCATAGCCCGGGCCCGGATGCAGGAATTTGCGGCCGATGCGGCCGTCCAGGCCGATGCCGCGCGCCACGTCGTGTATATCGGCGCCAACCTTCTCGCACAGATCCGCCATTTCGTTGATGAATGTCACCTTCATCGCCAGAAAGGCGTTGGCGGCGTATTTGGTCAGTTCCGCGGTTTCGATCGCAGTGAATACAATGGGGGCTTCGATCAGGTACAACGGCCGGTACAGGCGGCGCAGAACCTCCCGAGCGCGATCCGATCCGGCACCGATTACGACGCGATCCGGACGCATGAAATCGCCGATGGCGTTGCCTTCGCGCAGGAATTCCGGGTTGGACGCCACATCGAAGTCCAGATCGGGGCGGGTGGCTCGGACAATTTCTTGAATGCGGCGTCCCGTGCCAACCGGGACGGTCGATTTGGTGACGATCACGGCATAGCCGGTCAGGGCGTTGGCAACCTGTTCGGCGGCGGCATAGACATAGGTCAGGTCGGCATGACCATCGCCGCGTCGTGTTGGCGTGCCGACGGCGATGAACACCGCTTCGGTGCCATCGACGGCGGCGGCCAGATCGCCGGTGAACGCCAGCCGTCCCGCGGCAACATTGTCGCGCACCAACTGTTCCAGGCCGGGCTCGTAGATCGGCATCCGGCCTTCGCGCAGTGCGGCCAGCTTTTGCGCGCCGGTCTCGACCACCGTGACCTCGGTACCGAATTCGGCGAAACAGGCACCCGAAACCAGGCCCACATAGCCGCCGCCGATTATTGTAATGCGCAACTGCCAGGGTCCTTACGCGAATGAAGGGACGATTCAGCACATGGCGCGTGCGGTTTCCAGCGAATTAGCGTGACGATCCCACGCGCCGGCATGGTTCGGAAACCCCTTGACATGACGCGACAACGCCGGATGTCTGAAACCGCGGAGCGACCGCCGCGTGCGGGGTGCCAGAACCGGGGATCGTCATGACGGAATCGAAGCTGCGGATCGGTATCGCCGGGGCGGGCCATTTCGGCCGCTACCACGCGCTGAAAGTCGCCGCGTCCACCCGAACGCGGCTGTCGGGTATTTTCGATCCGGACCTGGAACGCGCCAAGACCGTGGGCTGGGAAGCCGGTGCCAAGGAAATGGAATTCGATGCGCTGCTGGCCGCATCGGACGCGGTGATCGTGGCCGCCCCGGCCGAGGTGCATCACGAACTGGCAGCCATGGCAATGCGCGCGGGCAAGCATGTGCTGATCGAAAAGCCGATCGCCGCGACGCTGGCGCAGGCGGACGAACTCGGTGCCCTGGCGGCGGAACGCGGGCTGGTGTTGCAGGTCGGTCACCTGGAGCGGTTTTCCGGCGCCTATCGGGCGATGGCCGGCCGGACCGGCGCACCGCTTTACATCGAAGCGACCCGGATCGCGCCGTTCAAACCGCGCGGTACCGATGTGTCGGTGATCCTGGATCTGATGATCCACGACCTGGATCTGGTGCTGGCGCTGATCGACAGCGAAATCGACCACGTCGATGCCGTCGGCGCCCCTGTCGCCAGCCCGCATGAGGACATCGCCAGCGCCCGGCTGCGCTTCCGAAACGGCGCGATGGCGACGATCACCGCCAGCCGAATTTCGCCGCGCACCGAACGCCGGATGCGGATATTCGCCCAAAACTTTTATATGGCGGCGGATTTCTCGGCTCGGCGATTGACCGTGATTACCCGCACATCGGGCGAGGGCGGTCAGCAGCCCGTGCCGGGCGTGCCAGGGTTCGGCGCGGAGGAAGTATCATGGGAAGACCATGACTCGCTGGCCGCCGAACATGCCGCCTTCGCGGCATCCGTGCTGGATGGTGCGCCGGTCCTGGTCGATGCCGCGGCCGGGCGGAGGGCGCTGGCGGCGGCGCTGGCGGTGGGCGAAAGCATGCGGACATCGCGGGAACGGATGATGGCGTCGGGATTGATCGAAGCCGGGTAGGCAGCGGGCTGTTTATCCCAGACGGCGGCGGTATAGCGCGATCAGGCGTTCCCAATGGCGTTCCGCAGCCGGCTTATCATAGCACCAGCGTTGCGGAAACGCGAAACCATGGTGGACGCCGGAATACATTTCCAGTTCGCCGCCATTGCCGGATTGTTCGAACCGCGTCCGCAGGTCCGCGACCATCGGCAGCGGTGCCAGTTCGTCGTGTTCGGCGCAGGCGATGTACAGTTCGCCCTTGGCTTTCGCCAAAGTCAGGTGCGGGCTTTCCTCGTTCTCGCTGACCAGCCAGGTGCCATAAAACGATGCGGCGGCGGCGATGCGATCTGGATAACGGGCGGCGGCCGCAAGAGCGTACGGACCGCTCATGCAATAACCATGGGCGCCCACGGGGCCTTTCCCCGCCGCCGGCTGTGTATCCGCGAATGTCAGCATATCGGCGAAGTCCTCCATCACCGGCGGGATGGTCATTTGGGTGCGGACCGCGCGCATCCGAACCTGTTCGGCGCTGCCCTTGGTCAGCACCTCCGAACCGTATTTCGTTTCTTTTCCCGCTCGGTAATACAGGTTCGGCAGCACCACGTAATAGCCAACCGAACACAGGCGTCGCGCCATATCGTACAGTTCCTCGCGAATGCCGGGCGCATCCATCAGAAAGAACACGACGGGGTGCGGGCCGTTACGATCCGGATGCACGATAAACGTCTCCATCGCGCCGGCGCGGGTGACGATGTCGCGGGTTTGCTCGATCATGGCCGGGTTCCTTTTTGGCTCTGGTCATAATGTTTCCACGTCACCCGTTTGGCGGCAAGATCGAGGCGGCCGGTCACGCTTCGCCGATCAGCCGAAGCCGCAAAAACCGCGAAATCGTATCGATCGCCGCCACGGAAATCAAAATCAGCACGATACTATACGCCACCTGATCCCAGGCATTGATCTGAATGCGTTCCGATAGCCGCAGCCCGATTCCGCCAGCCCCTACCAGGCCCAGAATCGTCGCCTCCCGCGTGTTGGCCTCGATTGTATAGAGCGTCTGGCCGATCATCGTCGGCAGCACCTGCGGCAACACGCCAAACCGCACGCGCGCGACGAAGCCCCCGCCGGTGGCGCCGATGCCGTCCACCTGCCCGCGATCGATCGTTTCAACCGCCTCGGCAAACAGCTTGGCCAGCACGCCGGTTTCGACCACCGCGATCGCCATGATACCCGCGACCGGCCCAAGCCCCATTGCCCGGACGAACACCAGTGCCCAAATCAGTTGATCCAGGCCGCGCAGTCCGTCGAACAGCCGGCGGGTTACGAAATGAAAAATCCGGCCGGGGATCAGATTTCGTGCCCCGAGAAAGCCCAGCGGCGCCGCGAATACGACGGCCAGGACGGACCCAAGATACGCCATGGCAATGGTTTCCAGCATGGACCGCCACAGTTCCGCGTGATCCCAACCAGCAAATCCGGTCCAATCCAGCATCAAACGCAAAATCGTCCACGCCTTCGGCAGACCGCCGAACACGCGGCTAAAATCGAACAGCCACATCAGATAAAACAGGTAGGCGATAACACCGGCCATTAGCGCCCGGCGCGGCCAGCCCTGGCCACGAAACACCTCTGGAAAGCGATCCCGTTCGGCGGCGATATCCAGCTCGGTGGCAGTCACGACATCGAACCGATGAAGCGGTGGCGAACCTGTTCCGACAACAGGTCGATCATCACCACGACCAACAGGATCAGGATACAAATGGCGCTGACTTCCTCATAAATGTTGAAGCCAATGACCCGTTTCAATTCTTGTCCGATACCGCCTGCTCCCACGAAGCCAATAATCGTGGAAGACCGGACATTGATCTCGAACCGCAACAGCGCGTAGCTGAGAAAGCCCGGCAGCACCTGCGGCACCGCACCCAGCCTGATCTGCGCCAACCAGGACCCACCAGTGGACCGGATGCCGTCCACCGGCCGTAAATCGGCATTTTCGTTAAGTTCGCAGAATAGTTTGCCCAAAGATCCAGCGGTGTGGACCGCCATCGCCAGTACTCCCGCCAGCGGCCCGATACCAAATGGCCAGACCAGGATCAGCGCAAGCACGATCAACGGGATGGAGCGCATCGTCTCCAGCAGCCGGCGGATAGCGAAAACGATACCATAACGGTTGTTAAAGCGGCTTGTCGCGGGAAACGACAGGACAAACGCGGCGGTGAAGCCAAGCACCGTGGCAAGGATGGCCATTTGGATGGTCTGCCACAACAACGACAGATAGGTGCCGATCCGGTAGAACCAGTAAGCGACGGATTGCGGTTCCCTGACGCCGCCGGTCAGGTGCCCCAGCGCCAGAACGGGCATGGATACGGGGCTGAATTTCGGCTGGATGGAGAACAGTTTGCCAAAATACTCGCCGATGCGCGGAAGGCCGGCGGCGATCGTCGCCGGCAGGAACCCGGTCCATGCGGCGGCGCAGACAAACAGCAGCAGGGCGACGGCGACGGTGAGCAGCGTCCGGTTCAGCC
Source organism: Pseudomonadota bacterium (assembly GCA_021805565.1). GTDB lineage: Bacteria > Pseudomonadota > Alphaproteobacteria > Acetobacterales > Acetobacteraceae > Rhodopila. The sequence continues at coordinate 109,969 of JAJZFA010000011.1, forward strand.
GAGCGCGCCGGACCGCACCGAATTGCTTTACAAACAGCCGGTAAGCTGGATCTGAGGTGGGATCGGGCCGGTCCACGGACGGGCGGTTCACCGTCCGCCCTGGCGTTCGGCTTCGCGCAATTGGATGATGTCCTGGTAAAGGCTGAGCGTCGCCCGGACGTAGCCAACGCCCGACCCTTGCTCGATCTGGTCGTAGATATCCTTGTGCGATATCGGCAGATCCAGCATGAACGCGGCGAAGGCGGTCTTCAGGCCGGCGGGCAGCGCGGATCGCAAGCCCCACGGCCCGTTGGGGATTTTCCCCGACCGCCAGATGATGGTGAGGTCGGACATTTTCAGCATGCCGCGATCCACCATGCCGCGCAGGGCGCCCCGGCTGTATCCCTCGGCGATATCGCCCTGGCCGGATGTCCAGGTGACGCAGGCATCGTATTGCCGGTTCAGCACGGCGATGATTCCTTGCTCATGCCCGCCCGCGAAACCGGTCCGGGAAAAATACGCGCCGTCCGCCAGGTCTATCCCCGCCGCCTTCAGCGATGCGCTGGGAATTAGATAACCGGACGCCGAGTTCGGATCGGCCCAGGCCAGCGAATGGCCCTTCATGTCCGCCAGCGATGCGATGCCCGAATCAGACCGGACCACCATCGCGGCAATGTAAAAGACCGACCCGTCTTTTTCCTGTGGAACCACGATCGGTTCGACGCATTCGCAGTCCAGCCAGGCCCCCGCGAACGCCGACGGGCTGAACTCCGCGAGGTCCAACTGACCGGCGGCCATCGCCTGCATGACCCCGGCGTAGTCGGCGGCGGGATATAATTTCACCGGGATGCCCAGGCTGTTTTGCAACAGTGTTTGAAACCCGTCATAGCGCGCCAGACGGCTGGACGTGTTTTCCCCGCCCAGCAGGCCGATACGCAGTTCCTTGACCTGCTGTTTCCAGTCTTGCGCGGACGCCGCCAGCGGCGCGAACAGCATCGTTACGATCATTGCAAGCGAAAATATGATACGGCGTGGCATCGACAGACTCCCGTAAGGGCAGCATTGGACAAACGTGCGTCGGCACACCGATAAAGCTGCCCGTTCTAACAACGGCTTAAGCTATCCCCTGACACCCTATTGTGCCAACGCGGGGCGATAATTCGTTACGGCTGGCGGATCGTCCGGGGCTTCGCCGGCCGGCTGGCCGTAAATCTTGTGCAATGCCCGGTCATCCAGCGCGGCGGGCGATCCGTCGAACACGATATGGCCACCCGACATGCCGATAATCCTGCGGCAATACGACCGGGCGATATCCAATGTGTGCAGATTAACCAGCACGGTCATACCGTCGCGCCGGTTGATATCGGCCAGTGCGTCCATTACCAGCTTGGCATTCAGCGGATCGAGCGAGGCGACCGGTTCGTCGGCCAGCACGATCCGTGGCTGCTGCATCAAGGCGCGGGCTATGGCCACCCGCTGTTGCTGTCCTCCCGACAGCGTATCCGCCCGTTTCATGGCGAACCCCGCCAGACCCAGGCGGTCCAGCGCCCGGATCGCCAGCGCCCGTTCCGCTGGCGTAAACCATGCCAGCAACACCCGGGCGACGGGGATGGCGAACAGCCGTCCGCACATGACGTTTGTCAGCACGTCCAGCCGGTTAACCAGGTTGAACTGCTGGAATATCATCGCCGTGCGCGCCCGCCATTGGCGTAGCGCCTGGCCGCGCAGTGCCGTCACGTCGTCGCCGTTATAGAGAATGCGCCCCTCCGACGGATCGGTCAGCCGTCCGATCATCCGCAACAGGGTCGATTTTCCGGCGCCCGACCGGCCGATGATGCCAATCATTTCCCCATCCGCGATCGACAGGCTGACATGGTCCACCGCGCACGTGTCCCCGAAACGGCGGGTCAGATCGAGGAGTTGCAGCAACGGGTCGTCCTGTTCCATTTGTACGCCGGGTGCCGGCGGCGAAATTTCCATCGCGATGCAGTATGGCCCGAGTCGCGGAAGCGGGCGAGAAAATCCGCGCCATGGCGCCGGCGTCGCCCAGAATACTGTCCGGCGACGCACCACGTGTTGGGCCGTTAAACCGCTTGGCTACTACCCCTAGCGGTCGGTACGGAAGGTTATCCACATTATTTTGTGCGCGCTCTAGGATTCTCGTTGACCGTTCGGCGGTCAGCGGATAGGTCGGGATTGTGACATCCTCCGAGACAAAACCGCTGATCCGCCTGCGGGGCCGTTCTATTATGGCCCTTGTCCTGGCGCCCGAGATACCGCTGGACGGTTGGCTGAACGCACTCGATGCCCAAATGGAACGGTCTCCGAATTTTTTCGACGCCCGTCCGGTGGTGGTGGATCTCGGTGCCATTCCGCGCGAGCAGCCGGGTATCGCACGGTTTCTTCAACTGCTGGAACAGCGCGGGATCCGCATTATTGGCACCGAAGGCGCCCATCCGTCCTGGGAAGGGATCGAGGCGTGGGGCCGTCCGTTACCGGTTTCCGCCAAGCCGGGGCGGGAGATCGAGGCGCCCGTGGCCCATCCTGGCAAAAGCGTGCCGCAGCCCGAGGTCGCCGCGACTGGCGGCGAGTCGAACACGCTGATCATCGATCAGCCGGTTCGGTCCGGTCAGTCGGTTGTGTTCGAGCGGGGCGACATTACGGTTCTGGGTTCGGTGGCTTCGGGTGCCGAGGTCATGGCCGGAGGATCTGTTCACGTGTACGGAACGTTACGCGGCCGAGCGATTGCGGGGCTTTCGGGTCATGCGGGGGCGCGGATTTTTTGTAGCAAGTTGCAGGCGGAACTATTGGCGATCGATGGCGTCTATCAAACCGCGGACGACATGCCTGCCAAGGTTCTGGGCAAGCCGGTGCAAGCGTGGCTCGATGGCGAACAGATGAAAATCTCGGTTCTGGATTAGGGGGAACGCAGATGGGCAAGGTGTTGGTGGTAACGTCCGGCAAGGGTGGTGTCGGCAAGACGACCTCCACCGCCGCGCTGGGTGCCGCGCTCGCGCGTGGCGGCGAAAACGTGGTGGTCATCGATTTCGATGTCGGATTGAGAAACCTCGATCTGGTCATGGGTGCGGAACGCCGCGTGGTGTTCGATCTCATCAATGTGGTGCAGGGCGACGCCAAGCTGGCGCAGGCGCTGATTCGCGACAAGCGCATCGACACGCTATCGTTGCTGCCGGCGTCGCAGACGCGCGACAAGGACGCACTGACGACCGAAGGGGTGGACAAGGTCATTGCCGAATTGAAGGAAAAATTCGACTGGGTGATTTGCGATAGTCCGGCGGGTATCGAGCGCGGTGCGTTGTTGGCGATGCGTAACGCCGATGTGGCGGTTGTGGTCACCAACCCGGAAGTCTCCTCGGTGCGGGATTCGGATCGCATTATCGGTATGCTGGATTCAAAGACCCTGCGGGCCGAACGCGGCGAGCGGATCGACAAGCATTTGCTGGTCACCCGCTACGATGCCGGCCGGGCCGCCCGTAACGAAATGTTGAAGGTGGAGGATGTGCTGGAAATCCTGTCCATTCCCCTGCTGGGAATCATTCCGGAGAGCGAGGAAGTTCTGAAGGCGTCCAACGTGGGTTCGCCGGTGACGTTGAATAACCCGAACAGCGCGCCGTCGCGCGCCTATTTCGACGCGGCGAAGCGGTTGCGGGGGGAGGCTGTCGATGTGGTTATTCCGCTGGAACGCACGGGGTTCATCGGGCGTTTGTTCGGGCGGAGGGTCGCATGAACCTGCTCGAATTTTTCCGCGGCAAGAAGACCACCGCCCCGGTTGCCCGCGACCGGCTACAGGTGTTGCTTGCGCATGAGCGCAGCGTGATCGGCAAATCCGATCTGCTCGCGACGTTACAGGAAGAAATATTGGCGGTGATTGCCCGCCATATCAAGGTGGATCGCGATGCGGTGCAGATCAAACTCGATCGGGGGGCCACGGTCTCTACATTGGAGATCGATGTCGAAGTGCCGCTGAACGCCGCGAAGGTTTTTCGTCCGGCCGGCGGTTCGGGGATTGCGGCCCCGGTATAGGGGGAGTACCCGAATTTTCGTGTGCGGGGCTTATTCAGTCTCACCCACCATTGGGTAAACGACTGTAAGCGAGGGATGGTCCTGGCGGAAAGGCCATGACGCAGGCGTGGTTGTTCCTTTGGTCGATCAAAATGCCTGGTCCTTTGTCAGTTCCGCCTTTGGAGCCACACGGTTCTACGGGACCAAGATGTCGGTCGCCATGGACCCCACCAACACGCCGCAAAACGACGACTGGGACGAGGACCGCGAGGGGCCGTCCGGCTTCGAGCGCAAGGCTGAGCGTGCCCGCATGTTCGCCGCCGAAATGGTTTTGCAGTCCTTCGCCTTGATGGCGGCCGCCGAGGGGTCGATCGCCGCCGATGCCGATATCACCTGAGACGACTTAATGCACTACGAGGCCAGCACACCGGCTGCCGCCAGCGTGAGCCGCACTTCAGCCGCCGTCGAAATGGCCGCTTTCGCCTGAGACGGGACCACTATGAGATACTGGCAATCGAAACACGGCCACTGGACCACGGCGAACTGACCGAGATCATCGCGGGACGCGACGATGGCCCGGATGCAATCACCGGGGCGGAGTTGACCTACTAACGAAACACGGAGTTGGGTCCGGAAGGATCCGGTTTTATTGGAACCGGCACGGTCAGGCGGCATTGCGACGAGAGCAAGTCAGCAAAGGATCAAGGCGCTGCCGCTAGAACATTCGGCGTCTGAGCGAACCGTCAATGTTCTTGATGCGTCCGCTATAACGTGTAGTGTGGATCCCATACTTAAATGATGGCCCCGGGCCATGTCGTTTTACTTATTTTTGCGTAAAAGACCCGCAAACAACCGCATAGCGCGCCCCCACCCGCGGGGCAGGGGCGCTCGGCCGGTTAAGCGCTGATCTTCTTCCAGTTCTCCGCGTTCTCGAACGCGGCAGCAGCGCGATAGATGGTGGTCTCCTCGTACATCTTGCCAATCAACTGCAGACCGACCGGCAATCCGTCCGCGAATCCGCACGGGATGCTCATCGCCGGATGGTGGGTGCAGTCGAACGGCGATGTGTTCGGCAGCATCTCGAATGCCCGTTGCAGGATTTCGGCGATCGGCGCGTTTTCATCCGGGATCGGCGTTGCCGTCATCGGCACCGTCGGCATCAGCAGCAGGTCGTAGCTGCTTAGCACCGAATCATAAGCGGCGCGCAGCCGGCGGACGAGGTTCTGCGCCTTGGCGTAGTAGTGACCACGATAATGTTTGGTCATGTACTGACCAAGCAGCATGGTATTTTTCAGCGAGTCCGAAAATTCGTCCGCGCGCGTCTTCCAGTTGCTATGGAAATCCAACATTGAAGTAACATAGAGGCCCTGCCAATTGAATCCGAAGCCGTTGCCGTGCATCATCTGTACCGTTGCACCCTCGGCGGCAACTGGCAACCAGATCGCCGGACCGGCAAGATGCATCGGGATCGATACGGTTTCGACAGTGGCGCCCAGGCTCATGAACTTCTCCGCCGCCGCGTGAACCAGCGCGTCCACCTTTGCCTCGCTCTGCGGATGACCGAACCCTTCCTTGACCACCGCGATGCGCAGTCCCTTCGCACCCTTGCCAAGGGCCGCGCGGTATTCCTGTGGCAGGCCGCCGTACTGGCGAGGATCAAGCCCGTCAGGCCCTGCCAGCACCTCCAGCAGCAGCGCGTTGTCCTCAACCGTTGCAGTGATCGGGCCGGTGTGGTCGATGGTCGATTCGATCGGCATGATGCCCGTGTAAGGCACCAAGCCGTGAGTAGCCTTCATCCCGTAGGTGCCTGAATTGGCCGACGGCATGCGGATCGAACCGCCCTGGTCACCGCCGAGCGCCATGTCCACCTCGCCCAGTGCCACCAGCGTCGCACTACCCGAGGAGGATCCACCGGCGGAGTAGCCCATCCTGTGCGCGTTGTGGACCGGTCCCGAGGCACTGGTATGGCTACCGCCAGAGAAACAGAAATACTCGCACACCGCCTTGCCGGCGATGGTGCCGCCGGCGTCCAGGATGCGCGTTACCACGGTCGCGTCCACGTTCGGCACGTAACCTTCCATCGTCGAGGCGCCGTTCATCAACGGCACGCCAGCGAGACAAATATTGTCCTTCAGGACGACCTTCTTGCCCTTCAGCTTGCCGCTTGGCGCGCCTTTCACCGTCGTCTTGACATACCATGCGCCGCGTTTGTTTTCCTCGCCGGAAGGGCGGTACCCAGGCGTGCGCGGATATGTTACCACCGGCAACTCATCCGTCATCCGGTCGATCAAGTTATAGGCCCCGACACCCGATTGCAGCGCGGCGAGATGAGCCGCTAAATCCTCGTCGGTGAAAGTCATGCCGAGTTCGGCGGCGACCTCGCGCAGTTGGTTGGTGGTCGGAGCCTTGACGGTTCTTAGTGTCATGATTGTCTCTCCTCTAGTGATGCGCGACCGTGTTTGGTCCGGCGCCGATGAATTCTTGCTCGAGGGACGGATCCGCAATTGCCGCCCGGTCGAGTTCGCGCACGATGCGCCCGCGATGGATTAGCAGCAAGCGATCCGCGAGGCCGCGGAGGAAATCCAGATTCTGTTCGACCAGCAGCACCGCAATCCCCCGCTTGCGTCGCAGGTCGCCAATCCTCTCGATCATCGCCTGCACGATGGACGGCTGAATGCCCTCGGTGGGTTCGTCCAGCAGTAGCAACCGGGGCGTACCGGCAAGCGCGCGGGCCAGTGCGAGCAATTGTTGCTCGCCGCCGGACAGCGCGCCGCCCGGCCGGTCCAGCAGCCGCTCCAGTTCGGGAAATTCTTCGATGGCTTCAGCTTCGGCATGCGTGGGCGGCCGACGCTTCGCCAGCGCGCCAAAATGTAGATTCTCGCGCACCGATAAACCGGGAAATATCTGCCGCCCCTGGGGAACAAAACCAATTCCGGCATGCGCGCGGCGGTTCGGTGGCAGCTTGTCGATTGGCTTTCCATCGATGCGCACGCTGCCGCGCCATGTCGGCACCAGGCCGACGATAGTGCGCAGCAGCGTCGATTTGCCCATGCCGTTATGGCCAAGGATACCGACGCACTCGCCGGGGGCGACAGTGAGGGAAATACCGTCCAACACCCTGATCCGGCCATATCCGGACACCAGATTTTCCACCGCGATCATGCGACAGCCTTGCCGAGATACACATCGCGTACGCGCGGATCCTTGAACACGATCTCCGCGGAATCCTCCATTAAAACGCGCCCTTGGTGAAACACGGTGACGGTGTGGGCGATGGTGCGGATGAACTGCATGTCGTGCTCGACGACGACGATCGCATGTTCGCGGTTCAGTTCGCGGATCAGGTCGGCGGCGCGTCCGGTTTCTTCGGCACTCATTCCCGCCGTTGGTTCGTCGAGGATAATTAGATCCGGCTCCGGCGCCACCACCATGGCGAGCTCGACAAGCTGCCGCTGGCCATGCGCCAGCAGGCCGATCCGCCGGTTGCCGAGGTCGCCGACCTCTAACCGTTCCAGCGCGCGCACCGCCCGCCGCCGCGCCTCGGCCTCGCCATGCAGCCGGCGAACGGCGAGGACCACGCCTTCCATCGCCGTCAACCCATCGAACAGCGACGGCACCTGCGTCTTGATGCCGACGCCGAGCCGTGCGACCGCGAAGGGATCGAGCGCGGTTATGTCGCGTCCGCGCCAGAAAATGCGTCCGCCGGTCGGCTTGTATTGCCCGGTCAGACATTTGAAGAACGTGCTTTTCCCCGCTCCGTTGGGGCCGATCAGGCAGCGCAGTTCGCCCTCGTTGACCGCGAGCGTCACGCCATCCACGGCGACGACACCGCCAAAGCGCATCCGCAACCCATCGGTGGACAACAGCACCGTCATGATTCGTCGCCCCGGCGGGCCAACTTCGCGAGTAGATTAGTCGCGGTTGGCAGCAGCCCTTTCGGCACAGCGACCACCGCGAGCATGAACAGTGCGCCTAGCAACAGGTTCGGGTCGATCATCGACAGCGTGCCGGCATAGGTGGTCAACGTCTGGATCAGGATGCAGCCGATCACAGGGCCGGCCAGCGTGCCGATGCCCCCGACGAGCACCCAGATAATCACCTGCCCCGCATAGGAGAGAGAGAACATCGTCGGCGAAACGAACACGCAGTTAGCGAACAGGATGCCGCCCAGCCCCGCCATAAATCCACCAACGGCAAACAAGGCCATCTTGTGCAGCCGCACGTCATAGCCGAGCAACTCGGCGCGCAGTTCGTTTTCCTTGATTGCCACCGAGACGCGACCGAAGCGGGTGCGCAGGATCAATTTGGCCGCCGCGTAGCAGAGCCCAAGGCATAGCACGGCGATGACGAAAATCTGATCTGGTGCCAATTGCGTGCCCGGATCGAACGGAACATTCAGCGGCGGCGTTCCCGGAATGCCATTGAAACCGCCCAGCGGCGACGATCCGATTTTCCACTGGTCGCCAGCGGTCGAGTTGGCGAACTTGAACAGGATCAGCGTCGTGGTCAGCGTGATGACGCCCATGTAAACGTCGCTGATGCGACCGTAGAACATCAGATAGCCCAAGGCGGCCGCCACCGCTGTCGGCAGCGCAAGCGCCAGCGGTATCGCCCAGGTGGTATCGCCGAAGTTGATTGAGGCGACGGCGTAGGTGTAGCCGCCCAGACCAAAGAACGCGGTTTGCCCGAAGCACAGAATACCGCCGAATCCCCAGATCAGCCCGAGGCTCAGTGCGAGCACCCCCATGCTGACAAACACCGTCGCGTTGATCAGCGTGAACAGTTCGAGGTACCGCGGCAGCAGCACCGCGGCCAGCACCGCGGCCATCAACGCGACGCCGATCTGCAGGCCGGTGCGAAACCCAACCATCTAGAGTGCCCGGCGCAGGAAGCGCCCCGTTATTCCGCGCGGCAAAAGCCGCAGCAGCACGATTGCCATGACGAGCAGCGCAACCTCGCCGAACACCGGCGTAGTCAAGAAGGTGAAAACTGTCAGCACGCTACCAAGCAGGCCGGAGGCGACCAGTGTGCCGGTCAGCATCGCCGCTCCGCCGGTGATGACCGTGATGAACGCTTTTGCGATATACGCCGTCCCCATTGTCGGCAGCACACCGGAAACAGGCGCGATCAGCCCGCCCGCCAGTCCCGACAATGCGGCCCCGGCGGCAAAGGTCAGCGCATAAACCCGCTCCGGTGACACGCCGAGGGCCGCCGCCATCTCCGCGTTCTGCATCGTGCCGCGCGCGATCAGGCCGGCCGGAGTCAGCTTCAGCACCGCCCAGACGATCAGCGACAACACCACGGACGCTAGCACCAGAAACATGTCGTAGCCCGCCACGTGGAAGCGCCCGATACCGAAGCTTCCGAACGGCGCGGAGATACCAGTCACGGAATTGCCGAACAGCATTGTCACGCCGCCGATGAACGCGAGCGATAATCCCCATGTCGCCAGCATCGTGTCCACCATTCGCCCGTAGAGCCTACGGATCAGCACCCGCTCCACGACCGCGCCGATGAGGCCTACCACCAAAGGCGGCAAGACGAGGATCGACAGCCACCGATTAATGCCCTGCCCGGACGCCAAAATTGCTGTGTATCCCCCGAGCATCAGGAACTCGCCGTGGGCCAGGTTGATGACACGCATCATCCCAAAAACCACGGCGAGACCGAGGCTCACGATCACCAGGGTCGCTACACCGGACACAATTTGGAGCGCGACAACGACAGCGTAATCCAACGGACCTGTTCCGCCGGATCAGATTTTCACATCCACCTCATACTGTTTGTTCTCGTTCGGGTGGGCGGCAAGGTCGCAGACCGAGGCGGTATCGAGCGGCGGCTGCTGCGGGAACGTCTCCAACGCCCTGAAGGCCTGGTTTGTACATCCGGCGACGAACACATCCAGCGTGGTGTGATGTGTCTTCGCATCGATCGTCGTCTTGCCGGCCGGCGTATTGAGGGAGATGCCGGTTTCCAGTGCCTTGATCACTTCCATCCGATCGATCGACTTCGCGCGCCGTACGGCCTCGGCCCATAGATTGAAGCCGATATACGTCCGCATCCCCAGTTCCCCGCCGAGATACGGCGCTTTGGCACCAAGCTTGGCGTGGAATTTTTCCAGGAATGCCTTGTTCAGCGGGTTATCGACTTCCTGAAAGTAGCTGAACGCCGAGACGATGCCGTCGCCTTCCTCGGGCGAAAGCAGGATGTTTTCATTGCCTCCGCCGAAGGTAGTTGAGGCGATCGGAATGGATTTTTTCAGGCCCGCAGCTGCCCACTGACGGTAGAACGAGATATGCGCGCCGCCGACCAGCGCCGAGATCACCGCATCGGGCTTGGCCGCCTGGATCTTGCTGATCGCAGGCCCGAAATTGGTCACATCGAGCGGGAAGAAGTCGACCGACAGCACCTGTCCGCCGCCTTCGCGCACGTACTTGGTAATCCACTTGCTGGTGATCTGACCGTAATTGTAGTCTGCGGCGACGATATAAACGTTCTTGCCCCAGTGCTTCTGCACGTACGGGACCAGCTTGTTCACGTTCTGCGCGGGCGTCGAGCCGGTGCAGAAGATGTTGCGGTCGCACACGCCGCCCTCATACTGTGTATTGTAGAAAAACAGAGTATTGAACCGCCGCAGGATCGGCCGGATCGCTTCACGCGAGGCCGATGTGATGCCGCCATGCACCACCGCGGCCTTGTCCTTCGTGGCCGCCTGAGTAGCGAATTGCGTGTAGAGCTGGATATTCGACTGCGGATCGTAGTTGATGAGCTGGATCGGCCGGCCGAGCAGTCCGCCCGCCGCGTTCAATTCGTCCACGGCAAAATCGAGGCAGGCGATCATCGGCTGGCCATAGATATCAAGGCCGCCCGACGCATCATGGATGCCCACCACCTTGATTGGGTCGGCACCAAGCGCCGCATGGCGCATGATCGCGGGCGCGGCAAGGGTGGATCCGGCTGCAAACAAGACGGTATTTAGAGCATCGCGCCGGCTGAGTGTCATAAGAAATCCCCCTGGAGAATGGCGAGAATCGTTGGTATTGAAAGTCAGGTTATTAAGGCTTAAAGGTTCTTGCAACCCAATAAATGCGGACAAATCAAATTTCTTTCGAGCCGGTCGGATAAGGAAAGTTAAAAAAGCCGTTTTTAGCCGCGATCGCGTGCGTAGAGGTGGATCAATGTGTCGTAAACGTAATATTTGATACGGAGATAATCAACGCCGCGGAGATGCATTATCGCGACGTGTTGGCGGTGTTCAGCACGGCATCGAACTCCTGGCTGTCGATGCGGACGTGGTTTTTGTAACCATAGTACGAGTTGCCGTGCTTCTGTGTCCAACGAGCGTCGCGGTCCGTCCGCGCCCGCTTCGGCGGGTTCTCCGCCCAGCCCGCCGGCACCTCGTCCGCCTTGATCGCCGCGTTCTCCGTCTCTTTATTATGGTTCGCCGGCGTAGCCACAATGGTCGCATCGGCGACCTGCCCGCCCATCGCGAGGTAGCCTTTGTCTTTCAGGTGTTTGCCGAAGTCCGCGAACAATTCTTCAATCACCCCCGAGGTAGCCAGCGCCTCGCGATACAGCCAGACGGTCTTGGCGTCCGGCACGCCGTCCTGAAGTCCCAGGCCGGGGAAGCGCATGAATGACAGCCGGTCGCTGACCAGGTAGTCAACCGCGTCGTCGCCCAGGTTCCAGAGCGATTGCAGGACCAGCATCTTGAACATCGGACTCTCGTCGAGCGGCTTGCGGCCGGCAACCGGCTTGCGGGCCTCGGCGGTGTTGCACTGACCGGCTTGTTCCAATGCGGCGCGCAGCGTGTCGCGCAAGCACTCCCAGGGGATGGTCGATTGATCGCCACCACTGGATCGGGCCTGGCGTCCAGGCTGTCATTGCGGCGGCCGAGGTCGGAAAAGCTGGGCTGGTGCATTGCGCACCCGTCGCGGCTGGCCGTTAGTTGCCGTATAGAATCGAGATTCGTGTGTCCTGGCAACGGTGATTTTTAGAGGTTCCCCTTAGTCTGCCGGCTTGGTTTGCGTTGGCCGGCCACGGCGGCGATTTCTATTCCCTGTTTGGTCAGAGGTTTCCCCCTGGGCCGGAGATCGGAATAACCGGCCCAGGGGGGTCGCTATTTAGCCCTGATCGTCCGGCGCATCGACGCTGACTCCGACGAATATCGGCTGGCCATTGCGGATGACCCGCAGGGCCAGTGCATGGTCGGTACTTTTCAACGCGGCGCGCATTGCCTTAGCCGCCTCGGCGGGCGAGGTCACCGCATGGGTTCCGACGCCGACAATGACGTCGCCGGGCTGCAGGCCGGCCGTTTCGGCCGGGGATCCCGCTTGCACGCCTTGTACCAGCGCCCCCTTCGTGCCGTCCGGAAGATCGAGTTGCCCGCGCATATCCGGCGACAGCGGCGCCAGCGCCAGTCCGATCCGAGCGGGATGGCCATCCGGCTGACTGTCGTTGCCGGCGGTTCGTTCGTTTGGCAGGCTGCCGACCTTCACGGAGACGTCCTTGACCTGACCGTCGTGCAGCACGCTGAGCTGCGCGGACTGACCCGGAAGAATGCCGGCGACGTTCAGCGCCAGTTCCTTGGGGGTAAGGATTTTTATCCCATTGACTCCCTGGATCACGTCGCCGGCTTCAAGCCCCGCGTCCGCTGCCGGGCTACCTGGCTGCACGCCGGCCAGCAGGGCGCCGTCATTGGCCTTCAGGTGCATGGCCTTTGCCGTCGCGGGCGTGATGTCCTGGGCTTCGACGCCGACATAACCACGTACCACCTTGCCGCCGTGTTCAAGCTGTTCGGTGACGGTGCGGATCATGTTGGACGGGATCGCGAAACCGATGCCGACCGATCCGCCGGTGGGCGACAGGATCGCGGTATTCATCCCGATGACCTTGCCATCCTGGGTAAACAGGGGGCCGCCGGAGTTGCCCTGGTTGATCGGCGCATCGATCTGGATGAACTGATCGTACGGTCCGGCGCCGATATCGCGACTGACAGCCGAGACAATACCGGCGGTAACGGTGCTGCTCAGGCCGAACGGGTTGCCCATGGCGACGACCCATTCGCCCGGCTTCACGTCGCGGGAATTGCCAAGCTGAATGAATGGCATCGGATGTGGTGCATCGACCTTCAACACGGCGATATCGGTGCGTGGGTCGGTGCCGATGACCTTGGCCGCCAGCACGGTGCCGTCGTCCAGGGTAACGCTCAGGCTGCGGGCGCCCTTGACCACGTGGTTGTTGGTCACGATCAGTCCGTCGGCGCTGACGATGAATCCGGAACCGCGTGCCTCGGCCGCGTGCGGCTGCTGGCCGTGCGGCACCATCTGGCCAAACGGGGACGGCATCTGCTGCTGCTGTCCGCCGTCTTCGTCCTGTTCCAGCGCGGCCGGCATCGCCTTCATCATGTTGGTGATCGACACGACCGCGGGTTTGACCTGTGTGACAAGGGCGCTGAAATCGGGCAGCGCGTGCGGCTGAAGCTGCGCGCCGGGCGGATTGACCGGGGCGGCGTCGCCGGCCATGGCGCTGTGTCCCAGGGCGTATCCGCCCAGGCTGGTGCCGGCCAGCAAGGCAACCGCGAGGGCGGACCGGCGGACCGGGCGGCGTTGGGTTTCATTGGTCATGCGAGAATCCTGTTGTTTTTCGGCTTCGAAAGGCTGGGCCGGTGCGGCGAAGGACTTTGTCTGGCCGCACAGACGACAGCATGAACATGCGGGCGAATGGCTTACCGTTCTCTAGTCGGAGCAATTAAATTCGTGTTATTTTCGCAACACTAAAATATTAAATACATTTTAGAATTGACTATCGCGACGCGTTTTCGGGTAGCAATTTCGGCTGGTATCGCCAGCGCCAGAATTCGCCGGGCGGCGGCTTTTTGCCAGCGAACGAAACGGGATTGTCCGGATTGCCGGCTGGCTTGGCGCTCACGCCGCGATTAGCTTACGCTGCGGTGCGGCAGGATCATTGCCATTTGTCCATTCAGCGTGCAAAAGAGACTCTTGCGCGAAATCGCGCTGCCCTGATGGCAGGTCTGTTACGCCAAGGAAAGTTGTGGCAATGCAAGAGGTTGTGAGACAAGGCCTTTACGATCCCCAAAACGAGCACGATGCGTGCGGCGTGGGCTTCATCGTGAATATCAAGGGCCGAAAATCTCACGACATCATTGCCCAGGGACTGAAAATCCTGGAGAACCTCGACCATCGCGGCGCGGTCGGCGCCGACCCGCTGGTGGGCGACGGCGCAGGTATTCTCATTCAGTTGCCGGACGCACTGCTGAGCGACTGGGCGCGCGCGACTGGAAAATCGCTGCCGGCGGCCGGCCGCTACGCCGTCGCTATGTGCTTTCTTCCGCGCGACGCCACCGCCCGCGAACACGCGACCCAGCATTTCGAGCAGGTCGTGGCCAAGGAAGGCCAGTCCATGGTCGGCTGGCGCGATGTGCCGACCGACCTGACCGGTCTCGGTAAAACCGTGATAGAAGCCATGCCCGTCATTCGTATGGCGATCGTCGCGTCCCATATGTCGATCCGCGATCAGAACGCGTTCGAGCGCAAGATCCTGGCCATTCGCAAGCAAATCCTGAATAATTTGCGGTCGCTGGCGGAAAAAAAGAACATCCCCGGCGTGACGGAACTGTATATGCCGTCGTTCTCCACCCGGACGATCGTCTATAAGGGTCTGCTGCTGGCAACCCAGGTAGGCAGTTTTTATAACGACTTGCGCGATCCGTTGACTACATCCGCGCTGGCGCTGGTGCATCAGCGCTTTTCGACCAACACGTTCCCGTCGTGGAAGCTGGCACATCCGTACCGGTTTCTGGCCCATAACGGCGAAATCAACACCGTCCGCGGCAACGTCAACTGGATGTACGCACGCCGTCGGTCGATGGAGTCCGACCTGATCGGGCCGGACCTCAACAAGATGTGGCCGATTATCCCGCACGGCCAGTCCGATACGGCGTGTATCGACAACGCCTTGGAAATTCTGGTGGCCGGCGGCTATTCGCTGTCGCACGCCATGATGATGCTGATCCCGGAAGCCTGGGCGCACGACCCGCTGATGAATCCGGAGCGGAAAGCCTTTTACGAATATTACGCCGCTTTGATGGAACCATGGGACGGTCCCGCCGCCATCGCCTTCACCGACGGCCGCCAGATCGGCGCGACGCTCGACCGCAACGGCCTGCGCCCGGCGCGCTATGTCATTACCGACGACGACTACGTCATCATGGCCTCGGAATCCGGTGTGCTGCCGGTGCCGGAGGAAAAAATCGTCCGCAAATGGCGGCTGCAACCCGGCAAGATGCTGCTGATCGACCTGGAGGAAGGCCGCATCATCGACGACGCGGAGATCAAACAGAAACTCGCCCAGGAACATCCCTACGCCGAATGGCTGAAGCAGACCCAGTATAAGCTGGAAGAACTGCCCGAAAGCGCGGAACCGGTCGTGCCTCCGCGCACCAACGACGCGGAAGCGCTGCTGCATCGCCAGCAGGCGTTCGGCTATACCCAAGAAGATATCCAGTTTTTCCTGGAACCGATGGCCGCGCAAGGCGACGATCCGATCGGATCGATGGGCACCGATACGCCGCTGGCCGTGCTGTCCGACAAGCCCAAACTGCTGTTCAATTACTTCAAGCAGAACTTCGCCCAGGTCACCAACCCGCCGATCGATCCGATCCGCGAGGAACTGGTCATGTCGCTTGTTTCCATCATCGGGCCGCGACCGAATCTGCTGGGGCACCACGCCGGCAACTACCTGCGGCTGGAAGTTTCCCAGCCGATTCTGACCAACACCGATCTGGAAAAAATCCGCGATATCGACAACATCGCCGGCGGCGCGTTCCGCACCCAGACCATCGACATCACCTGGCCTGCCGGCGAGGGCGCCCCAGGGATGGAAAAGGCGATCGCCCGCATCTGCCAGGAAGCAACCGAAGCGGTGCTGGCCGACTATACGATCTTGATTCTGTCGGATCGGGAGGTGTCAGAAAGCCGCATTCCGGTGCCGTCGCTGCTCGCCACCGCCGCCGTGCATAATCACTTGAGCCGCCAGGGCCTGCGGATGAGCACCGGCATCGTGGTGGAAACCGGCGAGGCCCGCGAGGTTCATCATTTCTGCGTTCTGGCCGGATACGGTGCCGAGGCGATCAACCCGTATCTCGCCTTCGAAACGCTGGAACAAATCCGCGTCCAAACGAAGATGAAGAAAACCGCCGCCGAGGTCAAAAAGAACTACCTGAAAGCGGCCGGCAAAGGGATCATGAAGGTGATGTCCAAGATGGGCATCTCCACGTACCAATCCTATTGCGGTGCCCAGATATTCGACGCGGTGGGCCTGTCGTCAGCCTTCGTGGAACAGTGCTTTACCCGTACCGCCACCCCGATCGAGGGCGCAGGTTTCGCCGAAGTCGCGCGGGAAGCCGTGGAACGGCACATGACGGCGTTCGGCAACAACCCGATCTATCGCGGAATGCTGGATGTCGGCGGCGACTACGCTTACCGCCTGCGTGGCGAGGCGCATGCCTGGACCCCCGACACCATTGCAAAACTGCAACACGCGGTGCGCGGCAACCTGCCGTCGGAGTTCCACGCCTTCACGCGCGCGATCAACGACCAAAGCGAGCGGCTGCTGACCATCCGCGGACTGATGGAGTTCCAGTTCGCCCCCACTCCGGTACCGCTGCACGAGGTCGAACCGGCGAAAGACATCGTGAAACGCTTCGCGACCGGGGCCATGAGTTTCGGCTCGATCTCCCGCGAGGCGCATACCACGCTGGCAATCGCGATGAACCGTATCGGTGGCAAATCGAACACGGGCGAGGGCGGCGAGGAATCGGATCGCTACGTGCGCCTGCCGAACGGCGATTCCGAGCGGTCGGCGATCAAACAGGTTGCCTCTGGCCGGTTCGGTGTCACGACGGAATATCTGGTTAACGCCGACGACATTCAGATCAAAATGGCGCAGGGCGCCAAGCCGGGCGAGGGCGGGCAGTTGCCCGGCCACAAGGTGGATAAAAACATCGCGAAAGTTCGGCATTCCACCGCCGGGGTTGGCCTGATCTCACCGCCGCCGCACCACGATATCTATTCGATCGAAGACCTCGCGCAGCTGATTCACGACCTGAAAAACACCAATAGCCAAGCTCGGATTTCGGTAAAACTGGTGTCGGAGGTGGGCGTCGGCACCGTCGCCGCCGGCGTGTCCAAGGCACGCGCCGATCACGTGACGATTTCCGGTTATGAAGGCGGCACGGGGGCAAGCCCGCTGACCTCGCTGACCCATGCCGGGTCGCCGTGGGAGATCGGGCTGGCGGAAACCCAGCAGACACTGGTACTGAACGGGTTGCGTAGCCGGATCGCGGTGCAGGTGGATGGCGGACTGCGCACCGGTCGCGATGTCGTCGTCGGGGCGCTGCTGGGGGCCGACGAATTCGGCTTCGCCACCGCCCCCCTGATTGCCGCCGGCTGTATCATGATGCGCAAATGCCACCTGAACACCTGCCCGGTGGGCGTCGCGACACAGGACCCGGTCCTGCGCAAACGCTTTACCGGCACGCCCGAGCATGTGATCAATTTCTTCTTCTTTATTGCCGAGGAAGTGCGGGAACTGATGGCCCAACTGGGCTTTCGTACCTTTAACGAAATGGTCGGGCAGGTTGGCAAGCTGGACATGCGCCAGGCGATTGCGCACTGGAAGGCGCACGGTGTCGATCTGAGCAAGATCCTGTATCAGCCGGAACTCAAGCCGGGGATCGGAATCCACCATACCGAAACGCAGAACCACCATCTGGAAAAGGCACTGGACCAGACGTTGATCCGCGAAGCGGCGGCGGCGCTGGACTCGGAAACCCCGGTGCGGCTCGACCATCCGGTTCACAACGTCAACCGCTCGGTCGGGGCCATGCTGTCGGGCGAAGTCGCCCGCAAATATGGCCACAAAGGCCTGCCGGAAGACACGATCGCGGTGGATCTGACAGGCACCGCCGGCCAAAGCTTCGGCGCGTTCCTGGCACGCGGCGTATCGTTGTATCTGACCGGCGACGGCAACGACTACGTCGGCAAGGGCCTGTCCGGGGGGCGCGTGGTGGTGCGCCAGCCTTCGCACGTCGATCGCGATCCGGCCGAGAATATCATTGTCGGTAACACGGTGCTGTACGGTGCCATCGCCGGCGAAGCCTACTTCCAAGGCGTCGCCGGGGAGCGGTTCGCGGTGCGCAACTCGGGCGCCGTTGCGGTGTCGGAAGGCTGCGGCGACCATGGCTGCGAATATATGACCGGCGGCGTGGTGGTTGTGCTGGGCGACACCGGGCGCAATTTCGCCGCTGGCATGTCGGGCGGGATCGCTTATGTCTATGACGACAAGGACCGGTTCCGGAAGTTGTGCAACATGGCGGGCGTGGAACTTGAAACCATCGGCGCGGCCGAACCGGTCAGGGCGGACGAACCCGGCCGGCCCCGGCAACGCACAGTCAGCGTGGAAGACAGCGGCATGGGCGACCCGTTGCGCTTCGACGCCGAACGGCTGCGTATCGTGGTGGAACGGCATTTGATGTTCACCGGCAGCGCCAAGGCGCGCGCGTTGCTGGACGACTGGGACGCCGCCCTGTCGCGCTTCGTCAAAGTGATGCCCCGCGATTACAAAACCGCGCTGCTCGGTCAAAAAACCGAGACCGCCGCGGCGGTTGCGGCTGAGTAGAAACTGTCTTCGCCTGAGCAACCGCGCCCGCGCGGCGCGGTTGCCGGCCGTCCATCTGGAGACGATCATGGGTAAGGTTACCGGCTTCCTGGAAATCGAACGTCGCGACCGTAGCTACGAAAAGACCGACATAAGGCTGAAATCCTTCAAGGAATTCGTCAAGCCGTTGTCCGATGACGCCCTGAATGGACAGGCCGCGCGCTGTATGGACTGCGGTATTCCGTTTTGTCACAACGGCTGTCCGGTCAACAATCAGATTCCGGACTGGAATAATCTGGTGTACCGCGAGCAGTGGGAACAGGCTTCGGTCAATCTGCATTCCACCAATAATTTCCCAGAATTCACCGGCCGTGTCTGCCCCGCGCCGTGCGAGGCGGCCTGCACGCTGAACCTGGACGATAATCCGGTCACCATCAAAACCATCGAATGCGCGATCGTCGATCGCGCCTGGGCGGAAGGCTGGATCGTTCCGGTCCCACCGCTGACGCGAACAGGCAAGACGGTCGCGGTTGTCGGGTCCGGCCCGGCCGGCTTGGCCTGCGCGCAGCAACTGGCCCGCGCCGGCCACGCGGTGACACTGATCGAAAAGCAGGACCGCATCGGCGGACTGCTGCGCTACGGCATCCCCGACTTCAAAATGGAAAAGCATCTGGTCGATCGCAGGGTTGAGCAAATGGCGGCCGAGGGCGTGACGTTTCGTACCGATACCGAAGTCGGCAAGGACGTGTCGATCGACCGGTTGCTCGGCGATTATCATGCCGTGGTGCTGACCGGCGGGGCCGAGTGGCCACGAAACCTGGACGTAACCGGGCGCGATCTGGATGGCATTCATTTCGCCATGGATTTCCTCACGCAGCAGAACAAGCGCGGCGCCGGGGACGACGAATCCATCGCCGCGCCGGGGGGGGGCATTAGCGCCCGGGGCAAGCATGTCGTGGTGGTGGGCGGCGGCGATACCGGGTCGGACTGTATCGGTACCTCCGCCCGGCAGGGCGCCGCGTCGATTACCCAGATCGAGATCATGCCGAAGCCGCCGGTCATGGAAAACAAGGCGATGGTCTGGCCGGATTGGCCCACCAAACTGCGGTCGTCGCACGCGCACGATGAGGGCGTGGAACGCGACTGGGCGGTGCTGACCAAGCATGCCATCGGCGAGAACGGCAAGGTTGTGGCGCTGGATTGCGTCCGCGCCGCTTGGGAACGCACCCCCGACGGCCGCATGACGATGAAGGAAATAGCCGGTAGCGAATTCCAGATGAAAGCCGATCTGGTGCTGCTGGCCATGGGCTTTCTGGGGCCGCGTCGCGGCGCCTTGCTGGATCAGGCGGGCGTGGAACTGGATCAGCGCGGCAACGTTCTTGCAAATACGGTCGAATACAAAACATCGCGCCACGGCCTGTTCGCCGCGGGCGATATGCGGCGCGGCCAGTCCCTGGTGGTGTGGGCCATACGGGAAGGCCGTCAGTGCGCGCGTTCGGTGGACCAGTTCCTGATGGGATCGACCGCGCTGCCACGTTAACGTGGGTGTCCGCTCCGCCGGTGGTCATGGCCCGCGCCGGCGGACGGTTTGCTTTCGGATGCCGTTACAAACACACTACCCGCGGAGCAGCCGAACTTCCCGCCGTAGGCAACATCGTCAAACCGCCGGTCCCGCCCGGCCAAACAGACAAAGGATAACGCCATGTTTTACGAAGAACTGAAAAGTGTATCGATCTCGGCGATGGAGGAAGCGATCGGTAAAGCCATCACCGCTATCGCGGGCACTGGTTTTACCTGCACGATCTCCAACATCGATCTCAGTAGCATCCACGGTGCGAAGATGGAGATTTTCTTGTCGCCGCCGAACGATTTCGATGCCGGGACAGGCGCGGAATCGTAAAGCCGGCATCGGCCATAAGGGCATGGGCAGGGCGATACCGCTGCCCGCTCGAACAACGCATTCGGGCGTGCCTGGCGCCACAATCCCAAGGCAGGCTTGCCCTAAGCCGGGCGGCCCAGAGTTCTCACGCAATCGCACCGCCATCGGAAGCGGCAACGCACTGCAAGGCAGAACAAAGCCATGAACCTGACATCCGGATTGATCGGCGCTGAAATCAAGGGACCGGCCGGCTGGCTGATCTGGGACAATCCCAGCAAACTGAATGCGCTGTCACCGGGCATGTCGGAGGACGCGCTGCGGGTGATCGAAGCCTATGCGGCCGACCCGGCGGTCAAGGTCGTGGTGATGCGCGGTGCCGGCCGGAAGGCCTTTATCTCCGGTGGCGATATCAAAAGTTTCGACAAGACACGCGCGGACGCCGAAACCGCGCGGCAGGCGCGCGAAGCGCCGGAGAAACTGCGGCTGGCGATGCTGAACCTGGAGAAGCCGCTGATCGCCATGATCCATGGCTATTGCCTCGGCGGCGGGATGGGGATGGCGCTGAACGCCGACCTGCGGTTCGCGGCGGCGGATGCTCAGTTCAGCGTGCCGGCCGCGCTACGCGGCATTGCTTACGCGCCATCCGGCCTGAAATCCCTGGTCGATCTGGTGGGACCGAGCGTCGCGAAGGATATCATGTTTTCGGGGCGGAGGATGAAGGCGGATGAGGCCCTGCGGATCGGGCTGATCAATCGCGTCGTGGACGCGGATGACCTGGAAGCGACCACGATGGCCTATGCCGAAACGCTCGCGGCAAATGCGCCGTTGTCCATCCGGGCATCGAAATATTTTATCGATCAGCTTGGCCTGGAGCGCGCGGATCGTAACGAAGCGCGCATGGACGCCATGCAGCGGGAGGCGGAGAACAGCGCCGACTTCAAGGAAGCGACGCTGTCGTTTCTGGAAAAGCGCAAGCCGGTGTTTCAGGGGCGTTGAGCCGGTAAGGCAGCATCGGCCATTAGTGCGGCGGCATGCCGATCAAGGTGTTCTTATTGCCGACGCTGCCCTTACCGCTGGGTCCTGGCACAGTAAAACGTACTGCGACCCGATTGGACGATCCGCCGGACGCCATCGCAGCCATCGCCGGTCTCGCACGCCGGACACGGTTCGCCCTCTCGCCCATAGACTGTCCAGGCATGCTGGAAATAGCCGAGTTCCCCGTTGGTCTGGACATAATCGCGCAAAGACGAGCCTCCGGCGGCGATGGCCTCGGTCAGTGTTTGCTTGATCGCCGGCACCAGCCGTTTCGCGCGCGCACCGGGAACGGTATGCGCAAGCCGCAGCGGCGAGATACCGGCGCGGAACAGCGCCTCGCACACATAGATATTGCCCAAACCCGCAACGACCTTCTGATCCAGCAGCGCCGCCTTGATCGGCGTCTTTTTGCCCTTCAGCACCGCCGACAGGGTTGCGGCGGAAAACCCGTCGTCCAGCGGTTCCGGCCCCAGGCCGGCCAGCAAACGATGCGTGTCTTCCCGGTGGGTCTCGATCAGATCGACCGACCCGAACCGGCGCGGATCGACAAACCCGACCCGCCAGCCATCGGCGGTTTCCAGTTCGATATGTTCGTGCTCGGCGATGGCATTGCGGCCCACCGGTTCCACCAGCATGCGCCCGGACATGCCGAGGTGGATCAGCACCGACCAGCCGCTGTCCAGCCGCATCAGGATGTATTTCGCCCGGCGGCGGAAACCGGCGACACGCGCGCCGGTCAATCGCTCCGCCAAATCCGGGGGCAGGGGCCAGCGCAGGTCCGGCCGGCGGGCAACCGCGCGCACCAGCACCCGTCCTTCCAGGCGCGCCTGAAGGCCTCGCATCACGGTTTCGACTTCGGGGAGTTCCGGCATTGAAAGTATCAGGCTATACAAGCGCACCATGACCGACAATCCCGCGACAACCGTCGATTTCGGCTACCGTTCGGTGGACCGCGCCGAAAAAGCCGGCATGGTCAAGGCGGTTTTCGACAGCGTTGCCCCGCGCTACGACCTGATGAACGATCTGATGTCGCTAGGCATCCACCGCGTGTGGAAGCGGATATTCATCGGCGACCTGCAACCGCGCCCGAACCGCACCTTGCTCGATCTGGCGGGCGGGACGGGCGATATTGGTTTCGGCTGGTTGAAGCGCGGCGGCGGGCCGGTGCTGCTGACCGATATCAACAACGCCATGCTGTCGGCCGGCCGCGACCGGGCGCTGAACCGCGGTTTCGCCAACGACGCCGGTTTTATCGTGGCGGACGCCGAGGCATTGCCGCTGCCGGATCGCTGCGTGGACCGGGTTTCCATCGCGTTCGGGCTGCGGAACTGCACCGACAAATCCGCCGTGCTGCGTGAGGCCCGGCGAGTCCTGAAACCGGGCGGGCGATTCCTGTGCCTGGAATTTTCCCGCGTGACCGTCCACGCGCTGACTCCGGTGTACGACGCGTGGTCGTTCAAAGTGCTGCCGCGCCTGGGCCGCATGGTGGCCGGCGATGCCGATAGCTACCGCTATCTGGCCGAAAGCATCCGCACCTTCCCCGATCAGGCGACACTGGCCGCGATGATGGGTCAGGCCGGGCTGGCCAGGGTGGCCGTTCGCAATTTATCCGGCGGTATCGCCGCGATCCATTCCGGATGGCGGTTATGACGCCGGCATCCGGCCGCGCGACATCATGACCGGCAAGCGCATTCTGCTGATTGTGTCCGGCGGCATCGCCGCGTTCAAGGCGCTGGAACTGATCCGCCTGCTGCGCCGCCAGAACTACGCCGTAACATGCCTGCTGACCGCAAACGGCGCTCGGTTCGTCACCCCGTTGTCGTTACAGGCGCTCAGCGAATCGAAGGTTTACACAGATCTTTTCTCGCTGACCGACGAGTCGGAAATGGGCCACATCCAGTTGTCCCGGTCGGCCGATCTGGTCGTGGTGGCGCCGGCCACGGCGGATATACTGGCGAAAATGGCGGCGGGGCTGGCGGACGATCTGGCATCCACCGTGCTGCTGGCCACCGATAAGCCCGTGCTGGTGGCGCCGGCGATGAATGTCCGCATGTGGCTGCATCCGGCGACGCTGGCCAATATGGCAATGCTGGCCGGGCGCGGCGTTTCGGTGGTGGGGCCTGTCGAAGGGGCCATGGCTTGTAACGAGTTCGGGTTCGGACGCCTTGTGGAACCCCCCGTCATTCTGGCGGCCATCGAGCGGTTGCTGGTTCCGAACGCGCAACCGCTGGCGGGGCGGCACGCTTTGGTCACCAGCGGCCCGACGCATGAGCCGATCGATCCGGTGCGATACATTGCCAATCGTTCGTCTGGCCAGCAAGGCCACGCGATCGCATCGGCGCTCGCCGCGCTGGGTGCCCGCGTTACGCTGGTGCGCGGCCCCGTTGGCATTCCCGATCCGGTCGGCGTTACCGTGCGGGCGGTCGAAACCGCGCGGGAGATGCTGGACGCCTGCCGAACGGCGCTGCCGGCCGATGTCGCGGTTTTTGCGGCCGCGGTCGCGGATTGGCACGTGGAAAACAGGTCCGCCGGGAAGATCAAGAAACTGGCCGGTGCCGCGCCACCCGGCCTGACGCTGGTGCCGAACCCGGACATTCTGGCGACGATCGCCGCGCCGGGGCCGGATCGTCCGCGTTTGGTGGTCGGGTTCGCGGCGGAAACCGACGATCTGATGGCCAACGCACAGGCGAAGCTGCGGCGCAAGAATGCCGACTGGATCGTCGCGAACGACGTGTCGCCGGCGACGGGGATTATGGGCGGGCCGGACAACGCGGTTCACATTGTCAGCGCGGCGGGGGTCGAGAGTTGGCCGCGCCTGGCGAAGGGCGATGTTGGGCGGCGGCTCGCGGATCGTATCGCGGAGGCGCTGGGGCGATAGGTTGGGCAAGGTTCGGTCGGCTACAGCATAGCGGCCATCATCGGGAACCTCAGGGCAGCATCGGCGATAAGTGCGTCAGCACGCTGATAAAGCTCCCCGCTTAAACAAAGACTAAGGCCATGCTCGACGCTGCAAGCCGAAGCGATATTTGTTGAGCATGGCCTAAGTCGCCGCGTCGGTGGCAATAAGGCGGGGATCGGTCGCCTGTCCCTGCTTGGTTGCCTTTATCGTCGGCTTGCCTTTCGATCCCGTCGAAGCTGGGCGCTTGCGTCCACCATCGCCGGCAAGGGGGATAGGATCGGCCCCATTCCAAAGGAGGCCCGGCCGGGGAACGCGGTAATAGGCGTCCGCATCCTTTGGCCCCGGCCGCTGGGCAACAGGCGGGCAAACAAAGCGACCCAATGCCCCATTCAGGTAGTCGTCAACCAGTTCGGAGCAGGCCCAGCGACGGCCAAGGCGTTCTGAAACCTCGCCTGTGACGCAGCTACCCGCGAACGGATCGAACACCATGTCGCCGGGGTCGGTGAGCATTCGAACGAAGTATTCCGGCAGGTCTGAGGGGAACCGCGCCGGGTGAGGGCTAACGCCCTTTTCCTGGCAGTAGCGCATATAGGCGCTGTTGCTTTCTGTATTTGGAATCGCAATCAGATTCGGCGGAATGGCCGCGCCATTGTTCACGCTGAAATTCGCGCTGATGTCGTGACCCGATGGGCGCTTCTTGGCTTTATACCCGTTCGTCAGCAGGTTCTCCATGCTCGGGCTGTAGGGTTGCAGCACACGCCGGTTGCTGGCGCGGGGCCATTCGGTTTTCGACAGCCACCAAACTGTGTTAATGCCATCTTTTACGCGAATGCGCCGAACGTTCACCCACTCGGCGGGCGTTGGCAGCTTCGACGGATTCCACCAGTAGAAGTCCTGCGCAAGATGAAAGCCGAACTCCTCGCAGAGCATGATCAATAGTTTGAAGTGATAAAGGCTGCGCACTGGATGGCCCGGTTTCCACGCGCCGCCGATGTCGATCACCAGGCTGCCGCTGTCTTTCAGGATTTCGCGGAAAGCTGTGGCAAATGGCTTAAACCAGTCGAGATACGCCTGCTCGCGAACATTGCCGTATTCCTTCTCTCGGGTTAGGCCGAAGGGCGGACTGGTCATTATAAGATCGACGGAAGCGGGCTGCATCGCCTTCATCACGTCGAGACTATCGGCATGATAGACAGTGCCAAGTACTGTCTTGTGGTAAACAGGCGGCATCTGCTTTTTCGTCATGCTCATGCGTCTCCCAAATCGATTCGCTTGAGCGCCATGGCATGTTCGGCCTCGCGCCGGAATGCATCGACCAGGTGGGCGGCGTTCGCCGTAATCCCTTCCAGGTCGGCGCGATCGATCATCACGATTGCCAGATTGGAATCGGACATGATCTTGTTGGCATAGCGACGTGCTTCGCCGCCAATCTCGCCGGTCGTGACCATCACAATGACCGTGCTTTTCAGAAAATGCGTTAGTCCCACTTCTTTCGCCACATCGTCCAGCGCGACGCGGGCGGTGTTTTTGCATTGGATCTGCCAACGCGCATAAACCAGCCGGGACGAATGAAAAATAAGATCGACTTCCGCGCCCCCGGTCTGCGTCGCTCGCAGGCGCGTGGCGATGTAGTCCATCCCAAGCGTGCGCATCAGTTTGAAGGCCAGCGCTTCAAGCGCCAATCCTGATAAGAAACGATCCTCTGACAGAATTTCCGCGAGGATGCCGGCAAGCGGCTTCGTCAGTAGATCGAGCAGTTTGGGGTCGATCTGATTTTTGATCTGATCCAGCAGAGGTCCGAGGATTTCGGCGCGCACTTTCTCGGTCGGTACAACCGAAAACGGTTTGGCGCCGCGTCCCTTCGTGGTCTTGATGGCTTCGATGTACCCTGCTGCGATTAGGGCATGGAGAACGTCCTTCGGCAGGCTTTTGTCGGGGAACCGAACGCCATAAGTGGCGGCGGCAAGGCGGGCAATTTCGTTAGCGGGCTGCGGTTCGGCAACGCCCGTGTTAGCAAGCGCCAGCAGAAAGGCCCGCTGCTGCGCGGTGAACCGCGCCAGCGCCGGAAAGTCGGCAGGATCTGCACCCAGCACGGCCCGCAGCCGGATCGGATTGACCTGCCAGCGTGCGCCGACGATCACTCCGGCTTTCGCCAACCACAGGCGCATCATGCTCGGATGCTTACCGCCACGCGGGAAATGGACGCCGCGTTCGCCAAGGGATTCGCGCAGGCTGTCGAGCGTGATTTCCTCGCCGGCGGCCACCATGTCCTGAAGACACTGCACAAGGGTCATGCCCTTGAGGTTCAGCAGGATGTGGCGGGCCAGTCCTTCGTAAAGCGCGACTTTATCGCCGCGCAGGCCGTAAAGCATCTCTCCGAACGGCGTGAAGCGGGCTTCCCGGTCGATGATCCCGTAGGCAATCAGGCCGAGCTTGCAGTTGTTGGCGAGCTTGCCCCGGTTGTTATCTCCGTCTTTGTTCCCTTCGGGGCGCGCGGCGGCGTGGGTGGAAAAATACCGGTCCAGAATCGCGCCTTCCAGAGCGCGCGGGTTGCCCTGATTTGCGCTTGCCAGATCGAGCAGGTCGGCCAGAACAATCTGCGATGGCGAGAATTCACTACCGAACGGCAGGTCGCTTGTTATTTTTTTTGTGCAGATCATCGGCTCGACCCTTCGGCTCGCCTGACTGTCGAGCGGATCAGAGGCAAGACAAGCTGGTGCAAGGATGGTTCTTCGCGGGCAAGATAATCCATCACCGCCCTGCGGACGACTTGTCCTACCGGCACATCTTCACGTCCGGCAATGGTGGCCAGCACCACGTATGCCTGGTCGTCCAGGTTTACGGTAACTCGGGCGGTTTTGATTCGTCCTCGTGGGCGGGGCATAATAGTGTTTAGTGCAGCACTAAACGGTTAGCAACTTATTTTTGATTTTGCGATCTTCTCGATATCGGTCAGTGGCTCTGCTTCGATGTTTGCTCTGAATCTCATATCCAGGTAGCCATCAATGTTCGGCTATTGCAATAAACAAACAGCCTACTGTGCGCAGGACAGGCAACCTGCGAAACCCGGCGCCGGGGCTTTCGTCCAATGGCCGGCGGCGATGTCTCATCCAACGCCAAAGGCTGCCGCGTCTAATGCGGCAACTCCAGCGTGGCCACGGTTCCGTCCAAACCGTCCAGGGTCAACGAACCGCCGTGACGGGCCGCGAATGCGCGGGCCAGCGACAGCCCCTCCCCAGCACGCGGTTTGCCGACGAAGCCGCAGCCGTCGTCGCCGACGGTCAGCGTCGTGCCGTCGTCGTCGGTGACCAACCGGACCGAGATGCGACCGGCAACCCGACCCCTCATGCCATGCTTGACGGCGTTGCCAATCAGTTCGTGCGCGCTGCGCAGCACCGTTTCGCGCAGCGCGACCGGGCAGTAGCCGCGCACCGACACCCCGGCACGAATCGACTGGCCGTCATCCCGCATCATATCCACCACCGCGCCGGCCAGTTGGCGCAAGCGTTGCGCCATCGGCCCAGGCGCGCTGGTCAGGCCGAACAGCGCGTTGGAAATCGTCGCCGACAGGCAAATCCGGTGTTCCAGTTCCCGCGCGATTTGTTCGCCCTCCGGGCTGCCATACAGCCCCGGCGATCCGGCGATCAGGCCCAGGATGCGCTGTAGCGTGTTCTTGGTGTGATGCCGCAGTTGGCGCAGATCGATGTCCTGGCCGGACTCGTCTCCCTCCGGTTCGAACAGATCCATCGCCGTGGCGGAAACAGCGAATGACGGCCCCCGCACGGAGGGCAAATGGCGAATGCTGGGAGTTAGTGCGGCGACGTACGACATCTTTAGAGCCTTTCGGTTTCGCTGCGCCGAAGCGGTAACGGCGCATCCTAAACAAGGATCCCTTAAAGCAACGTTAAGGACGGACTGACTGAAGCCGTTCGAACGCTATGTGGGAAGATTTCCCACGTCAATCGATTTTTGCAAACTCGTGGGTATTTTTCCCACATTGGTCTGTGCTACAGCGTCGTGGGTAAGGATTATCCCGCCGAACCATGTCCCCGCCCGATCGCCCATCTGCCCTGCCACCGGCTGCGCTGCTGCAAGCGGCGCGCCGGTTGCTGCGGCCTTTGGTTCGGTTGACGATGCAAAGCGGCCTGACCTTTCCCGTGCTCGCGGACGCTTTGCGGCAATTGTTCGTCGAGGTCGCGGTCAACGACATTCTGACCGGCGCGAAAACCCGAACCGACAGCCGCATCAGTCTGCTGACCGGTGTGCATCGCAAGGAAATCCGGCGTCTCCGGGAATTGCCTGCCGATACGATCGAGGCACCGGACATCGTCACCCTGGCCAGTCAGATCGTCGCCCGGTGGGTCGGTGCCGCACGATACGCCGGCATCGACGGCCGGCCGCTAGCCTTACCGCGAAGCGGCGGCGGCGAGACAGAACCGGGTCCGTCCTTCGACGAATTGGTCGCGTCGGTAACCACCGATGTCCGTCCACGCGCCGTCCTGGACGATCTGATAAGTCATCGCGTCGTTTTCATGGATGCACAGGACCGGATCGCACTGAATGCAGGGGCGTTTCTCCCCAGGCCGGGAGGCGAGGAGCAATTGTTCTATTTTGCCCGTAACCTGCACGATCACCTTGCGGCGGCGTCGGCTAACATCGGGGCGGCCGGGGCACCGCCGTTTTTGGACCGGAGCGTCCATTATGACCGCCTGACGCCGGCGCAGGTGGACATTCTGCGCGCTTATGCGCGCGACGCGGCGATGCAACTGCTGCTGGACATCAACCGGCGCGCGCAGGAACTGACAGGCATGACGCCGGCCGCGACCGACCAGGGCCGCATCAATGTTGGCGTGTATGTTTTCGACGAAACCGAACCGCCTGCCGCCGGTGCGGTCTGAGCAACGCCGATGCTGCCCTTACCCGGATGTACCGCTACCGGACAGGGCAGCCGCGCCGCCGCGCGAAATGTTGTGCGTCGGTACCGCCTGCCCGGTCCAGGCTGGCGTGGCTTTGCCTGGGGTACGGGTGGCGATGG
>JAJZFA010000004.1 GCA_021805565.1 Pseudomonadota bacterium
CGAGGCTTTTCGCCGTGGCCAGCGTACGTTCCACCACCAGTCCGGTCATATAGCCGTAGATCGCGTTGCCGCCGAACGCGACGCCCGATCCCGGCGGATATTTCTTGTCCCAGGCGGCACGAAATTCTGTCCGCGTCATGCCGATTTCAGGCTTGTAGTCGTAATTGGAGGCTGGAACATAGCTATAGATGTTGGTCAGCGCGGACACGCCGGCGTTCTTCTCGATCTCGTCCTTTTCGGTGCCGGCGTAGATGGAAAAGACAAAGCGGAACTGCGTGCCGCTATCCTGCAGATTGCGCAGGAACGCGATGTCGTTGCCGACATAACCCAGTTCCAGCACCGCATCCGGGTTGAGCGCGGCGATGTTGTTGATCGGCACGGTATAGTTCGATGTGCTGGTCGGAACGCCCTGGTAATAGACGACCTTAACCTTGCCGTCGCGTTCGAAGAAGCCTTTTAGGGCAGCGGCCTGGGTGCCGGTAAAGTCGTTGGTGGAAAACAGGATGGCGACCGTCTTGATTCCGGCCTTGGCGCCTTCGTCGGCGAGAAAGTCCGAGATGTAATGCGGCCAGATCGTGGACACCGGATCGGCCATCAACGCGACGTAGGGGTTGTCGTCGGTGAAGAACGCCGCTCCGGTGCCGGACACGTCGAACAGAAACTGTTTATGTTCCTTGGCGATCGGCACGCCCACCGAAGTCAGCACCGACCCGGAGTCGGCGATCAGCAGATCGACGTGATCCTGCGTGATCAACTGGTTGTACAGCGTGGCGGCGGTGGCGGTGCTGCTTTGGTCGTCGTAGGCAACAAGCTTGATGGGGATTTTCTTGCCGAACGCCCTGACCTCGGCGCCGCCGGCGGCGTTCGTCTGGTCCACCCACAGCTTGAAGGCGTCGAACACCGGCATGGAAATGCTGGCATACGGCCCGGAACTGGCATACAGCGCGCCGATTTTGATCTCGGCAGGAGCGGCCGGCTGCGCATGCGCCTGCCCAAAGGCGGCGGCGCACAGCAATCCCATAGCCAGGGCCTTGAACGTCATTGGCATTTCCTTCCCGCGCCTTGTCGCTACATCTGCTACTACACCGCCAACGGGCACGGGGCACCGAACCAGGGCAGCGTCAGAACAGCGGCATGTGATACAGGCCCCTATGCGCTGTCAAATCGGTGCGCATCCTACGCCGGTCCATGACTTACGCCCTACCAGTTCGTGTTGAACCCCGCGAACGTGTGCGGAATGCGCCGGATATCGGTCACCAGTTCCTTCGCCAGTCCGGGAGCGGTCCCGGCCGGAAAATGCAGATCGATCGAATCCGCCAGGCCGCCGAACCGCTCGCCGATCGCATTTGCCAGCACGTTGTATGTCCCGCAGGCCGCGAAAACGCGGACGGCATCGTCCGGAACCTCCGCCGCCATCCGGTCCCACTGACCCTCCACCGACATCCGGTGCAGCTTCGCGCCAAGCTCCTCCAGCCCGTGCAACGCCAGGATCGGCAGATAGGTGCGGGTCGATCCATAAAATCCGATACGTCGGCGGGCCAGTTCCATTTCGGCGGCGACGGCGGCATCGTCCGGACCGGTGCAGACAAAGCCGCCGCCATGGACATCGAAATTCAGCCGCGATCGTCCGCCGCGGCGCATCCCCTCCATCATTTGCGGCAGGCACACCTGTTCCAGATACGCACGCGAACACAGCGGATGAAGGCGCACCCCGTCGCCCACCTGTCCTGCCACGCGCAGCATTGCCTCGCCCACCGCGGCGATCGTCACCGGCACCATCGGCAATCCGGTCGGTTCGGGGGAAAAATCCGGCGTCATCAGCGTCAGTTTGTAATGCGGGCTGTCGAAATTTAGCCGCCCACGAGTTTCCCACGCCGTCCACACCGCGCGCAGCGCCTGCACATAATCGCGCATGCGCGGCGCCGGAGCGGTCCAGGAAATGCCGAAGCGGCGTTCGTTATGGCCCTTCACCTGACTGCCGAGACCCAGCACCAAACGCCCGCCGCTATTGGCATGAATATCCCACGCCTGCTGCGCCAGCGCGGTCGGGCTGCGCGGAAACGCCACGACGACCGACGGCGTCAGTTCCAGGGTTTGTGTCGCCAGACCGGCCAGGGCCAGCGGCGTCAGCGGATCGTGGCCGAGTTCGACCGTCATCGCGGCATCGAATCCGGCGGCCTCGGCGGCCGCGGCCGCGGGGGCGACATCGCGCCAGTGCCGCTGAGGCAGGATGGTGTAAACGCGCATCAGCCGGCCCCCAGCCGGCGCTCGACGAACTCCAGCCGGTCCTGGCCCCAGAAAATATCGTCACCGATCACATAGCTGGGCGCACCGAACACGCCTTTGTCCAGGGCCGTCTGGGTGTCGGCGAGGCGCCGTTCGACCCAGCGCGGTTCGGCGCCCAGTTTCATCACCTGACCGGCGTCCAGGCCGATGTCGGCGATCAGCCCCGCCAGGGTCGCCGGGTCGGCCGGATTCTTCTGTTCTTCCCACAAAGCCTGAAGCACGCGGTGCGCCAACTTGATCGCGAGCTGGTCGCCGGCGGTTTCCCGCAGTGCGATCACGCAGCCGGCGGCGGGCAGTTCGTTCGCCGGAAAATGGGCTGGTTCCAACTGGATCGGAATGCCAAGCCGGTCGCGCCAGCGCGGCAGTTCCTGCATGCGGTATGCCTGCCGCTGGGGGGACCGCTTCGGCAGCGGCAGCCCGCCGGATTGCGCGAAGATGGCGCCGAAATCGACCGGATAGACCCGCATCGTCGCGTCGTGCGCCATCGCCATGGTCTCGATCCGGGCGGCGCCGAGGTGAGTCCAGGGGGAATTGAGCGAGACATAATAGTCGATGTGCAGCGGCATTGGTGACCTCCGGATCGTTGCGGGCGATCCTGACGGGCCGGCCGGATTGGCACAAGTCAGGCAAACCGGGTTAGGCTGCGGCAACGGGGAGAACACGCGGCATGAAATGGACGATTGGCGACGTCACCGTGACGAAATTCGTCGAACTGGAAATGACCGGCGGGTCGCGGTTTCTGCTGCCGCAGGCGACGCCGGAAGCGATTTTGCCGATTGCATGGCTGCAACCGCACTTCGCCGACGAAACCGGGCGGTTGCGCATGAGCATCCATAGCTTCGTCGTGGAAACACCGGATCGCCGGATCGTGGTCGATACCTGTTTGGGCAACGACAAGCAGGGACGGCGAATTCCGCACTGGAACGACCGCGACGGGCCGTTTCTGGCGGACCTGACGGCGGCGGGGTTTCCGCCCGAGTCCATCGATACCGTGCTGTGTACCCATCTGCATGTCGATCATGTCGGGTGGAACACGCGGCTGCTGGATGGCAAATGGGTGCCCACCTTCCCGCGGGCGAAGTACCTGATGGGCCGTACCGAATACGACCATTGGCGCAGCGTGAAGGACCGGCCGGACATGGCGAACATCCTGGCCGATTCGGTCACGCCGATCGTCGAGGCCGGACTGGCGACGATGGTCGAAACGAACGAGAAAATCAGCGATGAGATTAGCCTTGTCCCGACGCTAGGTCACACGCCCGGCCATGTCAGCGTGATGATCCAATCGCGCGGCGAACAAGCCTTGATCACCGGGGATTTCATGCACCACCCCTGCCAAATCGCGCATCCGGACTGGAGCACGCTGGCCGACAGCGACCCGGATCAGGGGATCGAGACACGGCGGCGGATGTTCAAGCGGCTGGCGGGTACGCCAGTGCTGATTATCGGTACTCATTTCGCGGGCGCCACGGCCGGGCGCCTGGTCACCGACGGCGACACATACCGCCTGGATGTATAGGAGAATTCGATGACCTATTTGCGCAGCGGCATTTTTCTCGCGCCATTCCACGACCTCAGCGAAAATCCCATTCTGGCGCTGGAACGGGACATGGAATTGCTGCAACACCTTGACGCGCTGAACTACCATGAGGCGTGGATCGGCGAGCACCATTCCGGCGGGTTCGAGATCGTCGCCAGTCCGGAACTGTTCATCGCCGGAGCCGCCGAACGGACGAAGCATATCCGGCTGGGAACCGGCGTGGTGTCGTTGCCGTATCATAATCCGTTCATCCTGGCGGATCGCATGGTGCAACTGGATTACCAGACCCGTGGCAGGGCGATGATGGGCGTCGGACCCGGTTCCCTGGTGCACGATGCCAAGAAGATCGGCATCGAACCGGAAGACCAGCGCCGGCGGATGAACGAATCCCTCGACGTCATCGTGGAATTGTTTCGCGGTGACACCGTGACGCGCAAGACCGACTGGTTCGACCTGCGGGATGCGCGGCTGCAACTGCCGCCCTACACGCGGCCGCGGATGGAAATGGCCGTGGCGGCGGCGAAGTCCCCGGCGGGGGCGCTGGCGGCGGGGCGGCACGGTCTGGGTATGCTGTCGATCGGCGGCACAAGCGGCGATGCGTTGACCCATCACGCCAACAACTGGGACCTGTATGCGACCACCGCCCGGGAAAACGGCCATGTGCCGGATCGCCGGAACTGGCGCCTTGTGACCCTGATGCACATCGCTGAAACGCGCGAGCAAGCCCGGGAAAACGTCAGGCACGGACTTGACAAGTTCTGCGATTATTTCCGCGACGTGGCGACGTTCCCGATCGTGCCGGGCGATATAACGGATCGTTACCAGTACATGATCGACAGCGGGTCCGCCTGCATCGGCACGCCGGACGATGCGATCGCGTTTATCGAACGGTTGCTGAAAGGCTCCGGCGGATTCGGCGTCATCATGGAACTGGCGCAAAACTGGGCGGACTGGGGACAGACGAAGCGCCATTACGAACTGATGGCGCGCTACGTGCACCCGCATTTCCAGTCGTCCCGCGAATGGCGCGGCGACAGTTACGCTCATGCGCGCGATCACCATGCCGCGTTCGCCAGTCAGTCCGGCGCGGCGGTGCAGGCGGAGATCGACCGGCAGATGGCGAAACGGCGGGCGGCGGAGTAACACATGCCGGGACGAACGCGAGGCCGCTGTCACGGTCAGGCTTCAGCCTGGGCCGTGACAGCGGGTGACGGACCCCGGCGACCCCTACCGGATCGCGATCGCCGCGACCAATGCCCCGCATATTTGAACCGCGCCGCCTAACAGCATCGCGATCCGCCAGCCCTCCATCCCGCCGCCGAACAGGTTGAAAGTCGCACCCAGCACCGCGACACCCATCGTCGCCCCAGCCATGCGGGCAACGTTGATGAGGGATGCCGCGGTACCGGCGCGCTCCGGCCCGGCCGCATCGGCCGCGACCGACATGAGTGGTCCGGTATTGATCCCCATACCGATGCCTGTCAGCGCCAGTCCGAATTCCGCCCAAACCAGCGGCGCGCCCAGATGGGTAAAGCCGAGAACCACCAGGCCGGACCCAATGATGGCGGTCCCGCCGGCGGCTGACGCGCGGACGCCGATGCGTTGGGCTAAGTGGCCCGAACGGGGGGCGGTCAGGAAAAACAGAAGCGCGCAGGGCATCAGCGCGAGACCAGCGCCTTGTGCCGTCATCAACCGCGATGACTGCCACACCAGGGGAAGCAGGAAAATCATACCGTAGATGCCGAAGGTCATCGCCGCCGTCGCGATGACGGCGCCCCGAAAGGAGCGTCCCTGGAACAGATCTTGCGGCACCAGGGCCGCGCTGCCGGCGCGGCGTTCAGCGATAAGCAGGAAGGGGATCGCCAGCCCTGCGGCGGCGAGCGACACACCCCACTCGGGACCGCCGTCACGGATGGCGATGACCGCGAATACCAACCCGCCCAGAGCGATGGCGCCCAAAATCTGGCCCGGGAAGTCCAGGCTTCGTCCCGTCGGGTACGAGGACTCCGGCACAGCGGCGCGCGCCAGGATGACCGCGGCGACCGCCACCGGAATGGCAACAAGGAAGACGCTCTGCCAGCCGAAGCGGCCGATCAGCAGCCCACCCAGGGTTGGGCCGATGACGAATGCGAGGCCATTGCAGCTGGCCCAAACGCCCAGCGCCCGGCGGCGTTCGGCGCGATCCGGCCAGACGGTGCTAACGATGGCCAGAGAGGCCGGCAACAGCATGGCAGCGCCGATGCCCATGACCGCGCGCGCGCCGATAAGCACGCCGATACTGGGGGCGAACACGCACACGACCGATGAAACCGCGATCACGGCGGCGCCGGTCTGAAACACCAGCCGGCGGCCGAAGATATCGGCGCAGAGCCCACCGCTGAGAAGAAAGACAGCGTACACCAAATTATAGGCGTCCACGACCCATTGCAGCGCCGCGACGGACGCATCGAACGCCGTGCCGATCTTCTGTGCGGCGAGGTTGACCACCGAGGTATCGATCTGTGCGACGAGGACCCCGAGGCACACGGTCAAGAGGATCGCGCCGCGCCGGGCGGGGGCGTCGTCGGTAAGGACGGCCGTGCTGGAGCTATCGTAAGACACTGGTTTGATCCTTTGAGTTGGGGTCTATTGTCAGGCCATGCTACCCACTCGCTCCTGACACCGTTATGTCAGGAGCGAGTGGGTAGCGTCGCGATACCGGAGGGTGGGATGCGCCGGGCCGATCGATTGTTCGACATCATCCAGGTGTTGCGGACCCAGGCCGGGCCGGTCACCGCCCAGGCGCTGGCTGGCCGGCTGGAGGTAACGGCCCGCACGATTTACCGGGATATCGCCTCATTGCAGGCGAGCCGCGTGCCGATCGAAGGTGCGGCGGGGGTCGGATATGTGTTGCGGCGCGGGTTCGACCTGCCGCCGCTGATGTTTACGATCGAGGAGGTCGAGGCTATCGCCGTCGGCGCCCGGATGCTTCGCCGAACCGGCGATCCAGGTTTGCAATCGTCAGCCGAAAGCGTGCTGTCTAAAGTCAGCGTCTTATTGCCGGATTTACTTGGTCAGCATCTCGCCAACCCGCCGTTCTTCGTGTCGGGCCATGGCGCGCCGCTTCCGCTGGCCGCCGATCTATCGGCGGTTCGCGCCGCGATCCGGGAGGAGCGCAAGCTGTGCATTGTCTATAGCGATACGAAAGGCGACAGAACAATCCGGGTTATCTGGCCCGTTGTCGTCGCTTATTACGTGGAAGCGACATTGATTGGAGGGTGGTGTGAACTGCGGTGCGATTTCCGGCACTTCCGGGCGGACCGGATCGAACACATCGACTTGCTGGAGGAACATTTTCCCGGTGGCCGGCGCGCGCTGTTGGGCCGCTGGCGGGACTTGTTCGGGGGCGAGGTGGAGATGCCGGTTATGTCACGCGCCCCGGTCGTCCCGCCGTAATCGAACGTCTGGCGGCCGGCGCGGTATCAAGGGTATCTTTGACCGCGGCCCAGTTCATTGCAAGCTGTGGGGACCACCGGGTCTGAACGGTCCCGATGCCTGGGAAGGAGGCACTCATGTCGCAAACGATGATCCTGCATTGGTCCCCCCGGTCGCCGTACGTGCGGAAGGTGATGATCGCCATTGCCGAAATGGGGTTGCGGGACCGGGTCCGGACAGTACGCACGGTGGCGGGCGGCACCACGCCGCATTTGGAACTGATGAAGCTTAACCCCGTGGGGAAGATACCCACGCTGGAGCTTGCGGACGGAACCGCCATTTACGACTCGCCGGTGATCATCGAGTACCTCGATACGCTGCATGACGGCCCGAAGCTTTATCCGGCGGCATGGCCGGAACGGCTGACGGCGCTGCGGCGCCACGCGCTGGGGCAGGGTATGCTGGATGCCGCGCTGTTGCTGCTGGGGGAGGCGTTCCGGCCGTCCGGACGCCAGAGCCAACCGCATATGGACCTGTGGCGCGCGAAACTGACCGCCTGCGTCGCGGCGCTGGAGACCGAAGCCGATGCGCTTGCCGCCGGCGCTTTCGGCGTCGGCCATCTGACCATCGGGGTGGCGCTGGGGTATCTGGACTTCCGGTTCGCCGGGCTGTCGTGGCGCACCGGTCATCCCAGGCTGGCGGCATGGCAGGACACGTTCGATGCGCGTCCGTCGGTGTTGGCGAATATGCCGGTGGATGACCGGTAGGCGGCCGGAGCGGGGAGACCGGTGACCGGCGTTTCACAGTCGGACAGCCGCTCGGGCCGGTCCGGCCGCAAGCGCTTCATCGTTTATGCGCTGTTGTTCGCGATGACGCTGATCAACTACTTCGATCGCGCGGTGCTTTCGATTGCTATGCCGGTGCTGATCGTTCAGTTCGGTTTGTCCCCTGTTGCCGCCGGCTATCTGTTGTCCGCGTTCATCTGGTCTTATGCACCCAGCCAGTTGCCGGCCGGTTTGATGCTGGACCGGTGGGGCACCCGCGCTACCGCCGTCCGCTGCATCGCGTTCTGGTCCGCCGCAACCGCGCTGACCGCCGCGGCGACGTCGTTTCCGTTTCTGTTTGTCAGCCGGCTGCTGCTGGGGATCGGCGAATCGCCCACGTTTCCGCTTGCCGCGCGCGCCATCCGCGAGTGGGCGCCGGTTAAGGAACGAGCGTTGGCGTTCTCGATCTCCGGGTCGGGCCCGCCATTCGGCACCGCCGTGTCAGCGATCGCCATCGGCTGGCTTGTCAGCACGATCGGCTGGCGGCTGGCCTTCGTCTTCTCCGGCGCGCTGGGATTCCTCTGGGTTGCGGTGTGGCTGCTGGTTTACCGCGACCCGGAGCAGGCCTCCTGGCTGGGATCCGCCGAACGCCGCATGATCCTGGCGGAACGGTCGCCCGGAGGCACAAACGATACCAGCGGCATGAGCCTCAAGGAGCTTTTGAGTTACCAGACCATGTGGGGCCTGTTTCTGGTCCAGGGCTGCGTCAACTACACGCAATATTTGTTCCTGACATGGCTACCGACCTATCTGGTGCAAACCCGTGGCCTGAACATCATGCATTCCGGGATGCAGACCGGTATTTGCTACCTGGGCGCCATGGTGTTGACACTTCTGATGGGCCGGCTTTGCGATTACCTGATGACGCCGCGCGCCGTCGCCGCCGGCAACCGGCGCTATGCCGTGGTGATCCTGGCGTTCGGGGCCTCGGTCATGATGCTGGCGCCGTACACCGCCTCCAACGCAATATTGCTGGCCGAAATCACTGTGTCGCTGGCATGCGTGCAAAGCGTGTTCGTCAACACGTATGCACTGACCAACGACCTGCTGCACGCCGGTAAAAGTATCGGCGCCGCCGTTGGCTGGATTCAGTTCGGCTGCAATATTTTCGGTCTTGCCGCACCGATCGTCACCGGATACATCGTTGCGGCAACGGGTCTTTTCACCAGCGCCTTTCTGGTGGCGGGTGCGCTGCTGATCGCTGGTGCCGTCATTACGCTGACCATGACACGCCGCCCCGTGGGCGCATCGCGACCGGGGCTTGTTGTTTCGGGATGAGGCCCGGTCAGCGGGCGCCGGATCGGCGCCGCCGATCGGTATTGTCCGCCCTTGGCCTGGGCTATAATGTCGCTCGTGACTGACACCGGACGACCGGATCGCGCATCGGCAATCAGGCCGCGAAGAAGATCTCCGCCACCCCGATCCCCGGCGACGGCCCGTATTTGATTTTATACCGTAATAAAATATCGAAAGCCTTGAGCCTGACCTACCGGTCTGGCAATCTGGCATTAAGGAGTTTTCCCCTGATGCCCACTGTCCTCCGCCTTGATGGCTACCGATTTTTCTTCTACAGCCTGGAGAACACCGAACCGGCGCATGTCCATGCCGAACGGGGCGGCAACGCCGCGAAATACTGGCTTAATCCCGTCGCTCTAGCGATGAATAACGGCTTCCGCTCGCATGAATTGACCAGGCTGCGGACGCTCGTGACTGAATACCGGAACACCTTCCAGGAGGCATGGAATGCCCATTTCGGCAGCTAAATTTGACCCTACCGCCGTTGATGTGCGGGCTGACGACAGCCTGTTGCATGTCGTCATGGCAGATGGCCGGGAACTCTCCGTCCCCTTGGAGTGGTTTCCGCGCCTACGTGACGCCACCCCTGAGCAGCGTGGACATTGGCGCTTTATCGGCCGGGGTAAGGGAATCCATTGGCCGGACGTAGATGAGGATATTTCCGTCGAAGGGCTTTTGCGCATCTCCTGACCATGCTGAAACAGCTTAAGGGCAGCATCGGCAATAAGTGCGTCAGCACGCCGATAAAGCTGCCCGCTCAAACGACGATTTACCGCAGCATCGGCAATAAGTGCGTCAGCACGCCGATAAAGCTGCCCGCTCAAACGACGATTTACCGCAGCATCGGCAATAAGTGCGTCAGCATGCCGATAAAGCTGCCCGCTCAAACGACGATTCACCGTAGCATCGGCAATAAGTGCGTCAGCACGCCGATAAAGCTGCTCGTTTAAACAAAGATTTAGGGCACGCTCGACGTCGCAGGCCGAATCGATAATTGCCGGGCGCTGCCCTTAGCCCTCACCGAATCCGGTTGACAATGGCGACCCCAGTCCCTACCTCGCCGCCTTCCCACTGAACCGAGCGCGTTTTGATATGTCCCGCCGCAAGCCTCGCGGCCGCCCGCTCGACGGGTGGCTGATCATCGATAAGCCGGCCGGCATCACCAGTACCGATGTCGTCAATCGCGTCAAACGCCTGTTCGACGCCCAAAAGGCTGGGCACGGCGGCACGCTGGATCCGCTTGCCACCGGCCTGCTGCCGGTCGCGTTCGGGGCGGCGACCAAGACTGTGCCGTATGTGATGGACGGCACCAAGCTCTACCACTTCACGCTGAAATTCGGCGAAGCGCGCGACACCGACGACGCCGACGGGCAAACCATCGAAACCAGCGATGTGCGTCCCGACGATGCCACGATCGAACAGGCGCTGGCCGGCTTTCGCGGTGCCATCATGCAGGTTCCGCCCATTTTTTCCGCGATCAAGGTGGCGGGCGAACGTGCGTACGACATGGCCCGCGAAGGCCGCCCGCCGGTGCTCGAACCGCGCCCGGCCCGGGTGGACCGCTTTGTATTGATTGCCCGCCCGGACGCCGACACCGCGATTTTCGAGGTCGCATCCGGCAAAGGCGTTTATATGCGCAGTCTGGCGCGCGATCTGGCCAGGGCCTGCGGTTCGGTGGGCCACATCGCCGCGCTGCGGCGCCTGCGGGTGGGGCCATTCCTGGAACACCACGCAATTTCGCTGGACAAACTCAATCAGACCGACGATACCGCGCCCGCATCTCCGGACCTTTTGCTTCCGGTCGCGACCGCGCTGGCCGACATCCCGGCGCTGGCCTTGACCGAACAAGAGGCCGCCGATCTGAAACAAGGCCAGGCGATCAGCCTGGTTGCGTTGATGGGTCGGATTCCGGCAACGGCCGATCCCAACGGAGGATTGGCCCGAGCCATGGCGGGGGGCCGCGTGATCGGGTTGTGCCGTCTGGAAGACGGCATGCTGAAGCCCGAACGGGTTCTTTGAACCCCGCACGCGCTTCGTTTCCTCATGCACCAGGAGTATCCCGATGTCGCAGTCTCCCGAAGTTCGTTCGGCGCTTATTAGCGACTACAAAACCAATCAGACCGACACCGGCAGTCCGGAAGTTCAGGTCGCCCTGATCTCCGAACGGATCGGCACCCTGACCGAACACTTGAAAATTCACGCCAAGGATTTTCACTCGCGCCGTGGCCTGTTGATGCTGGTGGGCCGGCGCCGTCGGCTGCTGGATTACCTCAAGCGGAAGGACTCCACCCGGTATCAGACGCTGATCGGGCGGCTCGGCCTGCGCCGATAAGAATTACGCTAGGCACGGTCGGGAATGATGCCTATTTCCCGTCCGGTTACTAAACACGCAACCTGAACGGGGGCAGGCAGTCCCCCGGCAACACCGTGGTACACGGTTGGCATAACGACCGCCGATCCGGCATGCTCCGAAAGGTGCGGGACCAAAGACGGCGTTTCCGGCCACATGGCCGCGGCTGCGATTCCGTCCTACGGTGCGCAGCACGCGCTCCGTGTTACCCGAGACGCCGCCAGCCCGCACCTGGCCGAGTCCCGTTTCGGTTGTTCGGTTGTCCGTCGGTGCCATGCATCCATAAGGACGATCGAATGTTCAATTACTTCCGCAAGGAACTCGACTGGGGCGGGCGCAAGCTGGTTCTGGAAACCGGCAAGATTGCTCGTCAGGCCGACGGTGCCGTCATGGTCTCCTACGGGGAGACCATCGTTCTCTGCACCGCCGTTGGCGTCAGAACCGCCAAGCCGGGTCAGGATTTCTTCCCGCTGACCGTTAACTACCAGGAAAAAGCGTTCGCGGCCGGCAAGATTCCGGGCGGGTTCTTCAAGCGCGAAGGCCGCCCGTCGGAAGCCGAAGTGCTGAAAAGCCGCCTGATCGACCGACCGATCCGCCCGCTGTTTCCGGAAGGTTTCCGCAATGAGGTGCAGATCGTCGCGACGGTGCTGAGCTACGATAACGAAAACGACCCCGATGTGGTCGCCATGATCGGTTGCTCCGCCGCGCTGACGCTGTCCGGCATCCCGTTCTTCGGGCCGATCGCGGCGTCCCGTGTCGGTTACCAGGACGGCCAGTATCTGTTGAACCCAACGCGGGAGCAGTTGCTGACCAGCGAGCTGGACCTTGTGCTCGCCGGAACGACCGAGGGCGTTCTGATGGTCGAGTCCGAAGCACAGGAACTATCCGAGGACGTTATGTTGGGTGCCGTGACCTTTGGGCACGGGGCATTCCAGCCGGTGATCCAGGCAATTATCGAACTCGCCGAACATGCCGCCAAGGAACCCTGGAAGCTGGCCGGGAAGTCCGACGAAGAATCCGTGCTGGCCGCGCGGGTCGATGCCCTGGGCCGTGCCGGCATCGCCGAGGCGTATCAGGAAAAGGTGAAGCAGGTCCGTTATGAGAAAGTCGGTGCCGCGAAGAAGGCAGCCGCCGCCGCGCTGACCGCCGAAGGCCTGGATGCCGACAAGGCCAAGGGCCTGTTCAAACACCTGGAAGCCGATATCGTTCGCAATTCCATTCTGGACACCGGTATCCGCATCGACGGTCGCGACACCCGCACCGTTCGCCCGATCGTCGCCGAAGTCGGCATCCTCCCCCGAGCGCACGGGTCCGCGCTGTTCACCCGCGGCGAAACGCAGGCGTTCTGCGTCGCGACGCTGGGTACCGGTCAGGATGAACAGGTCGTTGACGCGCTGCTGGGCGAATACCGCGAAAATTTCATGCTGCATTACAACTTCCCCCCCTATTCGGTGGGCGAAGCCGGTCGCATGGGTTCCCCGGGCCGCCGCGAAGTCGGTCACGGCAAGCTGGCATGGCGTGCCATTCATCCGCTGCTGCCGGGTAAGGACAAATTCCCGTACACCATGCGGGTGGTGTCGGAGATCACCGAATCCAACGGTTCGTCGTCCATGGCGACGGTTTGCGGCACCTCGCTGGCGCTGATGGATGCCGGTGTTCCGCTGAAGCGGCCGGTGGCGGGCATCGCCATGGGGCTGATCAAGGAAGATCGCGGTTTTGCCGTGCTGTCCGACATCCTGGGCGATGAAGATCACCTCGGCGATATGGACTTCAAGGTCGCCGGAACCGAGGCGGGCGTGACCAGCCTGCAGATGGACATCAAGATCACGTCCATCACCTTCGACATCATGAAGACAG
Source organism: Pseudomonadota bacterium (assembly GCA_021805565.1). Classification (GTDB taxonomy): domain Bacteria; phylum Pseudomonadota; class Alphaproteobacteria; order Acetobacterales; family Acetobacteraceae; genus Rhodopila. The sequence goes on from JAJZFA010000004.1 coordinate 13,568, forward strand.
CGCTGGAGCAGGCAAGGGACGGTCGGCTGCACATTCTTGGAGAAATGGCCAAGGCACTGACCGATGCCCGCGGAGACGTGGCCACCACGGCGCCACGGATCACCATCATTAGCGTGCCGAAGGAGAAAATTCGCGAAATCATCGGCACTGGCGGAAAGGTGATCCGCGAGATCGTCGAGCAGACCAAGTGCAAGATCGATATCGACGACGATGGTACGATAAAGATCGCCGCCGTCGATACCGAACAGGCGCAGAAGGCGATCGACTGGATTCGTGGCATCGTAGCGGAGCCGGAAATCGGCGTAATCTATAACGGCAAAGTCGTGAAAACCGCCGATTTCGGCGCTTTCGTGAATTTCCTCGGGTCCAAGGACGGCCTGGTTCACATCAGCGAACTGACACAGGGCCGCGTTGGAAAGACCACCGATGTGGTCAGTCAGGGCGACGCGGTGAAGGTAAAGGTCATCGGCTTCGACGAACGCGGCAAGGTGAAGCTGTCGATGCGGGTTGTCGATCAGGCGACTGGTGCCGATATCACCGAAACGGTCGGCGCCAAGCCGGCGCGTGGCGGGGAAGGCGGGGATCGCGGCGAACGCGGCGGTTTCCGTGGCGAACGGCGGGAGCGGTTCGAACGGTCCTCGCCCGATGGCGACCAGCCGGTTTCCGGCGACTGAACCATACGGCGATCCGATCCGTAGTAATACCGACCGGCGGAAAGGATGGTTCTTTCATCCTTTCCGCCGGTTGGTATCGCACGACGGGTTGGAGGGCGGCGGCGCGCCAAAAAAACTTATACCAAGCCGCATCGACCCGTTCTTCACGGGTCGACCTTTAAGCGGGTTGGTATAAGACGGTAGCGCCTATATTCTTCTGCTTGTGGCTTACCGGTTACGCCGGTAAGCCACCGGGGTGCCGGAAACCAAAACACGGGGTCGCCTCAGGACCCACGGGCTTTCCTGGGGAATTGGCCTTTCGTAAGGACATGCGGCCATGCGAGCAATCAACGCGATACGGATGGGCGGGGTTGATGTCCTGCCACTTGTGGAAGGCGGCAAGGGCGTTGCTATTTCCAATGGATTGTCGGCTGGCCACTGGGCGCTGGCCGGTGGCGTCGGCACGTTCAGTGCCGTCAATGCCGATAGTTTCGATTCGGATGGCCGGATAATTCCGCAGGTTTATCGCGGCCGGACCCGGCGCGAGCGGCATGAGGAACTGGTTAATTACGCCATTCAGGGCGCGCTGACTCAAGCCCGCCGGGCGTGGGACGTAACCGGCGGCAAAGGCCGTATTCATGCCAATATTCTGTGGGAAATGGGCGGCGCGGAACGCATTATCACCGAGGTGCTGGAGCAGGCGAAGGGCCTGATTCACGGCATCACCTGCGGCGCCGGGATGCCGTACCGCCTGTCGGACATCGCGGCCCGGTTCAATGTTCATTATTACCCGATCATCTCCTCGGCCAGGGCCTTCAGCGCGCTGTGGAAACGGGCCTATTCCAAAACCGCCGAATTGTTGGGTGGCGTGGTCTATGAAGACCCGTGGCTGGCAGGCGGGCATAACGGACTGTCGAATGGCGAAGACCCATTGCGCCCGGAAGACCCGTTTCCTCGGGTTATGGCGCTACGCAAGGTCATGCGCGACTTCGGTCTGGCGGAAACCCCGATCGTCATGGCCGGCGGAGTCTGGTGCCTGGAAGACTGGGAAAGCTGGATTGAAAACCCCGATCTCGGCCCGGTTGCGTTCCAGTTCGGTACCCGTCCGCTGTTGACGCAGGAAAGCCCGATCGGCGACGCGTGGAAGCAGCGGCTGCTGACCTTGAAGGAAGGCGATGTCTTCCTCAACCGGTTCAGCCCGACCGGATTTTACTCCAGCGCCGTCAGCAACGGCTTTCTGGACGAATTGCGTGGCCGCAACGATCGTCAGGTGGCGTTCACCATGGAAACCATTGGCGAACATGTCGCGGAACATGGCGTCGGACCGCGCAAGCGCATCGTCTATCTGACCCATGCCGACCGTGAACGCGCCCTGACATGGGAACGGCAAGGCTTTACCGATGCGCTGCGCACCCCCGACTCGACGCTGATCTTCGTTACCCCGGACAAGGCCCAGGAAATTCTGGAAGATCAGACCGCCTGTATGGGGTGCCTGAGTTCCTGCCGCTTTTCCAACTGGGCGCAGCACGATCCCGACTTCACGAACGGCAAAAAGGCCGATCCGCGCAGTTTCTGTATCCAGAAAACCTTGCAGGACATTGCCCACACCAGCGACGAGCCGGACGCGGTGGACCGAAACCTGATGTTCAGCGGCCACAATGCCTACCGGTTCGGCAAGGATCCGTTTTACTCGAACGGTTTCATCCCGACCGTCAGGCAGTTGATGGAACGGCTGCTGACCGGGCGGTAAGGGCGGTTTGCTGCCTTCCGATCAGTGTGCCTGAGGCCTCCTCGCCGCCGCAATCCGGAGCGGTACGTGCTGGCTATGGCCTAAAGCGGCGCGCGAAAACCAACGCGCCTGACGCCGGCCGGGTTTGCGATGGCCGCATCGGCGAGCGACCGCGCCGCCACAGGCCGCGACCGCCACTGCCCGCAGGTATTACGCGCTATGCCAGAATTTGGCGTATATTGTGTTTCAATTCTCTCGTGCCCACTATATATAGGATGCCTACGCAATTGGGGTCCCAGATATGGACGGTTTCTCGGCAGGTCTCGTGCAGTGCGATCCGGTTCCGGGCGCGCATTTCGGCGATATCGGCCTGACCCCGCGGCACCTCGATCCGGGCATGGGGGTCGCCGTTGCCCGTCGTACGATTTTCCGTCCTGAGGACGCCGAATGTTTTGGCCGGGTGGCCGATCGCGTGTCCGCCGGCAACATGGCGCTGCTTGGGCAGCACCCAACCGATGCCGAATTGCAGGAACAGGGCCGGCTGCGCAATGCCATCGCCACCGGAGCGCTGCTGACATCCGGCCGCCATCTGCAACATGGCGACCCCAGTCAGCCCGAACGCAACATGGAGGTTTTCACCAACTGCGCCACCGCCATCGCGTCGTTTGCGAAGTTTTATCTATTGCTGAACGGGTCCGGAGTCGGGCGCAGCTATGATGACGCCCTGATGGCGATCGACTGGGCGCATGCGCCCACGCTTTTGCTGTATCTGTCGCCAGACCATGCCGATTATCCGCACGGGTCCACGGCGCGGGCGCACCTGGGTGTGGACCTGGGGTTGCTGCCATGGGGCACCGCGACGGATGACAGCGGCGTGGTCGCGGCGTTTCTGGCCACGGAGTTGGTTTCCGACCCGCGCACCGTGCCGGCCGGTACCACGTGCCATCGAGTCGCCGATAGCCGCGAGGGCTGGGCCAAGGCCGTCGAACTGCTGGAATCGATGACGTTCCGGCGTGAAAGCGGCGCGACCTTGCTGCTGGACATGTCCGCGATCCGCCCCGCTGGATCGCCGATTCGCGGCATGCAGGGGCGTCCGGCGTCCGGACCGATTTCGCTGCTGCGGGCCTTCCTCAATATCCGCCGGCATGTCATCGGCGCGGCCGCAACGCTGGCGGCCTGGGAACAGGCGTTGCTGATCGACCACCATTTTTCCGTCGAGGTGCAGGTCGGCGGCGCTCGCCGGGCCGCCCGGATGGCAACCAAGTCCTGGCGCGACCCCGGTATTGTCCGTTTCATTCAGTGCAAGGCGGAGGGCGGGCTGTGGACCGCCAACCACTCGGTCATGGTCGATGCGGAATTCTGGCGGCACGTCCGCTCCGGCGGCAGCGACCCGTTGACCGTTCATGCGCAAGCGGTGTTCGCCGAAGCCACGCGGTGCGCCTGGATCAACGGCGAGCCCGGTTTTATCAACGGCGATGCGTTGGAAGATCATCGCACCGGATCCGCCTGGGACAAACCGGTGTACGACGACGGGCGGGACTTCCGCAGCGCGCGTTATCAGGTGGACGAAGCCGCTGGATTGCTGGCGGATGTCTCGCGGCGGGCGGCCGGATCCAGGTTTCCGGTCACCACCAACCCGTGCGGCGAAATCGCGCTGCATGTCACCGGCGGGTATTGCGTGATCGCCGACTTCGCGCCGTTGCTGGCTTGTCCGGTTCCACTGGATGCGATGACGCCGGGTCAGGCTCCGCGCGACGTGGCGGCGCTTTGGGATGCGCGCGTGGAGGATTCCGTCCGGCTGGGCGTGCGCTTCCTGATGCGTGCCAATGGGATGGACGCTTTGTATGCCCAGGAAGTCGCCCGTACCAATCGCATGGGGATCGGGCCGACCGGGCTGCATGAATGGGCCTGGCTGCGGTTCGGTCTCGATTTCAATCAATTGCTGGATGAGACCGTGTCGGCGCCGTTCTGGGCGATGCTCGTTCGGCTGTCGGACGCGGCCAAGCAGGAAAGCACCGCGTACGCAAACGCGCTCGGCCGGGCGATACCTGCGACGGTGACCACGGTGAAACCGGCCGGCACGACCAGCAAGCTGTTTGGCCTGACCGAGGGCGCGCATCTGCCCGCTCGGCGGCAGTATCTGCGCTGGGTGCAGTTCAAGGGCGTCCGCGATGACAACAGCGGGGAGTGGGACGCTGGATCCGATCCGCTGCTGGCCGATTACGCCCGGCGGGGCTATCCGATGCGGACCCTGAAGACATTTCCGGGGATGACGGTGGTGGGCTTTCCGACCGTTCCACTGTTGATGCGTCTCGGCATTGGCGCGCGCAGCGTGACGGCGGGCGAGGCGTCGCCCGGCGATCAATATCGCTGGTTGCGCCTGCTGGAGAAGCACTGGATCGGCGCCGAACAGGGCAATCAGGTGAGCTATACCCTAAAGATTTTCACCGACCGGCATGATCTGGATTCGTTCAGGGCGATCGTGCGAGACCAGCAACCCACCGTGCGCTGCTGCGCCGTTCTGCCGAGCCGCCCGGATCATGAACTGGGCTATGAATATTTGCCGGAGGAGGAGATTTCGGAAGCCGATTTCGAAGCGATCGTGCTGCGTATCGAGGCCGGCACGGTGCGGGAGGCAGTGGACTGGGTTCATTTGGACTGTGCGAGCGGGGTTTGCCCGATTTAGGGCCGGTATCGACGATAACCGCGTCAGCACGCGGATGGAGCTGCCCGCTCAAACAAAGGCTTGGAACATGCCCGGCGCCGTAATCCGACGCGATAATTTCTGGGCATGGCTAACGGATTGCTCAACGATAATCGCGACAAGCGGCAGCAGCGGGCGATCCCTAAACTTATGTTTTACAAGGAAACTTTGCTGGCGTGCTGACGCGCTTATTCGCCAGCGTTGCCTAGGCGGCCTGGCGAACTTCGCTCGCGATTTGCTTTCCTAGGTGCCACAGGGCGTCTTCCAGCGTGCCGATTTTTGTTTGATGGTCCAGGTCGAGCATCCGCCGGACTTCGCCCTCTTGCTTTCCCAGTTTATGAGCGAGTGTCACTTTGTTCAAACCGGCCTCCCGCATCGCCAAATAGAGCGCGAGTTTGGCCGATTCGAGCATCGGAACGACAACAAAAAACTGTCCCTTGGCAGAAGGCGCCGGTAAACCCCGCTTCATTTTTGCCAACCCGCCCAGCGCGGCAAGAAGCGCGTCGGACGCCAGAGCATGGGCATCCGCCTGCGTATCGCCCTCGGTCAGCGCCTCGGGAACGTCAGGAAAACGCACCTGCCACGCGCCATCGGCGCTTTGGTGGACGGTATATGGATAAACGAACCGCATATCGTACTCCTACCCCCCCGCCCGTGCGGTCAGGAAAGGCCTTCTTTTGTCAGGCCAAGCTGCTTCGGGATGTCGTGCAAAAGCCCTGGCCCTATCTCTTTTTTTCCCCGGTCTTTAACGGTCGTAAGCTTGTCGCCAAAGAGCAAGTGCCCGTGGCTTCCCTTGCCGTGCCGGGGTTCATACTCAAATTCCAGGTCTCGCTGTTTGGCGAGGCGCTTTAGCTTTTTCGCCAGTTCAGCGCCGTTCACGACCGACGAATCGCGCAGCGATGTGCGATATACAAGGCGCGTCACATAATTATGTGCCGTATCGTGCTGACATGCACCCGGCTGCGTGCCCGAGAATGGCGCATCCGGCGAATGAATAACAATTTCAGATATTTGCTGGTGCCGGCGCACAGAATCGAACTGTGGACCTACTGATTACGAATCAGTTGCTCTACCCCTGAGCTACGCCGGCGACCGGACAATTCCGCCTATACAGTTCTCCCTCGCGGCAAGCAACCCGCGATAGTGCCATCGTGGCTTTTGCAGGCCGCACCGGCATGGCACTGTGGCCGTCTGTTCTGGCAACACCGAAGGATTCGCCATGCCGATACCGGTCATCCTCGATTGCGACCCAGGCACGGACGACGCCATCGCGATCTTGCTGGCGCTCGCATCGCCGGAACTGAACGTCCTCGCCATCTCCGTTGCCGGCGGCAACGTGGGGCTTGACCAGACACTGCCCAACGCACTGGCCCTGACCGCCCTGGCCGAATCCAAGGTGCCAGTCCATGCCGGGGCCGACCGGCCTTTGCTGGGGGCCTTCGTCAGCGAAACCCGCATCCACGGCAACAATGGGATCGGCGGCGTTGTTCTGCCGCCGGGCGGACCGGCCGAACCGGACCTGGCGGCGGACGCGATCCGACGGATCCTCCGTAACGCCGCCGAACCGGTGACCCTGATCGGGATCGGACCCGCCACCAACCTCGCGCTTGCCCTCGGCACCGAACCCGCGCTGACCGCCAAGGTCGCACAAATCGTGCTGATGAGCGGCGCCTGGGCCGAAGGCAATGTAACGCCCGCCGCCGAATTCAACGCCTGGAGCGACCCGGAGGCGCTGGCGATCCTGCTCGCCTGCGGCCGCCCTGTGGTATTCGCGACATTGGAACTGACGGCGCAGGCACTGACCACCCCGGCCCGGATCGCGGCATGGCGAGCCGGCGGAACCGGCCGGTGCCTTCAGGCGGCCTGCGATATCCAGGCGACGGTGCCGCTGTCGAACCGGTTTGCGATACCCGGTGCGCCGCTGCACGATCCCTGCGCCGTCGCGTGGTTGATCCAGCCGGACCTGTTCACAACGCGCGCCTGTTCGGTGCGGGTGGACCTCGGTCCCGGTCCGGGTCGCGGCCGCACCCTGATCGATCGGGTGGGGCCGCACCGGCGATCCCGCCAACGCCATCGTTCTGGAAACCCTAGACCCGGACGGCTTCTTCGATTTGCTTGGCCGACGGATATCCCGCTTGCCCTGATCGCGACCGCGATGGCCGCGACTCCACGCAACGCATTGCAAATTTGGCGGGGCAAAGCGATCCTGTCGCGAATACGGGATGGCCTGATGGCGAATCTCGGTCCACCGATCGTCCTGGGAGTCAATCATGTCAACCGAACTGGAACCGGCGCTTGCCGATTTGGAAGCGCGGATGGACGAAGCCGAACGCCTGGCCAAAAGCGCACTTGTCCGCCTGAAGAAAGCCCGGCGAATGACGGCGATAGGCGATATCAATGGCATTGTCGCCCAGCTCGAACAGGCCCCGGACGCAGCCGACCGAACCGCCGCGGCGTTTCGCGCGTTGGGCGGATCGTTCGCCTATGATGCCGGGGACGCTTTTGCCGACGGCACGTACATCGCCGAACTGATGGCGGAAGCCAAACGCCAGGGCGTGACGATCGTCGATCGCAACGGCCGGCTGAGCGCATTTCCGCTTCTGCTGAAGCTTGACGCCAAGGCTCAGGCCGTAAAGGTCGGACGCAAGACCGTGCGGGCAATTCGCCCCTCGGCCCTGGTCAAATCGTTGAAGGCCGCGCAACAGGCCGGTGGCTTCAACGCTGCCGGTTTCCTGGAACACCTGTGGCGGGCGTACCTGCATCTGGCGCCGTCCGGCTGGACGGCACGAGCTGGTTCGGACGGACCGGCTGTATCGTTGGCGCAAATCCATACGCTGCTGACATTGCTTCCGGCCGCCGCCGCGGAGTACCCGCGGGAGGCTTTCGTGTGCGATCTGTTGCGCCTCAATCGCGCGCCCGATACAAAAACAAAGGGCGGCCTGGGTTTTACGCTACCGGCGTCCACCGGCAGCAAGGGCCAGGACCGGCTGACCGTTTATGACGAATCCGGCGGCGAGCATATTTTTGTCGGCATCCGGTTCCTGGCCGCCAACTGAACAGGAGGCATACCGCATGGCGATCCCGCTCGGTTCCTGGCTGGAGACAATGCGCGAGGAGTACCTGGCGTCCTTCATCCCAGCGGGCGGCAGCGCCGTCCGCTTCGTGGTCGTGGCCGATCCGGACCAAATCCAGTACGCATCGATCCGGCTCCGCGATCAGGGCAGGCAATGCGGGCTGACGGCCATCTGTTTAGATACCGCCACAACCAAACTGCACCAGCTGCAGAACCTGTTTTTTGCCATCGCCAAAGCCGTGGACTGGGATGCTCTGACGCGCACCCAACTGGAACGCATCGTGGCGAACAGCGGCTATCGCTGGCCCGAACCCGGCCAGCGTATGTCGCTTGCCATGCTCGCGGACGCGAACGATGTCGCGCCGGGCCTGCTGCACACGCAGATCAACCAGGAAATCACCCGCATTGTTTGGCAGGATGCCGGCCTGGCGCAGGATTTCCGGAATGCCATGATCGCGTTGCTCGCCGCGCGCCTGGCGGGCGATCGCGAGGCCGTGCGCAACACGGTGATGGACTGGCTGCAAGGCGCGCCTGGCCGCCTCGCTGGCATAAGGGAAGCCGGAATTGGCGCGAAAATTGGCCGCAACAATGCCCGCGCGATGCTGAAGTCGCTGTGCCGCTGGGTCCGGCTGTGCGGGGGAAACGGCATTCTGCTGGTCATCGACATCGGCCGCCTGCTGCGGGAGCGGCGAGAGGTCCAGGATGGCCATGTCTATTCGGCCGCCGCCGTGATGGATTGCTATGAGGTATTGCGACAGACGATCGACGACGCCAGCCACTTGGAAGGCTTCTTCATGACCGTCATCGCCGACCCGCCGCTATTGGCCGACGATGGACGCCGGTCCCTGAACCAATACACCGCGCTGAAGATGCGGGTGTGGGACGACGTGCGGCCGCGGCAGGGCGACAACATGCTGGCGCCCCTGGTGCAACTGCAATGACCTGGCGCGACACGGTTCCCGCGCGGTTCGCCATCGAGGCACTGCGCGCCGGCGTGCCGAACAGCCAGGCAATCCTGCGGCTGGGTTGTCCGGACGACGCGATCGAGGCGCGCTTCGAGGCCGCCCTCGATAACGCCGCCGATACACCAGAACCAGGGTTTTCCATCGCCGGCGGTTTCGGCACTGGCAAATCGCATTTACTCGGCTATCTGCGCGAGGCAGCGCTGCTGCGGCAATTCGTGGTCAGCACGGTTACGGTCAGCAAGGAAACGCCGCTGTCCATTCCGGGTGTGACCTATGCCGCGGCGATGCGAAACGCCACCGTGGCCGGTGTCAACGACGACGCGGTCACGCGCGCGCTGAGCAACGCCGAACGCCTGGAGGGGGCAACGCAGAGCCTGGCATTATGGGCAGGCACGCCAGAAGCGGGGATGTCGCAGTTGTTCGGTGCCGTGATCCATTTGATCGGGCGGGGCATGGACACGGAGTTGCGCCAGGCGGTGGAAGCGTTTCTGACCGATGGCAGGCCGCCCCTGCCGCCGTTGCGCCGGGCGCTGAAAGACAAATCCATCCGGTCGTTGTTCGATATCGAACCGGTCGCCCCCGCGGAACTCGTTCGCCAGCGCATGCGCTTCATGCCGCAGCTGTTTTGTGCCGCCGGATTCGCGGGATGGGTCGTGCTGCTGGACGAGGTGGAACTGATTGGCCGCTATGGGCCGTTGCAGCGCGCTTTGGCCTACGCGGAACTATCGCAATGGCTGGGTCTGGACGCGGCGGATCGTATTCCGGGCATTTTCGCCGTATGCGCGATTACCGACGACTACGCCGATGCGGTGATCGCCGCGAAACAGGACGCCCAGAAGCTGACCGACCGCTTGCGGCTGCGTAATCTGCCGCGTCAGGCAGACCAGGCCGGGCTGGCCATGCGTGCCATACAGTCCGCAATGAAACTTCGTGCCCCGGACGACTCCGATTTGGCGCGGCACGAACAGGCTGTGCGGAATTGCTATACCGAAGCGTACGAATGGCAGGCGCCGCAAGCGGAGATGGGCGTCCGCCAGGCAAACCGGACGATGCGGCATCACATCCGTGGCTGGATCACGCAATGGGACATGCTGCGGGTCGCCGGCATCGATGCGGGCGTGGTCGAAACGGTGGCCATTACCGACTACAGCGAAGATGAACGGCTGACGGAAACGCCCGAAGGTTTCAGCGATCCGGGCTAGCCTCGCGCGCTGTTACCAGGCCGCGTCGAGCAGTGCCCGCACCGCGGCCGGGCCGTCGATCTTGCGCGGATTGGTATGCACCCAGCGGTCATGCATCGATGCGACCGCGATCCGATCCAGTTGCTCCGGTTTCACACCCGCGTCGCGCAGCGTGCCGGGCAGACCCAGGCCGGCGATCAGCGCCGCCACGGCATCGGCGGCCCCGCCAGCGCCCGGCCGCCCGAACGCGGCACTAATCCATTCCTGGCGATCCGCGTTGACGGCAAGGTTGAACCGCAACACATGCGGCAGCATCACGCAGGACGTGTAACCATGCGGCACATTCGCGGTTCCGCCCAGCACGTGCCCAATGCCGTGGCTGGCGCCCATCGGCACGCCGCTATGCGCGCCCAGGATAGCCATCCATGATCCCAACTGGCAGTTCAGCCTTGCATCCAGATCGGCCGGATCGGCCTTCACCGCCGGTAATCCTGCGGTCAGCAGGCGCAGCGCGTGCAACGATGTGCCATCCGAATAGGGCGTTGGTGCCACCGAACAAATCGTTTCCACCGCATGATCCACCGCCCGGATTCCGGTCGAAAGAAACAGCCACTCCGGCGTGTGGACCGTCACCTCGGGGTCCAGGATCACCGTCTGGGGCATCATCAGGGGGTGGCCGAAGCTTTCCTTCATATGCCGTTCGGTGTCGGTGCAGCCGGCGAATGGGGTGAATTCCCCAGCCGACAATGTCGTCGGAATATCGACCGAACGGATCGCGGGCGGGTTGACCGCCGGTCGCTCGGTTTTGCCGTCTGGCGCGACCCACGCCCGGAAGGCATCCAGCTGGCTGGGATGGGTCACGTCGTTGCCCAGGCACAGCCCGACCATCTTGGCCGCGTCGGTAACCGATCCGCCTCCGACGGTTAGAATCAGGTCGGCCTTGGCTGCCCGCGCTTCATTCGCGGCCGCCACCACGTCGGCGCGCGGGGTATGGGCGCCGATCTTCGCGCACAGGCCGGCCATGCGATTGCCCAGCACCCGGCGTACGGTGCCTGTCACCCCGGTTTCCCGGTGGAGCGTGCCGCTGGCCATCACATAGACCGCGCGGGCGTCCAGCCGAGCGATTTCCTCGGCCAGCGCCTCGGCGAATGGCAGACCGTATATGACCCGCTCCATCGGCGGGTAGCGGTGGATACCTTGGATCATGTTTGTCTCCCAGCCCGATTTTCTTTGCCAAAACGCCCGAATCGGGAGCAGACTACACCCGTCGTAGCAACAACTGAAAGGAGGTGATCCTGTGTCTCATTGTTCGGTGGCAACCCTCGCCATGACCTGGATCGCCGGCGCGAAAACGCCGGCTTAGATTACTCCGGTCCGGCAACGGACAGTCACAACAATGCGAAGGCCCTGGGCTTATGTCCGGGGCCTTTGGCTTTCGTGGCCCATCGCGCGCTTTTCCTCCACGCCGCGGTTGATACCCGCCAAAATCCACCCGAAAAACACCATCAGCGCGCCCGAACTGACCGCGTTCAGGGTAAACAGCGATGCGTAGGCCGATACCGAAAACCGGATGGGTGGGATATCCAGCCGCCCGCGCGTCAGCCACCATGCGGCCAGCGGCAAGGCGGTCATGATCAGCATGACGAACCGTTCCCGCCACGTGAAAAGGATGGCCGCCAGCATTCCGCACGGCAGATACAGGAGCTGAATACCGGCCGCCTCGCCGAGCATCATTGAGCAAAATGCGACGTTGGCGACCGAGAATACGATCATCGCCACCCGGCCCAGCAGGCTGGAGCGCCGGGCGATGGCGGGGACGGCAAAGAAGAGCAGGCCTGAGAACGCATCGGGAAGCCCGATCCAGGCGTCCGAACCGGCGATCCACCATAAGTACAACGGATAATAGGGCTGATTCCAGGCGAGAACCATCGCGATGGTGTTATTCGCCGCGACGTGGGGATCGTCGCTCGCGGTGTAGGCGCGCAGCCATCGCAGCATCGTGATACCTGTTCCTGGGGGGCATGGCCCGGATCGTGCCGGAGCAGTTATGCCGATACTGCCCTCAGCGCGCCAGCGGACGCAGCCGATAGTGGCTGACGCCCCATTCCGAACCGCCGACGTGGCCGAACAGGCCGGCCGTCGCCAGGAAGAACAGGCGCCAGCGGCGTTTCCACAGGGCTGCCTCGGCGCCATAGACATCGCGCAATACCCGCGCCACCGCGTCTTCATTGCGATCGAAATTCGCCAGCCAGTCGCGCGCGGTGCGGGCGTAGTGTTCGCCGCCCCACCGCCATTCGTCCTCCACCTCGAACACCTCCGCCACATGCCGGATCAGCCGATGGCTTGGCATGATCCCGCCGGTGAAGAAATGCTGGGCGATCCAGTCTTCCTTGTCCGCGACATCGAACAGGTATGGCGCGGAATGGTGGCTGAACACATGCATGAACAACCGTCCATCCGGCCGCAGCCAGCCGTACACACGGCGGAGAAGCGACTGCCAGTTGGTCATGTGTTCGAACATCTCCACCGAAACCACCCGGTCGAAGGTCGCGTCCGGGGAGAAATCGTTCATGTCGGCGGTAACCACAAGCAGGTTGTTCAAGCCGAGATCGGCGGCCCGCCCCTCGATATAGATGCGCTGGCCGTGCGAATTGGATACGGCGGTGATGCGCGATGCTGGATAGCGTTCGGCCATCCACAGGCTGAGCGAACCCCATCCGCATCCCAGTTCCAGAATATCCTGGCCGTCGGTAAGGCCGGCATGTGCGGCGGTTTCCGCCAGGGCGTGCTCCTCGGCAATCGGCAGCGTGTCCTGGGGCGTGCGGTACAGGCAGCATGAATATTTCCGCCGTGGCCCGAGAGCCAGGCCGAAGAAGTCCGAATTGACCTCGTAATGCTGTTCGTTTGCCGCATCGGGGCGGACGGCGATCGGCTGCTGAGCCATCAGGCGGGCAAAATCGGCCTCCGACGGGCTGCCGTTGCGCGCCAGTTTGCGGCGGGTGCGGTCCACCAGGAACGATATCCCGGCGGATGTGACCGCATCCGGAAATGGGACACGCTCGATTACATTCGTGGCGACGGTGACGAAGCTCATCGGCGGGATTCCTTTGGCGGCAGCGGGAAGAACGGGCTGACCCGGGCCTGATACGCGCGGAACGCATCGCCGCGCGATTTCAGCATCTGTTGTTCGAGCACGGGGACGCCAGAGACATGGACCAGCAGCCAGTACATGAACGCCGGCCCGGACAGAGCCAGCCAGCCCCAGTACCAGCCGCCGGTCAGGTCGATGGCCAGCAGCGAATAGGCGACCCAGCCGAACCACTCGAAAAAGTAATTGGGGTGGCGGGACCAGCCCCAAAGCCCGGCATCGCAGACCCGCCCCCGGTTAGCCGGATTCTTTTTGAAGCGGCGAATTTGGTCGTCGGCCAGGCCTTCGCCAACGACGGCGACGATCAACACGGCGATGCCGGCGATATCCAGCAGGCGTGGGAACGGCGCGGGGTTATGCGCCGCCAGCATCATCGACAAACCGAGGACGGCAGCGGCAGCGGCCTGGATTTGCAGGAACAGGAATAGTCGGATCTGAAAGCGCGGTCCCCATTCCTGGCGCAGCGCGGCATAACGGGCATCTTCCGGCCCGTGCATCGAACGTTGGGCGATGTGCAGGCCCAGCCGCAGCGACCATGCGGCGATCAGCAGGGCAACCACGATCTGGCGGGTGGTGACCGGGCCGGGAACGAACGCCATGACCAGCCCGGAAATGCCCAGGCCAAACGACCAGACAACATCGACCCAGCTGGAATTTCCAGTCGTGCGTTGCAGCGCCCAGCCACCGGTCATGATGACCGATAGAAGGATGGCGGCCACACAGAAGGTCAGGATCATGGGATGGCTCCGGTCACCGGTCGCGCCGAAGCAGCCACCGCGGTTAAGGGTGGCACGTAGCGATCCAGGAATGCTGTTACGTCGGCCATGGATGGTGCCAGCCAATGCAGCACGCCGGCCATCGCACCGATGATCTTGGTGTGGTTGATGCCGGGATAAATCCGTTCTTCCACCACGCCCCCATCCTTGCGGATGGCATCCGCCAAAAGCACCGTATTGCGTGGCAGAACGGTGGTGTCGTCGCTTCCCGCCGCCAGGAACATCGGCGGCGCATTGCCCCTGGCAAAGGTAATCGGCTGGCTCAATCGCAAATCGCCCGCCGGGGAAAAGATCGCATCCAGTTCGGGGTCGTGCAGCGGCAGAAAGTCGTACGGGCCGGCCAAACCGGCCATGGCGGTTATATCGCGATCGGGGTCCAGACCGACCGCACCGAGCCACTGCTTATCCAGCGTCAGCATGGCGACATTGTACGCGCCGGCGGAATGGCCCATCAGGAAAATCCGGCCTGGGTCGCCGCCGTAACTGGCGATATGCGCCCGCGTCCAGGCGACCGCCGCGGCATTGTCCTGCAGGAACGCCGGAAACCGGACCTGAGGATACAGCCGGTAATCCGGCACCACCGTCAGGAAGCCGCGCGCCGCCAGGGCCGCCGCGACAAAGCGGTATTCGGCCTTGTTGCCGTCTTTCCAGCCGCCGCCGTAAATAAACACGATAACCGGTGCCGGGGTTTGTCCCTTTGGCGCATAGATATCCAGCGTGTGCCGGTCCCCCGGCTCATAACGGACATCGAATGTCTCGGTAATGCCGGACTTCGGCGATAGCGCATTCAGAATCGCAACGGGGGAACAAGCCTGTAGCATGCTCAGCATCGTTATACCCCAAACCCAGCGCGGCATGCGTACCTCAATAACCGATCGTGCGCTGCGCCAGCCCAAGCAATCCGCGCAGTTTCATGCCTTCCGACGCGATGACGCACAGGCATGGTTCCGTCCCGATAACCAAAGGCGGGCGATCGTGATCGACAACCGGTTCGGACAGGTCGCCGGGGCCGTATTCGCCGGAACCGTCGGCGAACCGGCCAGATAGAATACAGGTCAGTTCCAGCCCGGCATGGCCGTGCCGGGGCAGGGACCGATTCGGCTGCGCCAGCACCAGCCCGCCCCAGGCACCGTCCCCGGCGCGCATGGGCCGGTAGCGTGCGCCCAGTCCGATCGGCCACCAGCGCCCGAGAACCATGCGGTTGAGCGGTGCGGGAAGGTCTGGATTCAGGATTGGCGGTGGGGCTGGGGCGGGTTCGTCCACGCGGTCCAGCAATCGGCTCAGGGCGTCGCCTGACAGCGGAACTGGCGTCAATTCGTCCAGCACGGCGCCACCGGTCGCTTCAAGCGTCGCGAGCGACCGCCGGCACACCGGACACCGCGCCAGATGCAGCGCCGCGACGGTTGACAGCGCGGACGGCAGCGAGCCGGCCGCATAGGCCGCCAATGTTGTTTCGCTGGGGTGGTGGCGGATCATCCGAGGTCTCCCAATACCGAGCGCAGCCGGCCGATGGCGAGGCGCAGGCGCGATTTCACGGTTCCTAGTGGAATGCCGAGTTCCTTTTCGATTTCGGCGTGAACCTTGTCCTCGAAAAACGCCTTGCGGATGACGTCGGCCTGCTCCGGCGGGAGCACGGCGAGGGCGGAACGGATCCGTATTTCCTGTTGCGACATCGCCAGCACGTGGTCGGCCTGCATCGGCGCGGCGGGCTCTTCCAACGGGTCCGGCATCAGGTCGCTCGGGTGACGTTCCCGCCGCAGCGAATCGATCCGCAGATTACGAGCGATGGTGAAAATCCAGGTGGACGCACCGGCCCTGGCCGGATCGAACAGACGGGCCTTTTGCCAGACCGCCAGCATGGTTTCCTGCGCGAGTTCCTCGGCGGCCGTTGGACCGGAGCCGGCGCGGAGCATCCAGGCTTTCACGCGCGGGGCAAAATAGGCAAACAGGTCCGCGAATGCCGCTCGGTCGCGCCGAACGGCAATGGCCTCGATCAGGGCGGCGTGGTCGGGGCCGTCCGGCGCTTTGGCGGGTTGTGTCATGCCTCCGGCGGATATACGGCGGCGAAACGGAAGCACCAGCCCCCATTCGTCCTGGGATTGGGGGGGGGACAATCGCGAGAGAGCGGGGGCTGATGCATTCACAATTCCTGTTACGCCGGGACGACGAAAATAGATCACCGCGATATCCGGTGATCCAGGCACTTGCGCATGGCGTATCACTCCCATGATTGTAACAGAAAACATCGGCAATCGGGATACACGGAATATCATGACCGGCCAGAGGATGCGGATTGCGGTTGTCGGCAGCGGAATCGCCGGATTGTCGGCGGCCTGGCTGCTGAGCCGGCGGCATCGCGTCACGCTGTTTGAAAGCGCACCCCGCGCCGGCGGCCATAGCAACACCGTGGATATCGGCGGCGTGCCGGTCGATACCGGGTTCATTGTGTATAACGAAGCGACATATCCGAACCTGACAGCGCTGTTCGCCCATTTGGGGGTTCGTACCAAAGCATCCGAAATGAGTTTCGCGGTGTCGCTGGACGACGGCGGGCTAGAATATGCCGGCACCGATCTTGGCGGGTTGTTTGCCCAGCGCCGCAATGTGATGCGTCCGCGCTTCTGGTCGATGTTGCGCGATCTGTATCGCTTTTATCGCGAGGCGCCGGAACAGGCCAGGACCATGCCATCCGGCCTTACGCTTGGGGCTTTTCTCGACTCGCAGGGCTATGGTGCGGCGTTTCAGCGAGACCATCTGCTGCCGATGGCGGCGGCGATCTGGTCGGCCTCGGCGGACACATTACGGGATTATCCCGCGCTGCATTTCATCCGGTTCTGCGACAATCATGGGTTATTGAAATTTACCGGCCGGCCGGTCTGGCGCACGGTCGATGGCGGTAGCCGGGAATATGTGAAGAAACTTATGGCGAAAATCGGCGAGACCCGGCTGGGCCGTCCTGTCCGGTCGGTGCGGCGCCGGGCCGATTGCGTGGTGCTGGCCGACGACACCGGTGCCGAGGAAGTTTTCGATCACGTTGTGTTTGGCTGTCACGCGGACCAGGCGCTTGGGTTGCTCGACCGGCCGTCGGCTGCCGAGGCAACGCTGCTCGGCCGCTTCGGATATACCAAAAACCGGGCGGTGGTGCACGGCGATGCCCGGTTGATGCCGAAACGGCGCCGGGTGTGGGCAAGCTGGAACTACCTCGGCGGCCGCAACGGCGGCGACGCGCTTCATGTGACCTACTGGATGAATCGCTTGCAAGGCCTGGCGGATGCGCCGCCGATTTTTCTGACGCTTAATCCGTCGGTGGAACCCGCGTCCGGTTCGGTGCTGCATGAGCAGGTGTATGACCATCCGCGATTCGATACGGACGCGATGCAGGCACAACAGCAGCTTTGGTCGTTGCAGGGCCGGCAGCGCACCTGGTTCTGCGGCGCCTATTTCGGCGCCGGGTTCCATGAGGACGGCCTGCAATCGGGCCTTGCGGTCGCCGAACAGCTTGGCGGTGTCCGCCGCCCGTGGACGGTGGCGAACGAAAGCGGCCGGATTATCGTAACGCCATCGGAAGCAACGGAGCTGGCCGCATGACATCGGCGATTTATTCCGGTACAGTAATGCACCGGCGCTTCAAGCCGCTCGGTCACAACCTGAGTTACCGGCTGGCGCAAATGCTGTTCGATCTGGACGCGATGCCAGCGTTGCGGCTGTTTTCGCATAACCGTTTCAATCTGGTCAGCTTCCACGATCGCGATCATCTGGATGGGTCCGGGACCGATCTGCGCATTCAAATCGGACATTTGCTGACCACGGCCGGGCTGGAACCCGATGGCGGCGCGATCCGCCTGCTGTGCATGCCGCGTATCCTGGGACACGCATTCAACCCGATCAGCGTGTTTTTCTGCTACCGCCGCGATGGCAGCCTGCTGGCGTTGCTGTATGAGGTCAACAACACGTTTGGACAACGGCATTCCTATCTGATCCCGGTCGCGGATCGCGATGCGGCGACAATCCGGCAGCGCTGCGACAAGGGGTTCTATGTCTCGCCGTTCATGCGGATGGACATGACGTATGCGTTCAACGTCGTTCCGCCCGGCGATACCGTTGCCGTCGTGGTTCATGGCGACGATGCGGATGGCCGGGTCATCACCGCGTCGTTTACCGGGCGGCGGCGGGAGGCATCGGACGCGGCGCTAACGGCCATGCTGCTGCGTTACGGATTGCTGAGCCTGAAAGTCATCGGCGCGATCCATTGGGAAGCCATCAAACTATGGTTGAAAGGGCTGCGCATTCAGCCCCGGCCAGCCCCGCCCGACCATCCCGTCACCATCGTTTCCATCCAACAGGGTTAAATCATGTCCGATGTATCGACCCATGTTTCGCCGGTGCAAGATGCCGGCGCGTCCGGCCTGGGCTGGATGGCGGCCCGGCTGTCGCGGGTGCTGTTCTCGCGTGTCCATACAGGGCGCCTGACGATTGTCACACCGTCGGGTATTCGGCTGTCGCACGGATCCAGTAACGGCCCGGAGGGTATTGTGATCCTGCGGAACTGGCGGATGCTGCGGCGGCTGTTTCTACAGGGCGATATCGCGGCCGCCGAGTCCTTCATCGATGGAGACTGGGAAAGCCCGGACCTGCCCGCGCTGGTCGAACTCGCGGCGCTGAACATGCCGACCCTGAGCGATACGTTCGCGTCCAACTGGCTGCAACGGCTGCGCAACCGGATTCAGCACCGGATGAATGCCAACACCAAACGCGGCAGCCGGCGCAACATCCAGCATCATTACGATCTGGGGAATGCGTTCTATCGCACATGGCTAGATAGCGGCATGAGCTATTCCTCGGCGCTCTATGCCACCCCGGATATGACGCTGGAGGAGGCGCAACTGGTCAAACAGCGCCGCGCCATCGAATTGATGGACACGGTGCCAGGTCACCAGGTGCTCGAGATCGGCTGCGGCTGGGGCGGTCTGGCGGAGCAACTGGTGCATGGCGCCGGTTGTCATGTGACGGGTGTGACACTGTCGCCGGCCCAACTGGATTATGCCAGCGAACGGCTTGCCGGGGCGCGGGCCACCGATTTACGTTTGCAGGATTATCGCGACGTGCCCGGCCAGTTCGACCGGATCGTTTCAATCGAAATGATGGAGGCAGTCGGTGAATCGTACTGGCCGAGCTATTTCGCTACGTTGCGCGACCGGTTGAAGCCGGACGGGGTAGCCGTGGTGCAGGCGATCACCATCGCCGAGGATAAATTCCAGGGTTATCGCCGCTGCACCGATTTCATCCAGCACTATATATTCCCCGGCGGCATGTTGCCGACCATTGGCGAGATCCGGCGGCAGACCGAAAAGGCCGGTATGCTGTTGCGATCGATGGAGACATTCGGCGACAGCTATGCTCGTACGCTGGCGGAATGGCGGCGGCGGTTTCATGCGGCATGGCCGGAAATCGAACGTTTGGGATTCGACACGCGGTTCCGGCGGATGTGGGATTATTACCTGTCTTATTGCGAAGGCGGCTTCCGCGCCGGCACCATCGACGTGGGGCTTTACGTCATCGCGAAACCGGCATGATCGGGCGCCGGCTGATGCTTGCGGCGCCGGCCATGCTGGCGATCCGGCCCGCGTACGCCGCCCTGCCGGTGCCGCCCGGTGGGCGGCTTGCGTTTCATATCCTGCGCAAGGGCAGCACGATCGGCGAGCACACCGAAACGTTCCAGCAATCGGGCACGACCCTGATCGTTTCGGTTCTCGTTGAGATCGCCATCGGAATCGGTCCGGTCAAGTTCTTTCGTTACAAAAATAGCGCAACTGTCCGCTGGGAGGCGGAACAGGTCGTATCGATCGATGCCGAAACAAACGACGACGGAACGCCCCAACGGATGTCCGCCCGGCGCGATTCAAGCGGTCTGGTGGTCGAGGGGTCGAAAGCGGTCCGGTATGTCGCGCCGCCTCGTTCGCTGCCCGGGACTCACTGGAACCGGGCTATGCTGGATGCGCCGTTCATCAATACCGAAGACGGTCGCCTGATGCATCCAACGGTGACACTCGCCGGGACGGAGAAGGTGGCGGTGACCGGCGGGACGGTCGATGCGCAGCATTTCGCTCTGCGCGGCGACGCGAACCTGGACACATTCTACGATCTGACGCCGGCCTGGGTGGGGCTTCGGTTCACCGCCAAGGACGGGTCGGAGATCCGGTATCTGCGCGCGTAACGGACGGTACATCCGGGGTTGGCGGAGGCATTGCCGATGGTCCGGAAAGCCTCGATTTAGGTTCGCCTGACCTTGTTGATGAACCGCACCGGATCATCTGGGCTGTAAAAGCCCTTTCCAGGCACCGCGTTTTGTTTATCATGCCGCATTGCAAAACGGAGATGCGGATGCAGGCCGGTGGTGGGAGCCAGACTCAGGTCCAAAGCCAATCGCCGGCGCGATTGCCGCCGCTCGGAACCATGCAGGGGTACGACCCTGGCGCGTTTTTTTGCGAAATGCTCCGGCCCGGACAGCCCCAGCACCCGACCATGACCCTTTTGCTGTCTCGCCTTGCCGGACTGCCGATCGAAAACCTGCGGCTCCGGGCGGCCGACGCTGAACGGGATCTGCTGGAACGCGGCATTACCTTCACCGTGTATTCCGACGCCACCGCGATCGACCGAATTCTGCCGTTCGACCTGATTCCGCGCGTGATCACGCCGGCCGAGTGGCAGCAGATCGAAACCGGCGTGGTGCAGCGCGTGCGGGCGCTGAACATGTTCTTGTACGACATCTACCACGACCGGAAAATTCTGGCGGACAAAATCGTTCCGGCCCGACTGGTGCTGCAAAACGCCGGCTATTGCCAGGCGATGGTGGGCTTCGATGTGCCGTTCAACACCTATGTCCATGTCTGCGGCACCGACATCGTGCGCGACGAAACCGGCGCGTTCCGCGTGCTGGAAGACAATGCCCGCACTCCGTCCGGCGTCGCTTACGTCGTGGAAAACCGCCACATGAGCCTGCGGGTCATGTCCGACCTGATGACCAGCCTGCGCGTGCGCGGCGTGGACGAATACGGCTTGCGGCTGCACAACGCGATGGCGGAAATCGCGCCGCCGGGGGTGGAAGACCCACAGGTCGTGGTGCTGTCTCCTGGCATCTTCAATTCCGCCTACTTCGAACACGTGTTTCTCGCGCGCGAAATGGGCGTGCCGCTGGTCGAGGGGCGCGACCTGACCGTCGAGGGCGGCAAGGTTTGGATGCGCACCACGTCGGGCCTGGCGCAGGTACATACGATTTACCGCCGGATCGGCGACGATTTCCTCGATCCCGACGCGTTCAACCCCGATAGCATGCTGGGCGTGCGCGGACTGATCGAGGCATGGCGCCGGGGCGCGGTGGCGATCGCCAACGCGGTCGGCACCGGCGTGGCCGACGATAAGGCGATCTATGCCTATATGCCGCGGATCATCCGGTATTATCTGTCGGAAGAACCGATCCTGCCGAATGTCGATACACGAATCTGCGCCGAACCGGATGCGCTGGCCTATACGCTGGAGCATTTGCACGAGCTGGTGGTCAAGCCGGTAGCCGAATCCGGTGGATACGGGCTGCTGATCGGCCCGCACGCGTCCAAAGCGGAACTGGCGAACTTCCGGGCGCTGCTGAAGGCGGACCCAGCCAATTATATCAGCCAGCCGACGCTGAAATTATCGGTGTCGCCGACGCTGTGCGACGATGGCGTCCGGCCGCGGCATATCGATCTGCGGCCGTTCGCGGTAACCGGAAAGGACACCTGGGTTCTGCCGGGCGGGCTTACCCGGGTTGCGCTGCGGGCCGGAACGCTGGTGGTCAATTCGTCCCAGGGCGGCGGGTCCAAAGATACCTGGGTGCTGGCCTGATGGACATGATGCCCCGCCGCCACAAGGTCCACCTGATCGGGCGGCACGCGGAAAGCACGCTGTGGCTCGCTCGCTATATGGAGCGGATCGAGAACATGGCGCGCATCCTGGACGTGACCAACACGTTCGCGCGCGACGCCGACGACACGCGCAACTGGTTGTCGATCCCGCGCATCAACGGCGATCTGGCGGCTTTCTTCGAAAAACATGGCGAGGCGACTCAGCGCAGCGTTGGCGAATTCTATTTGCTCGACGACACCAATCCAACCTCGGTGCAGTCGTTCATCGCCGCGGCGCGGGAGAACGCGCGCACGCTGAGGGCGCTGATTTCCACTGAAATGTGGTTGCAGATCAACGTGTTCCATGGCCGCATCCGGCAATTGGCCCCCGCCACGGTCGCCCCGGACCATTTTACCGCTGTGTGCGGGATGCTCAAGGATGGGGCGCAGGCGCATACCGGCATCACCGAAGGCACGCTGTATCGCGATCAGGCCTGGCATTTCTACATGATCGGCCGCTATCTGGAACGTGCGGACCAGACCACGCGCCTGCTCGACACGCGGTTTCATTCGCTGGCCCCGCGCACCGACGCGGTGGACGCCGATATCGACGCGGGCCACTGGAATGCGCTGTTGCGGGCGGCGGCGGGGTATCACGCCTACCGGCGGGAACATCCCAGCGGCTACAACGCGACCGAGGTTGCCTGTTTCCTGCTTGCCAATACGGCGTTTCCGCGCTCCGCCGGGTTGAACCTGGCGCAGGTGGAGTGGCATTTGACGCAGTTGCGGTCGCGGTATTTCCTGCGCATGCCGGCGGCGCTGGAACGGCTGGACCAATTGAACGGCATGATGACGTATCAGAACATCGCCGAACTGGCGGGCCGGAATCTGTCGCCATTCCTGGACTACGTGCAGCGGGAAATTGGCGCGCTGCATCAGGATATCGTTGGAACTTTCACGGGATAGCCGCTTCGTGGATGCGGACGGACGGCCCCAACACTCAATCGCAGAGCTCTCGGGTATAGGGGCATAGGGCCGGATTTATGAAGCATATCGCGATTCTGACGAGCGGCGGCGATGCCCCCGGCATGAACGCGGCCATCAGGGCCGTGACGCGCAGCGCGCTGGATCGGGGCATCACGGTCTATGGCGTACGCCAGGGCTGGCAGGGCCTGGTCGATGGACAGTTCCGCGAACTGAACGCGCGCGACGTTGGCGGTATTATTCAGGTCGGCGGTACCTTTCTGGGCAGCGCCCGGTCCGCCGAATTTCGCGAGGAGCGCGGCCGGTCCAAGGCGCTGCGCCACCTCGCTCAGCGCGGCATCGACGGCGTGGTGGTGATCGGCGGCAACGGATCGCAAACCGGATCCCATATGTTGAGCCAGCTTGGGGTTCATGTGGTCGGCATCGCGTCCACCATCGATAACGATTTGCTGGGGACCGATATTTCCATCGGCTGCGATACCGCGATCAACGTCACGCTGGAGGCGATCGACCATCTGCGCACGACCGGATCTTCGCACAATCGGGCGTTTCTGGTCGAAACGATGGGGCGGGATTGCGGTTATCTGGCGATCATGGCGGGCCTCGCGGGTGGCGCGGAAGTAATTTCCACGCCGGAATTCGAGGTTCCGGCCAGCGAAATCGCCCAGCGGTTGCACGCGGCGTACGAGCGCGGCAAGACGCACGCGATCGTGGTGATCGCCGAGGGCGTCAAGGAAAATGCCGCGAAAATACTGGCCTATTTCGATGCGGATAAGCAGCGAACCGGGTTCGAACTGCGGGCCACGACCCTTGGCCACGTGGTGCGCGGCGCCCCACCCAGCGCGTTCGACCGGTTATTGGCAACCCGGTTGGGCGTAGGGGCGGTGAAAGCACTCAGCGACGGCGAAACCGGCATCCTGATCGGCTGGCAGAAAAACGAGGTGACGCGCACGAAGCTGGCGGCCATCGCGGGACAGATCAAGCCGGTGGATACGGAACTGCTGGAACTGGCGCGCATACTGGCGAAGTGATGGCCTGCCGTGGGTTTTGCGATCCGGGATATTGACGGTCGCCACCGACCCGCGTTGCCAACCGAACGCCGCCAAGGTTAGGTTTCATGCCATGTCCAGCACCATCAAAGCATCGGTCTGCCCGCACGACTGTCCGTCCACCTGCGCCCTGTCGGTGGAGGTTATCGGCAACACCCGTATCGGCGCCGTCCGTGGCGCCGAAGACAACAACTACACCGTCGGAGTCATCTGCGCGAAAGTGTCGCGATACGCCGAACGCATCCACCATCCGGACCGGCTGACCCAGCCGCTGCTGCGCACCGGTCCCAAAGGGTCCACCCAGTTCCGAACCATTTCGTGGACCGAGGCACTCGACCGCGTCGCGGATCGTTTCATCGCCGATACCGCCCGGCACGGCGCAGAGTCGGTATGGCCATTCTACTATGCCGGGACGATGGGGCTGGTGCAGCGCGACGGTATCAACCGGCTGCGCAACGTCATGCGCTATTCTCGCCAGAAGATGACAATCTGCACGTCGCTGCCTGAAATTGGCTGGCATGCCGGCGTCGGGCAAAGCCGCGGCACCGATCCGCGGGAGATGGCGCAATCGGACCTGATCGTGGTCTGGGGCGGCAATCCCGTGTCCACGCAGGTAAACGTCATGACTCATATCGCCAGGGCCCGCAAAGAACGCGGCGCGAAACTGGTGGTAATCGATCCTTATAAATCGCCAACGGCCGCGGTGGCCGATATGCATCTGGCGACCAGGCCGGGAACCGACGCGGCGCTGGCCTGCGCGGCGATGCATGTTGCCTTCCGCGACGGCCACGCCGACCGCGACTATATGCGGCAGTACACCGACTGCCCGGATGCGCTGGAAGCGCATTTGCGCGATCGCGGGCCGGACTGGGCGTCTGGCATTACCGGCCTGCCGGTGGCGGCAATCGAAGCGTTCGCCTCGCTGTATGGCAGGACACGGCGCAGTTTCATCCGGTGCGGGTATGGTTTTGCCCGCAGCCGCAACGGCAGTGCGGCGATGCACGCCGTGTCCTGCCTGCCCGCCGTGACCGGGGCCTGGCAATACGAAGGCGGTGGCGCGTTGTGGTCCAATCGCGGGATGTATCACTGGAATAAATCCCTGATCGAGGGCCTCGACGTTCTCGATCCGTCGATTCGCCTGCTGGACATGAGCCGGCCCGGCAGTGTCCTGACCGGCGACCGCAATGAGTTGCGCGACGGGCCGCCGGTGCATTCGATGCTGATCCAAAATCAGAACCCGCTGACGGTCTGCCCGGACAGTAACCGGGTCCGCCGCGGGTTCGGCCGCGACGATTTGTTTGTCGCCACGCATGAGCAATTCTTGACCGAAACGGCGCGATGGTCCGACATCGTGCTGCCCGCGACGATGTTCATGGAGCATGACGACATTTATCAGGCCGGCGGTCATAGCCATATTCAGATCGGCCCGAAACTGATCGATCCGCCGGGCGAATGCCGGTCCAATCATGAGGTTTTGCAGGGGCTGGCCTCGCGCCTGGGGGCGAAACATCGTGGCTTCGACATGACGGCGATGGACATCGTCGATGCGACGTTGCGCGAATCCGGTTATCCCGATGCGAAGACGGTGCTGGAACAGCGCTGGCTCGACGACATGCCGCCGTTCCGGACCGCCCATTTCCTCGACGGATTCCCAACGAAGGATCGCCGGTTCCACTTCGCGCCGGACTGGGCGGCCCTGGGCGACAACCACGCGGTCATGCCGAAACTGCCGGACCAGTTGAACAATACGGAGTGCGGCGGCGATACCGCGCCGTTCCGGCTGGTGACGGCACCCGCGCGCAGTTTCCTCAACACCAGTTTCACTGAAATGAATTCGGGCAGGAAGCGCGAAGGCCGTCCGACGGTGCTGATGCATCCGGACGACGCGGACAGGCTTGGGCTGGCGGATGGATCGAAAGTCCGGCTTGGCAATGTGCGTGGCGAGGTCATCCTGCATGCCCGCCTGTCGGATGCCCAGCAGCCGGGCGTTTTGGTCGCGGAAAGTATCTGGCCAAGCGAATGTTTCGAGGGTAACATAGGGATTAATGCACTAACTAGCGACGATCCGGGGCCACCTTGGGGGGGCGCCGTCTATCACGATACGGCCGTCTGGATGCGCGCCGAATCCAGTTCGTTGGCTATCGCGGCGGAATAAGGGGAACAATAAAAATGAACGGAACCGCATTGACCACAACCTGGACACCGCGCTTGCTGAGCGTGCTGCGCATCGTGGCTGGATTGCAATTCCTGGAACACGGAACACAGAAATTTTTCTCGTTTCCGATGCGAACTGGCTCCGCGCCGGAACTGGCATCATTGATCGGCGTGCAGGGATGCCTGGAAATCGTGGGCGGCTTGCTAATTATCCTCGGGCTGTTTACCCGGCCGGTGGCGTTCGTTCTGGCAGGCAACATGGCGGTAGCCTATTTCATGGCCCACGCGCCACGTAGTTTCTTTCCGGCCCTGAACGGCGGCGATGCGGCGATCCTGTTCTGTTTCGTATTTCTGTATCTGGCGGCGGCCGGCGGCGGTGTGTGGAGCATCGACGCGAAGCGCGGGGGCTAATCCGACGCGAAGCGCGGGGGCTAATCCGACGCGAAGCGCGGGGGCTAATCCGACGCGAAGCGCGGGGGCTGATCCGACGCGAAGCGCGGGGCTGACTCGCTGATACGATATCGTGCGTGGCCATGCCATATCGCGCTGTGCGACATATCGCTGGCCGCCCTCACGGCGGTCAGCAAGGAGGCGCGATAATGGCCCAAATCAAACGGCATGCGTCGGTTCGGTGGACAGGAACCGGCAAAGACGGAACCGGCAGCATGACCACGCAAAGTGGAACCCTGAAGGATACACCCTATGGCTTCAACGCCCGGTTCGGCGATGGAAAGGGCACCAACCCCGAGGAACTGATCGCGGCCGCCCATGCCGGCTGTTTCAGCATGGCGACGGCGTTCCAGCTCAGCGGCGCGGGACATCCGCCGGAAAGCCTGGATTGCGTGGCGAATCTGACGATGGAACAAATCCCGGGCGGTTGGAAGATCGCGGCGATCCATTTGGTGTTGAAGGCGAAAGTGCCGGGGCTGGAGGATGCGAAATTCCAGGAACTGGCGAAGGGGGCGAAAGACAATTGCCCGGTTTCGCAAGTGTTGAACGCGGTCATTACGCTGGACGCGACGCTGTCCTGATCCCGAGGTTTTCCGAACCATGCCGGCGTCGGACCGTCCTCGGCGGAATGACGCCGGTTCGTTCAGTCAGGCAATGATGCCGCGCGTCCGCAGCGCCGCCACCACGTCGTCGGCCAGCGCGTCCGGCCCGCGTTCAAGCGTCAGCAGCCTGATTTCGGGGTCCAGCGGTTCCTCATAAGGCGCATCGACGCCGGTGAAATTGCGGATCTGTCCGGCATCCGCTTTCTCATACAGTCCCTTCGGATCGCGCCGGCGACACTCCGCGATTGGCGTATCGACGAAAATTTCCAGAAATTCGCCGCCGCCAACGCGGTCGCGGGCTAGCATCCGCTCCGCCCGGTACGGCGAGATGAACGACACGATCGCGATCAGCCCTGCCTCCACGAACAGCCGGGACACCTCGGCGATGCGCCGGATGTTTTCCACGCGGTCGGCTTCGGAAAACCCCAGGTCGCGGTTCAGCCCATGGCGCACGTTGTCGCCATCCAGGGTCATGGTGTGGTGACCCAGCGCATGCAGGCGTTTTTCCACCAGATTGGCGATGGTCGATTTGCCGGCCCCAGACAGCCCGGTAAACCACAACACCGCCGGACGCTGGCCTTTCAGCGACGATCGCGCGGCCTTATCGACATCCAGGCGGTGCCAGACGATATCGGCGTTGCGGGTGTGGATCGCGGTCACCATGCCGGCACCCACCGTGCCGCGGGTCAGCCGGTCGATCAGGATGAATCCGCCCAACGCCCGGTTGGTTTCATACGTCTCGCAGATCGCCGGATGGGTCAACGAGATCGATACCCGCCCAATCTCATTCAATGCCAGTTCCCGGGCGCCGATTTCCTCCAGTGTCTCCATGTCCAGCCGGGTGGAGATCTCCGTGATCGTTGCGACCACGGTTCGTGTTCCCAGCATCAACAAATACGCCCGGCCGCGAAACAAGGGCGTTTCGTCCATCCAGACGACCCAACTGTCCAGACTGTCCGCGACGGCCGGCGCGGCTTCGGCCGACAGCACGTCGCCGCGGGACACATCGATTTCGTGGTCCAGCACCAAGGTTACCGGATCGCCGGCGTTTGCCCGTGGCAGGTCGCCGTCCATGGTGACGATCCGGCTGACGACGGCACCGGTATTCGCGCCGGCATTGATCAGTCTGTCGCCCGGCCGCACCGATCCGGCCGCGATCGTTCCTGCGTAGCCGCGAAACCCTTGATCGGGGCGGCTGACATACTGCACCGGCATCCGGAAGGGGCCGGTTTGGGCCGAGGCGGGTTCGGCGGTTTCCAAAGCCCGCAGCAGCGGCGAGCCGGTATACCAGGGCATGCGCGTGCTGGGACCGGTGACATTGTCGCCATCGCGCGCGCACATCGGTATCGGCGTGATCCTGTCGAATTCCAGCTTGCCCAGCAGGGTACGAAAATCCTGTCGTATCGCGGCGAATACCGATTCGGCGAACCCGGCAAGGTCCATCTTGTTGACGGCCAGCACCACCTGCCGGATGCCCAGCAGCGACGCGATGGCCGCATGGCGGCGGGTTTGCGGCAGAATGCCCTTGCGCGCGTCGATCAGCAGGATGGCCAGATCGGCGGTCGAGGCGCCGGTGACCATATTGCGGGTATATTGCTGGTGGCCGGGTGTATCCGCCAGGATGAACCGGCGGGCCGGAGTTTCGAAGAACCGGTAGGCGACGTCGATGGTTACGCCCTGCTCGCGTTCGGCTTCCAGGCCATCGACCAGCAGCGCGTAATCGGTGGCGCCATCGACCGTGCCGAACCGCTTGGAGTCGCGTTCCAGCGCGGCCATCGTGTCGTCGGGGATGGTGCCGCATTCGAACAGCAGCCGGCCGATCAGGGTCGATTTGCCGTCATCGACGCTGCCGCAGGTCAGAACGCGCAGAACCGAATCGGGCATCAGAAATATCCCTCGCGCTTCTTGCGTTCCATCGACGAATCTTCATCGCGGTCGATCAGGCGCCCCGAGCGCTCGGAGTCGCGGGTGACGCGCATTTCGGCGAGAAGGGTGTCCAGGGTGGTGGCATCGGACAGCACCGCCGCCGACAACGGATAGCAACCCAGGGAGCGGAAACGCACCATCCGATCGACTGGCTTTTCCCCCGGTTCGAATCGCATGCGATCGTCATCGACCACGATGATCTGGCCACCGCGCATCACAGTGGGCCGCATGGCGGCGAAATAGAGCGGCACGACATCGATTCCCTCGGCCGCGATATAGGTCCAGACATCCATCTCGGTCCAGTTGGACAACGGGAACACGCGCATGGTCTCGTTCGGCGCCAGTTGCCCATTGTAAAGATGCCACAGTTCCGGCCGTTGTCGCTTCGGATCCCAGGCATGGCCGGGTGCGCGCACCGAGAAAATCCGTTCCTTGGCGCGCGAACGTTCCTCATCGCGGCGCGCGCCCCCTATGGCGAAATCGTAATTGCCCTGCGTCAACGCCTGTTTCAGCGCGTCGGTTTTCATGATCTGGGTGTAGGCGCCGCCATGGTCGAACGGATTGACGCCGTCGCGCAGCCCGTCCGGATTGGTATGCGGCCGCAGATCCATTCCAAAGCGCCGCACGGTTTCGTCGCGGAACGCGATCATCGCCCGGAATTTCCAGGTTGTATCGATGTGGACCAGGGGGAAGGGGGGTTTAGCCGGATAGAACGCTTTGCGGGCAAGGTGCAGCAGGACCGAGGAGTCTTTCCCGATCGAATACAGCAGCACCGGGCGGACGGCCTGGGCGGCGACCTCCCGGAAAATCCGGATGCTTTCCGCTTCCAGCGTCGCGAGATGGGCGGGCCGTGTTTCAGTCATACTGCTATCCTGCCGGGGCGCTCGGCTTATACCAACAGCCCAAACACGGGTAAGCGCATTTTTTTGGTTCGCCGCCCTTAATCTCCGGCGCCAATCGCCATCGCGGGCTGCCCGCTTCCCGACAGACCGCGATAAACCACTGCGCCCGCGCTGGCCCCGATCAGCCAGCCCCAGTCGCCCACATTGAAGACCAGGCCGTACGCCCCGCACAGGGCCAGCCCGATCGACAGCGCGCCGGACAGTGCCAGTGCGACCAGCGCTTTGCGGTTCCAGCCGCCGTCGTAATAAAAAGCCCCGTCCGGCGACTTTGTGTAAAGATCGGCAACCGCCACGGTTTGCTGTTTCACGATGTAGTAATCGACAACGATAATGCCGAACATCGGCCCCAGAATCGAACCGAAAATACTGACGAACAGCGTGATAGCATGCGGACTCGCGACAAAGAGCCATGGGCACACCAGCACCGACAGTACCGAAGCGATCAGGCCGCCCAGCCTGAAATTTATCCGTTCCGGCCATAGATTGGCGATGTCATAAGCAGGCGAAACAAAATTGGCGACGATGTTGATACCCATCGTCGCCACGATGAACGTCACCGAACCGATCATCACGACAATCGGATTGCCGATCCGCTCGACGATTCGCACCGGATCCATGATCGCCTCGCCGAATACTTTCAGCGTGCCCGCCGTCACGATCACGGTAATGATCGAGAATACAAGGAAATTCACCGGCAGGCCGAGAAAGTTGCCCGCTTTCATCGCGGCTTCGTTCTTCCCAAATCTGGCGAAGTCGCCGAAGTTCAGCAGCAGCGCGGCGAAATAGGCAACGATCAGCATCGCCGCGTTGGCCATCGTGCCCAGTGTCGCGCCAGTGGACGAAGCGGGCGGACTCAACTGTAGCGAAAGACTGGAAAATCCGGTCTGCCACAGGATCCAGATCGCCAGCGCGAACATGACGATATAGACAACCGGTCCGCAGAAATCGATAAACCGGCGGATACGTTCCATCCCGCTCAGGAAAATCAGCAACTGAAACAGCCACATGAACAGGAAGCTGAGCCATCCGAGGGTGGACAGCCCCACGATACTGTCATGGGTTAAAGCGCCAGCCGCGGGCACCAGGGTTAAGATCAGGACTTCGACGGCTTTCGACGCGAAATACGTTTGAACCCCGTACCAGACGATCCCGACCACGCCGCGCACCAGGGCCGCGAGGTTGGCACCCATTACCCCGAACGAAATCCGGGCGACCACCGGATATGGAATGCCAAGCCGCAATGACGGCCGCCCGATCAGGTTCATCAGGAAATAGACCGCCGTAATCCCCGCAACCATGGAGATCAAAACCTGCCAGCCGGTCAGGCCGAGGAAGAACAGGCTGGCGGCAAACGTATAACCCCCGACCGAATGAACGTCGGACATCCACATCGCTACAAGACTGAAGACGCCCCAGGTGCGTCCCTCGGGTGCCGTCGGCGCAAGGTCGGCATTGTACAGCGCCGGGTCGGCGCCTGGGACGGCAAGAATCGGCGGTACATGGGCATCCGCGGGCATAATACTTCCCCTTCTTGACAGCGGCCTGCTTGAAGAACTGCCCCCGTCCCAGGCACGATCACCAGCAATTCTCATTTTGATTTTCTGTTGGTCGGCACAGGCTTTGTCTCATCTCCGAAGGCATCGCGGTGAGCTTCGATGGATGGCGGCGGTCACGGTGGGATTGGCGGTGGCTTCGCAAAAGCGAGC
>JAJZFA010000032.1 GCA_021805565.1 Pseudomonadota bacterium
CCTGCCCCCCTCGCGCTTATCCACGTCATGCACAGGAACCTCCCGCGCCCTTCGCTCCGCGCAACGCCCTGGGGCGCTGCGCTACGGGCGCGGGTCCCTCCTATGCATGACGTGGATAAGCTCCAGATCGTGCCCGATGAGGGGTCATTATTGGACGCGAAAAGGGGGTCGGAATTGGAAGCGATTCGACAAGTGTTGCATACCTGCGCAAATTGCAAGGAGAAATTTCGGTCCTTTTTAGTGGAGAGATTTTTGATTCCTGGATGCCCTATGTGGGTTGACCGATCTGCGTACCCCGCAATGGTCGGACGGTTGTCTGAGTGGCACCGCAGGTTTTCCGTCGGGATCAGCAGAGCGCGTTTGCCGGCTTCTGCACCACGACATGATTCCCCGCTATAATCTTTTGGAACGTTTCGCTTGTCGCCGCCCAATCCACCACGTCCACCCGCCAGGGCAGGTCGGACTCGGAAAAGTCCTCGGACAATCCCGCCGTAACGTCCAGCGACAGGCGCCGGTCCGAGATAATGGCCAGATCCAGATCGGAGTATGGCTTGGCCGTCCCCTTCGCGCGCGACCCAAACGCCCAAACCTCATAGTCCGGAACGTGTTTGCGCAGGATATCGCGCACGATCGCCCACAAATCCGGCCGGACATCGATCGGCGGTTTGTCAGCCATTCCGCGCGTCCAAACACGCCAACAGGCTGCGCGCATCGCCGATGAACGTCAGCGTATCGCGGTAAACCTCCCGAGCCTTTTGGGGGTCGTAGGTATGGGCGGTCAGATTGCGCATCTTACGATACCGGAACCATGCTTCCACGTCGGCGATCAGCCCCTTCTCCCCGGCGATCCTCAGCAAATCCCGGAAATTGACGGCATCGATCCCGGCCGGGCTGTCGGACTCAAGCTCGATCTGCCGCCGAAGCATTTTGACGCCGATTTCATAGACGAACTCGAAGTTCTGAATCACCCCGGCGATCAGCGTATCCTGAACCATCGCCGGTTGCTGGCCGAACCACGCACTGTCGCTGACGACGGCCAGCCCACCGTCCAGCAACGCAATGACGTTCCGCTGCGCTGAGGTCGAGAACCGGTTCGGTCATTTCACCCACTCCAGCGGGGGCACGGCCGTTCCCGTTGCTCCCCCTCGGTGAGAGGTTGATGCGATGATCGGCAATAGGTGTCAATCAACACAACTACCCCGCGATGGTCGGCCGGTTGTAATGGTCGAACAGCAGGTTCGCCGCCTGGATCGGCAGATCGTGGGATGTGGTGCCCTGCGCGGGGGCGGGCCATGGAACCTTCTCCATCTGGTTGAACAATTCGCGGCGTTCGCCGGCGGCCTTACCCTTCGGCTCGAACCCGGTCACCGCTCGGCCGTCGATCGGCGCGTGCGCGAAGGCCGTGCGGTTGCCGATCGACACGTCGGCGGTCCACGACGTTATGCAAACCGCAAACCGGCCACCCGCTAACCCATTGAAATTGGCGCGCCCTGGTGGACTCGAACCACCGGCCCACAGCTTAGAAGGCTGTTGCTCTATCCTGCTGAGCTAAGGGCGCCCATGCGCCGGACCAGCACCAAGGCCTGTCCATACACAGAAGCTTCCATACAAGAATGCGCCCGCCGATGCTAGGCTAACCCTCCGGATCGGACACCGTTCCAACCAAAGCCAAGGGCCAACCCCGCATGTCGTTGCTACCGCTCCACGCACTGGAATCGCTCATCCACCACTATGGCTACGCGGCGATTTTCCTG
Organism: Pseudomonadota bacterium; assembly: GCA_021805565.1. Lineage (GTDB taxonomy): Bacteria > Pseudomonadota > Alphaproteobacteria > Acetobacterales > Acetobacteraceae > Rhodopila. Next base: position 1,755 of record JAJZFA010000032.1, read on the forward strand.
TGCCTGATGCTGGAAAGCATCGGCGTGCCGCTGCCCGGCGAAAGCCTGATGATCGCCGCCGCCCTTTACGCCGCGAAAACCCACAGCCTGAACATTTTCATTATTGTGGCGGTTGCCGCCGCGGGCGCAATCGGCGGCGACCAGATCGGCTATCTCATCGGCCGCTCGATCGGATTCCGCGTCCTGAAACGCTGGGGCCGCAAGGTCGGCCTGTCCGCGGATCGGCTCGAACTCGGGCGTTTCCTGTTCCGGAAATATGGTCCGGGCGTCGTGTTCCTCGGCCGCTTCGTCGCGATCCTGCGAACCGCCGCCGCCCTGCTCGCCGGGGCGAACGCAATGAAGTGGCGCACATTCCTGCTGTGGAACGCGCTGGGCGGCGCCTGCTGGACCGCCCTGTACGGCTTCGGCGCCTACAGCCTCGGCGAAACCGCCCAACGTCTCAGCGGTTCGGCCGGCATTGCGTTCGGCGCGATCGGTGCAATCGCGATCCTGGCGGCCGCACTCTTCGTCAATCGCAACCAGACCCGCCTGCTGGAAGACGCCCGGCGGGAAATGCAACAAACACACTAGCACACGCGGGCGAAGTTGCCTCCGCATACGTCCCGCTCTACCGTCCGGCCGAACAACGCCAGGATCCGTCCATGCCCCGCCTGAGTTTCGGCGCCTTTCTCGCCCCGCACCATCCGATCGGCGAGCACCCCATGCTCCAGTTCCGCCGAGACCTCGACTTCGTTGAGCACCTGGACAAACTCGGTTACGACGAATTCTGGTGCGGCGAACACCATTCCAGCGGCTGGGAAATGATCGCCTCGCCCGAAATGTTCCTGGCCGCGGCCGGCGAACGCACCAAGCGCATCAAACTCGCCACGGGCGTCGTGTCGCTGCCGTATCATCACCCGTTCAACGTCGCCCAGCGCATGGTCCAACTCGATTACATGACAGGCGGCCGCGTCATCTTCGGGTCCGGCCCCGGCGCGCTCGCGTCCGACGCCCACACCCTCGGTGTCGATCCCATGCTGCTGCGCGACCGCCAGGATGAGGCCATTACCGTCATCCGGCGCCTGTTCGCCGGGGAACGAGTCACCCAGAAATCCGACTGGTTCACCCTGAACGATGCCGCCCTGCAACTGCTGCCGTTGCAGGAAGACATGCCCTTCGCCGTCGCGTCCCAGATCAGCCCGTCCGGCATGACGCTCGCGGGCAAGCACGGTATCGGCATCATTTCTATCGGCTCATTGTCGAGCGAGGGCCTGAACGCCCTGCCCACACAATGGGGCTTTGCCGAGTCCGCCGCCGCCAAACACGGCAAAACCGTCGATCGCAAGAACTGGCGCGTTCTGCTAAGCTGGCATATCGCCGAAACCCGCGAAAAAGCTCGCGCCGAGGCCCGCGACGGGCTGATGCGCCATCATAACGAATACATTACCGCGACCTTGCAGCGGCCAGGCGCCCGCCCGTTCAAGACGCCCGATGAGGCAGTGGACAAAACCGGCTTTTCCGACGGCGCCGCCGCCACTATCGGCACGCCCGACGACCTGATCCAGCGCATTAAGGAGGTCATCGATATCAGCGGCGGTTTCGGCACCGTCGTCGGATTCGTCCATGACTGGGCCAACCCGGAAAACACCATGCGAAGCTGGGACATGGTGGCCCGATATGTCGTGCCGGAGATTAACGGATACCTCGCCGGCCTGCGCAAATCCCGCGAATTCGTCGCCACCAACCGCGAATACTTCGACCGCGCCCGCGACGCGGTCATGAGCAAGATCAATGAAAACGAAGCCGCCGCGGCGGCCCTGCAACGCACGAAATCGCCAATGCTCAGCGCCTCGGCCAGCAACATCCCGGATTTGGACGCCGCCCGGGCAAAGGCCGCCGCGCGTTAAAAACTACCCCGCCGGCGGCGCATCGCGGCGTGCCGCCGCGATGGCCCCGTGCAGTGTCGCGAAAATCCGGCCGTCGCCCAGCGCCGCCGCGATACCGTGCCGGTCCAGATCGGCGCGCAAGTACGAACTGACGCGCCCGAAGATCACCCCGATACCGCGGCCATCCATCTCGTGGATCAGGCCGCGCACCGATTGCCCGGCCGAGTAATCGATATCCGTGACCGGCCCGGCATCGACGATGAACCAGCGCACCGGATCGGGCGCACGATCCACCAGGGCGCGGACCTCCTCCACGAACCGCTTCTGGTTCGCATAGAACAGATCGGCCCCGAACCGGTACACGATCAGACCCGGTTCGGTCTCCCGGCCCGGCACCACGGCAACCGGCATCCATTGTCCGTCCGGGTCCGGCGCCAGCATCGTGGTATGCGGGCGATAGCTGTGTGCCACGTGCCGGAACAGCGACAATGCGATCGCCAGCAAAATCCCCTCCTCCACGCCGATCCCGACAACCGCGGCGGCCGTGAACACAGCAAGGTAGAATTCTCCGGGGCTTTCGCGGCGGATGGCGCGCAGCCCTTTCAGATCGACCATGCCGGCCGCGATCGTGAACACGATGGACGCCAGAACGCAGCGCGGCAGGTACTGAAGCGGGCCGGTCAATGCCAGCAGCACCAGCAGCACCGTCGCGGCAAAGACAAGTTGCGCGATCTGACTTTTGGATCCAGCCCGGTCGCCCATCGCGGTTTGCGTCGGGCTGCCATTGACCACGAACGTGCCGCTGACCGCCGCCGCCACGTTCGCCGCCGCAAGCCCCAGAATGTCGGCATTGCCGTCCACGCTCTCATCGTAGCGTTCCGCGAACGCCCGCGATGTCGCCGCGCTTTGCGCGATGATCATCGCCACGCAGGACGCCGCCACCGGAAGCAGCGTCTGGACCTCGCGCCAACTGACATCCGGCAACCCGAACGACGGCAGGCCCCCCGGCACCGGACCGATCGTCGCGATACCGAGGCCGGAAAAATGAAACGCCGCGCTTGCCGCGATCGTGCCCGCCACCGCGAACAACGGCAGGGGAAACCGTGGCGCAAATCGCTTGCCCAGTAAAATCCCGCCGGTCGCCAGCACCGACAGAGCCAGGGTCGGGCCGTGCGCCAGTGTCAGGCCCGACCCGATTTCCCAAGCCTGGACCAGCGTGACATGCGACTGGACCGCGATCCCGGACATATCCCCCAGCATCGCGATACCGACCTGCACCCCGACCCCGGTCAGGAACCCAACCAGAACCGTGCGCGAGAGAAAATCGGCCAGGAAACCCAGCTTGAACACGCGGGCCAGCACCAGCAGCCCGGCGGCCAGCAGCGCCACGGTACTGGCCAGCGCCGCGTAGTGCGCACTGCCGGGGGCCGCCAGGACCGATAGCGCGTTGAACAGGATCGCCGCCGTCGCCGAATCGGCCGCCACCACCAAATGCCGCGAGGACCCGAAAATCGCAAACCCGGCCAACGGCAGCAGCGCGGTGTAAAGCCCGGCAACCACCGGCATTCCGGCAATGCGGGCGTATCCCAGCACCTGCGGAATATCCATCGACGCCAGAACCACACCGGCCAGTGCGTCGCGCATCGCACCGCGCCGCTCGGACGGAACCAGCCCCCCGAAAAGACCCCGCCGCATCGCGGCCAATCCCCGGATCATACCAGTTCCATCGCTTCGGCCATCCATCCGTTCCCGCCAAACCCGCTAGGTGTCACGGTTCCGTCATCTGTGCAAAGCCCGGAATCGGCCTGCACCTTTCCGACTCGTTCCCCGGCGGCGATGACCCTCCTGCGGGCCCGCGATGCTCAATTGACTTGCAAAAAGACGCGGGAATGGATAAGAACATACAATGAACATGTGGAACCCGGCATGACCAGCGATCCCCCCGGCACCCTGCCCGCCTATAACCGCGTTTCCCTCCGGGCAGTGTTGGTCCACGAAGGCGAAGACCCAAGCGCGGCGCTTGCGGCAGCCGGGCTGGTCAATGCGGTCGTTGTCCCGGTGGTGCTGGGGGACGCATCGGGTCAGCCGGCCGCGGGCCAGCGCGGCGGCATCGTCCCAAACCTGCCCGCTGTGCTACAGTACGATGCGGCCGGGTCCTTCGCGGCCCCGTTCGGCAACCAGCCTGTCGCGACCCCGGCCGCATCCGCCGGCACTCCGGCAACGCCACCCGTGACCCAAACGCTGCCGGCTGCTTTTGGACGTAAGCCACTCGCTCCGGTCCGCCGGCCCCGCCGATGAAACATCCCTCTGGCCGCCCCCCTCGACAAACCAGCGCCACCGGTCGTTAACCTTCCGTCAATAGCCGGATGCTAGAATGACCGGCTTGTCCCGGAGGTGACCGCCCATGCTTGCCCTCGCTTTTGGCATCCTGGTTCTGCTGGCGCTGGCCGCGCTGTACGTCCACGACAGGCGTCAGGTCGCCCACACCATCCTGCGCAATTACCCGGTCATCGGCTATTTCCGTTATTTCGCCGAAACCCTCGGCGAATACATGCGACAGTACCAATATCTGCCCGACTGGTCGGAACGCCCGTTCAACCGGCTGGAACGCGGCTGGGTCTATCGATCGGCCAAGGGCGTGTCGAACCTGCGCAGTTTCGGCAGCGAAAACGTGCCGGCCTTCGTCTTCCGCAATGCCGCTTTCCCGCTACTCGATGAGGAAATGCGTCCCTATCCCGGCAAACAGATCGGCCTGACCGAAGGTCCCGGCGCCTGCCGGCAGCCCTATTTTGCCAAAACCTATTTCAATATCAGCGGCATGAGCTATGGCGCGCTCAGCCCCGCCGCTGTCTCCGCCCTGTCGCGCGGGGCCGCCATCGCCGGCATCTGGATGGCGACCGGGGAAGGAGGACTGGCGCCCGCGCACCTTGAAGGCGGTTGCGATATCGTCATGCAGATGGGTACCGCGAAATACGGAGTCCGCAACCCGGACGGAACCCTGTCCGAAACCCGCTTGCGGGAGATCGCCGAACATCCTCAGGTCCGCATGTTCGAGGTCAAGCTGGCGCAGGGCGCCAAGCCCGGTAAAGGCGGCATATTGCCGGGCGCCAAGGTCACCGCCGAAATCGCCGCCATTCGCGGCATCCCGGCCGGCCAGGACAGCATCAGCCCCAACCGCCACCGCGATATCGGTACCGTGCGGGAACTTGGGCAGTTCGTCGAACGGGTGCGGGGCGTAACCGGCAAGCCGGTGGGCGTGAAATTCGTCGCCGGCGATGCCGACTTCCTGGAAGCGTGGTTCGGCGACTGCGTCGCCCATCCTGGCGGCTGCCCCGACTACGTGCAGATCGACGGCGGCGAAGGTGGCACCGGCGCGGCACCGTCCGCGCTGATCGACTATGTCGGGCTACCGGTCACGCTCGCACTGCCGCTGGTCGCCGCCGCGCGAGAACGCCATGGGCTGGAAGATCGCATCCGTATTGTCGCATCCGCGAAGCTGATCACGCCGGACAAAGTGGCATGGGCGCTGTGCATGGGGGCCGATTTCGTCTCGGCGGCGCGCGGGTTCATGTTCAGCCTGGGCTGCATCCAGGCGATGAAATGCGGCTCCGGTCACTGCCCAACCGGGGTTACCGCGTCGGTCCCGCGGCTGATCGCCGGACTGGACCCCACCGACAAGGCCGCGCGCGTCGCACGCTATGCGATGCAAGTGCGAGAGGAAGTGGACATCATCGCGCATGCTTGCGGGCTGACCGACCCAACCGGATTCCGGCCGAAGCACGTGACCGAAATCGAACGCGGCGTGGGCGGCTTCCGAGCGGCGCAGGGCAGCGACTGATTGTAGCCGAACGAACGCCGCAAGGACCGGTCGCATCCGCCGACGGCCGGCGAAAGCGCTTGTCACACTAAACGTGTTCGCCAGACCCCGGCACTTTTCATGGTGTGCCCACGTTTGCGCCTGACGATCCCCGTTACAAAGGAAGTCAGCGACATGAAAGCGGTTGTTTATCGCGGCCCGCGCGACGTTAGCGTCGATACAGTGCCGGATGCCCGGATCGAAAGACCCACGGATGCCATTGTCCGGATGACCACGACGAATATTTGCGGGTCCGACCTGCATATGTACGAAGGGCGCACGAGTTTCGAAAAGGGCCAGGTTTTCGGGCATGAAAACATGGGTCAGGTTGTCGAGGTCGGAGCGGGGGTGGACCGGGTCAAAAAGGGCGACTGGGTTTGCCTGCCATTCAATATCGGCTGCGGGTTTTGCGAGAACTGCGAACGCGGGCTGACCGGATTTTGCCTGACGTGCAATCCCGGCACCGCCGGAGCAGCCTATGGGTTCGCCGGCATGGGGCCATACCAGGGTGGGCAGGCGGAATTGCTGCGGGTACCGTACGCCGATTTCAACTGCCTGGCGCTGCCCGAAGATGCCGAGGAAAAGCAAGACGATTACGTGATGCTGTCGGATATTTTCCCGACCGGGTGGCACGCGACGGAACTCGCCGGCCTGCTTCCAGGCGAGACAGTAACCATTTTCGGCGCCGGACCGGTCGGGCTGATGGCGGCGCACTCGGCGGCGATCAAGGGTGCGAGCCGGGTATTCGTTGTCGATTCGCACGACGATCGCCTGAAACTGGCCGAATCGCTGGGTGCCACTCCAATCGATATGCGGCGGTGCGATCCGGTGACCGAAATCCTCGGCCAGACCGACGGACGCGGGACGGATCGGGGTTGCGAGTGCGTCGGTTACCAGTGCTGCGACCGGCACGGGCAAGAGGCAAACGATTACACGATGAACAGTCTCGTCGCGGTAACGAAGGCGACGGGCGGCATTGGGGTTATCGGGGTCTTCCTGCCGGCGGATCCGGGCGCAAAGCAGGAACTGGCGAAGCAAGGCAAGATGGCGTTCGATTTCGGGGCGTTCTGGTTCAAGGGCCAGCAGATCCGCACCGGTCAGGCCAACGTGAAAGCCTATAATCGCCGTTTACGGAACCTGATCCACGCCGGAAAAGCCAAACCCTCGGCGATTATCTCGCACCGGCTCGGGTTGCAGGACGCCCCCGATGCCTACAAGCACTTCGATGACCGGGATAAGGGATGGACAAAAGTGGTCCTGAAACCGGCGGCATAGTCACCCCTTCCCCGGAAACGGCCACCGGCACTTCGACCAGACCGCAAAAACCTGGCCCATGAAGAATGGGTCAACGCGGCTTGGTCAGAGTGTTTTTTGGCGCGCCGCCGCCGTCCAACCCGGTGCGCGGCCGCCAAAACCGCGGCTAGCCGGTCAGTTCGCGGTCGCGCGCGACCCGAACCCCAGAAAACCCGCGCTGGGCAGCGGCGTGCCGCCATCGTTGGCGACCAGCTTGGACGGCGTATCCGAATGAACCGCAACCGGCGGTTTCGCGGCCGTTTTGGCCGAACCGGCCGCTTTCCCCGATTGCGCCGGCTTTCCGCCGACGGCGGATTTTCCCGCTGGCGCGGCATCGTGCCCAACAGACCGGGCGCCGCGGTCGCTGTCTTCGCCGCGCATCGACAGCAGCAGGAACGAGATATCGTTGCGGCCGAGGTCGATCGATAATTCCATCGGCGTCATGCCGAGGATATCCACACCGTCCAAATCGGCGCCGCGGTTGAGCGCATCCCGCGCCGACGCAACGTCGCCGCGGTTGATTGCATCGAATAAGGCGTCGGTCGGCTGCAAATCGCCCACGTCTTTTCCGGCTGGCGCCACGGGCGCCCGCGCGGTCGCACCGGGAATGGCCTCCGGTGCCGGGCCGTTCGATCCGGCACCGGTTGCGGGCATTTCGGTTTCCGGGCGCGTCGCACTAGGCGGCGGAACAACCTGGGCCACGGCACTGGCCGACGCCAGCAGACCACCCAACACCAACGCGACCGGTAGCCGCGCCCGAATGGAATATAAAGCCGGAACGTTCATGACCAATACCTCATGGCGTCAGCCATTGATGGGACATCCGGTTCTTAGGTCGCCGGGCCAGACAACAAAAGTGTTTTTTGCCAGACCGGCGCCGGCTGTGCCCTGCCGGAGCCTGCCGCCAACCCGCGACCGATCCCTGGGCGGCGCTAATGCCCGCCGGCCGGGGCCGGCTAACTAATGCCCGCCGGCCGGGGCTGGCTAACTTACTGCCCCCCGGCCGGGGCCGGCCAGCGCCAGCCGGAAACCTCCGGCATATCGTTGCCGTGGGTCACGATGTAGTGCCCATGCTCGATCAGTTTGTCGCGCATTGCCTGCTTCACATAGGCCGCCCGTCCGGCGAACCGGGGAACAACATCGGCGACATCGGCCACCAGATGAAAGCGATCGAGCCGGTTGCGCACCACCATGTCGAACGGAGTCGTGGTGGTGCCTTCCTCCATGAAACCGCGCACGTGAACGGCGTTGTGGTTCGCTCGCTTGTAGATCAGGCGGTGGATCAGCGCCGGATAGCCATGAAACGCGAAAATGACCGGCGTGCCAACCGGGAACAACGCATCGAAATCCGCGTCCGTCAGGCCGTGCGGATGCTGGGATCTTGGCTGCAATGTCATCAGATCGACCACATTCACCACCCGCATTTTGATATCGGGCAGGTAATGGCGCAGCAAATCGGTCGCCGCCATCGTCTCCAGCGTGGGAACGTCGCCGGCGCAGCCCAACACCACGTCGGTCTCGCCGTTCTGGTCGTTCGAGGCGAACGGCCAGATGCCGATGCCCTGCGCGCAATGGGCGATCGCCGAATCCATGTCCAGCCACTGCGCTTCCGGCTGCTTGCCGGCCACGATAACGTTAATGCGGTCCCAGCTTCGCAGGCAATGATCCGTCACACACAACAGGGTGTTGGCATCGGGCGGCAGATAGACCCGGACGATATCGGCTTTCTTGTTCACCACCTGGTCGATGAACCCGGGATCCTGATGGCTGAACCCGTTATGATCCTGGCGCCAGACATGCGAGGTCAGCAGATAATTCAGCGATGCGATCGGCCGGCGCCAGGGAATCGCGCGGGAGCTTTTCAGCCATTTGGCATGCTGGTTGACCATCGAATCGACGATGTGGATGAACGCCTCATAGCAAGACAGCAGGCCATGGCGTCCCGTCAGCAGGTATCCCTCCAGCCAGCCCTGAATGGTGTGTTCGCTGAGAATTTCCATCACCCGCCCGCCCGGCGCCAAATGGCCGTCCTCCGGTATCGTCTCGGCATCCCACGCTCGGTTCGTCACCTGAAGAATGTCGCCGAGGCGGTTGGAGTTGTTTTCGTCCGGCCCGAAAACCCGAAAATCCCGTGTATCGGCGGTCGCCGTCATCACGTCGCGCAGAAATGTGCCCATGACGCGGGTGGCTTCCGCATCCACCTGGCCCGGCGCGGACACAACAACCGCGTGGGCCCTGAAATCGGGCATCCGCAGCGGGCGCATGAGCAAACCGCCATTGGTATGTGGGTTGGCGCTCATCCGCTTGTCGCCAACCGGGGCAAGGCCGGCGATCGCCTCCACCGGCCGGCCGGCGGCGTCGAACAATTCCTCCGGCCGGTAGCCGCGCATCCAGGTGTCGAGCAGTTTCAGATGTCCGGGATCGTCCATGGTGAACGGCACCTGATGGGCGCGCCAGAACCCCTCGGTCTTCAGTCCGTCCACCGACTTTGGGCCGGTCCAGCCCTTCGGACTGCGCAAAATGATCATCGGCCAGATGGGGCGGTTGTTCGTGCCGCCGTCGCGGGCTGCTGCCTGAATGCGTCCGATCGCGTCGAACGCCCGGTCCATCGCGGCGGCCATCGCCTGATGCATCGTGTCGGGGTCGGACCCGGCGACCTCGATCGGGTCATAGCCATACCCGGTCATCAACGCATGCAATTCGGCGGCCGGAATGCGGGCCAGCACGGTCGGGTTGGCGATCTTGTAGCCATTGAGGTGCAGGATCGGCAGCACAGCGCCGTCCGTGACCGGATTGACAAACTTGTTGCTGTGCCAGGCTGTCGCCAGCGGGCCGGTTTCGGCCTCGCCGTCGCCAACGACGCAGGCGGCGATCAGATTGGGATTGTCCAACACCGCGCCATAGGCATGCGACAGGGAATAGCCAAGTTCGCCGCCTTCATGGATCGAACCGGGCGTGTCGGGCGCCGCGTGGCTGGGGATGCCGCCAGGAAACGAAAACTGCCGGAACAGCCGATGCATGCCCTCGGCATCGCGCGATACGCTGGGATAGACCTCGCTGTAGGTGCCTTCCAGCCAGGTGTTGGCGACGACACCGGGGGCGCCATGGCCGGGACCGGCGATAAAAAGCACGTCCGGATTGCGCGCCTTGATGATGCGATTGAGATGAACATACAGAAAATTCAGGCCGGGCACGGTGCCCCAATGACCCAGCAGACGGGGTTTCACGTGGTCCATGCGGAGCGGTTCGCGCAGCAGCGGGTTCGCCAGCAGGTACACCTGGCCGACGGAAAGATAATTCGCCGCTCGCCACCAGGCGTTCATGCGTGCCAGATCCTGGCCGGTCAAAGGCATCGTCCGATTGTCCATGGGGAGTCTCCGGTGGGTGTTTCCGGCCTGAAGCGGCTCGGGCCGCGCAGGCGGATCCAGGGCATCGACGCGCGGCACGCCCCGCATCGTCGGCAGGGTCCGGAGAATTCGGCCTTATGCCAAATCAAGTCGCGTTGAGGAGGAGGAAACCCGCGTTGAGGTATGCGGCGTACAGGCACCACAACCCATAGGGAACCATGAGCACGGCCGCGGTGCGGTCGGTGCGCCTGAACGCCATGACCGTCAGTACGACCAGAACCAGCAGCACGATCATGACGCCCATTGCCGCGGACGGGCTGTGCAATCCGAAGAAGGCCGGTGCCCACGCCGCATTGGCGGCCAGTTGCCAGCCCCACAGCCGCAAGGCAGGGACGGCGCCACGACGCTTCCAGATCAGCCATCCGGCGATACCGATCGTCACATATAAAACGGTCCATATCGGTGCGAACACCCAGGCAGGCGGGGTTCCGGGCGGGGCGCGCAGTTCGGCATACCAGTGCGGAATCGCGCGGATCGTCATCGACGCACCGGCAGCCCCCGCGAGCAGGCACAATCCGATGAATCCAACCAGTGCAAGGACCGGAAAAACCGGAACGGACGAACCCGGGAACGATCCCCAGTCATTTGGACCAGACGGCTGGAAGACACATCTCCTTTCGCGATCCGATACGAACGATCCGGCGATCTAGTCACATCGGGCGGGCGGACGGAAGCCTCGACTTCACCACCCGTTGACCCGGTGCCAGATGGCGACGACATCCTGTTCGCCATCGACGACGAAATACCGGTCGTGCGCCGCGGCGGTCATGCACGTGTGGTTGGGGGCGATCCGCAGTTTCGCGCCGACCGGCAGATCGATCGGCCGGCCCGGATCGAGTTGGATCATGCCATGTTCCTGATACGCCTTGCGCACGATCGCATTGCCCAGCGTGCGGGCGCCGCCGATGTCCAGGGCAAGGCCATACCCGTAGTCATGCGATGTCGCTTCGGTACTGCGGTCCTTCGACAGCGCCAGACCGCCCGCATCCACCACCAGCATGCCAGGGCGGCGGCCGATCACGCTGGTCAGCACGGTCGCGGCAATCGCATCGGCGCCATGCGTTTCGATCCCGGCCTGGAACAGATCGCCGAACATATACACGCCGGCGCGGATTTCCGTCACGCCCGCCATGTTCTCGGCATGGCGCGCAGTGGGGGAACTGCCGGCCGACACGATGCCGATCGTGTGGCCGGCATCCCGCAGGCGCGCCGCCGCCCGCGTCGCCGCCGCGCGTTCGGCTTCCGCGATCCGGGCGATTTCCCGCACCCCGCGGCCGGCATAGGAATGGCCGGCATGGGTCATCACCCCGGCCAGGCTACCGCCCAGACGTCCGGCAAGCTCCAGCAAGGTATCGCTGTCCGGGCGAACGCCGCCGCGTTCTTCGCCGCAATCGATTTCGATCAGCGTGCGGGGCGGGTTGGCCCGGCCGGCGATGGTACTGGCCATCTCCGGATCGTCGGTGATCACGATGATTTGCGCGCCCCCGGCATTCAGCGCGCACACCCGCTCCAGCTTCTGCGGCACGATGCCGGCGGCGTACAGCATATCGACGATGCCGTGCCCGAAGAAATACTCGGCCTCCGCAAGGGTGGACACGGTAATGCCGCCCGGCTGGCCGGCCAGTGCCATGCGGGCCACCTCGATCGATTTCGCGGTTTTCATATGCGGGCGCAGCGGCACATTCAGCCGCGTCAGAGCGGCGGCCATCGTCCGGATGTTGCGCGCCAAAATACCGCGATCGAGAATCAGGCTCGGGGTCGGCAGGTCGGCAAGCTGCATCGGGACGACATCCGTTCAGAATATAAAAGACGTCCCGCCTATAACACGATCCCCATCAGCGCGGCGATGCGCGATGTGGCCTTCAAGCCGGCTCCGGTCAGCACCAGCACGGTCGTTTGTTCCGGCGTCACGGTGCCGGTTGCCAGCAGTTTTCCGAAAGCGGCGGCGACCTGTGCGCTGGTGGGTTCGACGTAAATGCCGGTCCTGGCAAGATCGAGCGTGGCGCCGCCGATTTCGTCCTCGGTCAGCGTCACCGCGCCGCCGCGCGTTTCCCGCAGGGCGCCCAGAACCTCCTTCAGCCGGATGGGCCTGGCGATCGCGGTGCCCTCCGCCATGGTGGGCAGGATCGGCGTTGGCACCGCTTCGCCGGACCCGGCCATGAAGGCGGCGGCCACCGGCGCACAGTTGGCCGGCTGCGCGGCGAAAATGCGCGGCAGGGTTTCGATCTGACCCGCCCGCAGCAGTTCGGAAAAGCCGATCTCGCAGCCCAGCACATTCGATCCGGCCCCGCATGGCACGATAATATTGTCCGGCGGGCGGAAACCCAGATCCTCCCACAATTCGTAAGCCAGGGTCTTGGTGCCGTGCAGGAAGAATGGATGCCAGTTGTGGCTGGCATAGAATACCGACGCCGAACGCGCCGCGGCCGCATCGGCGGTGGTCTGCCGTGTGCCGGCAATCAGGTCCACCGCCGAACCGTGGGCGCGCATCTGCACGGTTTTGGCCGGGCTGGTCGAAGCGGGAGTCAGAATCGTCGCCGCCAGCCCGCCCGCCGCGGCATATGCGGCGATCGCCGCCCCGCCATTGCCGGAACTGTCTTCCAATACATGGCCGATACCCTGGGCGCGGAGCAGCGACAGCATCACGCTGGCGCCGCGATCCTTGAAGCTGCCGGTCGGGTTCAGCCAGTCACATTTCAGCAGCACCCGAACCCCCGCCACGGTGCCGGGAATCAGCGGCGTGCACCCCTCGCCCAGGGTAATCGGATCGGCCACGGGAAACGGAAATGCCGTTCGGTAGCGCCACAGGCTGCGCGTGGAAAGGTCGATACCGTCGCGCGTCAGGCCCGCCATCGGCGTTAGCAGAAGCGGCGCGTTATCCGGCCCGCACCAGCGCGGCGTATCGAGCGGAAATGTCGCGCCGGTTCGCGGGTCGATATAATCGGGCACCATCGCGGGAGTGTGGCGGGAACCGCCTTCCGGCTCAAGCCGGCACCGCCCGCCATCCGTGCTCGCTAAGGCAACGCTGGCAAATAAGTGCGTCGGCACGCCAGCAAATTCGCCGAACAAAACATGAGCATAGGGATTGCCCGACGCTGCCGCTTGCAGCGATTATTGTCGGGCAATTCCTATCCGCCGGTGTGCGCCGCATGGTGGCGCGTATGCGGCGGCGCGGCATGTGAATACGACTGGGCGAACGCGCTGCCCGCCCCAAGGCTCAGAACCGAAATCAACGCCAGAATAAGCTTTTTCACCGGTATCCTCCGTTGGATCGGTCGCCGGCGGCATGGTTGGTGCGGCCTGCGACCGTCCATGATATAGGCATCGTGCCCTGATCGGGTCATGAGTCGCACGCCTAAGTGACATGTGCGGCACGCGCGCATTTCGCGGTACCGTCCTGGCGACCGGCGATCTATCTATCGGATCACGAATTCCAGGAGACATGCGCGGATGGTTGCGACACGATGGATTTGATCGCCGGCCTGCAGACCTTCGTCCGGATCGCCGAGACGGGTTCGTTTTCCGCTGTGGCGCGGGAGTCCAGTGCAAGCCAGTCGGCGGTAACCCGTCAGGTCGCGCAGCTGGAGGAGCATTTTGGCGTCCGGCTGTTCCATCGGACGACCCGCAAGCTCAGCCTGACCGACGACGGCCAGGATCTGGTCAACCGCGCGCGTCACCTGTTGGAAGAAGCCGGAGATCTGGAGGATACGTTCGGCAAGAACGGCGGGGCGCCGACCGGTCTGGTGCGGATCGGACTGCCGATCGGCGCCGCGGTGTTGCTGGTGCCGGAGTTCGCCGCGCTTTTGTCCCGCCACGCCGGTTTGGCGGTTGAATTCGTGGTCAGCGAGTATCCCGACGATCTGGTGACAGAACGGTTGGACGTGGCGCTGCGACTCGAGCAACCGGCCGATACGTCGCTGGTGTCGCGGGCGCTGACGACGATTGGCGCCGCGCCCGTGGCGGCACCGTCGTATCTGGAGCGGTACGGCGCGCCGGAACATCCGTCCGATTTGCAAAAGCATACCTGCATTATTCACGACACCGGGCCGGGCAGCGGCAACTGGGCCTTTACCGGTCCGGATGGCGCCGTGGCCGTCGAGATCGGCGGCGCGTTCCAGTCCAATAACAGCCTCGTCGTGCGGCAGGCGGCGCTGTCGGGTTATGGAATTGCGTTGCTGGGCGATCCAGTCACGCTGACCGAAATCCGGGCTGGGCGGTTGTACCGGCTGCTGCCGGCGTACACCGTCCCTCGCCGGCAGGTTTTTGTCGTCTATCCCTCGCGCCGCCACCTGGCCCAACGGACCCGCGTGGTCATCGACTTCCTGGTCGAACAGTTCCGGCAACTCGATGGCCGGCTGCGCGACGGACAGACGTGGGGCGAGAACGAGGCGACGTGGCTGGTGTAAGGGCAGCATCGGCTATCGGTGCGTCAGCAGGCCGATAAAGCTGCCCGGTCAGGACAATTTCCAGGAACGTCCGCCACCGCGACCTGAAGCGATCGGTGCCGGACGGATTTAACGCGGTTGTCCGGATCGTGCATGGAAACTGCCTTGCCCGTTTCGCGATACTGGCCGACAAACGGGTTTGCCGGGCGGGAGATGAACTTTGGATCAGATGTCTGGACTTCTAAGCGCAACGAAATTCCGCGACCCGTTCGTCACCGCGAAGGGCGAGGCACGCGCCGCGGTCGCCCTGCGCGCCCTCGAAACCCTGTGGTTCAATACCGGCACGCTCTGCAACCTGACCTGCCGGAACTGTTATATCGAATCGTCCCCGCGTAACGACAGGCTGGCCTATCTCACCCTGGCCGATGTCACGACGTATCTGGACGAAATCGCCGCGAACCGCCTGCCGACCAAACTGATCGGGTTCACCGGCGGCGAGCCGTTCATGAACCCGGCCATCGTCGCGATGCTGGATGCGGTGTTAGCGCGCGGGTTCGATGCGCTGGTGCTGACCAACGCGATGCTGCCGCTGCGCAAGCTGCGCGTGCCCATGCTGGCGCTGCGGGACCGGTACGGCGCGCGGCTGACGATTCGCGTATCGCTCGACCACCATGACCCGGCGATCCATGAGCAGGAACGCGGCCGCCGAAGCTGGGCCCCAGCCCTGGACGGGCTGATCTGGCTGGCTCGGAACGGTTTCAGGCTCGATGTCGCCGGACGCCGCTACACCGGCGAATCCGAACAATCGTTGCGTGACGGCTTCGCCGCATTGTTCGCCCGCCATGACATCCCGGTGGATGCGCAAGACCCGGTGCGGCTGGTATTGTTCCCCGAGATGGAACCGCAACGAGATGTACCTGAAATCACCACCGCATGCTGGGAGATTCTGCATAAATCGCCGGACGACGTCATGTGTTCGGCGTCCCGGATGGTGGTCAGGCGCAAAGACGCGGCGTCGGCCGTTGTGCTGGCCTGCACCCTGCTGGCCTACGATCCCCGCTTCGAAATGGGAACAACCCTGGCGGAAGCGTCCGCGCCGGTATCGCTCAACCATGCCTTCTGTGCCTCGTTCTGCGTCCTCGGCGGCGCGTCGTGCAGCCGCTGAGCCAGACCGGCACTGAAACGTTCCGCGCCCTCGGGGTTCAGGTGGCAGAACCGGTCCCCGAAATAACGATCCGGCCAGTGCGGCGTAATCTCCGAGGCGACCCGGAAGTGCGGATAGCGGCGTTCATACCCCGCCAGATACGCGGCAAACTGGCCGCGCACGGCGGGACGGATCTGCTCCCACGTCGCATCGTTGGTCGGCATGGCGACGAATACGGTTTCGATTTCATTCTTATCGAGCAGTGCCAGAAGCTCCGAAAAGTAACGATCCAGCACCGGCAGCGGCTGGAACGTCTCCATATGGCCATCGACCGCGACCGCATGCGATCCTGACGCCGAGCCGAAATAATACTGCCCGCGGCTGGCCAGCGCCGCATCCAGCCCGCGCCGGTTCGCCGCCCAGCGCAAAAATCCGCCGCCGTGCAGCAGGCTGGAAAAATACAGCGGCGGAAATCGCTTTTCGTACAGCCAGTCGCGCACGATAAGCGGCAGCCCGCTGTGTTGCCGGCCATAAACCGATAGATCGCCGGTCTGGAGCGACACGGCCCGCAGCGCGGCGATATCGCCGGCCGTCATCGCCCCGAAACGGACGCTGCGTTCCCAGAAAAGGTCCGGCTCGGTGAAATGATCCGGATCGAACGACACGATCGCCAGCCGCGGGCGGATCGGGCAGGCCAGAACCCGCGTCAGCGCGGCGACAGCCTCGATCGGTTCGCCGCCGCCGACCGCGAGGTTGGTGACATGAACGCCCATCAGGGCAGGAACGATTCCCGCTGCGGCACGCGAATCCCCCAGCACGATCGCCGGACCCAGGTCGCACCGGTCCAGCAATATCTGCTTGGCCCGCCAGGACGGATATTCGGCATCCATGAACGCCATGGGCATGTAAGCGGTCCAGGCCCAGATCAGGGCGAAACTCGCAACGCCGGACAACCCCCAAAGGCGCAAATACCGCATCAAAACCGGAAATACAGGAATTCGCCGGTGCCGCCGGCCGCCAGCAGCCCCAGCGTTGCGGCACATCCCAACACCGCCGCCCACGATGCAGACGGGCGCCACGCGAACCGGCCGCCCTCGACCCATTGCCGGGTGGACGGAGCGAACCAGACGACGGCGTACAGCCCCGCCAAACCGGCCGCATCGGCGACCGCATGGATATCCGGGTCCAGCGCACCGATGCCGTGCCATCCGGCCATGCCCGCCAGCATCGCCGCCGCATCGGGCACCGTGGCGGAGCGGAACACCACCGCGCCCACCAACACGCATAAATAAGTCAGGACCGCGCTCGCGGCGACCGGCAACGCGGGCAGCCGGTGCGCCCGCCATCCGTGGTTGACCAGCAAAAACCCGGTATGCAGCAGGCCGAACACCAGGAATGGCAGGCTGGCGCCATGCCACAGGGCGACCAGAACCATGGCGATCGCGGCCGGCGCGCCGATCATCGTCGCGAAGCCCAGCGCGGTGGTTTGTGCCGCCGCATCCACCGCCAGACCATGGCGCCTGCGCCACCGCAGGATGGCCAGGGTTATCGGCCCGTGAACATGGGTCATCAAAAACCGCGTCAGCGACATGTGCCAGCGCTGCCAGTAGCCAATAACCGATGTCGCTCTGTACGGACGGTCGAAATTGGCGGGGAAGGTCACGCCAGCCATCAGGGCCAGCCCGATCGCCATGTCGGTGTAGCCGGAAAAATCGAAATACAGTTGCAGCGAATACGACATCGCCGCCTGCCACGCCGGAAACAAGGTCAGGCCCGCCGGTTCGGCAAAACCCGCCGCCACCACCGGGGCCAGCGGGTCGGCGAACAGCGTCTTCTTCAGCAGTCCGGCCAGAAAGAACGCGCCGCCCGCCGCCAGATTGTCCGCGGTCGGCCGCCAGCCGCCCGAACGGGCGAACGCGGGCAGCATGTCGCGGGGATGCAGGATCGGGCCGGCCAGCAAGGCAGGGAAAAAGGCCGCGAACAAAGCATAATCGCGCGCCCGCGGCGGCGGCGTTTCGCCATCGCCGTGATACAGCAGGCAGCCGATCTGGGTGAAGGTGAAGAAGCTCAGCCCCAGGGCCGGTTGCGGGTCCAGATATTTGAACCAGCCCAGGATCGACAGATTGACAACGGTCCCGCACGCCGCCCAGCGGCCTGGCCTTCCCGATCCGTGCATCGCGTGCAGCAGCAAAAAATTACCGGCACCCGACAGCACCAGCAATGGCAGGAATGCGGGTGCGCCGGCCGCGTAAAACAGCAGCGAGACCGCGATCAGCCACCCCTTGGCCCAGGCCTCCCCGCGTCGCCCCGCCAGCGCGAACCCGCCCAGAAACAGCGGTAGAAAGCCCAGCAGGAACGGAAAGCCGCTGAACGACACCGCTGTCAGGCCGCGGCGCGCGCCTGTTTGCTCACGATCATGCGCATCAAATCCGCCACCGTGGCCAGCCGGTCGATCTCGGCGAGTTCGAATTGCAAATCGAACCGGCATTCCACCTCGACAACGACGCTGACCAGGTCCATCGAATCCCAGCCGGTTACGTCGTCGAACCGCGTGGCGGGGGCGATTTCAAGCGCGCTGTCGTGCAAAACGTCGCGCAGTATCGCGGTAATATCGGGTAAAGCCGCGGCCATGACGGGATCCTTCCATCGGATGCACCGGAGTCATAGCGGCCAAACCCTTCTAAAACGTTAATACGCGGCGCTTAGGCCTGATCGGGCAGCTCTATCGGCGTGCCGACGCAATCATGGCCGATGCCGCCCTTACGCATGTCCGGCCGTATCGGACAACAGCACCGGATCGACCCGCAGCTTTGCGAACGCCCGCCGCCATTTGGTGTCGTGTCCGGTATCGAACAACAGGGTTTCGTCGGCCGGAACCGACAGCCAGACATTCTGCTGAATCTCTTCATCGAGCTGACCCGGTCCCCAGCCGGCATAGCCAAGGGCGAGCACGCAGGCGCGCGGGCCGCCGCCCCCGGCAATAACTTTCAGCACGTCCAGGCTTGCGGTCAGCGCCATCGTGGCATCGACCTTCAGGCTGCCTTCCCCGGTCCAGTCGCTGGTATGCAGCACGAACCCGCGGGCGTTCTCCACCGGGCCGCCGGCCCGTAATTCGATCTGCCGGACAGGCGGCAGCGGCACCACGTCGAGTTGCTTCAGCAGCTCGTCGAAGGTCGGTTTAACGATCGGACGGTTCAACACCAGCCCCATCGCCCCTTCCGGCGTGTGCGCGCACAGGTAAATCACGCTTTGCTGAAACCGCGGATCGGCCATCGACGGCATCGCGATCAGCAACTGCCCGGTCAGGAAGCCTTCCGGCGGCGGCTGATCGGTCTGAAGGGCATCGGTCTGAATATGAAAACTGGCCATGTGGCAAATTTGGTCGCAACCCCCGCGCTGCGCAAGCGGTTCGGCCGGGGTTTCCAGCGGTTTGTCTGGCGCGATCCCCCATTGGCCGGGAACGGCCCGCGGTTGCCTCGCTTGCAAGCCGATCGCCCGCCATCCAAGATAACGCAAGCCCCAAGTCACAAGGAAGCGCGGCCATGACCGACCTGCCCAGCCACGTCGAAATCCATGAGGAAGGCCCGCGCGAGGGGTTTCAGATCGAGCCTGGGCCGATCGCGTCGGCGGACAAGATCCGGCTGATCGAGGCACTCGCGGAAACCGGCCTTCAGCACATCCAGATATGTTCGTTCGTTAACACACGCCTGGTCCCCGGATGGGCCGACGCCGAAGCGGTGGCCGGAGGTTTCACCGCCAAAGCGGGCGTGCAGTACACCGGGCTTTTTTTCAACGGCAACGGCCTGGACCGCGCCTTGGCGTTCAAGGACAAACTGACGATCGGCGGGTCGATCTCGCTGACGGCGTCCGAGGGATTTACCCGCAAGAACCTGAATCGCAGCCCGTCCGAGAATATCGAGGCGATGAAAAAGCACAGTGTGCTACAGCAATCAAAGGGGGTTGCGGTCACCCGGATCGGCGTGATGGCGGCGTTCGGCTGCAACTATCAGGGCGACATATCGCCGGCCCAGGTGGTCGGCACCCTGCGCGACGGCATGGCCATCGCCGCCGAAACCGGAGCCGCGATCGGCCTGTTCTCGTTGGCCGACACCATGGGCTGGGCGACACCGGCCCGGATCGAGCGCACGATCGCCGAAGTGCGGTCCCATTGGCCGGACATCGCCATCGCGCTGCATCTGCACGATACGCGCGGCCTTGCCGTCGCGAACGCGCATGCCGCACTGAAACTGGGCGTCACTCAGTTCGATTCGACGGCCGGTGGCCTGGGCGGCTGTCCGTTCGCCGGCCAGCCGAAGGCGGCAGGCAATATCTGCACCGAGGAACTGGTTCTGCTGTGCGAAGAAATGGGCATCGCGACCGGTGTCGATCTCGACGCGCTGATCGAGGCAGGGCGTCTGGCCGAAGCGATCGTGGGCCATCAACTTCCAAGCGAATTGATCCATGCGGGAAGTTTGAACGCCTTCCGGCGAATCGCGGCTTAACCGCCGGACAGCACGCCCGATTGCGCTGCGCCGCGGAAAAGTACCCCGCCGAAATTTTCGTTTGACTTGTTTTCGCCAAGCAGCAACCATCCACAAGCGAAATCATGTGTATCTGGTCCGGTATGGCCATCTACACGGGTGGGTGGGATCGCTGTCACAGGCAGACCAGCCGGCAATTCAGATGTCCGGCCACGCGCCTCGGACTATAGACGGGCCTTTCCGGACAGATGCTCAGGCGGCTTGCGTGCCTGTCCGTTTTACAACGATGCCGCCATTTTGGGAGGAAGCATGGCCACACTCACGATCAATGGGCACGCGCATACGGTCGAAGCGACGAACGACACGCCCCTGCTTTGGGTCATTCGCGAGCAATTGCAAATGACCGGGACGAAGTTCGGTTGCGGCGCCGGTTTGTGCGGCGCCTGCACGGTTCACGTCGATGGCGTCGCGGTACGGTCCTGCCAGACCCAGATCGGCGATGTCGGCGGCAAAAAGATCACCACGATCGAGGGCCTCAGCGCCAACAGCGACCATCCGCTGCAACGTGCCTGGGTCGCCGAACAGGTGCCGCAGTGCGGATACTGCCAGTCGGGCCAGATCATGCAGGCAGCCTCGCTGCTCTCCGTCAACGCCAACCCGTCGCGGGAAGAAATCGTCGCCCACATGGACGGCAATCTCTGCCGCTGCATGACCTACCCCCGCATCGTGCGCGCCATCGAACGCGCCGCGACCGATGTGCGCGCATCGAACGAAGCGCATGGCGCAGGGAGGAAAGCATGAGCAAGTATCAGAAGATCGCCGGCACGGACGGGACCGATCTGTCGCGCCGTTCGCTGTTCGTCGGAATCGGCGCGGCCGGGCTGGTTTGCGGATTCGGCGGCATTTCCGGCGCTCGGGCGGCGTCCGCCGCGGCCGCTTCGGCGTACGACCCAACCATCTGGTATCAGGTCGGCACGGACGGCGTCGTGACCGTCAATGTCGGCAAGGCCGACATGGGCCAGCACGTCGCCAGCACCATGGCGCAGATCGTGGCCGAGGAACTCGGCTCCTCCTGGTCCAATATGCGCGTCAATCTGATCGGCAACGATCCGAAATTCGCGGATCCGGTATTGGGCGCCATCATCACCGGCGGAAGCTGGAGCACGATGATGAACTTCGATGCCATGAGCCGAGCAGGCGCGGCCGGGCGAATGGCGCTGGTCAATGCCGGTTCGGCCATGATGGGCGTCCCGGCCGGCGAATGCGCCGGTGCCGCATCCCGCGTGACGCACACGAAAACCGGCAAATCGATCGGCTATGGCGATATCGTCAAGGCAGGCAAGGTCACCAAGGCGTACACCGCCGATGAGCTGAAGGCGATCGTCCTGAAGCGTCCGGACGAATATGCCATGATCGGACACGAACTGCCGCAGATCGATATTCCCCTGAAAGTCAACGGGACCGCGAAATACGGTATCGATACGATGCTGCCGGGCATGCTCTATGGCCGCATGGTCACGCCGCCGGTGCGCTACGGCGCCAAGGTCGTCAATGTCGATGACAGTGTCGCCAAAAAGGTACCGGGCTATATTCAGTCGGTGGTGCTGGACGACAAGACCGGCACCACGACCGGCTGGGTCGTTGTCGTGGCGAAATCCTACCCCCAGGCGATCAAGGCGGCGGAAGTATTGAAGGTCACCTGGGACAAAGGCCCCAACGCAACGGTGTCCAGCGAATCCATCCTGGCCGAATCCAAACGGCTGCAGGCGAAACCGGATGGCGGCGAATACTACGTCAAGGAAGGCGATACCGCCGCGGCACTGAAAACGGCCGCCAAGGTCATCGAGGCGGAATACACCACCAGCATCAATATCCACTGCCCGCTGGAACCGATGAACGCGACGGCCGAATATAAGGACGGCATCCTGCACCTATACAGCGGCAATCAGTTCATGACCCGCTCGACCGCCATCGCGGCCGGCGCGGCGGGAATCGATCCCAAGAACGTCGTGATCCATCAGGCCTGGATCGGCGGCGGCTTCGGCCGCAGGCTCGACTCCGATATGATGGTCCCGGCGGCGCTCGCCGCCAAGGCGGTCGGTAAGCCGGTCAAGGTGATCTACTCCCGTCAAAACGACATGACGATGGATTTCACCCGCCCGCTGACCTTCCAGAAGATGCGCGCCGGATTGGACGACAAAGGCGCCATCGTCGCCATGGACCACGATCTGGTCAGCGCGTGGCCGACCAAGCGCTGGGGTATTCCCGGCTTCCTGACACCGTCGGTGGACAAAAAAGGCGCGCTCGACGGCTTCGCGGTGCATGGCGCGGACTTCTATTATTCCGTGCCGAACCACACCATCCGCACCATCCTGAACGAAGTGGCACAATCGGCCACGCCGTCAGGGCAGTTGCGGTCGGTCGCACCGGGTTGGACGTTCTGGGCCGTGGAAAGCATGATCGATGAGATCGCGCATGCCCAGGGCAAGGACCCGGCGGACCTGCGTCTGGCCATGCTGGACGGTTCCGGCGACAACGCCGGGGCGCAGCGGTTGCGTAACGTGCTGCTGGCGGCCATGGGCCTGTCCGGCTACGGCACGCTGAAACTACCCAAGGGCGAAGCGCTCGGTGTCGCCTGCGTCAGTTCGCAGGAACGCAAAACCTCGACCTGGACCGCCTGCGTGGCCCATGTCGCGGTCGCCGCCGATGGCACCGTCAAGGTCAAGAAACTGACCGTCGCCACCGATGTCGGGACCGCCGTCAATCCCGACGGCGTCAAGGCGCAGGTCATGGGTGCCGCATCCTGGGGCATGTCGCTGGCCCTGTTCGAACAGGCCACGATGCAGGATGGCGGCATCGAACAGACCAACTTCGATACCTACACGCCGATGCGCATGAGCCAGGCCCCCGAATTCGACGTGGCGATCATCGCCAACGGCGAAATGGCGACCGGGTGCGGCGAACCAGCGGTCACCGTGGTCGCCCCGGCGATCGGTAACGCGATCTTCAACGCGGTCGGCGCCCGCGTCCGGTCGTTGCCGATCACAGCCGAGGCGGTAAAGGCGGCAATGCAGGCCTGACGCCTTCCGAACCGTACGAACAAAACCCCCGCGCGTCATGGCGCGGGGGTTTTTGTATGACCCGCATCCCTTGTCTCCGCACGCCGGATCGGGTTTGATCCGCTGCCAAACGGAGGAAACCGCATGGCCGAAATTCGCACCCAGCACCTGCTGACCCTGAAACTCGCGGTGAACGGCATGCAGCCCATCGGCGAGACGCCGTCGGGCAACCGCCGCGTCGGCCTGGTCGCCGGCGGGACGTTCGAGGGACCGAAACTGCGCGGTATCGTGCTACCGGGCGGCGCCGACTGGATTATCGGCCGGCCGGACGGGGTCACGGCGCTGGATGTGCGGATCGTGCTGCAAACCGACGACGGATCGGCCATCGGCCTGACCTACAAGGGTCTGCGCCATGGCCCAGCCGACGTGATGGACAAGGTAAACAGCGGCACCTTCGTCGATCCGGCGCACTACTACTTCCGCACCGTCGTCACGTTCGAAACGGCGGCGCCGCGCTACGCCTGGCTGAACAAAGTGTTCGGCATCGGCACGGGCAGCCGCCCGCCCGAAGGCCCGGTTTACGAAATTTTCGAGGTATTGTGACAATGGCGACCATCGGGTTTATCGGGCTTGGCAACATGGGCGGCCCAATGGCGGCCAATCTCGTGAAAGCCGGCCACACCGTCACCGGCTTCGATCTAAGTGCGGCCGCGCTGGACGCACTGTCCAAAGCGGGCGGACATGTCGCCAAAAGCGCGAGCGAAGCGGTCGCCGGGGCGTCGGTGATTATCACCATGCTGCCGGCCGGACAGCATGTGCGCGACGTTTACCTCAACCAGGGCGGCCTTATCGATGTCGCCAAGGGATCGGGGCCGCTGCTGATCGATTGTTCCACCATCGACGTGGACAGCGCCCGCACCGTCACCGCCACAGCGGAAACCGCCGGCCTGGCGATGTTGGACGCACCGGTGTCCGGCGGCACCGCGGGCGCACAGAACGGCACGCTGACGTTCATGGTCGGCGGCACCGGCGAAGCGTTCGCGCGCGGCAAAGCGGTGCTGGAAGCGATGGGTAAGAACATCTTCCACGCCGGCGGCCCAGGCGCGGGACAGGCGGTGAAGATCTGCAACAACATGATGCTGGCGATCAACATGGTCGGCGTGGCCGAGGGCTTCCTGCTGGCGCAAAAGCTGGACCTCGACTGGGGCAAGCTGCACGAAATCTGTTCGACCGCCACCGCGAATTCCTGGGCGCTGTCGAATTACTGTCCCGCACCGGGTCCGGTGCCCGCCGCGCCGTCCAACCGCGACTACGCACCCGGCTTCGCCGCCGCGCTGATGGTGAAGGACGTGAAACTGTCGCAAGCGGCGGCGGACGCGGTCGGCTCGCCCACGCCGTTGGCGGCACAGGCGCTAACGTTTTACCAACAGGTCGTGGATGCCGGCGACGGCGGCAAGGATTTTTCCGTGGTGTTCCGCTGGCTGTCGCAACAGGCGCGGTAGCGCCGGCGGAGGGCTAATCCGTTCGCAACAGCAAGCGTTCGAACTCGCCGTGTACCGCGACGGCAAGCGCTTCGGCGGCCGGTCCTGCTTCTTCGCGAAACCGCAGAACGCGCAACTCCTCTTCCATCGCCACGGTAATCGTTGGCCACGGCGCCACCGATTGCGACCGCAAATGGTCCAGCATCGCCTGCAACCCGGCGATCGGATCGACGGGCGGCGGTTCGGCGCTGGGTGGCTCCGGCGGCGGTGCGAACAGGTCTGGCTGAGTATGTGCGACTCGCGGCATGCATGCATCATAGCGTGTCGCGGTGAGGTGCGAAACACCGGCCTTACCGGGATGACGGAACCCAGGGTAACAAAATAATGACGCGGAACGTTCTGCCTGCCTATCTCGATGAAATAGCGCGCATCCGCGCTACCCGCGCCGGCACGGGCGAAATCAGCTATTACGGTGCTTTGGCAGGCGCCTTGAACGCGGTGGGCGAGACGCTGCGGCCCCGCGTGTTCTGCGTGCCGAACCTGCGCAACCGGGGCGCCGGCTTCCCCGACATGGGCCTGTTCACCTCCACCGGCCCCCATGCCCCGGACGTATGGCCGGATGGTCGCCCACCCGATCGTGGCGCGATCGAAGTGGACGACATCCCCGCCGATCTGTCCGTCAAACGCAACAGCGAACAGGTGTCTCGCTATCTGGCCGCCTATGGCCTCGTCCTGGTCACCAACTACCGCGACTTCGTGCTGCTCGGCCGCGACGCGGCGGGCCGGCCGGAAGAGCGGGAGCGTTTCAGTTTCGGCTGCCCTGACGCGGAAACATTCTTCGCGCTTGCCCGCAACGCACGCCGGCCTGCCGGACTGGCGTCCCGCTTTACCGAATTCCTGGAACGAACCCTGCTGCACCAGGCACCGCTGGCGCGGCCCGAGGATGTGGCCTTCTTCCTCGCGTCCTACGCCCGCGACGCCCTGGCACGGGTCGAGGAACAAGCCAGCCTGCCCGCCTTCGCCGAACTCCGCACCGCCTTGCAGGAAGCCCTCGGTCTGCAATTCGACGGCCCCAAGGGGGAGCATCTGTTCCGCAGCACCC
Organism: Pseudomonadota bacterium; assembly: GCA_021805565.1. GTDB lineage: Bacteria > Pseudomonadota > Alphaproteobacteria > Acetobacterales > Acetobacteraceae > Rhodopila. The sequence continues at coordinate 27,828 of JAJZFA010000032.1, forward strand.
TGATACAGACACTGTTCTACGGCCTGTTCAGCGCCTGGGTGGAAGTGGCGCGAGAGGGCGGCGTGTTCGACTGGCGCGCGGCGGGCTGGAGCCTGCATGTGCCCTTCGTCGATACGCTGTTCCAGCGCATCGCCACGCCGCAATCGCTCAAGCCGCTGGGATTGGAAGAACCGTTGTCATGGGCATCGGCGGCACTCAACCGGGTGGACCGGGATGCGTTCTTCGCCCGCTTCGTCGAGGCAGATGCCGTACGTTACTTTTACGAACCGTTCCTGGCGGCGTTCGATCCGGAGCTGCGCAAACAGATGGGCGTCTGGTACACGCCGCGCGAAATCGTTCGCTATATGGTGGAACGGGTCGATCGCGTGCTGCGAACCGAACTTGGCGTGGCGGACGGGCTGGCCGATCCGTCGGTGTGGGTACTCGATCCCTGCTGCGGCACCGGCGCTTATCTGGTGGAGGTGCTGGACCGCATCGCCCGCACCCTGCGCGAAAAGGGCGAGGACGCACTGGTGGCCGAGGACCTGAAGCAGGCGGCGATGACGCGGGTGGCGGGTTTCGAGATCATGCCCGCGCCGTACGTGATCGCGCACTGGCAAGTGGGTCACGTGCTGCGCGCGGCGGGCCTGCCGCTGCGCAACGATGAGCGGGCGGCAGTGTACCTGACCAACGCGCTGACCGGCTGGGCGGCGCCCACGGAAGCCGAGGCTCCCGGCGCGACACAGCGCGGCTTGCGCTTGACTTTTCCGCCGCTGGCCGATGAGCGCGACGGGGCTGCGAGGGTGAAGCGCGAGCGGCCGATCCTGGTGGTGCTGGGCAACCCGCCGTACAACGCCTTCGCCGGAACGTCTCCGGCCGAGGAAGCGGGACTGGTCGAGCCCTACAAGGAGGGCTTGCAAAAAGAATGGGGTATCCGGAAGTTCAATCTGGACGATCTCTATGTGCGGTTCTTCCGCATCGCGGAACGACGGATCGCGGAGGGAACCGGGCATGGCGTGGTCTGTTTCATTAGCAATCATTCTTGGCTGTCGTTTCCGTCCTATGTGGTCATGCGAAAGAGGCTTCTTGGCGAATTCGAGCGAATTTGGATAGACAACCTGAATGGATCCAAATTTGAAACTGGCAAAGTAGCTCCTGACGGCAGTCCGGATCCCTCAATGTTCAGCACTGAAGCGAACCGTGAGGGCATACAGGTTGGCACCGCCATCGCGTTGGCGGTTAAACGGCGGGATGGCGTGAAACAACAGATTTTTTATCGCGACTTATGGGGCGCGGAAAAGCGCCACGCACTGCTGGTCAGCCTGAAAGTCGCCGATTTTGACAGCCAATATGCGAATGCGACGCCAGCAATTGCCAACCGATTTTCCGTGAGACCAGTGGCTGTTTCCGTACAATACACAACCTGGCCGCGCCTGCTTCAGTTAGCTGCCCGAAATGCAATTCCCGGACTCCAGGAGATGCGGCGGGACACATTGATCGACAGCGATAGAGATGTGCTCGCAAAACGAATGCGGCGTTACTTCGACCCGACTGTGCCACTGTCGGTCTTGCAAGAGGAGAGCTGCGGTCCGGTGGAAAACATGGCTGAATTTAATGCGGAAAAATCTCGGGAGGCGATCCTGCGTGACGAAGTCTTTGAGGACAACAAAATACGGCGCTATTCCCGGCGTCCGTTCGAGAACGGATGGTGTTACTTCGTCCGTACGCGCCCAATTTGGAACCGCGCCCGACCAGAGCTTGAGGCGCTCATCGGCAATGATAATCCAGCAATTGTGAGTCGGGCGTACCGGGAGCGGCCAAACGAGGGTCCTCACATTCTCCCGACGCGGGCATTGATGGACTATCATATGTTGCGCCCCAACTGCTCGGCTATTACGTTCTTTCATGAGGACCGCCGAGCCAACCTCTCCCTCGCCGCCCGTGCCTGGCTCGCCGCCCTCTGGCTCCCCGACCCGGACACGGACAAAACGATAGCCGTCCTCCCCTGGCACCACGCGCTTGCCATCGGCTACGCCCCCGCCTGGCTGTCTGAAAATACCGACGGCATCCGTCAGGACTGGCCGCGAATCCCCCTGCCCGACACCGCCACCCTGCTGCATGCATCCGCCGCACTCGGCGCACGGGTCGCCGCCCTGCTCGATCCAGATACGCTGGTACCCGGCGTGACGGAGGGCACATGCCACCCAGCGCTCGCCACCATAGCCGTCCCAGCCAAACGCGGCGGCGGGCCGATGACCGAGCCAGATCGCTCGGTCACGGCCGGCTGGGGCCATGCCGGCAAAGGCGGTGCGGTGATGCCCGGCCGTGGCCGCGCGACTGAACGCGAGTACAAACCATCCGAATCCGCCGCCGCCTCGCAGGCCGCGCTGCTCGGCCCCCGCACCAGGGATATCTACCTCAACGACGATGCCTTTTGGCAAAACATTCCCGATTCGGTCTGGAATTTCACCATCGGCGGCTACCAGGTGCTCAAAAAATTCCTTTCTTACAGGGAACGTCCTCTGCTCGGCCGAGCGCTGACAGTAGCAGAAATTCGTTATGTCCGGGATGTGGCCCGGCGGCTGGCCGCGCTGCGGCTGATGGCGCCGGACCTGGACGCCAACTATCGCGCGTGCGCCGCCGCCCACCGGCCCCTCCCGGAGGTCCCGCCGCCCCCAGCAGCCTAGCCGGCCATCCGCAACCGGTAGCCGACGCCCGTCTCCGTCAGAATATGGACCGGCCGCTCGGGGTCGGCCTCGATCTTCTGCCGAACGGCCCGCACGTAAATACGCAGGTATTGCACGTCGGTATCGGTGCCCCAGACTTCGCGCAAAATCATCTTATGCGTCAGCACTTTCCCGGCGTGCTGCACCAGCAGGCGCAGCACGCCGTATTCGCGCGGCGAGAATTTCACCTCCGCGCCGCGCACGGTCACGACCCGCCGCACCAGATCGACCGTCAGGTCGCCGCTGCGGAAAACCGGCAGTTCGCCCTCCCGCTGCAACCGGTGTCGCTGCGCCGCGCGGATGCGGGCCAGAAGCTCGTCGATGCCGAAAGGCTTGGTAACGAAATCGTCGGCGCCGCGGTCCAGCGCATCCACTTTCGCGGCTTCGTCATCGCGGCTGGACAGCACGATGATCGGCACCGCGGACCCGGCGGCCCTGATGCGATCGATGACCTCCGTCCCGTCGATATCGGGCAGGCCCAGGTCCAAAACGATCAGGTCGGCCGCGTTGCGTCTGGCGCAGTCGATCGCCGGCAGGCCTTCCGCCAGTTCGCTGACGATATAGCCCTGGCTGGACAGGCCGGCGCGCAGGAAGCGGCGGATCGCCGGTTCGTCATCGACCACCAGAACCCGCAGCGGGCCGGTTCCGGCGGTCATGGCATCGTTTCCGGTTCGGGGATCAGGGTGTTGACCGGAACCGGCAGCGCGATCGCGAACAGCGCCCCCCGCCGGTCCGGCCGGTTGCGGGCGGTAATCGTTCCGCCCATTGCTTCGACGAATCCGCGGCAGATCGCAAGGCCCAGTCCGGTCCCGGCCCGCCGCCGATCGGCAACGCCCGACCGGTAGAATTTCTCGAAAATACGCTCCAGATCGGCGTCCGGAATCCCCTCGCCCTCATCGATGACGCGCAACACGACGGTATCGTCCTGTTGGCGGCCCTGAAGCACGATCGTACTACCGGGCGGAGCATGCTTGGCGGCGTTGTCCAGCAGATTGAACAGCACTTGTTCGAACAGCACCATGTCCAGCGCCAGCAGCGGCAAGTCGGGGGCCAGATCGACCTCGATCCGGTGTTCGGCCAGGATGTGCGACGCGCGCCGCAGCGCCGCGCCGGTCACGTCGGACAGATCGTTCAGCCCATCGCGCGGTTTCAGCGCGCCGGATTCCAGGCGAGTCATGTCCAGCAGGTTGCCGATGAAACGATTCAACCGGCCGGCTTCCTCGATGATCGTGCCGAGTAACGACTCCTTGGTGTCCGTGTCCAGAATGGCGTCCTGCGACTGAAGGCTGGTGGCGGACCCCAGGATCGACGCCAGCGGGGTACGCAGATCGTGGGAGATGGAGGTCAGCAGAGCGGCGCGCAGACGGTCGGTTTCCACCTGAAGCCGCACCGCGTGCAGGTCGCGGGCGAGATTGACCCGCTCGATGGCCAGCGCCGCCTGATCCGCCAGCGCGTCCAGCAGGCGCTGCTGATCCGGGGTGAGCAACGGGCCGGGTTCGTCGCGGATGATGCCGGCCACGCCCAGCGGGCCGCGCCCGGTGCGCAGCGGCTGGAACAGCCATTTGCCGCCCGGCAGGGTATCCGACCCACGGCCGGCGATGCGGTTCTTTTCCCAGCACCATTTGGCGGCGGCGAGGTCGGCGTCGTCCAGCATGTCTTCCGGTGGGAAGCCCGCGCGTACCGCAAGGGTTCCTTCCTCGGGCAGCAGCAGAACAACGCGGACCCGTAGCATCAACGCAATCTGGTGTGCGGTCGCCCAAAGCAGATCGTCCAGGGTGACGGCCACGGCCAGTTTGCGACTGAACTGGTATAAATCGTCTGTCTGGCGGGCACGCAACCGGGCCGACAAGGCCTGACCGCGCACGCGGGCCGCCAGGTTGCTGGCGATGATGGCGACCACCAGGAAGAAGAACAGTGCAACGACGTTTTCCGGGTCGGCGATCGTGAAGGTGTAAATCGGCGGCAGAAAGAAAAAATTATACGCCAGCATCGCGGCGAAACAGGCCAGCAGCGACGGGCCGAGGCCATACAGCACGGCGCCTACCAGGATCGCCGTCAGATACACCAGCGCGACGTTGGTGATGCCCAGCCATGCGTGCAGGGCCATCGCGACAGGCGTCGCGACCCCGGCCAGCAATGTGGCAATGGCAAAGGGTTTTGCATCGAACGGCGGCTTTGCCGCCGGAACCCGAACCGAACCGGCATCGCCGGGCTTTTCGGCCGGGGCCTCGATCACGTGGATGTCGATGCCGCCCGCCCGCGCGATCAGGCGCTGGGTGATCGACCCGGACAGAAATTGCCGCCAGCCCGCCCGGCCCGACTTGCCGACGATCAGATGCGTGACGTTGTTGGCCCGCGCATACTCGATAACGGTGCCGGCCACGTCCTGGCCGGGAAGCAAAACCGGTTCGCCGCCAAGCCTTTGCGCCAGCCGCAGCGCCGCCACCACGCTGTCCTGGTCCGCCGCCGTGGTGCGCGATGTGCCGGTGGTTTCGACGTTAATGGCCGTCCAGGGTGCGCGCAGCCGGTCCGCGAGGCGCTTGGCGTGGCGCACCGTGGCGGTGGCCTTCGGGCCGCCCTGGATGCAGACCAAAACGCGGTCGCCGGCCGGCCAGGGGCCTTCGATGGCGTGACTGCGCATGTAATCGACCATCTGGTTATCGACACGCTGAGCGGTGCGGCGCAGCGCCAGTTCCCGCAGCGCCGTCAGATTGCCAGGGGCGAAATAATGGCGCACCGCGCGTTCGGCCTGGGCCGGCACATATACCTTGCCGTCCTTCAGGCGCTGGATCAGGTCGTCCGGCGTCAGGTCGATCAATTCGATGTCGTCGGCGCGCTCGATCACCGAATCCGGCACGGTTTCCCGCACGCGGATGCGGGTGATGCGCGCCACCACGTCGTTCAGGCTTTCGACATGCTGGATGTTCAGCGTTGTATAGACATCGATCCCGGCGGCGAGCAGTTCCTCCACGTCCATATACCGCTTTGGATGGCGGCTGCCAGGAACGTTGGTGTGCGCCAGTTCATCGACCAGGACCAGGGCCGGCTTGCGGGCCAGGATAGCGTCCAGGTCCATTTCGGTCATGGTCCGGTCGCGGTAGGCGATCGACCGGCGCGCAATGGTTTCCAGACCGGCGATCAGCGCCTCGGTTTCGCGCCGTCCGTGGGTTTCGGCGACGCCGATGACAACATCGGTGTTTTCCCGCCGCCGGGTTTGCGCGGAGGACAGCATTTCATAAGTTTTGCCGACGCCCGGCGCGGCGCCGAGGAAGATTTTCAGCCGGCCCCTGCCGGATTTCTCCGCCTCCCGCAGCAAGGCGTCAGGCGACGGCCGACGGTGCGTTTGCGTGGTTTCGCCCATTCACCTGTCCGTTTCCGCGCCGGCCCAAATCAGGAATGCCCAGCGGAGTCCAGTGCCAGATTCAACTCTAGCACATTCACATGCGGTTCGCCGATAAGCCCCGCCAGCCGGCCGGTCACGTGCGCGCGCACCAGTTGGGCCACCGCTTCTTCCGGCATGTGGCGGGCCCTGGCAATGCGCGGCACCTGAAACAGCGCGGCGGCCGGGGAGATATCCGGGTCCAGCCCGCTGGCGGATGTTGTCACCAGATCCATGGGAACCGGGACGCCAGGGTTTTCGGCGGCGAGTTTGGCGGCATCGGCGCCAATGCGATCGACCAGGGCCTTGGAGGTCGGTCCAAGGTTGGACCCGCCGGAGTTGGCGGCGTTGTAGGGCGCGGCGATAGTTTTCGTGGCGTCGTTCGGATCGGTATCGGTGGTGGCCGACGGGCGCGGGTGGAAATAGGTCTCGCCGCCGAAATTCTGGCCGATCAGGGCGGACCCGACGATCTTGCCATCGCGGTGAATCAGGCTGCCATTGGCCTGATAGGGAAAGATCGCCTGGGCGATGCCGGCGATCGCCAGGGGATAAACAAGGCCCGTCAGGATCGTCATGCAGACGATCATGACGATGGCGGGGCGGATTTGATTAAGCATTGTCGGTGTGTCCTAAACGGAAAAGACAATCGTCGGGCGTTTGTGCCGTGCGCGAAGGGACGATCATGCCAGCCCCATCGCGTTCACCGCCAGATCGATCAGTTTGATGCCCACGAACGGGGCGACGATCCCGCCCAGTCCATAGATCAGCAAGTTTCGGCGCAGCAGCGCGGCGGCGCCGATCGGGCGGTAGGGGATGCCTTTCAGCGCCAGCGGGATCAGCGCGACGATGATCAGCGCGTTGAAGATAATCGCCGACAGGATGGCACTTTGCGGGCTTGCCAGATGCATCGCGTTCAGCGCCCCGAGTTGGGGATAGAACGCGATGAACATGGCGGGGATCATCGCGAAATATTTCGCGACATCGTTGGCGATCGAGAACGTGGTCAGCGCGCCGCGGGTCATCAGCAACTGTTTGCCGATCTCCACGATCTCGATCAGCTTGGTCGGGTCGCTGTCGAGATCGACCATGTTGCCGGCCTCCCTTGCTGCCATGGTGCCGGTGTTCATGGCGACACCGACATCGGCCTGGGCGAGGGCGGGGGCGTCGTTGGTGCCGTCGCCGCACATGGCGACCAGCTTGCCCTGCGCCTGTTCGTCGCGGATCAGTTTCAGCTTCGCTTCCGGCGTGGCCTGCGCCAGGAAGTCGTCCACACCGGCCTCGGCCGCGATGGCGGCAGCGGTCAGCGGGTTGTCGCCGGTGATCATCACGGTGCGGATGCCCATGCGGCGCAATTCGGCAAACCGCTCGCGGATGCCGCCTTTGACGATGTCCTTCAGGTAAATCACGCCCAGCAGCTTGCCATCCTTGGCGACCGCGAGCGGGGTGCCGCCGGCCTTGGCGACTTCCTCGGATTTGGCGGTCAGTTCCTTCACCGCCGCGTCGGATCGCACCGCCGTTATCGTCCCGCCGCCGTCGGCGCGCGGGGCGGCGACCCAGTTCAGCACCGCGTCCACCGCGCCCTTACGGATGGAAGACCGTTCGTAATCGATGCCGGACAGCCGGGTCATGGCGGAGAACGGCACGAAACGGGCGCCCATCGGCGCCATATCGCGGCCGCGGATGTCGTATTTTTCCTTGGCCAGAACGACGATGGAGCGGCCTTCGGGGGTTTCGTCCGGCAGCGACGACAACTGCGCGGCGTCGGCCAGTTCCCGCGCGGTTACGCCGGCCAGGGGGAAGAATTCGGTTGCCTGACGGTTGCCCAAGGTGATGGTGCCGGTCTTGTCCAGCAGCAGCGTATCGACGTCGCCGGCAGCCTCCACCGCCCGGCCCGACATCGCCAGGACGTTGAAGCGCACCAGCCGGTCCATGCCGGCGATGCCGATGGCCGATAGCAGCGCGCCGATGGTGGTGGGGATCAGCGCGATGAACAGCGCGACCAGGATGACGACGGAAACCGACCCGCCGGCGTAGGACGCGAAGCTGGGGATCGACGCGACGGCGAACACGAAGATGATCGTCAGCCCCGCCAGCAAGATGTTCAGCGCGATCTCGTTCGGGGTTTTCTGCCGTTCGGCGCCTTCCACCAGCGCGATCATGCGGTCCAGGAAGGTCGATCCCTGCGCCGCGGTGATACGAACCTTGATCCAGTCGGACAGGACGCGGGTGCCCCCGGTCACGGCGGAGCGGTCGCCGCCGCTTTCGCGGATCACCGGGGCGGATTCGCCCGTGATGGCGGATTCGTCGATGGACGCGATGCCCTCGATCACCTCGCCGTCGCTGGGGATCAACTCCCCGGCGGCGACCAGAACGACGTCGTTCTGGCGAAGGTCGGGCGCGGCGACGGTTTCCACCCCGCTGGCGGTAACCCGGTTCGCCATGGTGTCGGTGCGGGCGCTGCGCAGCGACGCGGCCTGTGCCTTGCCACGCCCCTCGGCCACCGCTTCGGCGAAGTTGGCGAACAGCACGGTGATCCACAGCCAGAGGATGATCTGGAAGGTAAAGCCCAGATGGGCGCCGCCGGTTAGCAGATCGCGCAGGAAGATGACGGTGGTGAGGGCCGCGACGACCTCCACCACGAACATCACCGGGTTGCGGATCATCGCCCTGGGGTCGAGCTTCTGGAACGCCTGACCGATGGCCGGCACCAGGATGGACGGGTCCAGCAGGCTGGATTTCGCGTCGCGGGAACGGGTTTGCATGGTGGATGCCTTAGAAGGTTGTGCCGGCGAGCATCGACAGGTGTTCGGTAACGGGACCGAGCGCGATGGCGGGAAGGAAGGTCAGGCCGCCGGTGATCAGGATGACGCCGATGACCAGGCCGACGAACAGGCCGCCGTCGGTCGGGAAAGTGCCGGCCGAGGTCGGGACGATCTTTTTGGCAGCCAGCGACCCGGCGATAGCAAGCATGGGGACAATCATCAGGAAGCGGCCGATGAACATCGCGATGCCCAGGGTCGAGTTCCAGAACGGCGTATTGGCCGACAGGCCGGCGAAGGCGCTGCCATTGTTGCCGGTCGCCGAGACGTAAGCATACAGCGCCTCGGAGAACCCGTGCGGGCCGGCGTTGGACAGCGCGCTGACGCCCGGCTGGATGACCACGGCCAGGGCGGTGAACCCGAGGATGGACAGCGGCAGGATCAGGATCGCCAGCATCGCCATCTTGACCTCTTTCGCCTCCAGCTTTTTGCCGAGGTATTCCGGAGTGCGCCCGACCATCAGCCCGGCCACGAACATGGCCACGATGACGAACAGCAGCATGCCGTACAGCCCGGATCCGACGCCGCCGAAGATAATTTCGCCCAGCATGATGTTGATCATCGGGATCATGCCGGCCAGCGGAGTCAGGCTATCCAGCATGGAATTGATGGCACCGCAGGACGCGTCGGTCGTGATGGTGGAGAACAACGCGGAATTGGCGATGCCGAAACGGACGTCCTTACCTTCCATATTGCCCGCCAGATGATCGAGCGGCAGATGCGCGAGCAGCGGATTGCCCGCCGCTTCCGACCAGTAAACGACCGCGGTTCCGGCGAGGAACAGCAGGCCCATGACGGCAAAGATCGCCCAGCCCTGCCGCTGATCCCCGGCCATCCGGCCGAAGACGTTGGTCAGTGCGCCACCGATCGAGAAGATCAGCAGCATCTGGATCAGGTTGGTCAGCGCCGTCGGGTTTTCGAACGGATGGGCGGAATTGGCGTTGAAGAACCCGCCGCCGTTGGTCCCCAGCATTTTGATCGCTTCCTGCGATGCGACCGGACCCTGGGCGATGAGTTGCTTGCCGCCTTCCAGCGTTGCGACATCGGTATAGGCCGACAGGTTTTGCGGCACGCCCTGCCAGACCATCGCCAGCGCGACGACGATGCAAACGGGCAGCAGCACATACAGCGTGCAACGGGTCATATCGACCCAGAAATTACCCACGGTTTTCGCCGACCGCCGGGTAAACCCACGGATCAGCGCGAGGGCCAGCGCGATGCCGGTCGCGGCGCTGAGGAAGTTATGCACCGTCAGGCCGGCCATTTCGACGAGGTAACTCAGCGTTGTTTCGGGCGTGTAAGATTGCCAGTTCGTGTTCGTCACGAAACTGACCGACGTGTTGAACGCCAGATCGGGCGACACCGCGTCCAGATGCTGCGGGTTGAACGGCAAAACCGCCTGGAACCGTTGCAGCGCGTACAGCACGACAAACCCGGCGAAGCTGAACACCAGCATCGCGACGGCGTAAACGACCCAGTGCTGTTCCCGCGTGTCGTCCACGCCGGACAGGCGATACAGGCCGCGTTCGAGCGGCCTGAGAATGGGCGACAGCAAAGTACGCTCGCCCGCGAACACGCGGGTCATGTAGCCCCCCAGCGGTTTGACGAGGAGCGTAAGCAAGACGCAGAACAGCGCGACCTGTAGCCAGCCATTGAGTGTCATCGAAAGGGATTTCCGTTTCTGACAGCGTTGTCCGATGGACCCGGTTCGCCGGAATGCAGTGCCGGGTCGGGTCCGCCAGCCTTGATTGGATAAACCGCTAGTGTCCTGCCCCTGAAATGCCTACCCATTTCAGGGACCAGCAGGCCACTAAAAACAAAGACCTGGTGTCCCGACGCGGGGTGACGACAGTTGCGAACCGAGACACTAGAATCGTTCCGGCATGATCAGCGCGACCACAAGATAACCGAGGATGAAGACGGTAACGACGCCGCCAAGACCATAATCCAGTATCATTGTCGGTGTCCTAAAGATGATCGCAGGCAAATGCGTATAGGACGCAGATATACAGGCACGCCGCGCCGGTCAGGATGTAGATAACGTCCAACATTAGGGGTGCTCCATGCCGACCGCCCTAACGGCAAGCCGGACGATCGGTTCGATGCTCCGGAAAATAGGCCGCCCGGCCGATACAAACCATGCGGGTCGAACGCCCGCGATATAGGATTTGCATATAAATACGGGACCCCGGCGACTCACCCGGCCTTCCGGTGACACCGGCCCTTGGTTTTCACTTCCGGGGATGAGATAACCCCTCAGACATAGCAAACGGGGGAAACAATGGCACTTCTAGACGGCAAGGTCGGAATCGTAACGGGCGCCGCGTCCGGCATCGGCGCGGCCACCGCGCGCGTGCTCGCCCGCGAAGGCGCGAAGCTGGTGCTGACCGACATCGACGATGCCGCCGGATCGGCGCTGGCCGAGGAAATCGGCGGAGTCTATCTGCACCACGACGTAGCGGAAGAAGACGGCTGGCCGGCGGTCATCGCCGCCGCCGACCGGTTCGGCCGGCTGGATATCATGGTGGCCAACGCCGGCATCGGCATCATGGGTCCGGCCATCGACATGTCGCTGAAAGACTGGCGCCGCCAGATGGCGATCAACGTCGATGGCGTGTTCCTGTCGGTCAAATATTGCATTCCGGCGATGCGCCGCGCGGGCAACGGCGGCTCGATCGTCATGCTATCCTCGGTCGCCGGGCTGCGCGGTTCGGCCGGGCTGGCGGGCTACAGCGCGACCAAGGGCGCGGTGCGCCTGTTCGCCAAATCCATGGCGATGGAATGCGCCCAGGCCGGCGACGGAATCCGGGTGAACTCGGTGCATCCGGGAATCATCGCCACCCCGATCTGGACCAAAATTCCCGCCCGATCGAACCAGCCCATCGACCCCTATGCCATGGCCGAAGCCACCGTGCCGCTCGGCAAGGCCGGCGAGGCATCGGAAATCGCCGACGGAATCCTGTTCCTGGCATCCGGCATGTCCAGCCATATCACCGGTTCGGAACTGGTCATCGATGGCGGCATGACCGCCGGACGGGTGACCCGCCTGGCGCAGTAACGCCCGGCACCCGGGCCGTCAGCCGGCCCGCATCCGCATTTGTTTTGAACTAGATATCATCTTGTTGATTTTGTCGGCCAGCGTGTGCAGCGAGAACGGCTTGGTCAGTATGTCCATCCGGGAATCGAACTGCCCGCGCCGCGTCGCGATCTCGTCGGCATAACCCGTAATGAACAAGACATGAAGATCCGGGCGCAGCGCGATCGCCGCATCCGCGAGCTGGCGCCCGTTCATACCATTTGGCAGGCCGACATCGGTGATCAGCAAATTCACCCGGTTGCCCGATTCCAGAATGCGCAGCCCTTCCGGACCGTCCTCGGCCTCCAGGGCGGCATAGCCGAGGTCGCTCAAGACCTCGCACACCAGCATACGCACCGTCGCCTCGTCATCGACCACCAGAACCCGCTCGCCGTGACCAACGCTTTCCATGGGTTTGACCCCGGTATCGGTGTTGTCCGCCGTCGCCAGTCCCATTTGGCGTGGCAGAAAGATGGAGACCGTCGTGCCGCATCCGATGGCGCTGTCGATGCGGACATGGCCGCCCGATTGTTTCGCGAACCCATAGACCATCGAAAGTCCAAGCCCGGTGCCCTCGCCGGTCGGCTTCGTCGTAAAAAACGGTTCGAACGCCCGGCCAACGACCTCCGGACTCATGCCGGTGCCGGTGTCGGCCACACGCACCACGACGTAATCGCCCGGTTCGGCGTCCGCCCAGTCCGGCACGGCGGTATCGCCGATCGCGGCATGCGCGGTTTCCAGCGTCAGCGTCCCGCCATCCGGCATCGCGTCGCGCGCATTGATCGCCAGATTCAGCAGCGCGCTTTCCAACTGGTTCGGATCGCACAGCGCGGTCCACAGCCCATCCGGCAAAACGGTGCGCACGCCGATCGCCGGCCCGACCGTACGCTTTATTAGTTCGCTCAGGCCGGCAACCAGCGCATTGGCGTCGGTGGGTCTGGGAGTCAGGGTCTGCCTGCGGGAAAACGCCAGCAGCCGGTGCGTCAGAGTGGCCGCTCGCCCCGTCGCGGTGGATGCCAGCGACACATAGCGCTCCAGTTCGCCGAACCGGTTTTGGCCTATCCTGACTTTCAACAGTTCCAGGCTGCCCGAGATACCCGCCAGCATATTGTTGAAATCATGGGCCAGTCCGCCCGTCAACTGGCCCACCGCTTCCATTTTCTGAGCCTGGCGCAACGCCCCCTCGGCCTTTTCCCGTTCGAACATCTGATTGTGCAGCGCCACGTTGGTCGCTTCCAGTTCGCGGGTGCGCAAAATGACCATTTTCTCCAGCGTGGCGGCAGCGGCCGCCCGTGCGGCGTCGGCGGCCCGCACCTCATACTGGCGGCGGCGGCTGCGAAGGGCCGCCAGCGATGCGCTGACAATCGTCAGCGCATCCATCGGCCGCTGCAGCAGCGTCGCGTTGCGGAGTTTGATCATTGTCGCCTGACGCCAGCGCAGCCAGCCGGATTCGCTGTCGTTGGCCGTCAGGACAATAAACGGCATGTCCGACCACGCCGGCTGACGATCGATCCAGGCAATCAGGGTACGCAGTTCCGCGTTGCGCAGACCCTCTTCCGCCGCGATCACCGCACCGGCACCGCACCCGGTCTGCAGCGCCGCCACCAGAGCAGCCAGCCCGTCGCAGATCAGCGTTTGCAACCCCGAACGGCCGAGCACCTCGGCGAGGGCCGGGGCATCCCGGCCAGTCGGCGCCAGAATAAGGATGATTTCGTCCGCGCCGTCAGTGGCTGTCATCAGTGTTCTCGGTCAGAAGCGGCTCGCGCTCCCCCACGTAACGCGGCGTGCCCGAGAAGATGCCGGTAAACTGTGTGAGAGGCGGCCCCACCGATATGCCAGCGGCCGACAGCCTGAACTCGCGGATCGTGTGTTCATGATTGCCGCTGCGCTTTTTCACCACCGACAATGCCCGCCTGACGCTTCCATCCGCCTCGAAATAGCGCAGCATGATCACGGCATCGCTCAGATAACTGATGTCGAGCGGTGTATCCATCGGTCCGACCAGCCCGTGCTGGGCCAGCACCAGGATGGTCAGAACGCCAAGCTGGCTGAGGTAACTGAGCAGTTCGTGCATTTGCAGGATCAGGAAACGGCCGTCGGGAATGGCGTTCAGATACCCGTTCAGGCTGTCGATCACGACAATGCGGGCGCCGTCCGCTTCGACGGCCTGGCGCACCATATGTGCGAAGCCGCCGGGCGAAACCTCCGCCGGGTCGATCTGCTGAATGCGCACAAGCCCGCTGTCGATGACCGATTGCAGCGGCAGGCCGATCGTTCTTGCCCTGGCGTCGATCGTACCGCGCCCCTCGTCGAACGCGAAAATGACGCTGTGTTCCCCCCGAATGGCGGCGGTTACGGCGAAGGTCAGTGCCAGCGACGATTTGCCGACGCCGGCACCGCCGATGAACAAGGCATTGGTGCCTCGCTCCAGACCGCCCCCCAGCATCAAATCCAGTTCCGCATTGCCGCTCGGGGTGAAATCGCCGGCAAATGCCTTGTGATGTTCGGAGGCGATCAGGCGCGGAAAGATCGTCAGTCCGCCGGTTTCGATCATGAAATCGTGAAAGCCGGCCCGATAGCGCGTGCCCCGCATCTTGACGATACGAAGGCGCCGGCGTTCGGCCCCGTAATCGACCGGAATTTGTTCCAGCAGCACAACCCCGTGGCAAATGGAATGAAGTTGCAGGTCGTTTTGCGCCGACGACAAATCGTCCAGCAGGACAACGGTGGTTCCGCGGCCGTTGAAAAAATGTTTGATGGCGAGGATTTGTCGCCGGTAGCGTAACGGGCTTTGCGCCAGCAGCCGCACTTCCGACAGGCTGTCGAACACCACGCGCGTCGGGCGGGTTTCCTTGACGCGCTCGAAAATCGCCTGCATCGTTTCGCCGAGTTCCAGCATCCGCCGGATGCAGAACCGTCAGTTCGTTGAGCGGGTCCAGGGTTGTCCCCGGCGTGAACAGCTCCAGGATTTCAACGCCATCCAGCGTCCAACCATGGCGTTCGGCGGTGATGGTCAGTTCGGCGTTGGTCTCGGACAGCGTGACATACATCGTCCGTTCGTGCCGACGCACGCCGTCGATCAGGAACTGAAGCGCCAGGGTCGTCTTGCCGGTTCCCGGACGGCCTTCGTACAAATACAGGCGATCCCGGTCCAGACCGCCGCCGAGTATATCGTCCAGGCCGGTATTTCCGGTGGAAATCCGGCCGTTTACTGGGGACTGGCTTGTTTCATTATTGTAAATTTTGATCATATGCAGTCTGTCCCCATATCCACTGGCCAGACTATCAAACTAAACATTATCTTAATTATAGTCAACGATCCGTGTTTTTAGAAAATTTTCTTATTAGACGCTTTAACAAGCGGGTGCTCGCTGTCGCGCGCGCCTGAATTTCGCCAGCACGCGAAAATCAAGCCAGCAGTCCATCCCCCCTGTCACGCCTCTGGCCCTCGCGCACGCACCCCAGGTTCCCCCCGCATGTCCTGACCGGGCTAGCCCCGGTCACCCACGACTTCGGGACACCAACGCAAGAAAGTTGTGGGTCGGCGAGCCAAGCCCGGCGATGACAGAAGCGGAAACCACGCCTGACCGCCTTCACTTTAATGCCCCGCTGCACAGTCGGATCGGATTGCATCGGAAAAGTCAAACGCGTATCGTGATTTTACAGGAAAAGCATAGTCTGAACTTCGTAACCGGGAGTCTTTACGATGAAGTCATTATTGCTCGGCCTCGCCTTGATCGCGGCGACCGATAGCGGAGCCCTCGCCTATTTTGCCGTGACCGCCCGTCCCGCATCGGCCTGCGGCATTCCTGGTCAGTGACCGACCCCGCCATACGGTAACCGTCGCGGCGGGACATAGTCGAACCGCGGCCTCAACGGGTTGCCGCGTTGGTCGCGGCGAAGGCGGATCGTCGGACCTGACCCGCGCATGCCCCCCCTAATACATGTACGGCCGGCATATCGATTTTTAAGCCGGCGCAGGTTGCACCGGGGCCGTTAACCGCCCCCGATCCCCACCTGCGACAATTATTGACATATTTCCTATAACGATCTAGATATCAAGGAATGGAAACCTCGCCCCCGCCCCGCCCGGCCATCGACCTCATGCCGGCGCTGTACTACCAGTTGATCCATACCCTGACGGCGCTGCTGCCGCCGCCGCTGGACGATACCCCGGCCGCGCTGCGCGCGCGCGACCTGACCGCCGTCGCCAAGGTCGCATCGCTGGCGCCTGTCAACGCCGATGAGGCGGATATCGCCGCCCACTGCATCGCCGCCCGCGCCCAGGCGGAGGATGTGCTGCGGCTGGTCCACAAACACGACCACGACTCTGTATTGGTGGCAAAACTGAACAGGCAATACGCATCGATGATGCGGCTATGGCTGGCTGTGCATGCTCGGCTGCGGCGGGTGCAGTCCGAACGCCGCAAGCGCGATGCCAATCCCGAGACGGCGAATGAGGACGCCTGGGCGCGGTATATCGCCGAACGATCGATGCTGGATGTGGTGCTGGCCCAGCCCGGCGCCGAACCGGCCGAACCGGTGCGGCCGCACCGGGCGCCGGTTGCCCGTCCGGCCGTGGCCCCCGTTGCCCGTCCGGCGGCAGTGCCGGCGACAACCGTCCCGGAAATTGCGACAAAATCTCACAACACGGCTTTTGAGACGCAGATGAACGCCCTCCGCCCCAAAGCGCGGAAACGCCCAACCCTGCACGCGACCCTGCTCGGCACCACGACTCTGACCCCGGCGGACTACCAGACGCGGCTTGCGGTCAACGGCCTGGTCGGCGCGGCGATGACGGCGGCGGCGGATCGAATGGCCAGACTGGCCGCGCCGGGGGAATACGTCTCGGAAAATAAGATAGATCCTCATGGCGTGGCTTTTGAGACGTGGTTGAGCGCCGAAACCCCCAGCAGCCCAGGCGACGCCACCCTGCGCGAGATCATGCGCGAGATCATGGGCATGCCGCTGAAAGGTCCGAAACGCGGCCTGGGAATGCTCCGCCACATACTATGATCCGCGGCCGGCCGGGTTCGCCACGGCATTTCGAAGTCGCCGTCGCCGGACAAACCTTCTGACCGAGCTTGCCTGTTTCAAAAATGTGCTCGGGCGCCAGTTCTTGTCCCGTGTCGTGGCCGGACCTGACCGCCTACCCATGACTGCCCTACGTTTGTATTCAGGGGTCGTAGCCGAACCACGCCCGGCCATGTCACACGGGAAAACCAGGCCTGACACCCCATTGCCCTGAGTGGTTCCCTCACCATCCTGGACAAGCGTTTAGCCTCCGTGGCACCTTATTGGCTTACACCCCAAAGGATGACCATGTGCGTGCCTGCATCGGTATGGCGGCGCTGATAAGGCAACGCTGGCAAATAAGTGCGTCAGCACGCCAGCAAAGTTGCCGAGCAAAACATGAGCTTAGGGCATGCCCGACACCGCAATCCGAAGCGATAGTTGTTGGGCATGGCCTAAGGCAACGCTGGCAAATAAGTGCGTCAGCACGCCAGCAAAGTTGCCGAGCAAAACATGAGCTTAGGGCATGCCCGACACCGCAATCCGAAGCGATAGTTGTTGGGCATGGCCTAAGGCAACGCTGGCAAA
>JAJZFA010000051.1 GCA_021805565.1 Pseudomonadota bacterium
GGTCCATGAATTACTGCCGTGGAACCTCGCCCAGGTCCGGGAAAGGCTGGATCAGCGGGATGCTGCCTGACAGGGATTATAGCCCCGCCTGGACCTGCTTCCAGGCGGGGCTGACCGGACGGTTACGAAGCAGGTGGTGGGGGATCCTCATCGTGGAGACAGGCGATCCTTCCGCGTCCTCAGAGTCTAAGCTCCCCGCGGATCCTTGTCTCATCATCATTGGCACGGAGCGTTAAACTGAGGCGGCTATACCCCGCATTATGAACGACACAAGCCACTAGTGTCCTGCCCCATTGATTTGGCGCAGCTTGCGCCAAGGCAATGGGACCAGCAGGCCACTGAAAGCAAAAAAGCTAGTGCCTTGCTTCTCCGGCACAGCTAACAGACAAAATGGTTGACGCAAGGCACTAGAATACTGTTTCGCGTTTCGTACCTCTGCTGGGATTGACCGCGGATGGGGATCGCTCTGTCGCAGACCGAACGAGGTGCATTACGAAGCGGGCGCCGCCTCCTGCCCGGTCTTCCACCCAAACCCTGCCCTCGTGCAACTGCGAGATGCGCCGCACCAGCGCAAGGCCGATGCCGGCGCCTTCGCGGCGGCGATCGGCTTGCCATAGGCGGTCGAACACGTTCGCTTTGTCGGTGTCGGGAATGCCTGGCCCATCGTCCTCGACGGTCAGCCCGTCAGGTGTGACGCTCACCGTCACTGTGCCGCCTCGTGGCGAGACACGCATTGCATTTTCCACCAGGTTCCGCAGTGCCACCCCAAGAAGGACGGGATTGCCAAACAATATAACCGGCTGCTCGACCGCGACGAACGCGAGTTCCTGCTGGTGCGCCAGCGCGGCGGGCGCCATATCCTCGCAAATCGATCGCGCAACCTCGGTGACATCGACGATCTGAAGATCGGCGGCCATCGCCCGCTCGGCCTGAGCGAAGCGCAGTAACTGGCCAATCAAATGAGCCAACCGCGCTAGTTGCTCATCCAGCCGTGTCGCCACCGATCCCTTTGGCAGCTCGGCGACTTCTAGCCGCAGCACCGCGAGCGGAGTGCGCAGTTCGTGTGCGGCGTCGGCGGCGAAGGCGCGCTCATGCTGCATCGTCGTGTCCAACGCGCCCAGCATAATATTCATCGCTCCAACCATCTCGTCCAGCTCGCGGGTCAAACCGTCCGCGGACAGCGGCCTCAGCATTTCCCCGCGGGCAGCGGACACACTAAGAATGCGGGCCTCGCGCGCGATCGCTTCGATCGGGCGAAGCGCCCGTTGCACCACGAGCAGCATGGCCAGCGTAATCATCGGCACCAACAGGGCAACGGGAATGGCAATCCGCCCGAGTATTTCGTTGTACAGTGCCGTCAGCCAAAGCCACGCTGGATCGCCGAGCATAATCGTTTGCACCCAGAGGGCGCGGCCGGTCGCCGACGTCTCGCGGCTGGTCAGCATCCAGCGATCATCGCTCCAATCAAGGGGTTGAACGCGGACTCGTCCCCACCCTCTTTTATAAAGTGTGCTGTTCGCATTGAGGTCGTCGGGAAGTGGAACGGCGTCAAACCCAGTGCGCAGATGCAGCACCTGATCGAATTCACCGGGTTCGGGTTCTCGTAAAGGCGGCAGGAGCGTGGTATTGCCCCCTGCGAGCATCCGTTGGCCCACGGGCAGGAGTTTGTCGAACACCCGAAATCCGTACGCTGTGGGGTAATTTTGGTAGTGCGGCCATTCTGACGGATCCTCCCCGGCCTCTACCGCCGCAGCAATGGAGGCCGCCTGAGACTCTAGTGTCTGATAAGCCAAGCTTTGAAGGTCTAGCAGATAGCGGGTCGTGAATAATGCCAGCAGCGCTAACGTGGATGCTCCGGCGACGATCGTCATGCGGAACATCAGTAGCCTTGCCAGCGTGGGCGGATCGCCCCTTTTCATGCATTTTCGGCCAGGATATAGCCTAAACCTCGCATCGTCGTTATCGTAACCGTCGCGCCGTGTTGTTCAAGCTTGCGCCGGACCCGCGAAACCGCGGCCTCCATCGCGTTCGGCGTTACCTCCGCGTCAAACGAATAGACGGCCTCTTCCAGCGATCGGCGGGGAACAAGCCGCCCTTGAGCACGCATCAGGGCGGTAAGCACGGTGACTTCCCGCCGCGCCATTTCCACCGTCGCGCCACTAATGCTGAGCGCGAGGCACCCCGTGTCGAGAGTGAGATTTCCAGCAGTTAGCAGGGCGTCCAAGGTTTGGTGCGGCCGGCGCAAAATCGCGCGGATACGCGCCATCAGTTCATCGGGCGAGAACGGCTTGACAAGATAATCGTCGGCGCCGTCATCGAGCGTACGCACGCGTCGCGCGAGATCGGTTCGCGCACTGATGACAAGCACAGGGAGATGGATGTCTTGCCGGCGCAGAGATTGCAGAAGTAAAGAACCGTCTTCGTCAGGCAAACCAAGGTCTAGCACAATCAGATTATAAGTGGCGCTTCGAACGGCATCCCTTGCCGTCGCCACGTCCGGCGCCACGTCCACCGCATAGCCGTGTTTGGTCAGCAGCTTCAAAAGCAGCGCTGACAATCTTGAATTGTCTTCCACCACGAGCAATCGCATTTGCCGAATATACGCCCATCTAAACGGCTCTGAAACCCCCGGCATTGCTTGATTTCATAAAACTGTGAGTCAGCTTGGCGTCAGCCCAACGTCAGGTCCGTGTCAGACATAGCTGCTAATCTTACGCAGTTATGTTCTGCCGATCCTTGATACGGTTTCGGTTGAATGCTTTACGCGGGAAACACAGGAGATCGGCGATGATCGCGGGGCGTCCTTCCGGATAAGTCCAAATCGCCGCGTTGCTTATCAAGGTCTCGTCGCGCGCTCACTCTTTCAAATAAACGTAACGACCGTCCTCCCCGTTCCGGGACGACAAAGGGGAAGTTTTCTATGCCCGACGGTGACACGCGATTTTTGTCTAAATCATTCCGCGTTCCCCCGCCAGGGCCGGAGCGTAACGATAAAGCGCGTCGGACACGGGTGTTCTTGTATTCGCACGATACATTCGGTCTCGGTCACCTGCGACGCAACCTGGCGATAGCCGAATATCTGCTCGAGCCGGAGCGCAATTTCGACGTTTGGCTGCTGAGCGGCTCGCCAGTGCTGCGCACCTGGAATTTGCCAGCCGGCCTGCACGTGCAGCCGCTGCCGCCCGTCGTCAAGACAGGCGCCGAGCGCTATCGGGCCCATTCCGGCAGCAGTCCCTTCGCCTTGGTCAAGGGATATCGCGAGGCGCTGATCCTGAACGCGGTACTGCGCGAACGGCCGGATATCGTCCTGGTCGATCATGCGCCGGCTGGAATGAAGAACGAATTGCTCGCGACCCTGGCAACACTACGACAGGAAATGCCCCAAACACGCATTGTGTTGGGCCTGCGCGACATCATCGATAGCCCAGAGGTAGTGTGCAACCTCTGGCAGGAAGAAGAAATATACGAACTACTGGATTTTGCCTACGACCGGATTCTCGTTTACGGTAGCCGTAATCTGTTCGATGTCGCCGAGGCCTATCGCCTGTCGCCAGCGGTTGCGGCAAAGCTGGAATATGTCGGTCACGTCGCTCGTCCGGCCCCCGCTCTTGTTGACGCGCCATGGGCCGGGCTGACGGCAGCTATCGGATTGCGCGTGCTGGTGACGGCAGGCGGCGGCGGAGACGGGTTTGCGCTAATGGAGGCATATCTGGCCGCGCTCGCGCCGCTGCCGGCGAACAGCACCGCGTCACTCCTGGTGCTTGGCCCTTTAATGCCGCCGGACCAGGCGGCCAGTCTCACGCGTATGGCGGAGGACCACCCAGATGTGCGCATCCTGCCTTACACCACAGACCTTGTAGGCCTGATTGCACAGTCGGAGCTTGTGGTCGCGATGGGCGGTTACAACACCACGGTGGAGATTCTGGCGGCGCGCAAGCCGGCGATTGTTGTTCCACGGGCCGCTCCCCGCGCCGAACAGTTGCTGCGGACGGCAATGCTTGAGAGGCTCGGCCTCGTCTGGTCTGCCGAGGCGGGTCCCGATCTGGCAAAACGTCTCGCGGTCCTGCTGCCCCAGGCGCTGACCGGGCGGTTGCCGCGCACGCCGCAATGGGACGCGATCGACCTCGACGGCGCCCGCCGCACCGGCGAAGCGTTGGAGCGGCTCGTGCCGCATCGAATCGCGATACCGGCCGCCCCCGCGGACGTTCCTGTCGCACGCCGCACCGCATACATCATGAAGCGCTACCCACGGCTCAGCGAGACATTCATCCTCAACGAGATATGCGCGATGGAGCGGCTAGGGGAAGAACTCGAAATCATCTCCCTGCTGCCACCGGAGCCGCCGCCGCACCATCCCATGGTCGCCTTGGTAAAGGCTCCGGTCAGTTCGCTGCCGGTCCCGTGGGGACCGAAGCTAACGGCGCTGGCGCGCGGCCATGCCGCCGCCGCCACTGCATCGCCGGGACGCTATGCCGGGGCGGTGGGCCGGGCGCTGTTATGGTCGGTGCTGTCGCCGCAGCCGTTCGCGGTCTGGAAACAATTCCTGCGTGCCGGCTACGTCGCCACGCTGTGCCGCCAACGTGGCATTACCCATTTGCATGCGCATTTTGCCAATGCGCCAGCCGCCGTTGCGCGATTTGCCAGCGTGATGTCGGGTATTCCGTTCAGCTTCACAACGCACGCGAAAGATCTTTATCTGTCGCCGCCACGGGTGATCCGCAAACGCACCAGGGCCGCGGCTTTCGTATTGACCTGCACCCAGCACAATGTTGCTTATCTGCATCGCATTCTTCCGGAAGAAGCCCACGGCAAGGTTCACCTCGTTTACCACGGCCTCGATCTTTCGCGTTTCCGTTACCGGGCACCATCCTACGCCTTCCGCGAGCAGGGTGCGCCGGCGCTGATCCTGTGCGTGGCCCGCCTGGTGCCGAAGAAGGGCCTCGACGACCTGATCGCCGCCTGCGCCGATCTCGCTGCGCGTGGGGTACGTTTCGAGTGCCGCATCGTCGGTGGCGGACCGCTGCGCGCCGCGCTCGCCGCCGACATCGCCGCGCGCCGGCTTGACGGCGTGGTGCGGCTGCTCGGCGCGATGGCCCACGACAAGCTGATCGGCCTGTTCGCCGAGGCCGATCTGTTCGCGCTCGCTCCCCGTATCGAGGAGAATGGCGACCGCGACGGTATTCCCAACGTAATCGCGGAGGCCATGGCGACCGGGGTGCCGGTCGTCTCCACCGATGTGTCTGGCGTGCCTGAATTGGTCGAACACGAGCATACTGGGTTGCTGGTTCCCCCCAACGATCCGGCCGCGCTCGCCTTGGCTATGGCGCGGCTGCTGGATTCTCCCGAATTGGGCCGCCGGCTCGCCGGAGCAGCAAGGGCGCGCCTCGAGCAATGCTTCGACTGTTGGCAAAATACCCGGGCCATACGCGGGCTGGTCGGTGGCGCACTGGCGTGCGAGGCGGTCGAGCCGCCCGTGCGCGTCGCGGCGCCGGTCGCGGCCGGGGCTTAAGCATCATGCAAATCGTTTATTTGAACTTCGACCGCGGCATTCCGGTTCTCGGCGGCAAAGGCGGGTCGGTGCATGTGCGCTCCGTGGTTACCGCACTGACCCGGCTCGGCCATGAGGTGACGGTGCTTTGCAGCCAGGCCGGCGACGGCAACGCGCCGCCCCCGGGGCGCCTCGTGACACTGGCGCCCGACCCAGGACAGCGTGCGGCGATGGCGGAATGCGAGCATCTCCGGCTCCCCATGAGCGCATTAGAAGACAAGCTGACCTACCGTGAACTCGGCGTACTGGCGCATGACCGCGCACTGCCGGCGCGCGCCGTCGCGGCTCTGGCGGACCAAGGCGTGCGCCCGGACCTGATATACGAAAGGCACGCTTTGTTCCACGTGGCTGGGATGGCCATCGCCAGGGTGTTCGATGTGCCGCGCGTGCTTGAGGTGAACGCGCCGCTGACCGAGGAACAAGCGCGCTTCCGTGGTCTCGCCTTGCACGATATTGCGGCGGAGCGAGAGGCGAAATCATGGCTTGGGGCTAGTCTCGCGGTCGCGGTTTCCGAAGACATCGCAATGCGGCTGCGCGCCGTCGGCGTGCCCAACTCGCGCATCCTGGTCGGGCAAAACGGGGTCGATACCGCACTGTTTCGTCTCGGCGAAAGCCACGGCGCGGAGGTCCGGAGGAGCCTGCTTCTTGGCGACCACCCCGTCGTCGGCTTTGTCGGCAGCTTCAAGGCCTGGCATGGCGTGGACTTCTTGATCGACGCCGTCGCCCGGCTGCGGGCCGAGTGGCCGGAGCTGCGGTTGCTGGCTTTGGGAGACGGTCCCTTACGCGCCGCGGCCGAGGCGCGAGCGGCAGCGCTGCTAGGCGACGCGGCTGTGTTCACCGGCAGTGTGCCGCATGAAGCAGTTCCAGCGCACCTGGCAGCGATGGACCTTACGGTGGCACCCTACATGCCGCGGGAAGGCTTCTATTTTTCACCGTTAAAGGTGATTGAGTCGCTTGCCGCGGGGCGGCCGGTGGTGGCCCCGCGGATCGGCCAGATCGAACATCTGGTCGATGATCGCGTCACCGGGTTGCTTTATCCACCGGGCAATCTCGACGCTTGCGTCGCGGCGATAGCGGAGCTTTTGGCAGCACCCGCCCTGCGCCGGCGGTTCGGCGCGGAGGCGGCGCAGCGGGCGCGGGCCGGGTGGGATTGGACCGCGCTGGTGAGCCGGGTATTGGACCGCGCCGTCGGCGCTCCGGCTTTGCAACAGGCAGCGGGGTGATGTCGCAACCATGGCGGCTCCGGCCATATCTTCTCGCTGAACGGCGCCGCATCTTGCTCGGCAGTGTGGCGATGGTGGGCCGCGCGGGGGCGCTGGTATTGCTTCCGTGGCCCCTGAAGCTTGTCGTAAATAGCGTCATACTTCACAAGCGCGCGCCGCACTGGATGCGCGAACTACTGCCATCCTTGCAAGATCGGCCTGTTTGGCTACTCAACCTGCTAGGCGCGACGATGCTGGTGCTGGTGTTGGCGGATTCATGCCTGGACTACATCGGCAACCGGATGTTTCTGACGGCCGCCCAGCGCATCGTGCTCAATGTTCGCGAAGATCTGTTCGGCCATCTCGCCCGGTTGCCGCTGGCTTTCCATCGGCGCCGCCGCGGCGGCGAGCTGATGTCCCG
Organism: Pseudomonadota bacterium; assembly: GCA_021805565.1. Lineage (GTDB taxonomy): Bacteria > Pseudomonadota > Alphaproteobacteria > Acetobacterales > Acetobacteraceae > Rhodopila. Next base: position 7,172 of record JAJZFA010000051.1, read on the forward strand.
GCTAAGCGAGGATGCCGGCCGGGTGAAGGATATCGTCACGGTTTCCGGCACCGCCCTTTTGCCGCACGTGCTGACGCTCTGCGGGATTATCGCCGTGATGTTGTCGGTGGACTGGCGTTATGCGCTGTTGGCGATGTCCAGCCTGCCGCTGCTGATTTTCGTCTCCCGCCGCTGGTCGCTGCTGCTGCGCAGCCGCTATCGGCAGGTGCGCAACAATGAGGGCGAACTCTGGGCCATGGCGCAGGAGACTCTCGGCGCCTTGCCGCTGGTGCAGGCTTGCGGGCAGGAAGAGGAAGCGGAGCGGCGCTTTTCCCGGTCGGCCTCGGAAAGCCTGCGGTCTTGGTTAGCGGCAAACAATACCCAGGCGCAATTCGCGCCGCTGGTCAACCTGCTGATCGGCATCAGCGGGGCAGCGGTCATTTGGTACGGTGCCGTGCGGGTAATGGCCGGCACGCTGACGCCCGGCGACTTGTTGCTGTTTCTCGCCTATTTGCGCGGCATGCTTACGCCGGCCCGTCAGCTTGCCAAATCGGCGCCGGCGCTGGGTCGCGCAACGGTGGCGATGGAGCGTATTCGCGGCCTTTTCGCCGAACCCCTGGCGGTCGCGGACATGCCGGGCACAACTGCACCGCCGCACTGCTCCGGACAGTTGGAGTTTCGCGGCGTCGGTTTTGCCCATGCGCCCGGCGTGCCTACTCTCGCCGATATCGGTTTCCGGCTTGAACCAGGGCGGCTGGTGGCACTTGTGGGGCCTACGGGGGCCGGCAAAAGTACCATCGCCGGACTTGCCGTGCGTTTGGCCGATCCGGGGTCAGGACAGGTGTTGCTGGACGGGACGGATCTGCGCTCCCTGCCGCTCAGCTTCGTCCGCCGCCATGTTTCGCTGATGCTACAGGACGCCCCGTTACTGCATGGAGCGATTTGGGAGAATATCGCTTATGGCCGTCCGGGCGCCGACCGGAGCGCCGCGATCCGCGCCGCCATCGCCGCGGGCGTGCACGAGGTCATCGCCGCGCTGCCAGACGGCTACGACCATCAGGTGGCTGAGCGGGGCGCTGCTTTATCGGGCGGCCAGCGGCAATGCATCGCCATCGCCCGGGCGACGCTGGCGGAAGCGCGGGTGGTGATCCTGGATGAACCGAGCAGCAGCCTGGATGCGGGCACTGAACGGCGGATCGCGGCAGCCCTTGCACGCCTGACCGAAGGGTGTGCCACCCTGGTCATCGCTCACCGTCTTGCCACTATTCAGCACGCGGACCTTATCCTCGTGGTCGAGGCCGGACGGATTGTCCAGCGTGGCACGCACCGGGTGTTGCGCGAGCAGGATGGCCTCTATGCCCAATTGCTGCGAGCTCAGGAACGTCGTCAGGAGCATGGCGTCGAGCGCAATCCTGAGACGCTGCCAACGATCGCGGCGGAATAAGCGATGCATCCGGCAGCGCCCAACCTCGATCTTCTGCTGATCCGCCACGCCTCAACCGCCTGGACGCTCGCCGGTCGCTACCAGGGCCGGAAAGATCCTCGTCTCTCGCCGGCGGGCCACGCCGAAGCAGCCCGCCTCGCCGGACAACTCGGCCGGCTGCCGATCGGGGTGATACTCTCGAGTCCGCAAGCCCGCGCCCTCGAGACGGCCCGCTTGCTCGCCGAAACTACTGGCGCGCCGCTCCGTATCGATCCGCGGCTGGTTGAACTCGATCATGGACAATGGGAGGGATTGACGCAGGCCGAGGTCAAGGCGCGCTGGCCAGGGGATTTGCGCGCCTGGAAGCGAACCCCGGCGAGCGCCTGCCCTACTGGCGGCGAGATGCTGGCAGTCGCGGCGGCGCGGCTGACGGCGGTGCTGGCGGACCTTGCGCGACAACCTCTCGACGGCCCGATCGCCGCCATCGTTACCCACGAGGTGCTGATCCGTCTCGCCTTGCTGGCCGCCCGCGGCCAAGGACCGGAGGAATTTCGCAGCCTCAGCGTAAAACCTGCCTCGGCGCATCCGCTGCATCTGCGCGACGGCCGCCTTGTTCCCTGCCAAACATTTTTTCTTAACCCGGTGTTCGACAATGCCTAATGACCAGTCAGGCTATATCGCTCTTGCCCCTACGCCGCCGCGTATTCGGCGTCGGTCGCGCTTGCTGCCCCTGGCAGCCGGTTTCGTGCTGCTGCTGGCGCTGCTGGCGCTGCCGCTTTCCTTCGGACGGGCGCCGGTGCGGCAGGTAACCGCAACCCCCCCGCTGATGGTGCAGGAGGCGGCCGCGGTGCGCGGCGACATTCCGATCGTATTGCAGGGGCTCGGGGTCGTCACCTCCTTCGCCACTGTCGCGGTGCGCACCCAGATCAGTGGCCAACTTCAATCGGTGGGCTTCCGCGAAGGGCAGATGGTGCATGAGGGAGATTTTCTTGCTCAGATCGATCCGCGCCCTTATGAAATGATCCTCGCGGCGGCAAATGGCCAGTTGATTCACGACCAGGCATTACTCGACCAGGCCCGCACCGATCTTGGCCGTGACCGGCCGTTGCTCGCGCAGCACGACATTAGCGACCAAATCTACGACGATCAGAGGTTCTTGGTACGTCAGTACGAAGGCACCGTCGCTGCCGATCAGGCGCGAATGGCCGAGGCTCGGCTCAATCTCGCTTACTGTCACATCGTCGCGCCGATCAGCGGGCGGGCGGGATTGCGGTTGGTCGATCCGGGAAATTACATCCAGCCAAGCGCAGCCGCCAGCCTCGTTGTGCTGGCCGAACTACAGCCGATCAGCGTTGTCTTCCCGCTGCCACAGGACGAACTGCCGCAGGTCATGCGCAGGCTGGAAAGCGGCGCCAGCCTGCCGGTGGCCGCCTATAACCGGGCCAACGCTACCCTTTTCGAGACGGGCGTGCTCGAGAGCATCGACAACATGGTCGATTCGGCCACGGGGACGGCAAAACTTCGCGCTCGTTTCTTTAATCCCGCCAACGCCCTGTTCCCGAATCAGTTCGTCAACGTCCGACTACAGGTCGATACGCTGCGTAACGTCGTGGTGGTGCCTGAGGCGGCAATCCAGGAAGGTGCGGATGGCCGCTATGTCTGGTTGATCGGGTCGAAAAATCACGTCCGCCTTCGCCGCGTCACCACCGGCCCGGCGGCCGATGGACAGATCCAGATCGTCAAGGGACTGGAACCCGGTGCGCGGGTGGTCATAGATGGGGCGGATCGGCTGCGCGAGGGCGCCAGGGTAACCGCTTCGCTGTCCCCGCCCGCCCCATGAATCCATCCCGCCTGTTCATTCTGCGGCCGGTGGCCACCACGCTGCTTATGGTCGCCTTGGTACTCATTGGGCTACTGGCCCTCGATTTCCTGCCGGTCGCCGCCCTGCCGGATGTCGATTACCCGACGATCGAAGTACAAACCTTCTACCCCGGCGCCAGCCCCGAAGTGATGACCGCATCCGTCACGGCGCCGCTCGAACGCCAATTCGGTCAGATGCCCGGACTCACCCAAATGGCATCGACCAGTTCCGGCGGGGCCTCGGTAACCACGCTGCAATTTGGCCTGGCGCTTGGCCTCGATGTCGCTGAGCAGGAGGTACAGGCGGCGATCAACGCGGCGGGCAACCTGCTGCCCGCGGACCTGCCGGCACCGCCGATTTATTCCAAAGTCAATCCCGCCGACGCGCCGATCCTGGTGCTGGCGATCACCTCGCCATCCATGCCGCTGGCCCGGCTGCACGATATGGTCGAACAACGGATCGCGATGAAGCTTTCGCAACTTCCGGGTATCGGCATGGTCGGGGTGGGAGGCGGCCAGAGGCCGGCCGTGCGGGTGAAATTTCGTCCGGCCGAACTCGCGGCTCTCGGTCTCAACATCGACGATCTGCGGACCACGCTCGGCAACCTTAACGCTAACCTTCCAAAGGGTGGCTTCGACGGTCGCGCACGTGCCTACGCGATCAATGCCGACGATCAGTTGTTGCAGGCGTCCAGCTTCCGCGACCAGGTAATTGCGTGGCGCAACGGCGCGCCGGTGCGGCTGACCGATGTAGCCACTGTCGTGGACGACGTCGAGAACACCGCCCAGGCGGCGTGGATGAACCGGGTACCGGCCGTGATCCTGAACGTCCAACGCCAACCTGGTGCCAACGTTATCGCCGCGGTCGATAGTATAAAGGCCCTGCTGCCGGAACTGCGTGCCAGCTTGCCAGCCTCGGCCAGCATCGCCGTGCTGACCGACCGGACATTGACGATCCGCGCTTCCGTGCGCGACGCGTTGATGGAACTTGGGTTTGCGGTGGTGCTTGTCGTGCTGGTGCTGCTGGTTTTTTTGCGCCGTTGGACGGCGACGTTGATTCCGGCTCTGTCGGTGCCACTCTCGCTGGTTGGCACACTGGCGGTGATGTACCTGCTGAATTACAGCATCGACAACCTCTCGCTGATGGCTCTCATTATCGCCACTGGCTTCGTTGTGGACGATGCAATCGTGGTGATCGAAAACATCGCCCGCCATGTCGAGGCCGGCGAGCCGCCGCTTGCCGCGGCGCTGGCCGGGTCGCGCCAGATCGGTTTCACGGTAATCTCACTGACCATATCGTTGATCGCGGTATTGATCCCGCTACTGTTCATGGGCGACGTGGTAGGGCGGCTGTTCCACGAATTCGCGGTGACGCTCGCCGTCAGCATTGTAATCTCCGCCGGCGTGTCGCTGACCTTGGTTCCGATGCTGTGCGCACGGCTGCTGCGCATGCGCCCGGCCGAAACGCACCGGCCGGCTCACACCGGCTTGTACGCCCGACTGCTCGACCGCGTGCTCGACCATCAGGCTCTGACACTGCTGGCGGCGGGGCTGACGGTGGGACTGACCGTGGCGCTCTATGTCGAGGTCCCTAAAGGCTTCTTTCCGACGCAGGATACAGGGATGCTCCAGGCGGTGACCGAGGCGCCCGCGAGCACCGGCTTCGCCGGCATGGCGGCGCGCCAACAGAAGCTTGCTGCCGCCTTGCTCGACGATCCGGCGGTGGCGAACCTCGCCTCCTTTATCGGTGTTGACGGAAGCAACCCGACGCTCAACCGCGGCCGTATGACAATCACCCTGCGCCCGTCAGACGAGCGCGAGCCGGCCGCCACGGTGATGCGTCGGCTGTCCGCCGCCGCCGCCTCGGTGGAGGGCATAAGATTGATGCTCCAGCCCGTGCAGGATCTCACGATCGACGCCTCGGTCGGTGCTACGCAGTTTCATTTCCTGATCGCCGCGCCCGATCTGGCGAGCTTAACCAAATGGTTGCCCGTGCTCGAGGCCCGCCTGCGCGCATCGCCGGTCCTGGCCGATGTGTCCGCGGACCTGCAGCAGGGCGGGCAAGAAATGCAGGTACAGATCGACCGCGACACCGCCGCACGCTTCGGCATTACACCGGCGAGCGTGGATAACGCCTTGTACGATGCGTTTGGTCAGCGCATCGTCTCGACCATATTCACTCCCACCAACCAGTACCGGGTGATCCTGGAGGCGGACAAAGCGTCGCGGTCGGGCGACGCGCTGCTCGATGACCTTTATCTTCCCTCGGCGCTGGCGCCCGCCGGGCAGGTGCCGTTGCGCGTGCTGGCAAGCCTCGCTCCTCGATCGGCTCCGTTGCAGATCGATCATCTCGCGCAGTTTCCCGCCGCAACCGTTTCATTTAATTTGGCACCGGGCGCCTCGCTCGGCGCTGCCGTCAGCGCGATTCATTCGGCTGCGCGCGAGGCTGGCCAGCCGGCGCGGATACGCCTCGTGCTGCAAGGCGCCGTGCGCGCTTTCGAGGCGTCGCTAACGAACGAATTGCTGCTCATCTTGGCCGCCGTCGTAACGATGTACATTGTGCTCGGCATACTTTACGAGAGCTTTATCCATCCGCTGACCATTCTCTCGACGCTGCCGGCGGCCGCGGTCGGCGCGCTGCTGGCGCTGATCGTTTACGGCGGCGAACTCGATATCATTGGCATTATCGGCATTATCCTTCTCATCGGCATTGTCAAAAAAAATGCCATTCTGATGATCGACTTCGCCCTCGACGCGCAGCGCACACGCTTTCTGTCACCGCGTGCGGCCATCCGGGAGGCTGCCTTACTGCGCTCGCGACCGATTTTGATGACCACCTGCGCCGCGTTGTTCGCAGCCTTGCCGCTGATGTTCGCACACGGTGTGGGGGCGGAGCTGCGCCGGCCGCTCGGGCTCGCCATCGTGGGTGGCCTGCTGGTCAGTCAGGCACTGACTATGTTCACCACGCCCGTCGTCTATCTTGCCTTCGCCAGGTTGGCCGGATGGCGACGCGGCGAATGAACCTTTCCCATCCCTTTATCGTCCGGCCCGTCGCCACTACTTTATTGATGGCCGCGGTGCTGCTCGCCGGGGCCGCAGCCTATTTTGCGCTGCCGGTTGCTCCGCTGCCGCAGGTGGAACTGCCAACCATCCTCGTCCAGGCGCAGCAGCCCGGTGCCAGTCCGGCGATCATGGCAAGTAGCGTTGCCGCCCCGCTCGAACGTCATCTCGCGGCGATCGCCGATATTGCCGAAATGACCTCGCAGAGCTTCGCTGGGATGACGCGCATTACCCTGCAGTTCGGCCTGGACCGAAACATCGATGGCGCGGCGCGCGACGTGCAGGCGGCGATCAATGCGGCGCACGCCGATCTGCCCGTCACGCTGCGCAACAACCCCATTTATCGCAAGGTCAATCCTGCCGACGCGCCGATCCTGGTTCTGGCGTTGACCTCCGCCAGTCTGACGCGTGCCGCCCTGTTCGACGCGGCTGACAGTGTGCTGCACCAGCGGCTGTCGCAGGTTGCCGGAATCGGCGAGGTGGATGTGGCCGGATCGTCGCTGCCCGCGGTGCGTATCGAGGCGAATCCAGCAGCCCTGGCCGCACTGGGCATAGGTATGGAGGATCTGCGTGCCGCCGCCGCATCGGCCAATGCCAACAGTCCCAAGGGGTCGATCGAGATCCGTGGCCGTCACATGCAACTCTCGACCAATGACCAGGCGCGCAAGGCGGCCGATTTCCGCGATCTGATCATTGCCTGGCGCAAGGGCGCGCCGGTGCGCCTGAGCGACGTGGCCATCGTGACGGACCAAGTGGAGAACTTGCGAACCGCCGGCCTCGCCGACGATAAGCCGGCGATCCTGCTGATGCTTTACCGCCAGCCTGGCGCGAACGTAATCAGCACCGTCGATCGGGTGCGCGCGCTGCTCCCCGAACTTACCGCTGCCCTTCCAGGCGATGCCACGCTCGGCATTTCCATCGATCGTAGCACGACGATACGCGGTTCCCTCGGCGAAATGCGGCTAGCGCTGCTGATTGCGATCGCTCTCGTCGTGCTGGTCGTATTCGCGTTTTTGCGCGACCTGCGCGCCGCGCTCATTCCAAGCGTCGCCGTCGTCGTCTCAATCGTGGGTACCTTCGGGGTGATGTATCTTTGCGGTTACAGCCTCGATAATCTGTCTCTAATGGCGCTGATCGTCGCCACCGGCTTCGTCGTCGACGATGCGATCGTAGTGCTGGAGAACATCGAGCGGCACATGCAGGCGGGTAGCTCGCGCATGGCTGCCGCGGTTGCCGGGGCACGCGAGGTTGGCTTTACCGTGGTCTCTATCAGCATCTCGTTGATAGCAGCCCTGCTGCCCATCCTTCTTATGGGCGGCGTCGTCGGCCGCTTCTTCCGCGAATTCGCGGTAACCCTTTCCGCCGCTATTTTGGTTTCGTTGGTGGTGTCGCTGACGGCGACACCGATGATGAGCGCGGTGCTGCTGGCGCCCGGACGGCCGGTGCGGCAGCGACGGTCGCTGTTGCTCGCCGCCTATGCGCGCAGTCTCGATTGGGCGCTCGCGCACCGACGCTTGGTCGGGGTCGGTTTGCTCGCCACCGTAGTGCTGAACGTCACGCTGTTTCAGGCAATTCCAAAAGGATTTTTCCCCCAACAAGATACCGGCAGACTCGTCGGCGGAATTGTCGGCGACCAGAGCGCCTCGTTCGATCTCATGCGCAACAAGCTGAGCCAGTTCGCCCAGGCTGTCCGCGAGGATCCGGCGGTGGCCGGTGTCGTTGGCTTCGTTGGCGGCAGGCAGGGTAATGTCGGTTCGCTTTTCGTTACCCTCAAGCCGCTTGCCGAGCGGGGCATCTCGGCCGACGCGGTGATCGTCCGGCTGCGCCCGGTGCTCGCGAAAGTGCCCGGCGCGCGGCTGTATTTGCAATCGGTGCAGGACATCCGCCTCGGCGGCCGGCCAAGCAACGCGCAGTTCCAATACGTCCTACAGGGCGATACCGCGGACGAGGTGTATGTGGCCGCCGACCGCCTCACCGCGGCGCTGCGTGGCGAGCCGGCCCTCGCCGACGTCAACTCCGACCAGCAGCAGCATGGGCTTTCGGCGATGCTGGTGATCGACCGCGACGCCGCGGCGGCCCATCAGGTGAGCCCGTTGGTACTGGATAACGCCTTATACGATGCTTTCGGCCAACGCCAGGTATCGACCATCTACGATGCGCTGAATCAGTACCACGTCGTCCTTGAGGTGGCCCCGGAATACTGGGGACATCCATCGATGCTGGAGCAACTGTTCGTCAGCACGGCCGGCGCCCCACCCAGCGGCACTGCCCTTAGCAATGCGGTTGCCGGCACGACATCCGCTGTACCTTCGGCATCGCTACCGGTGCGCCACGCCTCGGCACCCGCGGCACAGGATGCGGCTCGCAACGCGGCAAGCAACGCCATTGCCGCGGTGGGCAAGGGAGGAGCCTCCGCCGGGTCGCCTGTCAGTCTGGCGCGTGAGCCTATGGTGCCGTTGGCCGCCGTGACACGCTGGGTGTCCGGTACGGCCCCAATCCTTGTCAATCATCAGGGGGTGGCGGCGGCGACGACCATCTCCTTCAACCTGCCACCGGGCGGCGCGCTTGCGGACGCAATCACGGCGATTGAGGGAAAAGTGCGCGTGCTTGGATTGCCGGCGTCCGTGCGCGGCAGCTTCGCCGGAGCGGCGGCGGCGTTTCAAGCCTCGCAGCGCAGCGAGGCGCTGCTGATACTGGCAGCGCTGCTAAGCGTCTACATCGTGCTCGGCATCCTCTATGAAAGCTTTCTGCACCCGTTGACGATCCTTTCGACGCTGCCGTCGGCGGGGTTGGGCGCGGTACTGGCGCTTCGCCTCACCGGAGAACATTTCACGGTGGTCGCGCTCATTGGCGTTATCCTTCTTATCGGCATCGTCAAAAAGAACGCGATTTTGATGATTGATTTCGCGCTTGCGGCGGAGCGCACCGAAGGTCTGTCGCCAGAAGCGGCGATCCGGCTCGCCTGCCTCCAACGCTTCCGCCCAATCATGATGACCACATTGGCGGCGGTGCTTGGCGCGGTGCCGCTCGCAATCGGAGGTGCCGAGGGGGCGGAGTTGCGCCACCCATTAGGGATCGCGGTAATCGGCGGGTTGCTGGTGAGTCAGGCGCTAACGCTTTACACCACGCCCGTCATCTATCTTCAGCTTGAATCATTGCGCCGCCGCCTGCGACGCTCAGGTGCAACCGTGTTAGGCACGCTGGCAAATAAGTGCGTCAGCACGCCAGCAAAGTTGCCGTGCAAAACATAAGCTTAGGGCATACCCGACACTGCAATCCGAAGCGATAATTGTTGGGCATGCCCTTAGCCCACCATAAGAATGTTCCCTCCGCGCAAAGTTAGAATGTCCCCTTTCGAGCCTTTAGGGGCGCTTCGGCGGTCGCGCTGTCCTGAAGGTTCTCCGGCAGGCTACCCAGTCAGGGCATGCACTCAACCTGACCTTGCCCAAGGCCGGCGACGTCGTCGTTCCAGCGCCGAGCCTGGCCGCGATGCCGGAGAGCGCAACGCACACGGTTGACCGGTTTGCCGGCCGCGCGCGGCCCGATGACGACCCTGGTGTTCGGCCTCGGTCGTCGCTACGGGAAGGCGAAAGACGGCGAGCCGACGGAGGAGAAGAAGCAGTATGACCGGGGCCGCGGCAGCTTCCGCGTCGCGGTAGGGCACCGCATTGGACGGTGCAAGCGGTTCCGTATCGTGTCGGAGCGCTACCGGAACCCGCCGCGGACGCACCACACCAAAACGGCCATCGTCGCCGGGCTGGTGACCATCGAAGCGGGGTTCGAACCGTTCTAAGGGGGACGCCGGGGCATGGCGAATCACGACCTTCCACCCAGACCGGTTCACCCGAAAATCAGGCTACTTTCGCAACAGGCCTACTATGCGTGACCCGATCGTCCAAATAGCCGCGGCATCGCCGGATTGACCCGTGCTTCGTCCAAGCCCCCGACCGCCTGTTTCCCGTCAGGTCTTCAGCGCAGCAGGGTATAGTCAGACGATGGATCGCCCATGGCCGCCCGCGATAGATCGATTGCAAGCCGGTTGGCGATACTCACACGGTAATGCAGCGGATCCCAGTAATTGTCATCGCGAGTCGTGATCGGGCTGGGCCGCATGAAATCGGCCACCGTCAGGTTCGCAATTCCGGTCGCCATCCCCGCTGTCCGGCGCTTGCACTCCGCCCATACAGCCGCTCCATCGCTACCGGGGGCCGCCAGCACGTGGCGATTGAACGGCACGAAAAACACGATTTTCCGCGTTGCATCCGGTAACGCCGACAGGTGCTGGCGTAGTTTCTCCAGGGCCGGAAAGCGCCAGTCATCCGGCGGACCCACGCGCGCGCCGCCAGGGATAAAGGAGCCAATGCCGGCGTGCAGGTGTGCTTCCGCCTGTTGGGCGTTATATTGGCCGTCCGGCGGCAGATAATCCCGGCGGCCGTCCAGCGGCCATTCCGGCTTTTTGAAGCCGGTCAGGATAGCGAATTCCTTTCCCGCTTCCTGAACCGCGAACATATTCAACAGTTCGCCATACGCCCGCCAGCGGCTGCCATGGTACATCCATTCCGGAAACTGCTGTTGGCTCAGTTGCGGAAACGAATCGCCGGTTGCACACCACGCGGTGTCCAGCCCGGCGATAATAACCTTGGGGGACGGATGCGCAGACGTGAATACCGCCATCATGCTGGAAATTTCGTACGGCGTTGCCGCGAGAATGGCGAGATTGACGAAACGAGCGGAGAACTCCGGATCGAGACTTTCAGGACGCAGCAGCAGCGATGTCGAGTTGCCAAAAAGCGCGCTATCGAATTCCGGCGACCGTGCCAGCGCTGGATTGGTATAGCGTTGATTGCCGGTAACAGGCACCCGTTTCAAGGGCAGGGTCAGCGGCAACGCACTCCACGGGTCGTTCAGTGCGACAAACGCATACACCGCCGCGACCGCGATCGCCGCTGTCCCGGCCATCCGGACAAACAAGCGGCGCCAGGCGGCGCGTCCGCCGTTAACCGTCGCGTCGTTCGGGTCAGAACTGGAAGTAGATGAAAACATTGGGTAACCGGCCACCGATCAGTAACAGCAGATAAGCCAGGGTCGCGCCGGCCGGAATCGCGAGCCACTCCGGCGGCCTAGCCCACCGAAGCGCTATATCCTGACTGGCCGGCCCCAGTGTCGCGATCAGGAAGCCGGCACTCATCGCCAGCACGGACGTCTGGTCCAGGACAATGCGACCACCGCCGTTCGCCCCGACCATGCCGGCCAGGATGCCCCACGCCTCGCCGAAGCTCGCCGACCGAAACAGCACCCACCCCGCCATCACGAACACCAGAGTGAGCAGCCATGCCGCCGCCCTGGGCAGCCGGATCCCCGCTTTCTCCCACAGGTGATTGACCGCCAACGCCGCGCCATGCAGCCCGCCCCACACCACGAATGTCCAGTTCGCGCCGTGCCACAACCCGCCCAATAACATTGTCGCCACGACGTTGACGATCTGCCGCGCCGCCGAACCCCGGTTCCCGCCGAGGGGGATATAGAGGTAATCGCGCAGGAACCGGCTGAGCGTCATGTGCCAGCGCCGCCAGAAATCCCGCACCGAAACCGCTCGGTACGGTGCATTGAAATTCATGGGAAACGCGAACCCGAACATGCGTCCCAGGCCGATCGCCATGTCCGAGTAGCCCGAGAAGTCGAAATAAATCTGCAAGGTGTAAGCGAATGCCGCCACCCACGCCGGAATCGCCGGCAAGGGTGCGGATGCAGCCTGATGGAACAACGGGTCCGCGATCATCGCCATCGTATCCGCCAGCGCCACTTTCTTGGCGACACCGATGACGAACAGCACCAGCCCGCGCGACAAATTCTCCCACATCTCCGGTCGGCGCGGCGGTCGCCCGAACTGGTGGATGATTTCATTATGCCGTATCAGCGGCCCCGCGATCAGTTGCGGGAAAAACATCACGAACATGCAAAAATCGAGAAAACCGTAGATGTGACGGTCGCCTCGCCGAAGGTCGATCAGGTAGGATATTTTCTGGAAGACGAAAAAACTGATCCCAAGCGGAAGGATCAGGTTCCAGCGCTGCCACGGCTCGTTTAGCAGCCCGAACGCCGTCCCGCGCAGAAAGTCGGCATATTTGAACAGCGCCAGCACCAGCAAATTCAGGACCACACCCAAAACCGGAATCCAGCGCTGGCCGGTGCCTCCGAACCACCGCGCAATAAGCCAGTTCGCGACCGTCAGCCCCAACAACAAGGGCACGAACCGCACATCCCACCACCCATAGAACCAGAGCGACGCCACGATAACGGAAATCTGGCGCGCCGTCCGGTGCCCCGACAGCCCATAATAGGCTATCAGCGTCAAAGGCAAAAAAACGATGATAAACGCTTGGGAATTGAACAGCATAGACCCAGATCCAGAACAGCGCGATCTAGCAGGCGATGCGGTCGCGCCGCAACTTGTGGGAATACCGGCGATCGGGGCGCGGCGACGGAATGACCGGTTGGCACCATCGCGGGGATCCGCCAGTCAATCGGCGTTGCATTATGCCGCCGAAGGCTCGCGGCCAGTCAGACCGGGCCCAAACGAAAGATCAACATCCGCGCGGCGCCGTACCGGCGTTCGGCCAAAAGCGGCTCCCGCGGTAGCCACGTTTCATCGCGTTCGGTCTCGGCTACCACCAGCGCACCGGGGACGATGCGGCCCATACCGAGCAGGCGGGCGATCGCTGGAGAAACCAGGGTCTGGCCATAGGGTGGATCGAGGAAGATCAGCGAGGCGGGCCTCCCGGCTGACGGCGGCGGAACGGGTGGAACGGCAAGGGCGTCCATCGCCAGCACCGTTGCCCGGGCCCCCGCCTTCAACGTCGCCACATTGGCCCGCAATGCGTTTAGCGCCGCCGGATCGTTTTCGATAAAACACGCCGACGCCGCGCCGCGCGACAGTGCCTCCAACCCCATCGCGCCGGTGCCGGCGAACACATCCAGCACCGCCGCGCCCTCGATCGCCGCTCGCCCCCCCCACTCGGCATGCATCAGCATGTCGAACAGCGCCTGCCGCACCCGATCCGCCGTCGGGCGCGTCGAAGTCCCCGGCGGCGCGACCAGCGTGCGGCCGCGCCACTCGCCGGCGACAATCCGCATGTCAGCGGTGGCGCACCGGCGGCGGCGGTGCGCCCGCGCCGGCCGGCAGTTGCTCGCGCAGCACGCGCGCCTGTATTTCCTCGATACCGCCCCGTTCCAGCGTACCGAGTTGAAACGGGCCATAGGCGACGCGGATCAACCGCGACACGGCCAGCCCAAGATGGTCCATCACCCGCCGGATTTCCCGGTTGCGGCCTTCGCGCAGGCTGACTGTCAGCCAGGTGTTGTCGCCTTTGGTGGCGTCCACCTCCGCGTCGATCGGGCCATAGCGCACACCTTCCACCGTAACGCCCTGTGCCAGCGATTTCAGCGCCGCCTGGTTCGGCACGCCGAACACCCGCACGCGATAGCGCCGCAGCCAGCCGGTCGCGGGCAGCTCCAATTGGCGGGCAAGGCCGCCATCGTTGGTCAGCAAAAGCAGGCCCTCGCTGGTCAGATCGAGTCGCCCGACGCTGATCACGCGCGGTAACTGGTGCTTCAGCTTGTCGAACACAGTGGGCCGGCCTTCCGGGTCCTTGTGCGTGGTCACCAGCCCTTCCGGCTTGTGATAGCGCCAGACCCGGGTGCGATCCGGCTGATCCACGACCTTGCCGTTCACCTGCACCACATCGCCGGCCGCGATGAAGGTCGCCGGATGCGTCACAACTTTCCCGTTCAAGCGAACCGAACCGTCCGTCAGCATCCGTTCGGCGTCACGCCGGCTGGCAACCCCGGCGCGCGACAGCCACTTGGCGATGCGGTCGCCGCGCTTTTCCTCCGTTTCGCTCATAACCCGCCCGCCCCGATATCGCGGCGGCAAAACCCTTCGGGCCAGACGATCGCATCCACCCCCGCGTAAGCCCGGTCCCGCGCCCGGCCGAGATCCGGCGCGATCGCACAGATGGTCAGCACGCGACCGCCCGCCGCCAGGACGGTGCCGTCCGATCCGGCGTTCGTGGCCGCGTGAAACACCGAAACGCCCTCGATCGCCGCGGCGTCCGCCAATCCGCGGATGACCGAACCGCGTTCCGGCGCCTCCGGATACCCACGGGCGGCCATCGTCACGGCGACGGCGGCGGATTCGTTCCGGCGCAGATCGAAGTCGCGCAATTCCCCATCGCAGGCGGCTTGCAGCGCCGGCAACAGGTCGGACTTCATCCCTAGCAGCAAAACCTGACACTCCGGATCGCCGAACCGCACATTGAATTCGATCAGTTTGGCCCCTTCCCCGGTCAGCATCAGGCCGGCGAACAGAACGCCGCGAAACGGCATGCCCCTGTGCGCCATTTCCTTCAGGGCCGGCCGAATGATCGCGTCCAGACAGGCGTCTTCCAGTGCGGGCGGAAAGTCCGGCACCGGGCTATAGGCACCCATGCCGCCGGTATTGGGGCCGGTATCGCCGTCGCCAACGCGCTTGTGGTCGCGGGCCGATCCCAGCAACAGCGCGTCCGTCCCGTCGCACAGGGCGAACAGCGAGACTTCCCGGCCGGTCAGGCATTCCTCGATGACGACCGCCGCCCCCGATTCGCCGAAGACCCTGCTGTCCATCATGGCGCCGATGGCGGCGATGGCTTCGTCTTCCGTGGCCGCGACCACCACGCCCTTACCCGCCGCCAACCCGTCGGCTTTCACCACGATGGGCGCCCCACGCCGCCGGACGAAGGCGCGGGCGGCTTCGGAGTCCTCGAACCGTTCCCACAGCGCGGTGGGAATGCCCGCGGCATCGGCGACGTCCTTCGCGAAGGTTTTGCTGCCTTCCAACTGGGCGGCGGCTTTGGTGGGGCCGCAGCAGGCGATGCCGGCCGCTTCCATCGCATCGGTCAGTCCGGCGACCAGCGGCGCTTCCGGTCCGGGCACGACAAGATCGATCGCGTTCGTTTGGGCGAAGGCGACCAGCGCCGCACTATCCAGCACGCCGATGGCCACGCACCGAGCAACCGAAGCGATTCCGGGGTTGCCCGGCGCGCAGAATAATTCTGTCAGCAGCGGACTCGCGGCAATCGCCCAGCACAAAGCGTGCTCCCGCCCGCCCGATCCGACCACCAGCACCTTCATCGAAATTCCCCGTGTTCCATGCAGCGACGCCGTAGCATAGGCTGGGGTTATGGACGACCCACGCCCCCTGCCGGTTTCCAATATGCCAGAATACACCGTTTCCGAGATTTCGGGGGCGGTGAAACGCACGCTGGAAACCACATTCGGCCGCGTCCGCATCCGCGGCGAACTGACCGAGGTGAAGCGCTACCCGTCGGGCCACATCTATCTGTCGCTGAAGGACGAGTCGTCGAAGATATCCGGCATTGTCTGGAAAGGATCTGTCGCCCGCCTCGGCATGGTTCCGGAAAACGGCACGGAGGTGATCGCCACCGGGCGGATCAGCGCGTACGGCGAACGATCGTCGTACCAGTTGATCATCGAGCGGATGGAGTACGCCGGGGCCGGCGCGCTGCTGGCCCGGATCGAGGCGATTCGCCTGCGGCTGGCGGCCGAGGGGCTGTTCGATGCCGGGCGCAAGCGGGCCTTGCCGGGGTTGCCGCGCGTGATCGGCGTGGTCACCAGCGAACGCGGGGCGGTGATCCAGGACATCAAGATTACCATCGCCCGGCGCTTCCCCACCACCATACTGGTGTGGCCGGTACCGGTGCAGGGCGAGGGCGCCGCCGAACGCATCGCCGCCGCCATCGCCGGATTCGACGCCATGCCGGGGGGCGGCGATCCGCCCCGGCCCGATGTGCTGATCGTCGCGCGCGGCGGCGGCAGCCTGGAAGACCTGATGGCATTCAATGAGGAGCTCGTGGTCCGGGCGGTCGCGGCGTGCCAGATTCCGGTGATTTCGGCGGTAGGGCACGAGACGGACACCACATTGATCGATTTCGTGTCGGATCGCCGAGCGCCCACCCCGACCGCGGCCGCCGAGATGGCGATTCCGGCGCGGGCCGACCTGATCGCCGATCTGGCGCAGAAAGGGTCGCGGCTGATTGGGGCGCTGAATCGGCTGGCGCAGGAAAGCCGGCTGCGGCTGGTGCGGGCCGAACGCGGAATTCCCGATTTGCCAGGCTTGCTGGGGGCCGCGCGACAGCGGCTGGACGATCGGACGGAACGCGCGCTGATGGCTCTGCCATCGCTGGTCGCCCGGCGGCGGGTCGTGCTGACATCGGTCGAACGGCGTCTGCCGGACCCACGTAGCCTGACCGCCGCCGCTCGGGAAGCCATGCGGGACCGGGCATTGCGGCTGCGGCTGTCGGCGCCGGGACTGGTGGCGATTCGGCGATCCGGCCTGGACATGGCATCGCAGAAACTGGCCGGGGCGGTGCACCGGGCGATGACGGTGCTGCGCGGACGGGCAGAGCGCGTGATGGGCCGGGTGTCCGCCACGCCCTTGCGATCGGCGGTGCGAGAGGCTCGGGCGCATCTCGCCGGGCTGGGTCCGCGTTTGGACGCGGCGTCGCCGATGGCGCTGCTGCAACGCGGCTATGTGCTGGTGACGACCCCGGCGGGCCTGCCGGTAACGAGCGCGGCATCGGTGAAGCCGAACGGGAAGCTGCGGCTACATTTCGCCGATGGCGCGATCGATGCGGTGGCGCAAGGCGACCGTAAGCGGGCCGCCGGAGCGCAGGAACGGCTGGATTTATGAACGGCCCGATTTATGAATGGCCCGATTCATGAATGGCCCGACTCATGAATGGCCCGACTCATGAATGGCCCGAGTCATGAATGGCCCGAGTCATGAATGGTCTATCGTTGGCATCGCGGCGTCGGCGCGATCGAACGCGGCCTTGATCCGGTCGAGGCGCGCGCCGATGATCTCGCGTTCGCCGGTATGGGTCAGGATGTAGAATTCGTCGTCCTGGATGGCCTGCAAGACGCGGCGACCCACCACGTCCGGCGCCAGCATGCCGTTGGCGAAGGCGGACTTCAACGCTTCCTGCCCTGGCCGGCTGTAACTGCCGCCGAAACGATCCGGCCTGGTCGCCGCCGAGTCGAAAATCGACGTGTTCACACCGCCGGGGCACAGAATGGACACGCCGATGCCAGACCCGGCGAGTTCCTGTTCCAATGCTTCCGACAAGGCCAGCACGGCGTATTTGGACATCGCGTAGGCGCCCTGGTTGCGGCCCTCGCGCACGAACAGACTGGACACCGATCCGGTGTTGACGACATGGCCACCCTGCCCGTGGGCGCGGATCATCGGCACGAAGGTGCGAATACCGTTGATCACACCCTTGACGTTGACGCCGATCACCCAGTCCCATTCTTGCGGCGTAACGGCCTCGACCGGGGTGCCGTGCATGGCCACCCCGGCATTATTCACCGCGATATGCAGCGCGCCGAACGCATCCAGCGCGGCCTTGCCGGCGGCGGCGACCGAGTCCGGATCGGACACATCGGCCGTTACCCCGATGGCACGCGCCCCGGTCGCTTCGATTGCCTTGGTGGCGGCTTCCAGCGGTCCGGCCCGCACATCCGCCAGGACGATGTTGGCACCCGCATGAGCAAGCGCCTTGGCGATGCCCAGCCCGATGCCCGACGCCGCACCGGTCACGATGGCGGTCTTGCCTTTGAAGTCGCGCATATCGGGACGGCCTTTCAACCGGCTAACCGGCGGCGACTTCCTTGAACGTTTCGATCGCCGCCAGCAGGGCCTCACGCACCAGCGGCGCGCCGACGTATCCGGCGAGGTGCAGGATCGCCTCGGACAGTTCGTCCTCGGTCCAGCCCTGATTGAGCGCAAACCGCAAATGCAGTTTCAGTTCCGGATCGCGCCCCTGCGCCACGTCGGACACCACGCAGATCAGGGCGCGCGTTTTCAGGTCGAGGCCGGGCCGCGTCCATAATGTGCCAAACACCGCTTCCTGGGTGTAGGCGGCGAATTTCTCCATGATCGGGTGCTTGTACACACCAGCATCCAGCTTATCGGCGTAGGCCTCGCCCATCAGCTTGCGCCGTACAGCCCGGCCCGCCGCGCGTCTGTCGTCCGCCATGATTTTTCTCGCTCCCCTTTGACGGCTTTCAGTGTCGGACAACCGGCGGCGTTTGGCTAGACTGGCCGGAGCCCGCCCTGCTTTTCGATGAACGCGGCAATGGCGGCGACACCCTGGCCGGCCCGCACATTGGCGAAGACGAACGGACGGTCGCCCCGCATTTTCTTGGCGTCGCGATCCATGACTTCCAGGCTGGCGCCGACATAGGGGGCCAGATCGATCTTGTTGATGACGAGCAAATCGCTGCGCATGATGCCGGGACCGCCCTTGCGGGGAATTTTATCGCCGGCCGAAACGTCGATCACGTAGATCGTCAAATCCGCCAGTTCCGGACTGAATGTCGCCGCCAGATTGTCGCCGCCGGATTCGATCAGGATTAAATCCAGGGCGGGAAACTGTTTCCGCAGGTCGGCCACGCCGGCAAGATTGATCGAGGCGTCCTCGCGGATCGCGGTATGGGGGCAGCCGCCGGTTTCGATACCCATGATCCGTTCCACCGGCAACGACCCGGCGCGAGTCAGGAACTCGGCATCTTCCTTGGTGTAGATATCGTTGGTGATGGCCGCGATGTCGTATTTATTGCGGAATGTCTTGCACAGCGCGTCCATCAGGGCGGTTTTGCCGGTGCCGACGGGGCCGCCGATGCCGACGCGCAACGGGCCGTGCGGGGATTGGGTCATGAGCGGAACAACCTTGTATATTGGGTTTCGTGGCGCATGGCGGCGATGTCGGAGCGGAAGGCGCAGCCGCCGATGTCGTCCAGGGCGGCCGGTTTCGTTTCTTCCGCGGTCGCCAGGATAACCGGTTCCAGCGCGGCCAGGACACGCAGGCCGGCGGTTTGTCCCAGCGGCACCAGCCGCACGGCGGCGGAAATCAGGTTGGTGGCGAAGGCCTGTAAATATGCGACGGCGGTGTCGTCCTCGGGGATGCCGCGTTTCCCCGCCGCGGCGCCGATGGCCACCGCATAGGGCGCGTCCTCTGGCAGGTGTGTCGTCGTCCAGGGCGCCACCGCGAGCTGAAACGCCCGGCCCTGGTTCAGCGATTCGTCGCGCCGTTCGCGTGCCGGGGCCGAGGCTGTCGCGAGCGCGACGATATCGCGCAGCGCGGCCGGATCGGTTGCCGAACGATGGGCATGACGCAGCAGAATGGTGTCGGTCCGGCCGGAGCCGTTCGCCAGCACATCCGCAAGCCATTCGCGCAGCCTATCGCCGTCCTTGATGTCGCCGGCTTCGACAGCCCATTCCAACCCGTGGGAATACGCAAAGCCGCCTGTCGGAAAGGCCGGCGACAGCCACGCCAACAGGTTCAGCAACGGCCTGTGGTCAGTGCCGGTGGTCGTCATCGTCGTCGCCGCGATGATGATGGCCGCCACCGGCATAGGCGCCCGCTTCCGGATCGAACGGCGCCTGGATCGTCTCCACATGCCCACCGATACCCTCGACCATCTCCCCGATCACATGATCGGCGCGAATCCTTATGTATTCGCCCAGCAACTGCACCGGCAGATGCCGGTTCCCCAGATGCCACGCGATGCGCACCAGATCGCCCTGCTCATGGGCATGGATTTCCATCAGTTCCTCGGGTTGCGCACAGACCCGGATAATTCCGGTTTGCGCCAACAGGCCGTCGCCATCGCGCAGCCGCACCGCTTGCGGCAGATCGATCAGCACCTCCGCCCCCAGAACCGTGGCCAGAACGATCCGGCGGCGGAATCGGCGATCGTAGTCGATCAGCACACGGTCGATCTCCCGCGTCGTGTCCCAGCTTCCCGCCGGCAGGATGTCGGTGACGCGCATCAGAACAGGAAATACCGTTGCGCCATCGGCAATACCGTGGCCGGTTCGCAGGTCAGCAGCACGCCGTCCGCCCGAACCTCATAGGTCTCGGGATCGACTTCCAACACCGGGGTCGCGTCGTTGTGGATCATTGCCTTTTTGCCGATTCCGCCGCGGGTGTTCGACACCGCCACCAGCCGGCGTTCCAGGCCGAGCGACTTGCCGATATCGGCTTGCAGGGCGGCGCCGGAGACGAAGGTGATGCAGCTTGCCGCCATCGCGCGCCCGATCGCGCCGAACATCGGCCGGTAATGCACCGGCTGCGGCGTCGGGATCGACGCGTTCGGGTCGCCCATCGGCGCGCAGGCGATGGACCCGCCCTTGATGACCAGATCGGGTTTCACGCCGAAAAACGCCGGGGACCACAATACCAGATCAGCCAGTTTTCCCGGTTCGACCGAACCGATCTCATGCGCGAAGCCCTGGGCGATCGCCGGGTTGATCGTGTATTTGGCGATGTAGCGTTTTACCCGCGTGTTATCGTTACGATCCGTATCGCCGGTCAGCGCGCCGCGCTGGGTCTTCATTTTATGCGCGGTCTGCCATGTGCGAAGAATGACTTCCCCCACGCGCCCCATCGCCTGGCTGTCGGACGACATCATCGACAGCGCGCCCAGGTCGTGCAGGATATCCTCGGCGGCAATGGTTTCCTTGCGGATGCGGCTTTCGGCGAAGGCGACATCTTCGGGAATGGAACTGTCCAGGTGATGACAGACCATCAGCATGTCCAGATGTTCGTCCAGCGTATTGGCGGTGTAAGGCCGCGTCGGGTTGGTGGAACTGGGCAGCACGTTCGCCAGCCCCGCCACTTTGATAATATCGGGCGCGTGGCCGCCGCCGGCGCCTTCGGTATGGAACGCGTGGATGGTGCGGCCCTTGAACGCGGCGATCGTGTCTTCGACGAAACCGGATTCGTTCAGCGTATCGGTGTGGATCATCACCTGTACGTCGTAACGATCCGCCACGGCCAGACAGGTGTCGATGGCGGCGGGGGTGGTTCCCCAGTCTTCATGCAGTTTCAGGCAGGACGCGCCGGCGCGCAGCATTTCCTCCAGCGCGCCGGGCCGGGACGCATTGCCCTTGCCGGCGAAGGCAATATTGACCGGCAGGCCCTCGGCCGCCTGCAACATGCGCGCGAGATGCCACGGACCCGGTGTGCAGGTGGTGGCCGCGGTGCCGGTTGCCGGGCCGGTGCCGCCGCCGACCAGGGTTGTGACGCCGGACGCGATCGCATCGTCCACCTGCTGCGGGCAGATGAAATGAATATGCGAATCGATTCCGCCGGCGGTCAGGATTTTGCCCTCGCCGGCGATGATTTCGGTTCCCGGACCAATAATGATATCGACGCCGGGCTGGATATCGGGATTGCCCGCCTTGCCGATCCGGGCAATGCGGCCATTGGCGATCGCCACGTCGGCTTTCACGATGCCCCAATGATCGATGATCAGCGCGTTGGTGATGACGGTGTCCACCGCGCCCTGCGCCCGCGACAACTGCGATTGCCCCATGCCATCGCGGATGACTTTGCCGCCGCCGAATTTCACTTCCTCGCCGTAGATGGTGAAATCTTTTTCCACTTCCACGATCAGGCCGGTATCGGCCAGCCGCACACGGTCCCCCGTGGTCGGGCCGAACATATCCGCGTAGGCGGAGCGGGCGATGCGTGCCATTAGTCCAATGCTCCCATGACATCGCCGCGAAACCCGTAAACGGCGCGCAGGCCGCGATAGGGGATTAACGTTACGTCGCGCGATTGCCCAGGTTCGAACCGTACGGCGGTGCCGGCCGCGATGTCCAGGCGCTGTCCCCTGGCGACGGCGCGATCGAACGACAGCGCGGCGTTGGTTTCCGCGAAGTGGTAGTGACTGCCGACCTGGATGGGGCGGTCGCCGGTATTGGCCACCGTCAGGACGGATCGCGGCAGGCCGGCGTTCAGTTCGATGTCGCCAGGTTCGGGAAGAATTTCACCGGGAATCATACGGGGTCCTGTCGGGGGGATGAGTTGGCGGTTATGATTAGCAAGTTATATGCCAGGGCGGGATCGGTCACGCGTTCGTATAATAGGAAAGAACACGCTATGAGCACGAAATTTAAACCGGTTCCCGCGTTCGCGACCGAGGCGGAGGAACGCCAGTTCTGGGAAAGCCACGACTCAACCGATTATGTGGATTGGAGCAAGGCACAACGTGTCCGCTTGCCCAATTTAAAACCAACCAGCGCGGCCATTTCCCTCAGATTACCGGTTCCTTTGCTGGAACGGATCAAGATAGCCGCCAATAAGCGCGATGTTCCCTATCAGTCGTTGATTAAAACCTGGCTGGCCGAAAAGCTGGAAAGCGCCTGACGGTTTTTGGAAGCACGCGATTGGAAGCAGGCCGGATCGATCCAGCGACTTTACCGGATCACGGCATCCGCCAACGCTCGCTTCACGACGTCCGGTTGCTGTTCGATTACCGTCAGATACGCCAGCATCGCGCTGTCCGCGCGGGTGCGTCCTTGTTCCAAATCGCGCAAGCGTCCGACATTAATGCGGAATTCGGCGGCAAACACAGCCTGACTGAGGCCGGTTTTCCGCCGGACAGCCTGAACACGGCGTGCAGCCGCGATCCGCGCTATTTCATCCGGCGTCCACGGCGGATTGTCCGGGTCCGACAGCGCGGCGGCGGTTATTTCCGCGTCGGTCATCGCGTCCAGGCGCGCAAGCGCCTCGGCGTTCATTCTGGGCGGGTTGTCCGGATCGAGTGCGAAGCGTGCCATGTTCTAATTTCCATCGTATTAGCTCGGCGAGCGGAAATAATCCGGACCACGTCCGCCCTGGCGGTATAAACCACGGTCAACAACCGTCCTTCGACCAGACCTATCACCTTCCGCCGCATTTCCCCGTCTTCAGGACGGGACGCATCGACATCCGTTCGGTACGGATCGAGAAACACATTGGCGGCGTAGCTAAATTCAAGCCGGTGCTTGACCGCGTTGGCCAACGCCTTCGCATCGTCCCATTCGAATTCCCATGCGTTCGACATATATACGGATTTTCCGTATAGACGTCAACCCTACCGGATCGGCTCATGCACCGTGACAAGCTTCGTTCCGTCCGGAAACGTCGCTTCCACCTGCACGTCGTGGATCATGTCCGAAATGCCCGGCATTACCTGATCGCGCGTCAGCACCTTGGCGCCGGCTTCCATCAGGTCGGCGACGGTGCGGCCGTCGCGCGCGCCCTCCACCACGAAATCGGTAATCAGGGCCACCGCTTCCGGGTGGTTCAGTTTCACGCCGCGTTCCAGCCGCCGCCTCGCGACCATCGCGGCCATGGAAATCAGCAGCTTGTCTTTTTCTCGCGGGGTCAGGTTCATTCCGGCAATCCCATCAACACAGCCACATGCGCGGCAACGGCCGATTGTCCCGCAGCACGCTCAATGCGGCAACCACGGTCGCACGCACACCGGCACTTTCAGCACCCAGGATACGCGCGACCAGCATTCCGTTCCAGACGCTGGCCCCGGCTTCGGCCTTGCCCAGCGCCGTCCGCACCGCATCCAGCCGCGCCCCGGCATCCGGAGCCACATACACCATCGTCGTCACCACCCGGGCGCCGCCGCCGATCGCGGGCCGGGTTAGCGCGGCATCGACGGCGCCGTTCAGCCGGATGGCGTCGTGCAGCAGCAATTCGCCGCCGCGCCGCACCCGTATCAGATCGCGCAGCCATCCCTGCCCCACCCGTTCGCCCATCGCCGTGCGGCCGAAGACAATCGTTTCGGCGCATAAAAACCGGGCATCCGGCGCCAGATCGGCCTCCAGGCGCCGGTCCAGGGCGCTGCGGTCGAACAGGATCGTTTCTTGCGGCAGCCATTCCATCGCCGCGCCCTCCGCTACCGTCAACCGGGTCCGCACCCGGGACGGCGCATCCGTCGCCAGGGTCCGGTAAAAACGTTCCGCCGCCTGCGCCGCGATCGTCGCCTGAGCACCCGGACCGGCCGCGAACGCCAGATCCAGCCGGTCCCCGCCGGCCACGCCGCCGCCGGTGTTCAGCGTCGCGATATCGATCCAGCCGGGTACGATCCGCCGTGGAAACCGAGCCTTCAGGCACCCAACCTGACGCAGTTCGTCCAGCACGGTCTCGGCGCCGAAGCGCTTGACCGCGACGCGCAGTTCCCCCGCCGCGCGTTGCATCGTGCCGGGTTCAGACAGACAGCCGCCGTCGTACATCCGCCTCGTCGAGATCCTGTTGCCGTCCGGACAGGACCACGTCGCCGCGATCCATCACCACCATGGTTTGGGCCAGTTCCCTGGCAAAATCGAAATACTGTTCCACCAGCAGGATGGCCATATCGCCCCTGGCGCGCAACAGCGCGATGACGCGGCCGATATCCTTGATGATGCTGGGCTGGATGCCCTCGGTCGGCTCATCCAGCACGATCAGCCTCGGTTTCATCACCAGCGCCCGGGCGATGGACAGTTGCTGCTGCTGCCCGCCCGACAAATCGCCGCCGCGCCGCCGCAGCATGGTTTTCAGAATGGGGAACAGATCGAAAATCTCATCCGGCACCTTGCGCTGTCCGCGCGGCAGCACGGCAAACCCGGTTTCCAGGTTTTCCTTGACGGTCAGCAACGGAAACACGTCCCGTCCCTGCGGCACCCAGGCGATGCCCCGCTTCGCGCGTTCGTACATCGGCAGGCGGGAGATCTCGTGGCCCTCCCAGCGAATGGACCCGGCGGAGATCGGATGCGCCCCGACGATGGCGCGCAACAAGGATGTTTTGCCGACCCCGTTCCGGCCCATCACGCAGGTAACCGCCCCGGCCCCGGCGCTGACCGACACGTTGCGCAGCGCGATGGCGGCGCCGTAATGCAGATCGACTTTTTCGACTTCCAGCATCGGCGCCTCCCCGCGTTAACGTCCCAGATAGACTTCGATGACTTTCGGATCGTCGCTGACGAAGTCGATCGATCCCTCCGACAGCACCGACCCCTCATGCAGCACTGTCACCTTTACGCCCAGCGCCCGGACGAACGCCATATCGTGTTCGACGACCACGACGCTGCGGGTGCGGTTGATTTCCCGCAGCAGCGTGGCGGTCTGTTCGGTTTCCGCATCGGTCATGCCGGCCACCGGTTCGTCCACCAGCAGCAATTGGGGTTCCTGCGCCAGCAGCATGCCGATTTCCAGCCACTGCTTCTGGCCGTGCGATAAATCCGCCGACCGTCGGCGCCGCTGGTCTGTCAGCCGTGTCGTTTCCAGGATGGATTCGATGCGCCGTTTTTCATCCGCCGTTTCCCGAGCGAACATCGAAAACCGGGGGCCGCGATCGCCGGCCAGCGCCAGCAGCAAATTGTCCCAGACCGTATGCGGCTCGAACACCGTCGGCTTCTGGAATTTGCGGCCGATTCCCAGCGACGCGATCCGCGGTTCGTCCAGCTTCGTCAGATCGGTGTCTTTGGAGAACACGACCTTGCCGGAATCGGGCCGTGTTTTGCCGGTGATCACATCCATCATCGTCGTCTTGCCGGCACCGTTGGGGCCGATCACCGCCCTCATTTCCCCTTCGTTCAGCGTCAGCGACAGCGCGTTCAGCGCTCGGAATCCATCGAACGCGACAGTTACGCCGTCAAGATACAGCAACGTGTCGGGGTAAACCGGTTTATCGGCCTGGGTCATCCCGTCACCTCATGCGCCGCCGCGACAGCCGGCGGTTCCGGTTCGGGTTCCCCGGCGACGCGGGTGCGAAACAGGCCCATCACGCCCCGCGGCAGGAACAGCGTAACGAAGATGAACATCGCGCCCAGCGCATACAGCCACACTTCGGGGAATGCGCCGGTCAGCCAGGTTTTGCCGAAATTCACCAACACCGCGCCCAGGATGGCACCAACCAGCGTCCCGCGTCCGCCGACCGCCACCCAAATCACCGCCTCGATCGAATTGCCCGGCGCGAACTCGCTTGGATTGATGATGCCCACCTGCGGCACATACAGCGCACCGCCGATGCCCGCCATGACCGCCGACAAAACCCATACGACCAGCTTATAGGTTTCCGGCCGGTAGCCGAGGAACCGGGTGCGGCTTTCGGTATCGCGCACCGCGATCAGGATTTTCCCGAACCGCGAGTCCACCACGAAACGCGCCAGCAGGAATTGCAGGCACAGCAATACGGCCGAGACAACCAGCAAAGCCGATCGCGTGGAATCGGCCTGGACGTTGAACCCCAGGATATCCTTGAAATCCGTCAGCCCGTTATTGCCGCCGAATCCCATATCGTTGCGGAAAAACGCCAACAGCAGCGCATAGGTCAGCGCCTGCGTGATGATGGACAGATACACGCCGGTAACGCGCGAGCGGAACGCCAGCCAGCCGAAGACAGCCGCCAGGGTCCCTGGCACGACGATCGCCATCAGCATGGCAAAGCCGAACCAATCGAAGCCGTACCAATACCAGGGCAGTTCCTTCCACCCCAGAAACACCATGAAGTCGGGCAGGTTCGGGTTGCCGTAAACGCCCCGCGTGCCGATCTGGCGCATCAGGTACATGCCCATGGCATAGCCGCCCAGGGCGAAGAAGGCGGCATGACCCAGCGACAGAATGCCCGCAAAGCCCCAGACCAGATCGACGGCCAGCGCCAGCATGGCGAAGCAGACGTATTTTCCCGCCAGCGCCAGAATATAAGTCGGCACGTGCACGGCGGAGGCCGCGGTCGTCGCCTGGTTCAGCAGCGCCAGCAGCAAGGCCGCGCCCAGGACGCAGATAATTGTCAAAGTACTGGTGCGGTTGGATATCATGCCTCCACCGCCCGTCCCTTGAGCGGAAACATGCCGCGCGGATTGCGCTGCACGAACAGGATCAGCAGCACCAGCACGACGATCTTACCCAGCACGGCGCCGGCGACCGGCTCCAGGAATTTGTTGACGATCCCCAGGGTCAGCGCACCCAGCGTGGTGCCCCACAGATTGCCGACGCCGCCGAAGACCACCACCATGAAACTGTCGATAATGTAGCCCTGCCCCAGATTGGGCGACACATTGTCGATTTGCGACAAGGCCACGCCAGCAATTCCGGCGACGCCGGACCCCAGCCCGAACGTCATCGCGTCGATCCAGGGCGTACGAATGCCCATCGCCGCGGCCATCCGGCGGTTTTGCGTTACCGCGCGCATCCGCAATCCCAGCGGCGTGTAGCGCAGCGCGGCCATCAGCGCCGCGATGACCAGGAACGCGAACAAGATAATATACAACCGGTTCCAGGTCAGGGTCAGGCCGCCCAGCCGGTACGCGCCGCTCATCCAGCCCGGCGTATCCACATCCTGGTTGTTCGCGCCGAACAGCGATCGCACGATCTGTTGCAAGACCAGCGAAAGCCCCCAGGTTGCCAGCAATGTTTCCAGCGGCCGTCCATACAGCCAGCGGATCAGGCTGCGTTCGACCACCACGCCCACCCCGCCCGATACCAGAAACGCCACCGGCACGGCGACCGGCAGGCTGATACCGTATAGCGACGGCAAATAGGTGTGCATGAGCTGTTGCACGACGAAGGTGACATAGGCGCCGATCATTACCATCTCGCCGTGCGCCATGTTGATGACGCCCATCACGCCGAAGGTAATGGCAAGGCCGGCGGCGGCCAAAAGCAGCACCGAACCCAGGCTGAGGCCGTAAAAGATGCTTTGCGCGACGCTCCACATTTGCAGGATGTGGTCGATCGACACCACGGCCGCTCCGGCGGCATCGGCAACGGGTCCGGTCTGGCCCGCCAGGGCCGACAGCAGGCTGCGCGAATCCTGATCGCCGCGCGCTTTCAGGGTTTCCACCGCCGCCAGCTTCGCGGCCTGACCGGCATCGGGGTCGGACAGCAGCGCCGCGGCTTTCGCCTGTTCCATGCGCTGTTTCACGGCGGGGTCGGTTTCCTTCGCCAGCGCCTTGTCCAGAGCGGGCAATGCCGCCGGATCGTGGGATACGAACACGGCCGAAGCGGCCTGTAGCCGAGCCGGCGCATCCGGCGCGAACAGTTGCAGGCTGCCGAGGGCGCCGTCGATGGCGCCGCGAATGGCGTTGTTGACGCGGACGGATTTTACGTCGTCGTCGGTCACGTCCGGGGCGGGTTTGCCGGTGCGCGCATCGGCGTAGTGCCCGTCCGGCTGCTGGATGAACAGCACGTGGTCGTCGTTCGCGTACAACATGCCATCGTGCAGCGCCCCGATCACGTCGGCGGCGCGCGGGTCGCCCGACAGTGCGAGTTCTTCGACACCTTGACGCACCGAATCGAAGCTGGCGGTGGAAATCGCTCCCGCCGACGCCGCGAGTTTTTCATAGGCGTCGTCTAGCCCATCGGCGCGAGCGTTCGGCGGGAGAATCACAATAGCCAGAAGCAGCAGCCAGGCGATAAGCCGGTGCATCGCGAACCCTTTACTGAGCAGAAAGAAATGGGGCGACCGGGAGGAACGGTCGCCCCTTTCCGGCAATCGGGCTGTTACGCCTTCTTACCCGCGGTGCACGTGCCGGTCTTCACGTTATACGCACCGCATTTCATCGGCGCCCGCCAATCGCCGATCAGGTCCTTGGTGTCGGCGACGTAAGGCGACCATTCCTGCGCGACCACAAGGCCGGGCGTTTCCGAGACGACGTTGAACTGACCGTCCGCCTGGATCTCGCCGATCAGCACCGGTTTGGTGATGTGGTGGTTCGGCATCAGCGCGGAATAGCCGCCGGACAGGTTCGGGACCGTTACGCCGATCAACGCTTCGATCACCGCATCCGGATCGGTCGTGCCAGCCTTTTCCACACCCTTCACCCACATGTTGAAGCCGATGTAGTGGGCTTCCATCGGGTCGTTGGTGGTACGCTTGGGGTTCTTGGTGAACGCCTTCCATTCCTTGATGAAAGCCTTGTTTTCCTTGGTATCGACGCTCTCGAAGTAGTTCCAGGCGGCCAGATGCCCAAGCAAGGGCTTGGTATCGACACCGGCGAGTTCTTCTTCGCCGACGCTGAACGCGACGACGGGAATATCGGTCGCCTTGATGCCCTGGTTGCCCAGTTCCTTGTAGAACGGCACGTTCGCATCGCCGTTGATGGTGGATACCACGGCGGTTTTCTTGCCGGCCGAACCGAATTTCTTGATCGACGACACGATGTTCTGCCAGTCCGACTGGCCGAACGGGGTGTAGTTGATCATGATGTCGTCGGGCGCCACGCCCTTCAGTTTCAGATACGCTTCCAGTATCTGGTTGGTCGTGCGCGGGTAAACATAATCGGTGCCGGCCAGCACCCAGCGCTTTACCTTGCCTTCCTTCATCAGATAATCGACCGCCGGGATGGCCTGCTGGTTCGGCGCCGCGCCGGTGTAGAACACGTTGCGGCTGCACTCCTGGCCTTCGTACTGCACCGGGTAGAACAGGATGCCGTTCAGTTCCTCGAACACCGGCAGCACCGACTTGCGGGAGACGGAGGTCCAGCAGCCGAACACGGCCGCGCATTTATCGACCGAGATCAACTGCCGCGCTTTTTCGGCGAACAGCGGCCAGTTGGACGCGGGATCGACGACGACGGCCTCGAGCTTCTTGCCCAGCAGACCGCCCTTCTTGTTCTGCTGTTCGATCAGCATCAGCATGACGTCTTTCAGCGTCGTCTCGCTGATCGCCATGGTGCCGGACAGCGAATGCAGGATTCCGACCTTGATGGTGCCGCCGGCTGCCTGGGCTTGCGCGGGCGACGTGGCGGCCTTGACGGCGCCGACGGCGGCAAGCGTCGCGGCGGCCACCCCGAGGCGGCCTAGGCCGCGGCGGGAAAGAATGGGTTCGTCCAGAGACATCGGTACTTGTTCCTGTGCCGGTTGTTGCTTCGGTTTCCCCGTCATACGGACGGCAATCTAGGTCATGCAACCATCATGCCAACGAGATTCAGCCCTGGTTTCATCCATATCCAACGAGAGCGATGCGAAAATCGATACAATCGCCTATTAAAAAGCCAATATTTCAGCGCTGAACGCGCCTGTTTTTTGCCTAATATTTAAGCTATGCAGCAGCGCGGCCAATTTGGGCGATAGGGCAAACCCGGTTTAGACTGATCGCCGGAAACGCAATCAGGGGATATAAGATGACCAGCATCGTCATCGCCGATAATCCGTTGAACGAAATCGGCATCGCCAGGGACTTGCTGCCGCCAGGCCTGAGCGCGACGATCGCCCGCCACGGCACCCCGGAATTTCACGCCGCGCTGGCCGATGCCGTCTGCCTCGTCGGTTTCGGCGAAGGCACCATGGACGATGCGTTCTACAAATCCGCCCCGAACCTGAAACTGGTGCAGCTTCTGTCCGCCGGCTACGACCGCTGCGATATCGGGGCGGCCCGCCGAGCCGGGGTGCCGATCTGCAACAACGGCGGCGCCAATGCGACGGCGGTATCGGAACACGCGATTTTATTGATGCTGGCCGTATGCCGGCGCGTGGTCTGGCAACAGACCAACGTCGCCGCCGGCCGCTGGCGCGGCAACACCGTCGATGACGTCAAACTGTACGAACTGAAAAACCGCACGCTGGGCATCGTCGGCCTCGGCACCATCGGCAAAAAGACCGCGAGATTGGCCAAGGCGTTCGGCATGACGGTGCAATATTACGATACCGCCCGCCTGACTGAAGAACAGGCCGACGATCTGGGGGTGCGCTTCGCCCTGTTCGAGGAAGTGCTCCGCACCTCCGACATCGTGTCGCTGCATGTGCCGCTGACCAAGGACACGCGGCACATGATGGGTGCGGCGCAGTTCGGGATGATGAAGCCGGGGGCCTATCTGATCAACACCTGCCGCGGTTCGGTCGTGGACGAACCGGCACTGACCCAGGCGCTGACCAACGGAACCATCGCGGGCGCCGGCCTGGACGTGTTCGATCAGGAACCGCCACAGCCCAACAATCCGCTGTTCGCATTGCCGAACGTCGTGCTGACCGCGCATTTCGCCGGGCCGACCTGGGAGAATCAATACACCCGGTTCCGCAACGCGTTCGACAATTGCCAGCGGGTTATTCGGGGCGATGCGCCGCTTTGGGTGATACCCGAACTGCGGCCATAGGGCAGCATCGGCACCACGTGCGTCAGCACGCCGATAAAGCTGCCCGCTCAGATAAATAGTTAGGGCAGCATCGGGACCGGGGACGTGTGCAGGCCGATAAAATTTCCCAGACGAGCAAAGGCTGAACGCATCCGCGACAGACATCCGCATCGTCCACCGGGCGTTACGGCGACCGCGCCGGACCGCGATGCCGGAACGCCAGCGCCTCGGCGATATGCACCCGCCCCACGCTTATGCCGCCCGCCAGATCGGCAATGGTGCGCGCCACCCGCATCGTCCGGGTATAGCCGCGCGGCGACAGGCGCAGCCGTTCCATCGCCTGCTCCAGCAGTTTTTGTGCGTCGGGCTGTAAATCGATGGCCTTGCTATCGGCCTCGGCATTGCACACCGGCCCGTCCACGCCATAGCGTTCGGCCTGCACCGCCCGCGCCCTGGCGACACGCCGCCCGATCGCCGCGCTGGATTCGCCCGGCGGTGCATGCGACAGTTCCGCCGCCGTCGCCGGCTGCACATCCACCGCCAGATCGATCCGGTCCAGCACCGGGCCGCTGACCCTGTTCCGGTAATCCTCCCCGCATCGCGGCGCTCGGCCGCATTCGCGCCCGCCTTCCCCCAGATATCCGCAGCGGCAGGGATTCATCGCCGCTACAAGCTGAAAACGGGCCGGATAGGTGATGTGCGCGGACGCCCGCGACACCGTGGTCCGCCCCGATTCCATCGGCTGACGCAACGCCTCCAGCGCCTGGCGCGGAAATTCCGGCAATTCGTCCAGGAACAGCACCCCGCGATGGGCCAGACTCACCTCGCCGGGCCGAGCACGATGGCCTCCGCCGGACAGCGCCGCCTGCGACGCCGAGTGATGCGGTTCGCGAAACGGCGGCCGCATCACCAGACGGCCGCCATCCAGCATCCCGGCGATGCTGTGGATCATGCTGACCTCCAGCGCCGAACGCGGATCCAAATCGGGCAGCAATCCCGGCAAGCGCGCGGCGAGCATCGATTTGCCCGCGCCCGGCGGCCCGATCAGCAGCAGATTATGGCCGCCCGCCGCGGCGATCTCCACCGCGCGCTTGGCTGTTTCCATGCCTTTCACGTCGCTCAGGTCGGGGCATTCCGAAGCTTCCGCCACGCCTGCGGTGTCCGGCGGCGTCAGCACCTGCGTACCTCGGAAATGATTGATCAGGCTCAGAAGATCGCGCGGCGCCAGAACCTCGATGCGGCCGGCCCAGGCTGCTTCCCCGCCCTGGCTGGCCGGACAGATCAATCCCAGGCCACCGGCGGATGCACCGATCGCGGCCGGTAACACGCCGGCGACCGGGTTCAACCCTCCGTCCAGGGACAATTCGCCCAGGGCGGCGTAGCCGGCGATTTCCTCGCGCGGCAAAATGTCCATCGCCGCCAGCAGCCCGAGCGCGAGCGGCAGATCGTAATGGCTGCCTTCTTTCTGCAAATCGGCGGGCTTCAGATTGATCAGCACCCGTTTCAACGGCAGCGACAACCCCATCGATGCAAAAGCCGCTCGGACCCGTTCCCGAGCCTCGCCGACGGCTTTGTCGGGGAGACCGACCAGAACGAGGCCAGGGGCGCCGGGCGCGATTTGCACCTGGACTTCCACCGGCACAGCCTCGATGCCGGAGAATGCAAACGTGTTTGCGACCGCCATGGACGAAGATTGAATGCGATTGCTCATGGCGTCACTCTGGCCGTCAATGGTAAACAAAGTCGTAATCGCCGGGAGATTTCCATGCCATTCGATGAAACCGGCCGGCGCCCCGGACGGCGCCCAGGGCGCAATGTGCTGGGCGGACCCATTGGGGTTTGCTCCAACAATCCGATAACTGGGTTTTTCCGCAACGGCTGCTGCGAAACCAGCCCCGACGACATCGGCAGCCATACCGTGTGCGCCGTCATGACGGCCGCGTTCCTGGCCTTCAGCAAAAGCCGGGGCAACGATTTGTCCACCCCGCGTCCGGAATTCGGATTCGCCGGGCTAAAACCGGGCGACCGGTGGTGTTTGTGCGCGCCGCGCTGGCAGGAAGCATTCGACGCGGCCGCGGCCCCGGGGGTGGTGCTGCATTCCACCGAGGAAGGCGCATTGCGGCATTGCAGGCTGGCGGATTTGACGCGCTTTGCCGTCGATCTCGGCTGAAGCTAGCGGTTGCCGCCGTGGTTACATCGGCCTTCTGCCACGCGAAGCGCCGGAAACCATTCACGGCCGAACACAAATTCAGTCGGTTTGAAACGCCGTAACGTGACGGACGAGACCGGATCGGGCATCCCTGTTGGGCTATCGATCCACCGATTCCGACAGCATCGACACCCCGGTCGCCGGATCGCCCGCGATCTCCGCATCGGTCAGCGTCCGCCAGGTACCGCCGACCAGCACCTCGCAAGGCCGGAACCGCGCCTTATAGGCCATTTTCCGGCTCTCTTGTACCCAATATCCCAGATACACATAGGGCAGACCATGCGACCGGGCCCGTTCTATCAGCCACAGCACCGCGAATGTGCCCAGCGAAAGGCTCTCCAGGCCAGGGGCGAAGAAACTGTAAACGGCGGATAGCCCGTCGCCGAGTTGATCGGTCAGGCAGGCACTCAATAAGCGGTCCTGGCCATCGCGGAACTCGATGATGAAGGTGTCGATCGGCGTGTCCTCCACCATCGCCCGGTAATCGTAAAAGCTCATGCTTGCCATATCGCCGTCGCCATGGCGCACCTGCTGATAGCGCTGAAACAGTTGAAACTGTTCGGCGGTCGCCCTGGCGGGAACTCGGAACCCCTCCAGGCCGGCATTCGCCCTGGCGATTTTCCGTAGCGTCCGGTTCGGCTGGAACCGGTCCACCGGAATACGAATCGGCACACAGGCCTGGCATGACGGACAGACCGGCGCATAGGCGATATTATGGCTGCGGCGAAAACCCGCCCGCGACAGCCGGTCGTGCAGCACATCGGCGCCGGGGCCGGTGATCTCGGTCACCACCTTGCGTTCGGTGCGTCCCGCCAGATACGGGCAGGGCAACGGTGCGGTGGTGTAAAAGAACTGCGGGCGGCGCAGGGGTTTGTAAAGGCTCATGGCGCGGACATTCCATCGCGCATGGTCCAGCCCTGCCCCGCCGCGGTCAAGGCCTGCAATGCACCGGTTCGCACCACCGTCAATCCGCTGGCCAGATCGTGCAGGGTGCGATGCCGGCGCGTGAACAGGGCCACCGCCAGCAACAGGCCGGATGTCGCGATCGTCAGATAGAACACCAGCACGAAGATCAGAGCCTGAAACCCGGTGGGCGGACCCAGATCGTCGTCTCGCCGCACCGTCAGGCCAACGATGCGTTGGCCGGGCGTCGCGCTGGACGCGGTCATCAGCGAGATGAAATTGTAGAAAAACGGCAGAAAAGGCAGGATGCCCAGCGCGCCGAACCCAAGCCCCAGGGTCAGTAGCCCCAACAGCAGAAGTACCCCCCAAAGGATCAGAAACAATGCAACGATCATCGCACCGTCGATCAGCCACCCGGTGCAACGCCGGGCCATGACGCCGCCGGTGAGGAAATCGTCGTCTGGATAGGGGGAACCGAAACTCATGGTATTAACCGAATCGTGCCCGAGATGCTGGCCGCGGTCGGCCCGAGGGTAATCGTAGCACCATCGCGCCATCGTGCGACAAAATCCCGCGCATGCGCGCTGAACGGGTTGCCCGACTGGCCGGGCGCCATCATGAACACGCTGCGGTCGAGGTCCGACAGGTCATAGACACCGCGGAACGACGCACCGTGGACCGACTGGAACGTGCTGTCCGGTCCACCGCGATCGACCGTGCTGTCGTCGCCGGGGCTGGCGATCGAGATCGTCGTGAATGGCCCCAATACCGGAATATTCCGCAGGATTGGATGGGCAAAGACCGCAAGGTGAGCATCGCCCCATCGCCAGCCAGCCGGATCGGCGCCGAAGCGGGCGGTCAGGGTCGTTACCGCCTCCGCCAGCGAGTCGCGCAGCATCGGGCCGCAATCCCCGCCGCACCAGTGCGCGCCGGCGGGCGACAGCACCGACGCCACGAAATCGGACACCGGGGCGCCTAGTCCGGAGGTTACGCCCGCGCGTTGCAGCACAGCGGCATAAAACCGGCCGATCCAGGCATTGAAGATCAGCGGCGCCGGCGACTCCATCGACGCCGATCCGTCCCAGCCGCGCAGCAACGCCATTTCCCGCTCCGGCGCACCCTGAACAGCGCGCAGCACCGGCAGCACACTAAGTGCGAAATCGTCCACGACATCGGACTGCATCGCGGCGAAATCCGCCACCGTATGGCGATCCGAACGCCCCAGCAGTTCGCGAATACGCCTCGCGCGCCAGTCGCCGAACGTGTCATGACCCATGAAAACAGGAAAATCCGGCGGCCAGACCGGCTCGTTGCCGTTCACCAGTCGCCCGCTGTCCGGCCCGACGCTATGCGGCAGTTGCGCGCCCGATGCCCAGCCGGTCCAGTCGTGCGATCCGTCGGCGCCCGGCACCGGAATCGTTCCGTCGCCGGCCGTGCGAAGCGGTACCCGGCCGGTGACGAACAGACCGATGGTCCTGGCGTCGGCAACCAGCAGGTTTTGCACCGGCGAGGTGATTTCGGCCGCGGCCAGGCCCGCCTGTTGAACCGATTCCGCCCGGTTCAGCGACAGCAGGCCCGTTGCGGCGGTGTCGCCGAATTGCAGGTTGGCCATCGCGACGGCCAGAATCGGGCCGTCCCGCTGGCCCAGATCGCTGATCACCGGCCCATGCCGTGTCTCCCGCACAGTCAGGATCTCATCGGCGTGGCCCCGGACCTTGATCCGTTCCTTTCCCACCAGGAACGGCATCGGGCCGGTTGGCGTCTGGTACTGATCCGAACCGGCCGGTGTTTCGATAAAAATGTCCTGCACGTCGGCGCCGGTCGTGGTGAAGGTCCAGGCGATTTTCTCGTTATGACCCAGCACCATGAACGGCACGCCGGGTGCGGTCGCGCCGGCCATCACCCTGTGCGGCAGATCGATCCGCGCGAGATACCAGATACCGGGAAAGCCGAACGCCAGATGCGGGTCGCCGGCCAGCAGCGGCGCGCCGGTGGCAGAATGCCGGCCATCGACCGCCCATTCGTTGGAGGCGCTTGCCGGCATCGTATAAGGGGCGGGAAACGCTGGCAGCACGGTCGCCAGCCGGGACGCGGCCGCCGCGAACCGATTGGGCAGCGGGTTCATCGCGTCCGGCGCCGGCACCGCCGTCCCGGTTGGCCAAAGCCCGTCGATCGCCGAAGCCGGAACCTGACCTGCCAAACCCTGGCGTGCCATTTCCTGCCGCCAGTTCATCGACAGCCAAAGCCCCATGGTTTTCGCCCACAGCAGACTGTCTTCGGCCCGCCACGGTTCGGGCGCACCCAGGACCAAAAATTCGGGCGCGGCGAAACGGCCTTTCAGGTCGATCCAGGCGTTCACGCCGCGGGCATAGGCTTCCAGAATGGCCCGCGTGTCCGCGGGTAACGCCGCGTAATCGACATCCGCATGCTGGCGCAAACCCAGCGTGCGCATCATCCGGTCCATCGGCAAGGTGGCCGGACCGGCGATTTCCGACAGACGCCCGGACGCCGCGCGCCGCATGAGATCGAGCTGAAACATGCGGTCGCGCGCGTGCAGGAAGCCCAGCGCCACCGCGGCGTCCTGTTCGGATGCGGCGCGGATGCGCGGGACCCAGTTGGCATCGTAAGCGATATCGACAGGTCCGGACAGACCGGGAACCGAGGCTGTCCGATGCGATCCGGGGATCGTCAGCCAGATTGCCCCCGCGGCCAGCGCGGTTAGCAGGACGACAAGCGCGACGGCGCCTGCCGACGCCCGGATAATCCAGCGTGCATACGATCTCATGGCGTGCAACCTGATGCGGCAAGACGCCGGTGGGAAGAGGCCAAATGGCAGGCCATCGCGGAAACCGGCAGGACGCAAAAACCGGCCGCGTGCGCGGACCGGGCTAAACGTCGAGATTTTCGGCTTTGCGGGCCACCCGGTACGCAATAAGATTATCCCTTATAGTGCGTCCTGGAAATGTCCGGTTAAAAAAACAGATGAAGCCCCCAATTTCCGATGCACCGATCATGCTGGATGCGATCGACCGTCGCATTCTCGCCGCGCTCCAGGAAGACGGGCGCATAACCAACGTCGATCTCGCCAAGCTGGCTGGCATTTCGGCGCCGCCATGCCTTCGCCGGGTGCGCGCGCTGGAGGAAGCCGGGGTGATTCAGGGCTATCACGCCGATACCGACCCACGTAAACTGGGCTGGGAAATTACCTTTTTCGCGATCGTCGGCCTGGAAAGCCAGAAGGAAGCCGCACTGGCGGCGTTCGAGCAACTGGTGGGCGGCTGGCCAGAGGTGCGCGAATGTCACATGATTCGCGGCGGCGGCGACTTCCTGCTGAAGCTGGTCGCCCGCGACACCGCGCATGAAAATCAGTTGACGCAGAGACTGACCGGATCGTCCGCCGTCAGCCGGGTACAGACGTTGCAGACGATCCGCACCAGCCGCGGCCTCGCGGGCGTTCCATTCGGTTAGGCAACGCTGGCAAGTAAGTGCGTCAGCACGCCAGCAAAGTTGCCGAGCAAAACATGAACTTAGGGCATGCCCGACACCGCAATCCGACGCGATAATTGTTGGGCATGGCCTTAGTTTGAGAAAATCACATTCCCGTCTCGTGGCCTGAATTTTTTGACTTGACATGGCGATCGTTCGTCGAATCGATGGGACTCCACCGAATCGAGCGAGTGGGAAGGCGAAATGACAGAGCCAGTTCGTCACGTAACCGTATGTCCGGATGATGGCTGACCGGATCGTTGG
>JAJZFA010000035.1 GCA_021805565.1 Pseudomonadota bacterium
CTGAAGGCAATTTGACGCAAGGCTTATCGTTTGCCGGTTCAAGCGCCGGATCGTCCACGACTGTAAGCGCCACGTTCGGCGCAACAAGCGCGCTTACTGTTGCGCTTTCCGCGACAGCACTCTCCACGTTGGCGGCGAGTGTCGGCACGACCGGCGACTCCGCCAATGCCCAGACGTCGGCTAGCTATACCATCAAAGATCTGACGACTGGGACGTTTGTCTCAATCTGCGATGCGACTGTCACGCCCAACGTTTGTAGTACCAACCCAATTGCACCAACGGCCGCGAACCAGAACCTTGCAGTGAACAACGCCGGGCCGGCTTCCAGCCAAACCGTTACCGCAGCCTATGACTATACTGCGCAACTCGTCGCAGGCGACCGGTATCAACTCACCTTGCAAGACTCGGCGACGGAAATTCTTTCAACCGTCCCAGAGCCAGGGTCGCTCGCGGTGATTGGCGTGGGTCTGATGGCTTTGGCTCGCGTGGGCCGTCAGCGTCGTAAGGCCTGATTGTTTACGGCTGTCTGTGAAGGGGAGGCGACATTGTAAGGTGCCGCCTCCCTTTATCCGTCGCAATATCATGGCATGCAGGATGGACACCGACGATAAGGTAATTGCCATTCCAACTCGATGATCAAAAGATAACCTACCGGTAGGTCTAAAATATGCTGGATGGTATTTGCTGACCAGTCACTACAAAAAACGGAACGCATTGCATGCCCCCGACCTCCGTATTTTCCTACGATGCAGCCTTTGAGCGTAATATCGGATGGTTGACTGAAGCGGACCAACTGGCACTGCGCGGAAAGCGAATTGCAATCGCCGGATTGGGTGGAGTAGGCGGCGCCCATCTCATCACTTTGGCCCGGTTCGGTATCGGTGCGTTCAACATCGCTGACTTCGACCGGTTCTCACTGGCGAATTTCAATCGCCAGATCGGTGCCAGCATGCAGACGATCGGCCGCCCGAAGGCCGAGGTGCTGGAGGAAATGGCCTTAGCCGTCAATCCCGAACTGCGGATCAATCGCTTCGACGCAGGTGTGAACCCGGACAATCTCGATACATTTCTCTCCGGCGTCGATTTGTTCGTGGATGGCCTGGACTTTTTCGTTCCCGATGTTCGCCGCAAGGTGTTCGCGCGTTGTCATGAACGTGGCATCCCGGCGGTAACTGCGGCTCCGGTCGGCATGGGTAGCAGTGTGCTTGCGTTTGTGCCGAGTGGCATGAGTTTCGAAAAGTATTTCCGCATGGAAGGCCGCCCGGAACTGGAGCAGTACCTGCGGTTTCTGTTCGGGCTGGTACCCAAGGCGCTGCATCGTCCTTATCTGGTCGATCAGACCCGACTTAATTTGGCGGCGAAAACCGCGCCGTCCACCGGCGCGGCCTGTCAATTATGTGCCGGTGCCGCCGCCGTCATGTCGGTTAAGCTGCTGCTGAACCGGGGCGATGTGAAGCCGGCGCCATGGAGTCATCATTACGACGCCTATCGCGGTATCCTGGCGACCACGAAATTGCGGTTTGGCCTCAATGGGCCGGTGCAGCGGCTCAAACTCGGGCTAATCGGTCCCAAATTTATCGCCGCTACACTTGCGCAAGCACCTCCTTTGCCAACTTTCCTCCCCGAGGATGCGATCGACGAGATCCTTTACGCGGCCCGCTGGGCACCGAGCGGGGACAACGAACAGCCCTGGCAGTTCGAACGGCTTGGGCAACAGGCGGTCGTGATTCATTTGGCGCGACAGGATGTCCGGAACGTGTATCATTATCGTGATGGCGAACCGAACGTGCTGGCCTGCGGGATGTTGCTGGAAAGCCTGCGGATTGCCGCGTCCGCCCACGGCCGGCGGATGGAATGGCGGGTGGACAGAAGTCTCGGCCCATTTCGCGTGCATGTTCAGTTCGCCGCCGATGAGGCCATCGTCCCCGACCCGCTCTACGCCGCGCTCGGGCAGCGTTCCGTGGATCGCAATCGTTATCGTACCCGCAAGCTGACGGCTACCGAGCGCGTATCGCTGGAAGCGGCGCTGGGTGGCGAATTGCAGATCGATTGGCATTCAACGGCGGCGGAACGCTGGCGTTTCGCGCGGCTCAGCGCACAGGCGACGACAGTCCGGTTGCTGGCGCCGGAAACACTGCCCGTTCACCAGAAAATCATCGACTGGAACACAAATCTTAGTCCCACGAAAATCCCTGCCGGTGCCCTCGGCCTGCGTCCGGCGACCCTGCGAATCATGCGGTGGGCCCTGAAGGATATGGGGCGGACACGGCAACTCAACCGCTTGGGCGGTGCGGTCACACCGACGCTGGAAATGGATTATGTCCCCATTCTCTCCAGTGCCGCCGCGTTTACCTTGCGCTTTCCGGTTACTGGTCAAGGGGCGCGCGATACCGGAGAATTACTTGAGGCCGGAATTCGTATCCAGCGGTTCTGGCTGACCGCCGCCCGATTGGGCCTTGCCCTGCAACCGGCGTTGGCTGTGCTGATTTTCGCGCATTATGGGCAGCACGAGGTCCCGTTCACCGCCGATACGACCGTACGCGCCAAGGCCAA
The DNA here is from genome assembly GCA_021805565.1 of Pseudomonadota bacterium. Classification (GTDB taxonomy): domain Bacteria; phylum Pseudomonadota; class Alphaproteobacteria; order Acetobacterales; family Acetobacteraceae; genus Rhodopila. The sequence continues at coordinate 2,554 of JAJZFA010000035.1, forward strand.
ACGACTGGCACACGAATTCCGCCGCATCCTCGGCGCGGGGACAGAGGATTTCGTGTTCATGGGGCGGATCGGGGAGCCGTTGCCCCGGATCGGCGTCATCCGTTCGGTTCGTAAACCGGTAGCGGATTTGATGACACAGCCACCATGAAACGGCCGATCGAAAGGCCACGCAAACCAGATACGCACGCGGGCGCAGCTTACGCCCGGATTCGAACAACGAGTCGATACGGTTATACCTTTGCCGATGCCTCGATACGCCGATCCGGGATAAACCACATCAAGGCGATCGCGACATTGAGCGCTATCGCGATCCAAGGGTAGAAGATGGCGACGACGGCGGCGATCAGATAGCCAACGACCGAAAGCTTGCCCTTCAAATCGGAGCCGACCGCGGTGGTGAGCCTGGAGCCAGTGCCGTTACAAGCAATGATCGCGCGCCGTAAGTGGATTGTAGCGCGGCGAAGTCGTTGCCCTGCGGCACTTTCATCTCCAGCACCATAATAGTGATGATGATCGCGATTACACCGTCGGTGAAAGCCTCGAGCCGTCCCTTATCCATCGTGAGATTTCATCCTGGTGCTTTCGCGGGAATATGGGGCGATGCACACCGCGCCGGCAACCTGGCCGGAAGGGGCAGGCTCTTGTTGCCGCATCGGGGCCGAGGGCGGTTTCGGGCTTGATCCGGGTTTCCGAACGCGCCACGGTAGGCTTATGGCATCGTTCGTCCGGCGTATTCCCGAAGGCGACAACCGCGAACGGCAGGTTTGCGGGGATTGCGGGTTCGTGGCGTATGAGAATCCGAAGGTTATCGTCGGATCGGTCGTGGTGTCCGATGGGCGCGTTCTGTTGTGCCGCCGGGCGATCGAGCCGCGCCGGGGTTTCTGGACACTGCCCGCCGGATATATGGAACTGGGCGAAACGCTGGAAGAAGGCGCGGCCCGGGAGGCGCTCGAAGAAGCCGAAGCCGTTATCGCGATCGATGGCATACTCGGCGTGTTCAGCATTGCCCGTATCGGTCAGGTGCAAGTGATCTTCCGGGCCCGGTTCCGCGATGGGGGACCGCCGGTCTATTCCGCTGGGCCGGAGAGTCTGGAGGTGAAGCTGTTCTCCCCGGACGAAATTCCATACGACCTCATCGCATTTCCCTCGGTTCACTGGGCATTGAAAGCCTGGCGCGATACCGGTGTCGGCAGACTTGGCTCGCCTGCGCGGAATCCCGCGCACGATCCCCGCGGCGCCGATCCAATGCCTTCCGGATAAAACGGATCGGCCGATGGGGGCATCGATATCGGGGCGCTCCAGGTGTTAACGCTTTGTTCACACCTGATGCCTTACCGTGACGTCCGGCACCGGTTCTTTGCCGATGCGGCCAGGACACGGAGTAGGGAATGCGAAAACTCAGCAGAACAAGATCCGCGGCTCTCGCCAGCGAGGCAGTGGATTCCGATCTGACAATGGTTCGGTCCGGCCGCGTGCCGGGGGCGACGATCACATCCTGGCCAGGGTCTGCCGACATCGACCTTGGCGTATTTTTCGCCCGGACGCCGCCAGGCGCATCGGTCACCAGCGCGGCAGCAGGCGAGGTTGGCAGCAGGCGAGCCGATGAAATTGTTTCGTTATCAGATGGAACGAAGATCGATTTTGTAACAGTTGGGCGATGAAGCCCGGAATTGACCGCAAAGACCCAGGTTCTACCCGATCGGTGTTCGCTGACCGATGCGCCCCCGCGACGCATGTCCGTTGCGGAACACGGAGTTGTGTTCAGCCGCGACTCCCTGCTGCAGCGTGACCCGACAAACGCAATGGCATTTCGTTTGAAACCATTTTATAGACAGTTAGCCATGTATTTCATCCGCTGATTTCCGTGTTCGCCAATCCGGCGGCACAACAAGTATCCCTCCGTGCAAAAGCGGCGGATCGGAGCTTGCTCGCATGAAGCTTTCAACGCGTCTCGTCCTGCTGATTTTGGGATGCCTGCTGCCGGTCCTGGCCGCACAGCTTTATGCGCAGGGCAATCTGAACAAGGTTCGGCATGAACAACTCAGCCGCATGATTCTGCGGCAGGCGGAACTCGCTAATGCAGACCTGACCAGGATCGCCGATGGGGTGCGCCAGTTCGGCTCGCTGATCGCGCAATCGCCATCGTTGCGAATTCCCGGCGCTGTTTGCAACGCGCGCCTGAATGCGGTGCACAATCAGAGTGTAGAGTATCGTTTTATCGCCTTGGTGTCGCGCGATAATGGGTCGCTGCTATGTGCCTCCGACGGCACACCCTTCGGAGCGAGCGGCGCCCGGCCGTCCTGGCTGGCCGGGCTTTTGTCCACGTCCGATCTAACGGTGGGGCAACTGGTATCGGATGCAGCCGGACCAGGACGGTTTCTGCCCATCGCAGTGCCCGCCGGGGCAGCCGACGACGCGGGTCGTCCACGGATGTTGGTCATTGGCCTGGACGTAAACTGGCTGCAAACCCAGATCGAAGCCGCGCGGGCCGATTACCCGTCCGCGCTGGCGCATGAAACCATGATGATCGCCGACCGGGACGGCACTATCGTGGGTCAGGTTCCCAATACAAACCGACAAACCGGGCAACGACTACCAGCCTGGTTGCGTCCACTGGTGGAACGGCGCACGCGAGGTGTCGAAACCCTGTCCGATCCGGCGGGGCATAGGATCATCGCGGCATACGTGCCTGATTCTACCCTGTTGCACGGGCTAACCGTTATCGACACCCTGACGCTGCCCAGCACGTTAGCGGATATTGATCGGGCAACCTATCAAGACTTGCTCGTGATCGGCGGTGCGGCATTGCTCGCCGTGATGCTGGCGTGGGCCACCGGACGCCGGTTTATCTACAGACCGACCGAATCGCTGATGCAAGCCGCCCAGAAGTGGCGGGACGGAGACCTGCATGTTCGCGCCGAAATGACCGGAACGGGGTCGGAATTCAGCGCCTTGGCGCAGTCGTTCAATGCCATGGCGGCCGGGCTGCAGGCTCGGGAAATGGAGCGGGTGATGCAGGCCAGCTTCCTGGAAGCCCAGGTCGCCGAACGCACACGGGAACTGTCCGAAAGCAACAACCGGCTGCAGGTTGAAATCGCCGGGCGCGAAAAAACCGAGGTCGCCCTCCATCAGGCTCATAAACTTCAGGCGGTGGGGCAGTTGGCTGGTGGAATTGCACATGATTTCAATAATATGCTGGCAACGGTCCTGGGTAATTTAGAACTGATGGAACGCCGCGTCTCCCAGGCCGGCGACGATTGGGGCGGTGCTGACTCCGAACGGCTGCAGCGATTGATCGAGCGGGCAACCGGGGCGGTTACCCGAGGCGGGCAACTGACCTCCCGCCTGCTTGCGTTTTCCCGCCGTCAGCGGCTGACCGCCCGGCCGACCGACGTGAACGCGCTGCTGCGCGAGCTGATTACCCTGGGCACCAGTACGCTGGGGCGCCGCGTGCAGGTGGTGTCCGAACTAAGCGATAACCTCTGGCCCGCCATGGTCGATGCCAGCCAGACCGAGGCGGCGATTTTGAATCTGTGCCTGAATGCGCGGGACGCGATGCCAGATGGCGGCAAGCTGACAATCCAGACCCGGAATGTCACCGTCGAACCAGGCGACTATGGCGAATTATCGGCCGGTGCCTATGTCCGGGTGTGCATCGGCGACACCGGAACCGGTATGTCCGACGAGGTGAAGGCACGCGCATTCGAGCCTTTTTTCACGACGAAGGGTCCGGGCGCCGGCTCCGGGCTGGGGCTTAGTCAGGTCTATGGTATGGCACGCCAATCTGACGGTATCGTCGCGATCGACAGCACGCCCGGCGTGGGGACCCAGGTGATTTTGCTACTGCCGCGTGCGGCGGACTTCGACGTCGCCGACGCCGCTGCCGGCAATTTGGAAGCGACCGTTCCGACCATGGAAAGCGAGCCGATTCTGGTTGTCGATGACGATCCGGCGGTTCGTCAGGTGACGGTGGAAATGGCACGCGATCTTGGCTGCGAGGTCGCGCAGGCCTCGGGCGGGGAGCAGGCGCTGTCGCTGATTGGCACCTTGTCGCCGCCGCCCAGGCTGATTCTGCTGGACTACGCGATGCCTGGAATGAACGGTATTCAACTGGCCCGGGCGCTGCGCGCTCGCGGGGTTACGGCGCCAATCGCCCTGGTGACGGGGTATGCGGAATTAACCGAGGCCGATATCGCGGCCGAACACCTCAGCGGGCTGCTGCGAAAGCCGTTCACGATCCGGGAACTGCAGGGTTTGTTGACGGAGCTTCGTTCGGTCGCGGTCACGCGCCAGTTGGAACCCGGACTGGCGGAGCGGTGAGCGGCGCCTTAGGACTTGCCCGCCAATAATCGCTACAAGCGGCAGCGCCGGGCAATCCCTAAGCTCATGTTTTGCACGGCACCTTTGCTGGCGCGCTGACGCACGTATTCGCCAGCGTTGCCTAAGCTCATGTTTTGCAAGGCAACTTTGCTGGCGTGCTGACGCACTTATTCGCCAGCGTTGCCTCCGGGCGTTACCAGACAAAACGCGGCACCGTGGCGACTGGCGCAACCCCGGCGGCACGAGCGGCGGCTTCCGCCTTGACGGTATCGAACGATCCATCTGGTGTTTTCAGGTCCGCGCCGTGGATGCCATCCAGCACCCAGCAGGCGGCCAATCCGACTCCGGCCGCACCGGCGATATCGGTGTGCAGCGAGTCGCCCACGGCCAGAACACTGTCCGGCGGTAGTCCAAGGAGTTCCAGAACCGGCTGGTAGATCGCCGGATCCGGCTTGCCCAGGGAGCGGACATCGCCGCCTAATTGCTGGTAGCGTACCGCCAGCGCACCGGCGCACAGTACTCGCACTCCGCCGCGAATGACCTGTAGATCTGGGTTGCCGCAAATCATCTTCAGGCGATGGCGGGCGCATTCGGCCAACACCGCCTCGAATTCCGCCATGTCGGTTGGGTTACGATGATCGTCGGGGCTGGTGTTCAGCACGAAATCGGCTTCGGCCGGGGTATCCGTGACGACAAGAGGAAGTCCGTCCAGAACCGGCCGGTCCCGTTCGGGGCCGAGGTGGAAGACGCGGTTGCCGAGTTCCGCCCACCACGGATCGGGCGGGTTTTGAAGCGCCCTGCGCACCGCCTCGCCGCTGGTCAGGATGCCGGTGTAAAGCGAATCCTCGATTCCCATACGGCGCATCATGCTTTGGACCGCATCGTTCGGGCGCGGTACGTTGGACAGCAGCAGCGTTCGCTTTCCCGCCGCCCGCAGTTGCTTCAGCGTTTCGGCGGCGTGCGGAAACGCATTCACACCGTCGTGAATAACGCCCCAGAGATCGAGCACGAACCCATCATAGCGTTCGGCCAGCGGCGCGAACCGCGACACATGTTCCATCAATCCTGTTCCGCCAGTTCCCGGGCCCGCGTGCCGATCGCATCCTGCACTGCCGCGAAGCCGGCGTCACGCAGGGCGGTCAATAATTCCGCTTTGATCCGGGGGATCAGGGCCGGCCCGTGGTAAGCAAAGCTGGTATATAGCTGCACCAGCGACGCGCCGGCCTGGATTTTCGTCAGCGCGTCGCGGCCGGTGAATACGCCGCCGGTACCGATCAGCACCAGCCGTCCGCGTGCCAGCAGCGAGGCGCGCGCCAGCATTGCGGTGGCCAGCGGTTGCAGCGGCAAGCCGGACAGGCCGCCGGCCTGGGCTGCATGGTGGGATTTCAGGCCCGCGGGGCGGGACAGCGTGGTGTTACCCACGATCAGGCCCTGAACGCCCTGCGTCACGCAGGTTTCCACGACCGATGCCAGGCCATCGGACGACAGGTCCGGCGCGATCTTCACCAGGATCGGGGGGCGGCCGGCCACGCCGGCGACCGCGTGCAGGATCGCCCGCAGCTGGGCTTCCGATTGCAGATCGCGCAGGCCAGGGGTGTTGGGCGAGGAAACGTTGATGACGGCATAATCGGCCAGCGTGCCGATCGCTTCGATGAGCATCCTGTAGTCGCGAACCGGGTCGGCACCGTCCTTGTTAATACCGACATTGGCGCCCAGCGGGATATTCCGGTCCGACAGACCCGCCAGATTGCGCAAATAGACCGCCAGCCCGAGGTTGTTGAACCCCAGCCGGTTGATAACGCCCCGATCTTCGGTCAACCGGAAGATGCGCGGACGTGGATTGCCGGTCTGCGGCCGGGGGGTGACGGACCCGGTTTCGACAAAGCCGAAACCGAGCCGGAAAATCGCGGGACCGGCGGCGGCGTTTTTGTCGAATCCGGCGGCAAGGCCGATCGGATTGGCGAATCGGTGTCCGAACGCGGAAATCGCCAGCGCCGGATCGTCCGGTTCGGCGGCGCCCGGCACCAGCCCCCAGCGCAACGTCCTGATCGCGAATGTATGCGCTCGCTCGGGGTCGAGCAGACGGAGGGCGGGCAGCGCGGCGGAAGCCAGGAAAGCAAGCATCAGATGGGGCTTATGCTCTCAACGCCACATGGCTGAAAGTGTGAACATCGCCTTTTTCCGGTCAGGGCGACCCATCTGCGATACGAAAACGACCAATAGCATCCATCGCCCCTGGAATTGGCGACCGTCTTGATTCGGCTGCTCGCCAACGCCACCACCGGCCTGGGATTATTGCACAGGCTGGGCAACGGGTTCCTTTTCCATGTTCATCCCCTTCATGTCCTTGTCGTTCGCATTCGTTTCTGAGCCGGTGGAACGATGATCCGATACGTCTGTAGAGGCAGGCAATCCGGGTCCGCCATGACCATGGCGTCCGGCCAGTTTCGCGCTTTCGCTTACGAGGCCGGCGTATCGATGTGCGGTCATGCCTGGCAGTTGTTCGACGAAGGCGACCGTGGCCCAAAGTTCGTCGTCGCCGTGATCGCTCCAATTGGGCATTCCCGTCATCTTGATGCCGTGTTTCAATATCCAGAATATTTGTGCCGACGTGTAAACGGTCGCCGTCTGGGCAAGGTCGGGGGGCCGCGGATAAAGCCCGTCGGCGATATCGTCGCGAGGCACACCGGGCGCACCGTGACAGACCGCGCAATGGGTGGCAAAATGTTCGGTACCCATTGTTATCTCGGCGGGGTCTCGAAGGTTTACAGGCACTTCGATGCCGGCGGCGTGGACCCGGATCGACCGTGTGCGAATATTCTCCAGCACCCACGTTGTCAGCGCCCAATGCGGCGTTGTGGCGGCTATATCGTAAACGCCCGATGTGACGAAGACAAAACCGGCAACGATCGCCGCAAGACAGGCTACCAGGACGTTCCGGATTATCTTACGCATGAAGAGTCCCGCCAATAAGGTTGGGACGATTTCGGTATTTTTGCATCAGAACCAGCCCCTGATACCGAAAACGAATCGAAATCCCAACGCGGCTTCGCCTTGTTGGAGATAAAGCGGCGTCGATTGACCAAACCCCCCGCGATACGCAACGCCGATATACGGCGCGAACTTGCGATCGAGCTCATAGCGAAGCCGGATACCGGCATCGATGTCCGACAATCCCGACGCGACCGCCCGGCCCGGATCGGCCTTGGAGTAAATGTTGAGTTCGGCTTGCGGTTGAAGAATAAGGCGCTGTGTCAACAGAATATCGTAGGACGCAACAAAACGAGCAGCCATGTGTCCCTGATCGCTGACATAGGCCGTTGCTTCCAGATCGAAGAACAAGGGTGCCAGTCCTTGAATGCCGAACGCGGCCCAGTTACGGGTCGTGCCTGACCCGATGTCGGTTCGCAGACCCGCCTGAAGGTCGAAGTAAGTCGATATGGCATGGTCGTAGAGAAATTCGTTCTGACCGTCCTCGACAGCGCCATTGCCTTGCGCGAAACCTTCGGATTTGATCCAAAGCTTATCGTAATCGGTGCCGGCCCAGGCCTGACCGTCCCAGCGAAACGCCGGATTAGGGCCGCCGACGCGACCTTCGAACTGGTCGAGAATCGCATGCGTATAGATACCGTTATCCATGACCGGCGGCATCATGATGGCCTGGGTCGTGTCCAGCATCGGTTCCATCGTCGTTGCCGGAACGGGCGGGGCATTCACTGCCTGGGCATAGACGGCCGGCGCGCCACCCAGCAGCGCGGTCGCCAGAAAAATAGCCTTGAAATGGCTCATGCTACCCGCACCTCCCGGAACATGCCCATCTCCATGTGATAGAGAAGATGGCAGTGATAGGCCCAGCGGCCCGGCGTATCGGCTGTAACCAGATAGCTCAGTCGTTCTCCGGGCCTGACGAGTAAGGTGTGTTTATATGGCCTGAATTCGCCTTGTCCGTTTTCGAGTTCGCTCCACAATCCATGGAGATGGATCGGATGTTCCATCATGGAGTCATTGATCAGGATGAACCGGACCCGTTCATTGCGTTTCAATTCGATCGGTCCGGCTTCGGAGAATTTCTTGCCGTCGAACCCCCAGATAAATCGGTTCATATTACCGGTCAGATGGAGCGTTATCTCGCGCGACGGTGGCCGCGGATCGTCGCCGGGCTTAAGCGCCCGGAGGTCGGCATAGGTTAGCGCCCGTCTGCCGGGACCGCCCAGGCCCGCGCCGGGCTGGCGCAGATCGTTGCGAGGCGCCATCGCGACGTTATCGACTTCCACGTTTTTTTCGAGTTTTCTGCCCGCCGAGGGGTCTGGATCGCTGTTTTTACCACCGGCCGGTTTGTCCATATTCATCCCGGCCATGTCTCCGCCGTCCATATTCATCCCGGCCATGTCTCCGCCGTCCATATTCATCCCTGGCATGGCTGCGCCGGGCTTTTGCATGCCGGGCATCGGTCCATCGTTTGTTTTCATGCTCGCCATGCCGCCCGAACCCATGTCGCCCGAACCCATGCCCATGTCGGCCATGGTGCGGATGGGGCGAGGGTCCATCGCGGGAATGGGTGCCACCAATCCGGCTTCGGTTGCCAGTGTTCCCCTGGCAAAGCCGCTCCGGTCTTCCGACTGCGCGAAGATCGTATAGGCCGAACCGGTTTTCGGCTGAACAATGACGTCGTACGTTTCGGCCGTGCCGATGCGGAACTCGTCCACCTCGACCGGCTCGACGTCGTTGCCGTCGCTTTGCACGACACTCATCGTTAGTCCGGGAATGCGAACGTCGAAAACGCTCATCGACGAACCATTGATAAAGCGCAGGCGCACGCGCTCGTTCGGCTTGAACAGCGCGGTCCAGTTCGCGCCGGGGGGCTGACCGTTAATAAGATAGGTATAAGCGGCCCCGCCGACATCGAGGATGTCCGTCGGATTCATGCGCATCTTCCCCCAATCCAGCCGGTTGGAAACCGTTGCGCCAAGTCCGGTCTTCGCCACATCCTGAACGAACGTGCCGGTAGTACGTTGGCCGTAATTGTAATAATCGCTTTGGAATTTTAGATTGTTGACGATCTCCTCCGCCGGACGATCGCTCCAGTCCGACAACAGCACCACGTAATCGCGATCGAACGCCTGCGCATCGCCGGCCGCAGGGTCGATAACAATGGCGCCGTAAAGTCCGGTTTGCTCCTGGTAACCCGAATGGCTGTGATACCAGTAAGTGCCGCTTTGCAAGACGGGGATTCGGTAAATGAATGTTTCGCCCGGCGCGATACCGGGGAAGCTCAATCCAGGAACCCCGTCCATGGACGACGGCGACCGGATCCCGTGCCAATGAATGGAAGTGGGTTTATCGAGCCGGTTGGTTACGGCGAGTGTGACAGTGTCCCCTTCCCGCCATCGCAGAATGGGTGCTGGCAGCATACTATTAACCAGCGTGGCGGTTGCCTGGCGGCCGGCGATGTCGATTTGCGCGGCGGCGATTTCGAGATCGAACCGCGTACCCGTCAGTATCGGCGTCCGCGTAGCCGCGAAGGACCGGCGAGCGGCGACCAGTCCGCCCGCGGCGGTAACAGCCTGGACAAACCGGCGACGGCCCAGCGGCCGGTTGCCGGCTTTAAGATCGGTGTCGTTGTTCATTGTCATTGGCCAACCGGGGGCATCGGCATGTCGCCCATCTGGGAAGAATGGCGCATGTCGCGACCGTCGGCGGCCGGATTCGTGGCGGAAGAATGCGCCTGGCGTCCCCCGGAAGCGCCAAGATCGGCCCCTAAGGGGAACGTCACCGCGGACGGCATCGTTGCTGTTGGGCCTGCATTCATGCAGGCGCCGAGCGCAAGGGGTATCAGCACCGAAAGCATCGGGCGAATAGGATAGGAAGGCATTTTGTAAGTCCCTTTACAGCCGGGCACGCGGGAGATGCGAAGCCGAGGCTTGTCCAATACTTAACGTTTGAGGCGAAATCGATTTGGTTAGCGTACGCCTGTAAAAGGGGCGCGCAACGCAAACGATCGGCGTTAGCCCCGCACCTTTCGGTTTCGGGGCTAATCTCAGACGCTAAGTTTGGGAGGGTCTAAATCGGGCGCTACGGAGCGTCCGGAAATCGAAGTGTCGTAAACCGGATAGGTCACTGTGCCCAGCCAAAGAGGCGCAACACTTGAAACACTATGCGCCAGAAAATCGGGGATCGCGACGCATGCGCCGACGCAACATGTCAGACAGTGCCCGTTCTTCATGCCGTGGTGGTGATCGGTTTTCCCATCGGTTTGGTGCCCGGCACAGGACTCACCTGCTGCCGCCGGCTGCATGACAATACCGGTCGTCGTCCCGCCGATAAAAGCGAAGACACACAAAAGCAGCAAAAGACGACGGACCACCTCACGCATGATGTGGATAAATAGAGGCGCTAAATGTGCATGTCAACCGGTAGGGCCACGGCCGGCGATCTGACGGCGGTCAGGCCCAATATTGCAATCCGCCGCCGGTGCAAACTGTCCGGCGGTGCGGGATGGCCCCGGCGTCAATCCGCCGTATGGGTCGCGGTCGGCCAGGGCGGCGGTCCCTGTAGATCCAGCACGGCCGCGATTTGCGCCCCCAGATGCTGGCCCTCGGTCATCAGCCGCCGCAAATCGTTGCCTTCCGGCGCGGGGTCGTTGCCATCCCAGAAGATAAAGATCGCCCCGACGACTTTTCCCTGTACGTCGGCGGACGGGCAAATCAGCATGCTGGCCGCGCCAAACTGGTCGAAGCTGGCACGCATCGATGCCGCGTGCAGATCGCCGATCCGGTGAAAGGCGCATTGTCCCGCCAACAAACTCGGCAGAAAATCGCTCCAGTCAGACAATGGCTGGTTGGCCACCGACGGGCCAACCGACCGGCCCGGTGCGGCCACGCCGTTGGTGACGTCGTAGCGCAAAAGGCCGGTTCCGGTCAGCCCGGTAACGCCGTTATGGATGACGTTCAACCGGACGCGCGATGCCCCGGCGGATCGGGCGAGCATGGATTCGAGCAATTGATCGATCAATTTGTTCGCCGCGGCGAATTGATGGAGTTCGGTTTGCAAGGTTGTCTGCTCCTCTAACCGGCGTCGTTCGGATCGCGCGGTTTCATTATCGAGAAAGGCAGCCCGGATGCCGGCGGTAAGATTGCCTTCCTGCATGACATGAATGGCGGTGTAGGCCGCTGCCAGGCATGCGACCGTCAGCATGGGCTGTACAAGCCGGCGTCCGGACGTCCGTCCCAAATCGGCAAACAGTTCCAGCAGCAACCGGAACGACGTCAGTAATTCGATCATCAATTCAATAATCTTTCGCGATAACGGAATTTGGTATGAATAATCGTTCAGCGACCGGAAGATACGGTTCGGGAATGAGCGACTGAAATAAGCGCGGCAACGTTGAAATCCGTCGTCGTTGCATGGGACTTGCAATGGACGGCGAAGTGCCCCAGGCACTCACGCTGTGTGGAATCAACCGTACCTTGAGACATGCTGCCGGGCGGCATTGCACCGGTTATATCTGGCCGGAACGATGGGCCGGCCGGCCGGCCAGATGGATGGGTCCTGTCTTGCGCGCATGGCCGGCCTCGGCCTGTGCGAACGATCCGACGGCGATGGGTTTACGCTAACTCCCGGCGGCGCCCGGCGGCATGCAGCCGAAATACTCAAACGGCCGGCAATCAGGACAGCGGCGCCGTGATCACGGTTTGAATGTCAGCCAGCGTCACGCACAGAATTCGGGCGCCGTCCGCGGCGGTGATCATCATCAGGTCGCCGGCGGTCAGCATATCGCTGGCATCGGCCAGATAGTTGCCGCGGCCGACCGTTTCCAGCGCATCCTTGCCGGCTTTGTAGTGCCAGAGCGTAAAGCCGTTGGCATAGGCGAGTACAGACAGGTTGCGAATGGCGAATGCCATGAAGAGAGTCCTTCCATAAAAAAAGCCGCTGCCCGGGATTGGGCAGCGGCGACAGGCGGCTATTGGAGGGGAGGCTTACGTCGATGGGCGCAGGTCGCCCGTTGATGAAAGGACTTTAGGGGATAAACTGAATGAATGTCAACGATAAATTTCCTATAATATGAAAATTAGCTGACAATTCCCTTAATGCGAAGCGGCCATTCCAGCCTTTCCAACGCTTCCTGCCACAAGCAGTGGTCGGCGCGTTCCGCTGCAACGGCAGCGCTGGGGGCAATTTGCCGTTCCCCCCAAATGCGCAGAACCCGCGCGTGCGCGAGGCCGATGCGCTTCCCGCGATATAAGCCGTCGAGACATTTGACGATGTCGTCGGGATCTCCGGGGCGGGTCACCAGACCCTTGCCGGCAGTGTATCGCGCCCCTTCCCGGCGGGCGATCAGGGCGGCCATGGTCCACAGCCAGGCAGCCTCGGCCGTGTCGAACGGCTGCAGGCGCGGGTCGCCGCGAACCGGGACAGGATTGGCCGGGCGCACGTGGCGAGCGATGTTCGGCATAGGGTAAATTCCCGTTAAGAGTGTGATACATACGAATGCGCGTCGATATGTAACCATAGGTTGCAGAAATTACAAGGAAATACGGCTGTTTTTCCTATTTATTTTGGCTGCAATTCCTAGGATAATGCTCCGTACCGAGTCGCGGTTAAGCAGGAGCTATTTGAATGAAACATGAAGATATCTGGCGCGCCATCGATACGCTGGCCGCCGAAAACGGATTGTCGGCCTCTGGCCTGGCGAAGCGTTCCGGGTTGGATTCGACCACCTTCAATCCGTCCAAACGGATCATGCCGGATGGCCGAGCGCGCTGGCCGAGCACTGAGAGCGTGGCAAAGGTCCTGGATGCGACAGGCGCCAGTTTGGAAAGTTTTTCGGCGCTTGTGTCGGGTGCGCGGGCGCTGGCCAGCGGGGGGGCACGCAGCATTTCCCGGCGGGTGCCGCTGATCGGCTTCGCCCAGGCCGGCGGCGAAGGCTATTTCGACGATGGCGGGTATCCGGTGGGCGGCAGTTGGGATGAGGTCAGCCTGCCGGAGATCGCCGATCCAAATGCGTATGCGTTGGAAATCAGCGGCGACTCGATGGAGCCGGTGTTTCGCGATGGCGATCAGGTGATCGTCTCGCCATCCGCGCCGATTCGCCGCGGCGACCGCGTTGTGGTCCGTACCGGGAATGGGCAGGTCATGGCCAAGCAGTTGGCCCGCCGGTCCGCGCGCCGCGTTGATTTGAAAAGCCTGAACCCGGAGCATCCCGATTTTAGTTTCGACCTGTCCGAGGTAACATGGATGCATCGGATCGTCTGGGCCAGTCAGTAAACTCCCGACGGTAAGCCAGGATGCTCGGGTGCCAGGGCATGTTCGCGGATTGTGGCGTCGAATATGCCCCAAGCCTGTGTCTGGGCGGGCAGGTTTATTGGCTTGCCGGTGCATGAACGGCCGATACTGCCGGCGAGACGGCCTGTCCCAGAGCTGCTTGTCGGCATGCCATTCGCGTTGGTGCGCATTGGGGTGTCCGCGGTGTGCGGACCGAACCGGCGGCAATCGCGGTTTGTCTCCGCGCCGTTCGTCATCCTTGCAGCGTGCGCACGGCCAGGGCAGTCGCGGACGCCCGGTTTTCCACTCCGAGTTTCTCGAACATCTGCTCAAGGTGCTTGTTGATCGTGCGCGGACTCAGGCCGAGTATTTCCGCGATATCGCGGTTGGATTTGCCCCGGCTGAGCCACAGCAGCACCTCCGCTTCCCGTGTCGTCAGCGCCAGCCGGTCGCGCAGCAGAATTTCATCGCTGCCGTCTTGTTCGGCGACCAGGCGCAGCAGTTGTTCGTCTGGACCGACCTGACCGATATAGGTGACCTGTAGCCGGTGCTGCCCGTTCCGATGAAACGCGGTGGTCAGGCTGGCCTGCCTTGCGGTCAGCGGATTGTCGGCGCAGGTGCGCAGCCATTGCGTCACCGCTGGCGGCAGCGTGCCGCCAGACGTTCCGCTGGCCAGTTCGATCAGCCGCGTGGCCTGCGGCGTGGACCAAAGCACCCGGCCTGCCCGGTCGGCGGCGAGCAGGAATCGCCCCGCCGCATCCAGCGCCATCTGGGCGCTGCGGGTCAGCCGGGCGTTGGCGAGATGCACCCCGATACGCGCGATCACCTCATCCGCGGCGACTGGCTTGGAGACATAATCGACTCCGCCCGCGTCCAGGCCACGGATGACATGTTCGGTTTCCGTCAGGCCGGTCATGAAAACGATCGGCACGGACACCAGGGCCGGGTTCTGTTTCATCCGGCGGCAGGTCTCGAACCCATCCAGGCCCGGCATCAGCGCGTCCATCAGCACGATGTCCGGCGTTACGCGCTCCACCAGCGCCAGCGCCGTGGTGCCGGACTGGGCGATCAGCACGGTGTAGCCCGCTTGTTCCAGCGCCTCATTCAGCACACCCAGCGTCGCCGGGCTGTCGTCCACCACCAGCACGATGTCGCGCGGTCGTTTCATGGTCCATCCCCTTCGGGACCCAGCGCGGTCATGAACGCATCGATCTGAAAGTCCGAGATCAGGCGGCGCAATTGCGCGATGCAGGCGGAATCCTTTGGCGTATCGCGATCCAGCGAATCCAGCCGGGCGTGAATGCCGCGAATGTAGCCGATGGACCCAAGTTCGCGCAGTTCCCGCGTGAAGCCGGGACTCAGCGTGTTCTCCACGGTTCCGGAATGTTCCGGCGTGTGGTCGGCCCCTTGCGCCAGCCATTCCAGGTGCAGCAAAAAGCTGATCTTGTTCAGCAGGTCGGGGATACTGACTGGTTTGGACAACACATCGTTGTGATACCGTTCTGGCTGCGGCGGCCGGAGCAGGGCGTTGGGGTTCGCCGAAATCACGACGATCACCAGCCGGTCGAAGCCATTTTCGCGCAGCTTCCGCGCGACCTCCCATCCGTTCAGCACCGGCATGGAGATATCCACCAGCAACAGGTCGGGCCGGCATTGTTCGGCGCGTTCCAGGCACTCCGCTCCGTCGGCGGCCATGAAGACGATGAACCCCAACGGCGACAGCAGGTCTTCAAGCAACCCCCGGTGGATCGGATCGTCGTCGGCAATCAATACGGTCAGCCGTTCGCCTTTATAGCCAAGGACACGGCTTTCCAGTGGCGCGGGTTTCAGCGGTTGCAGCACTTCGGACAGCATCAGGCGGACGCGGAAGCAACTGCCCTGGTCCGGCTGGCTGGTCACCGTCAGTTCGCCGCCCATGATCTGGGTCAGCAGCCGGGTGATGGTCAGGCCAAGTCCGATGCCGGGGATAACAGGGGCGCGCGCGCCTTCCACCCGTTCGAACGGTTCGAAAATCCGGACCAGATCGGCGTCGTCGATGCCGATGCCGGTATCGGCGATCTCGAACTCGGCGATGTCGCTGCGCCGGCGCATGCGTAGCGAAACCGAACCCGACGGTGTGAACTTGATGGCGTTCGACAGCAGGTTGATCAAAATCTGCCGCAACCGGCGTTCGTCCGTATAGACCACTTCGGGCAGTCGTTCGGTATGGACAAAGCTAAACCCGATGCCTTTGGCCTCCGCCTGCAACCGGAACATATTGACCAGTTGCTGTAGAAATTCCGGTAGCCGGACCTCGTCGCGGTAGATTTCGATCCGTCCCGCCTCAATCTTGGAAATATCCAGCAGCCCTTCGATCAGTCCGGCCAGATGTTCGCCGCTGCGCCGGATAATACGGATATTGTCCCGCCGCGGCGCGCTGATCGCTGTGTCGCGTTCCAGCAGTTGCGCATAGCCCAAAATCGCGTTGAGCGGGCTACGCAGTTCGTGGCTGATGCCGACCACATAACGGCTTTTCGCCAGATTGGCGGCCTCCGCCACGTCGCGGGCCTTTTGCAACTGCCGGTCCGTGCGCCGATGCGCCCGGATTTCGGCCATCAGCAGGGTGGTTTGCCGTTGCGTTTCTTCTTGCGCCACACGGCGGCTTTCCTGTGCCAGGACCAACAGCCATGCCAGCACGCCGGCAACCGGAATGGAGATCAGGAATGCCTGCCAGAACGTGCGCGCCATCGCGGCCTGTTCCGCGGGATCTCCGTTGACGGTCTGGGCATGAATAATCAACAGGACGCCGCCGATCGCAACGATGAACAGCGCCAGAATACCGCAATACCGAGCGATGGATCCGGATAGCGCGTGACTTATCGCAGACGGCAATGCCGCGACCAGCGGTGCCGTTGCTTGTTCGCACAGGCGCGCGGCTGGCTTGCAACTATCGTGACAGCGCGCGTCCAGCGAGCAGCACAGCGAGCAGATGGCGCCAGTATAAGCCGGGCAATACGCCATATCGTCCGGCTCGAATTCGTTCTCGCAGATGACGCAGCGCAGCGCGGCCAGCTTTGCCCAGTGGGCGCGCGGCTTACGAGCAATGTAGTATCGTCCGCCTGTCGCGCGTGCGATCAGCGGCGCCATCGCAAAGGCGCACACGAAGGCCAGAAATGGCGATAGCGCCTGCGCCATGACCCCGAACGCACCCGCGTAAGCGGTCATCGCCATGACGACGGCGAACAACATCGATCCGGTGCCGACTGGATTGATATCGTAAAGATGAGCCCGCTTGAATTCGATATAGGCCGGGCTAAGCCCAAGCGGCTTGTTGACCACAAGATCGGCGACCAGGGCGCCGACCCACGCCGCAGCGATAATCGAATAAACGACAAGCGTATGCTCGATCGCCTGATAGATACCCAATTCCATCAGAAGCAGGGCAATCGCGATGTTGAAGATCAGCCAGACGACACGCCCGGGATGGCTGTGTGTCAGCCGCGAGAAGAAATTCGACCAGGCTATGGAACCGGCGTAAGCGTTCGTGATGTTGATCTTCACCTGAGAGACGACAACGAAACAACCGGTCAGCGCCAGTGCCGCCGTTGGCGAGTGCACGACATAGCCGAATGCGGCCCGGTACATCGCGGTGGGCTGTTCAGCCAGTTGCGGTGCCATCCCGGCGGCGACAGCGATGCAGGCCAGGAACGATCCGCCCAGCAGTTTCAGCATACCGATGAAAATCCATCCCGGGCCGCCCGCCAGCATGGCGGCCCACCACCCGGCGCGGCTGCGACCAGGCCCCGGCGAGGGTAGAAAGCGCAAGTAGTCCACTTGCTCGCCGATTTGCGCGATCAGCGAAAATACCACCGACGCGGCCGCGCCAAATAGTAGCAAATGAAACGATCCGTCGGCGCCCGGAACGGTTCCGGCGTAATCCGTCCACTGTCGGAACGCATCCCGGACTTTCAGGCCGACCACGACGAAAGGCAGGATTTGCAGTACCAGCCAAACGGGTTGGGACCACAATTGCACCCGGCTGATAAAGGTGATGCCGTGGGTAACAAGCGGAATGATCGCCACCGCGCAGATCACATATCCGGCTGAGGGTGGAATACCCAGGCAAGCTTCCAGCATCGACGCCAGTATGGCGGCTTCGATGGCAAAAAAGATGAAGGTAAACGAAGCATAGATCAACGAGGTGACGGTCGAACCGATATAACCGAAGCCGGCGCCGCGGGTCAGCAGATCGATATCCACGCCGTCCCGGGCGGCGTAATAGCTAATGGGAACGCCCGCCGCAAAAATCAGCGCACCGACGAGCACAATCGCGGCGACAGCGTTGGCGAACCCGTAGCTCATGGTGATGGTGGCGCCGATCGCTTCCAGCGCGAGGAACGAAATACCGCCCAGCGCGGTATTCGCGACCCGGATCGCCGACCACCTGCGTGCGCTTTTGGCGGTAAACCGCAGCGCATAATCTTCAAGGGTCTGGTTTGCCACCCATTGGTTGTATTCGCGCCGGATACGTACGATTCTTTGTTGCGTTGCCATCAAGTGCGCATGTTCCACCGCCTTCGGCCGGCAGGGAATGGCCGGCCACACTTAGCGGCGTGCCGCGATGTGTATTTACATTATTAAATACACTGCTCCGGGACGCCGCCAGATTCCCGCCAGCGGCAGCATCGCCCGCGCCAACTGCCAGGGTCAAGCGTCATTCTGCCCCGAGCATACGTCATTTGACGTATTCCGCACTGCAACATCATCGGGGACGATCCTGTTCAAGGACATCTCCTTGGGGGCTTTCATGTCGGATAACGAAATAAATACCGCGGCCGTGTCGGCAACCCGCAGACGGGTGTTACAGGGAATGGCCGCGCTGCCCGCGGCGGCGGCCATGCTGCCAGCCCGAGGCAACGCGGCAGGACCCGCCACAGCCACGGTCAATACCACCGGGCTCGCGGTCACGGACGACACCGTCACCGTTGGCATCCTGCATTCTATCTCTGGCACCATGGCGATCAGCGAAACCGGATCGGTCGAGGCCGAAAAGCTCGCTATCTCCCAAATCAATGAGGCCGGCGGCGTGCTGGGCCGCCAGATCAAGGTCATTCAGGAAGACGGCGCCAGCGATTGGCCGACCTTCGCCGAAAAAGCCAAGAAATTGCTGGTCAGCGACAAATGCGCCGCCGTGTTCGGATGCTGGACCTCGGCATCCCGCAAGGCGGTGCTGCCCGTCTTCGAACAATATAATGGCATGCTGTATTATCCGACATTCTACGAAGGCCTGGAGCAGTCAAAGAACGTCATCTATACTGGCCAGGAAGCCACGCAGCAGATTTTGGCCGGCCTTGACTGGGTGAACCGGACCAAGGGATCGAAAACCTTCTATCTGCTGGGGTCGGACTACATCTGGCCGCGCACATCGAACAAAATCGCCCGCAAACACATCGAAAATCACCTTACCGGGTGCAAAGTCGTCGGCGAGGACTACTTTCCGCTCGGACACACGCAGTTCAATTCCGTCATCAACAAGATGAAACTGGTGAAGCCGGACGTGATCTACGCGATCATCGTCGGCGGATCGAACGTGGCATTCTACAAACAACTCAAAGCGGCCGGCGTCGACCTCAACAAGCAGACGTTACTCACCATCTCGGTTACCGAAGACGAAATCCTCGGTATCGGCGGCGAGAATATCGCCGGGGCCTTCGCCTGCATGAAGTATTTCCAGTCGCTGGATAACCCGAACAACAAAGTATTCGTCCCGGCTTTCAAAAAAATGTGGGGCGAAAAAAGCGTGATCGGCGACGTGACCCAGGCGGCCTATCTCGGCCCCTATCTGTGGAAATTGACGGTCGAGAAAGCCGGCAGTTTCGATATCGACAAAATCGCCGCCGCATCGCCTGGAATCGAGTTTAAAGGCGCGCCGGAAGGCTACGTCCGCATCCACGAAAATCACCATCTCTGGAGCAAAACCCGGGTCGGTAAAGCCCGCACCGACGGACAATACGACGTCATTTATGAAACTGGCGATCTGGTGGAACCGAACCCCTTCCCGAAAGGCTACCAGTAAATCGAGCGAACGGAGAACAGTCTATGCTGATGGGTTATTCGCTTGGCGATATCGGCTCCATTATGGCCATGCAAGGCTTCGCCGGCCTTAGCCTGTTCTCCGTATTTCTTCTCATGGCGCTCGGTCTTGCCATCATCTTCGGGCAGATGGGCGTCATCAATATGGCGCACGGGGAATTCATGATCCTGGGCGCTTACGTAACGTACATGACCTCGCAAGTATTCACGACCTACCTTCCATCGCTGTTCGCTATTTACTTTTTCGTCGCGGTCGTTCTGGCTTTCTGCGTTGCCGGCGCGCTGGGCATGCTGGTGGAATGGGCGCTGATCCGGCATCTGTACCGGCGCCCACTGGATACGCTGCTGGCAACCTGGGGCCTGAGCCTGATTCTTCAGCAGGTGTACCGGTCCGTCTTCGGCGCGCGAGAAGTCGGTGTCGATCAACCCGAATGGATGATGGGCGCGGCCAGCATGACGGATACGATCCAGATTCCGATCAATGGCCTGATCGTCATGGCCCTGACAGCTGTAATTTCGGTCTTCGTGTTCCTGCTGATTTACTGGATGGGATGGGGTAAGCGAGTACGCGCCGTGATGTCGAACCGGGCAATGGCGGGCGCGGTGGGTATCGATACCGAATTCGTGGACCGGGTCACCTTCGGTATCGGCTGCGGCATCGCCGGAGTCGCCGGCAGCGCGTTCACGATGATCGGATCGACCAGCCCAACCGCCGGCCAGCTTTACATTGTCGATACCTTCCTGGTCGTCGTCTTCGGCGGTGCCCAAAGCCTGCTGGGAACCATCGCGTCGGCATTCACCATTTCTCAGGCGCGCTCCACGATGGAGTTCTTCCTGAGCGGGTCGATGGCGCAGGTAATTGTGCTGCTAACCGTGGTTGGCATCCTGATGCTGCGGCCGCAGGGTCTGTTCGTCCTCAAGGTAAGGCGCTGAACATGACATTCCTTAACCGCAAGGACATCGCCGCGATCGCCATCCTGGCAGTGCTGCTGCTCGCGGTTCTGCCGCTCTGCCTCGACCCGTTCCGGTTGAATTTAGTAGGGAAATACCTGACATATGGCTTTGTCGCCCTGGGTCTCGTACTGTGCTGGGGCGATGCCGGCATCCTTAGCCTGGGGCAAGGCATCTTTTTCGGTCTCGGCGGTTACTGCATGGCGATGTACCTGAAGCTGGAGGCATCGTCGCCCGAAGCGACTAAAATCCAGTCCACGCCGGGCATTCCCGATTTCATGGATTGGAACCAGATCACCAGCCTGCCATTGTTTTGGCGCCCGTTTCACAGCCTGGCCTTCACGATCGTCGCGGTGCCGCTGGTGCCGGTTCTGCTGGCCCTGATTATCGGGCTGGCAATGTTCAAGCGCCGTGTCGGCGGAACCTATTTCGCCATTATCACCCAGGCCGTGGCCGCCATCCTGACCATCCTGATCATCGGCCAACAAGGCTATACCGGCGGCGTCAACGGTATCACCGACCTGCGCACGCTGAACGGCTGGGACATCCGGCCCGACCACGCCAAAATCGTTTTGTACTTCATTAACGGCGGGTTGCTGATTGTCTGCGTGCTGCTCGCCCAGTTCGTTCGCCGCAGCAAGCTGGGGCGCATTCTGGTCGCAATGCGCGACAAGGAAGATCGGGTTCGATTCTCCGGCTACGATGTCGCCAACTTCAAGATATTCGTGTTTTGCCTTGCGGCCGGCCTGGCGGCGATCGGCGGCGCGATGTTCACCTTGCAGGTCGGGTTCATGTCCCCGTCGTTCGTCGGAATTGTTCCATCGATCGAGATGGTGATCTTTTGCGCGGTCGGCGGCCGGACCTCTATCTTCGGCGCGATCTATGGCGCGCTGACGGTCAACTGGGCCCGCACCACATTTTCAGAAGGCCTGCCACAGCTTTGGCTGTTTGCCATGGGGTCGTTGTTTATCCTTGTGGTCGTCGTGTTCCCCGATGGTTTGGCCGGAATCTATCGCCGCTACCTCGATCCCCTGGTCGATCGCATGCTGCCGCCGGTCCGGCGCCGCATACCGGTCGCCGCGGTCGCGGAAACGCCCCAAGTGTCCCCGACGTTCGCCGAATAGCAGGACCTCCCCCATGTCATCCGAAACCGATTTCCTGCTCGGCGTCGAAGGTCTGACCGTATCGTTCGACGGTTTCAAAGCCGTCGACGACTTATCGTTTTATCTGGATCGTAACGAGATTCGCGTCATCATCGGCCCGAACGGCGCGGGCAAAACCACTGTGCTGGACCTGATCTGCGGCCGGACCAAAGCCACCGGAGGATCGATCCGGTTCAAAGGCCGCGAACTGACCCGCATGAAGGAACACGAAATCGTCCGGGCGGGTGTGGGGCGAAAATTCCAGACGCCGTCGATTTATGAAGATCTGACGGTGTTCGAGAACCTGGAAATTTCCTTCCCGCGCGGCCGGTCGGTGTTCGGTGCGCTCGCTTTCCGCCGCGACGCTGACGTAAAGGACCGCGTCGAGCAAATAGCCCGGGACATCTTTTTAGCCGACCGCTTGAACGACCTCGCCGAATATCTCAGCCACGGACAAAAACAATGGCTCGAGATCGGCATGCTGTTGATTCAGGACCCTGCCCTGATGATGCTGGATGAACCGGTCGCGGGCATGAGTGTCAGCGAACGCAAAAAGACCGCCGAGTTGCTGCATCGGGTGATCCAGGACCGGTCGGTTCTGGTGATCGAGCACGACATGGATTTTGTTGGCGACATCGCTCACAAAATTACCGTGCTGCACCAGGGGCGGGTCATTTCCGAAGGGTCCATGGCCCATGTGAAGGCCGATCCGAAAGTGGTGGAGGTGTATCTTGGCCACTGACGCGATGTTGAAAGTCACCGATCTTCACGCTGGTTACGGTCAGAGCGAGGTGCTGCACGGACTGAACTTCAGCGTGGCCCCCGCCGAGATCGTGGTTGTGGTCGGGCGCAATGGCATGGGCAAGACCACGCTGATGAAATCGCTGATCGGCATGGTTCCGGTCAGGACCGGAACCATCGAACTCGGTGGCACCGACGTAGCGCACATGAAAACCTTCCAGCGGGTCGTCAAGGGAATCGCGTTCGTGCCGCAGGGCCGCATGATCTTTTCCAACATGACAGTGCGGGAAAACATCGAAACCGGCCTGTTCGCGCATAACACGCCAACCGTGCCGCCCGACATCTACACGTTGTTTCCAGTGTTGCAGGAGATGAAGGCACGCCGCGGCGGCAATCTGTCCGGCGGTCAGCAGCAGATGCTGGCCATCGCCCGCGCCTTGGCCACCGATCCCAAAGTGCTGCTGCTGGACGAACCGACCGAAGGCATTCAGCCGTCGATCATTCTTGAACTGGCGCGAACATTGAAACGCATCCGGGATGAACGCGGGCTGAGCATCGTCGCGTCGGAACAGGTACTCAGTTTCGCCCTGGATATCGCCGACCGGGTTCTGGTCCTGGAAGGCGGCAACATCGTGCACGAAGACGCCCGAGCCGACGTCGATGAGGAAAAGGTCGCGCGTTACCTGGCAGTCTGAACCACAAACGTCATCGAAACAAAGAAAGGGGACACCATGACCGATACCCTCGTTAAGGTCGATCTGTCGCAATCGGCCTACGATAACGAAATGGTCCATAACCGCTGGCATCCGGATATTCCGATGGTCGCCACGGTCAAACCGGGCCGCGATTTCATTCTGGAATGCTACGACTGGACCGGAGGCTTCATCAAAAACGATGAATCGGCCGCCGACGTGCGCGATATCGACCTAAGCATCGTGCATTTCCTCAGCGGACCGGTGGGCGTGGAAGGGGCCGAACCGGGCGACCTGTTGGTGGTCGATATCCTCGACATCGGTGCCTTTCCGCATAATGCCTGGGGATTTAACGGTTTCTTCTCCAAACAGAACGGCGGTGGCTTCCTGACGGAGCATTTCCCTCAGGCGCAAAAGTCGATCTGGGACATCAAAGGGATGTTCACCAGCTCCCGCCACGTTCCGGGCGTTAACTTCGCCGGCATGATCCATCCGGGTTTGATCGGCTGCCTGCCCGATCCGAAACTGCTGGACACGTGGAACCGGCGGGAAACTGGCCTGATCGCGACCAACCCGAACCGCATTCCGCCGCTGGCCAACGCCCCGTTCGCCCCAACCGCGCATATGGGCCGCCTGAAAGGCGACGCGAAAGCCGCCGCCGCCGCGACCGGCGCGCGCACGGTTCCCCCGCGCGAACACGGGGGCAACTGCGATATCAAAGATCTGTCGCGCGGCGCTCGGGTATTCTTCCCGGTCTATGTGCCGGGTGCCGGCCTATCGATGGGCGATCTGCACTTCAGTCAGGGCGATGGCGAGATCACGTTCTGCGGTGCGATCGAAATGCCGGGCTGGATTCACCTGAAAGTAGAACTGATTAAAGGCGGCATGGGCAAATACGGGATCAAGAACCCGATCTTCAAGCCCAGCGTTATCAAGCCGGCCTACAGCGACTACTTGATATTCGAGGGTATCTCGGTCGATGAAGCCGGTGAGCAGCACTATCTGGATGTTAACGTCGCGTATCGTCAGGCGTGCCTGAACGCGATCAATTACATGACGAAGTTCGGCTATTCGCCCGCGCAGGCCTACGCCATTCTGGGGACAGCGCCCGTGCAGGGTCATATCAGCGGTGTGGTCGACATTCCCAATTCCTGCGCCACGCTATGGTTGCCAACGGAGATATTCGACTTCGATATCAATCCGGGGGCGGACGGACCGAGTGGCGGCGTACGGGGCGGGGTGCCGATGCCGCTGGCGCCGGATTTGTGAGGGGCGGCGGCGATGCCGGTTTATGACTATCTGTGCGCGGCGTGCGGCCCGTTTTCGGCCGAACGCCCGATGGCGGAGTATCTGCAAGCGCGCCGGTGCGAGCAATGCGGGGAGGCAGCGCCACGAGCGCTGCTGACCGCCCCGGCCATGTCCGGCCTGGATTCGGGGCGGCGGCGTGCGGGGGCGGTGAACGAACGCAGCGCCCACGCACCAACGCGGGCGAAGCGGCATCCCGCTTCCTGCGGCTGCTGTTCAAGCGGCGGCCGCAAAAAACTTGTCGCCGAACCGGTTGCGGCAAAAAGCTTTCCAGCACAGCGACCATGGATGATCGGTCACTGATCGATCCCGCGTCAGATCGTTCCAACGACCTTCACCCGGGCGCGTCGGTGGATTTCCGCCTGCGCGATCACCGGTACGTTCATCCGAATTCGATCGACAATCGAATGCACATGATACCGGACCTGCATGCTGGTTAACAGCACAGGCTTTTCGCCAGCCTGAACGGCGCTATCGACTACCGTTTTGATCCGGTCCAGCAACTCCCGCAGCTTTTCCTGGCCCAGCGCGAGTTGCCGGTCGTCCGGCGACCCCACAAGCGCGGCGGCCAGCGTATCTTCCCAATCTGGCGACAGGACAACCACCGGCACATATCCGTTCGGCCCGATCAGGCTGTCGCTGATCTGCCGGGATAGCCGCGTCCGCACATGGGCAACGATCGGGCTGACCGATTTCATGTTGCCGGCGCAGGCTTCCTGAACCGCTTCCAGAATGGTCGGCATATCGCGGATCGAAATCCGTTCCGCCAGCAACATTTGCAGCACACGTTGCAGGCCGCCGACGGTGATCGTTGCCGGCACCAGATCGGCCACCAGTTTCTGCTGTTCCTGCGGCAATCCGGCCAGGATTTTCTGGGTTTCGGTATAGGACAGGAATTCGGCGATATTCTCTTTGACCACTTCAGCCAGATGGGTCGTCAGCACGGTGGCGGGATCGACCACGGTCCAGTTCGCCGAACGCGCCTCCTCCGCCAGTCCGGGGGCAATCCAGCAGGCGGGCAGCCCGAATGTCGGTTCGACCGTCGATTCCCCCTGCAAGGCCGGCGCCTGATCGCCGGGACTGATCGCCAGCATCATCAACGGCCGAAGCTCCCCCGCGCCCGCCGATATTTCTTTCAGCGCGAAGACATAGTTATAGGGTTCCAGCTCCACATTGTCCTGAATACGAACCGATGGCAGCACGAATCCTAAATCGGTGGCCAGCGCTCGGCGCAGGCGTTTGATCTGATCCGGCAATTGCTGGCTCATGCCGCCGGCCAGTTCCAGCAGCCCGTACCCCAGTTCGACCCGGACCACGTCCAGCATCGAAACACCTGTCGCGGAATTGTCGGGCGGTTGCACCACCGGCACCGCTTCGGCCAGGGCGGCGTGGCGCGCGTTAAATCGCTGCCAGGCCGCCGCGCCCGCCAGCCCTGACACCAGCAAAAACGGCACGGTCGGCAAGCCCGGCAACAACGCCAGCAGACCGGCGGCGCCCGATGCCATCATCAGTGGGTTAGCGTTCGATCCCAGTTGCGATGCCAGCTTGCCATGCATCTTGCCTTCGATCGCACCCTTGGACACCACGATACCGGCGGCGGTGGAAACCAGCAGGGCGGGAATCTGGGAGACGAGACCGTCGCCGATCGTCAGCGTGGTGAACGTTTGAAATGCGCTTTCGACCGACATGTGCGCCCGCAGCAAGCCCATCGCCAAACCGCCGAATATATTGATCAGCGTAATGACCAAGGCGGAAATCGCGTCGCCGCGGACGAATTTGCTCGCGCCGTCCATCGCGCCGTAAAATCCCGCTTCCTCGGACAATTCGCCACGCCGCTTGCGAGCCGTCGGCTCGTCTATCGTGCCGGACGACAGATCGGCATCGATCGCCATCTGCTTGCCGGGCATCGCGTCGAGGTAAAACCGCGCCGCCACTTCCGCGATACGGCTCGATCCCTTGGTGATGACGACGAAATTCACCATCAGCAGCATGGAGAAGATAATAACCCCCACGACCACGTCGCCGCCCATCAGGAACGTGCCGAACGCCGCCACAACCTGGCCGGCCGCGTAGGGCCCGTCCGCGCCGTGCGACAGGATGAGCCGAGCGGTCGCGACGTTCAGCGAAAGGCGCAGGATCGTGGTCAGCAGCAGCAGCGTCGGCAGGCTGGAAAAATCCAGCGGCCGTTCCAGCGACAGCGAGATCAGCAGGATCAGAATCGCGGAGATGAACGACAATGCCAGCGCCATATCCAGCACGAATGTCGGGATGGGCAGGATCAGGATCGAGAGTTGAAATAACACGCACAGGGCAAGGCCGATATCCCCGCCCGGCATCAGACGCCGCAGCGGAGCCAGCGTGTTCAGCAGGCCGTCCATCGCCGGGCCGCCCGGCAGTGCCTTCATGGCGTCCTTGCGGCTGTACTGGGCGGCACTTCGATACCCTGCGCGGCGTACTGACCGATTTTATTACGCAGCGCCCGGATCGAAAGCCCCAGTATCGTCGCGGTTCGGGTGCGGTTCCCGCCCGTCAGCCGCAGCGTGCCGATAATCGCATCCCGTTCGAGCAGATGCAGCGGCAGGCCAGCGAAGGCCGATTCCGAACCCGCGCGATCGGCCGGCCGCGCCGGGGTAGGTCGCGACACGACTTCAAGCGCTCCGATGTCGATCCAGCTATCGGTTGTTAGAACCAGCGCCCGATGGATAGCGTTTTCCAGTTCCCGGACATTGCCCGGCCAGTCATGCGCGATCAGCGCGTCCAGCGCGGCCGGCGAAAGCCGCCGTTCGGAACGGCCGTTTTCCCACCGGTATTTCTCAATGAAATGTTCGGCCAGCGCCGGAATATCCAGCTTCCGGTCGCGCAGTCCGGGAACATGAATCGCCACCACGTTCAGCCGGAAATACAGATCCGCGCGAAAATTGTTCCGGACGACCTCTTGCTCCAGATCCCGGTTGGTGGTCGCCAGGATCCGCACGTTCAGCCGGATCGGCGCACGTCCGCCGATGCGATCGATCTCGCGCTCCTGCAACGCGCGTAGCAATTTGGCCTGCAACCGGCGGTCCATTTCGCTGATCTCGTCCAGCAGGATGGTGCCGTTCTGCGCCGCTTCCAACTTGCCGATCCGCTGCCCCGAGGCGCCGGAGAACGACCCGCGCTCATGACCGAACAATTCGGATTCCAGCAGGTGTTCCGGAATAGCCGCGCAGTTGACGGCAACGAACGGGCCCGCATGACGAGGCGACGTGCGGTGGATATACCGGGCGATGACTTCTTTGCCGGTGCCGGACTCGCCGTGGATCAGCACCGATGCGTCCGACCGGGCGATGCGGTCTGCTCGCTGCACGACCGCCTGCATTGCCGGATCGCGATAGATCAGCCCGTCCACGGCGGCCGGCCGTGGCCCGATCCTTGGAAATGGCTGCACCACGCCGGCAAAATCGCCGCTGGGCGCCAGCAACCCCGGTGCCGCGTATGCCATCATTGCGAACGCTCCGACTTGACGATTTCCGTCATCGTCACGCCCAGCCTTGTATTATCGACCATCACCACTTCGCCGCGGGCGATCAGCCGGTTATTTACATAGATGTCGATCGCCTCGCCCAGTCGGCGGTCGAGTTCGACCACCGCGCCGCGTCCCAGCTTGAGCAGTTGCGACACCTGCATCGTCGCCTTGCCCAGCACGGCGCTGACAGTGACGGAAATATCGTACACCGCTTCCAAATCCTTGGCGGATGTCCCTTCGGCCGTCTCGCGAAGGTCCGGACCGGCCGGTTGTTCCGAAGTGCTCATGTCCGGCTCCTTGCGTTTTGCACCGATGTCAGACCGCCCGATAGCGGAACGATCGCGTTCCTTAGATCGTCCAGCAAGGCCATACGGCCGATCGTGGCCTCCCCGCGATGCCAGCGTATCGTTACATCCTCGCCGGTATTGCCGTCCTCCAGCGCCCTGGAAAGTTGCGATATATCGCCGAACCGGTGTTCAGTTCCGGCGGCATCGCGCAGCAGGAATTCGGGTGCCACGGTCAAGGCCGGCCGCACCCGTTCGGCCACCGCCCGCACACGATCCATCAATCGGGCGGACCAGGTATCGTCTGTCGCCGCAACGACCGCATCCATCAGTAAACTGGCGACCGCCAGGGCCGCCTCATCGACCGCTCCGGCGGCCGAAGCGTCCAGTTCGTGCACCGATGTCAGCAGTTTCGCGGTCAGGCCGCGATCGCCGTCCACGCCACCGCGTTCCTGACGGCCGGTCATATAGCCATCGGTCCAGGCCTGCTCCCGGATCTCCTCCGTATCGTCGGATGCGGACGAAATCTCCTCGTCCGCAATAAGCGGCGGTGCGTCGCCCGGATCGTTGAAATCCGCGAAGACAGCGAAAATCGTTTCGGTCGTCATTTTGCCAACCTTCTCCCGTTGCTATTCGATCATCCGGTCGTCGCTGCCGGTGCCGATCTCGATCTCGCCGCTGGCCGCCAGTTCCTTGGCCTGGTTCGCGATGGACGCCTGGGCATCTTCGACATCCTTCAGTTTCACGGGGCCGAGCGAGGCGATATCGTCGCGCAGCATTTTCGCGGCGCGTTCGGATAGTTGCGACAGGAACATCGTGCGGATCGCCTCGGGCGCGCCCTTCAACGCGATCGGTAGCTTCTCCTTGTCGATCTGGCGCAACAGCACCTGCAATCCGGCCGGCGGAATGCGTTGCAGGTCGGCGAAGGTGAACATCTGCGACTTCACCTTTTCCGCCGATTCGCGGCTTCTTTCCTCCAGCCCCGCCAGGAACCGGGTTTCCGCCTTGCGATCGAAGTTGTTGAAAATCTCGGCGATGAACTGGTGCGAATCCTGTCGCGACGCGCGTGCCAGGTTGGACATGAATTCCTGCCGCAAAATGCGCTCGACCCGTTCCAGAACGTCCTTCTGGATCGACTCCATTCGCAGCATCCGCATCACCACTTCCATGGCGAAGGAATCGGGCAGCAATGTCAGCACGCGCGCGGAATGATCGGCCTTGATCATCGACAGCACCACCGCGACAGTCTGCGGATATTCGTTCTTCAGGTAGCTGGCCAGGATCTCCTCGCTGACATTGCCGAGTTTGTCCCACATGGTACGACCGGCCGGCCCGCGGATTTCCTCCATGATCTGCGAAACGCGGTCTTTGGGCAGGGCCTTCATCAGCAGGTTTTCGGTACTTTCGAAACTGCCCATGATGCCGCCGGTGGCGCCGAAATTCTCCACGAAGTCGCCGCACAGGGTTTCGATCGCATCGGCTTGAATGACGCCCAATTGCGCCATGGTGGCGGAAATCGCCTTGATTTCATCCTCGTGCATCATGGCGAACAGTTTGCCGGACTGTTCTTCGCCGAGTGCCAGCATCAGAATCGACGCTTTTTGCAGGCCAGACATTTCGTTGTCCGCGCCGCGCGCCGCCTTAGCCATCGTATCCGCACGCCCTGATCATCGTGGCACCGAAAGGTTCGGAGCACAGGGCTAAACCGTAAAGCTTACCAATCCATTAACGGCCGCATCGAAACCTCAGGCCCGAGTGGACAGAGCCAAGGCAGTCGCTCGGTTCGACGGTGCGCGGGGCGGTGGCCCGCCGTAATGCGCTGCCGGCGGCGGCGCGCAGGCGCGCGCAACGATCCGCACAACCCGGGTCTGCACCGCGATGGCGCGTTCCAGCAGAACCCGGTTTTCATCGGCCAGACGGCCGATTTTTTGCGCGAGGGTGGCCAGTGCGGGGGGGATCGCAGTCATCGCCGGCTGTCGCGTCAGTTCGCTCAATGCGGCTTCCTTGGCCGGCACCAAAGCCGTCGCGGCGACGAAATCCATGTGCTGTAACGCTGTATTTTCCTGCGTGAGGAGGTCGGCCAGACGCTGGGCGGCGTGTGCGAGCTCGCTGCTCATTTTGGATTTGGCTCCTGCATGCGCATCATGGCATCGTACACCGGTTTGGCCAGTCCCAGCCCGCCTCGGGCTTCGATCTGCTTGGCGAATTCCTGCACAAGAAGCGGCTTCCAGGCCTCTTCGCCCGCGCCGCCGCCAAACAGGCCATGCGCGGTGTCCACCGTATCGAACATCGGCTGCAAAAGCTGACCGATCGCCATCGTTTCGAAGTCATGTGCAGATTTGGCAATTTTTGTCGGATCGGCCGTCGTCGGCAGCCGTAACGGTTTGGGCAGGGGGGCCGCCGGAAGCGGCATGGCCGGCAGCGCGGATGTTTGCGGCATCACCGTATCTCCAGGTCCGCTTGCAGCGCGCCCGCCGCCTTGATCATTTGCAGGATGCTGATCATGTCGCGCGGCCCTACACCCAGTGCATTCAGGCTGGCGACCAGTTCGCGCAGCGTGACTCCGGACGTCAGGATTCCCAGTTTCTTGTCATGCTGGTCATCGACCTGCACCTGGGTCCGTTGAACGACGGTCGTCGTGCCGTTCGAAAATGGGCCGGGCTGCGCCACTTCCGGTGTTTCCGTCACCCGGATCGTCAGGTTGCCCTGTGCGATCGCCACCGTGCTGATGCGTACATTCGCCCCCATCACGATAATGCCGCTGGCCTCATCGATCACCACGATCGCCGAATTGTCCGGTTCGACAAGTAGATTTTCGATCGTTCCCAACGTTTCGATCGTGTCCCGCCCGGTCAGATCGAGCCGCACCGTCCGCGGATCGGTGACGGTACCGATCCGGCCCACGGTCTTGTTGATGACCGCGGCGATCCGCTGCGCGGTGGTCAGGTCCGGATTGCGCAGTCCAAGCCAAAGACCGCCTTTTTTGTCGAGGCTGAACGGAATCTCCTTCTCGACGGTTGCGCCGTTGGCGATGCGGGCTGACGTCGGCACCCCGCGCGTAACCGACGTCGCGGCGCCCTTCGCGGCGATCGCCCCGGTGGAAAGCGTGCCCTGGCCGACGGCGTAAACCTCTCCATCCGCGGCCAGCAGCGGCGTTACCAGCAGTGTGCCGCCGGTCAGGTTGGACGCATCGCCAATGGCCGATATGCCGATGTCGATGCGGCTGCCGGTGCGGGCGAAGGCCGGCAATTCCGCCGTTACCATGACGGCGGCGATGTTCTTGGTGGAAAGATTGGCGACCTGATCGCGGGTGTTCACGCCCAGCCGCTCCAGCATCCCGATCAGCGATTCGCGGGTGAAGACGTTGGTATTCAATTTGTCGCCCGTGCCATTCAGGCCGACCACCAGGCCGTAGCCGACCAACTGGTTCTCTCGCACCCCTTCCACGTCGGCGATGTCCTTGATCCGCACCTCCGCGCACGCGAAATTCCACGGAGCGGAGGCGAGAACAAACAGAACGGCGGCGATCGCGCGCAGGGTGCGCAAGGGTTCATCCTAAAGCCAGCGGCAACCCTTACCAGCAACTTCCGTGCCGCCCATGAAACAGCCCTTTCTCCCGCCAGGGCCGGGCCTCCGCCCGCGGGGTCCGTATGCCGCAAGGGGGGCAAATCCTGCCCATCGGCACCATCGGCCGGTCATCCCTGCCGAACCGTGTCCGTTGCATTGCGATGGCTTGACGATTTCGCGCCTGCCCTTGGCGACGGCCAGACAGACGGCTATACGTCCGCTCGATCCTTACCTGGAACAGACCGAGCGGCGGCTTGCAGGGTCGCCAACGGGACGCGGCGGGCGGACAGATAAGCAGGACCGAATGCGCATGATGGTGAGTTTGCCACCTGATTATCGCCCAACCGAGGGTGAGGAATTTATGAACCCCCTCCAGGCCGAATATTTTCGTCAGAAGCTGCTACGGTGGCGCTCCGACCTGTTGCGGGAAGCCGACGGTACCCTCGCCAGCCTGTCCGAAGGCGGCATCCTGGAGGCCGATATCACCGATCGCGCCAGCGTGGAGACCGACCGGGCGCTGGAACTGCGAACCCGCGACCGTGCCCGCAAGCTGATCTCCAAGATCGATCAGGCCCTGGTCAGGATCGAGGTTGGTACTTACGGCTATTGCGAGGAAACCGATGAACCCATCGGCATCCGGCGGCTGGAAGCGCGACCGATCGCCACGATGTCGATCGAGGCCCAGGAACGGCACGAAAAGATGGAGCGGGTTCACCGCGACGATTGATCGCACCGATGGTATCGCCAGCGCGATATCGCTAGATGTTCTTCTGGCGGTGGTAAGGAAGGGCAGATGGGGCCGGTCACGCGGGTCGGGGTTACAGTGACATTCTTGCGTATGGATCAGCCGCCCGAGGAAAGGGCGCCCGGTCTTGCGCCTGGGTTTCAGATCGTTCGCGCGCAGGCACCATCCGTGCCGTTTTATCGATATCTGTACAACACCGTCGGCGCGGATTATCTGTGGTGGCTGCGCCGTATCACCCCAGACGACACGCTCGCGGCCCATTTGCGCGACAAGGCTGTGACGATCCATACATTATACGCCAAAGGCGAGCCGGCCGGGTTTTTCGAACTGGACGCCCGCGCATGGCCGGATGTGAACCTGAGCTATTTCGGGCTGATGCCCGGAGCGATTGGCCATGGCATCGGATACGCCTTCCTGCGCGCCGCCGTCGATGAAGTCTGGCGCCTCGGTGCGACCGGGATGACGGTCAATACGTGTAACGCCGACCACCCCCGGGCGCTGCCGAACTATCGCCGCGCCGGTTTTTATATCGTGCGGCATTTGCGGGAGACGTGGGCGGTGCCGAGCAGCCTGAACATGCGCATTCCCGCCAGTTTGCGGCTTTGACCCGCCCGGCGGATCCACCGGACGATCTTGCGCTATATGTCCACTGGCCGTTCTGTCTCGCCAAATGCCCCTATTGCGACTTCAACTCCCATGTGCGGGACAGGATCGACCAGCCCCGGTTCGCGGCGGCGTTGCGACGGGAACTGGCGACCGAGGCGAACCGGCTTGGCCGGCGGCGGCTGACATCGGTGTTCTTCGGCGGCGGCACACCCAGCCTGATGAACCCAGCCACGGTCGCGGCATTGCTGGACGACGCGGCGCGCTATTTCGATCCGGCCGACGATCTGGAAATCACCCTGGAGGCGAACCCGACCAGTATCGAGGCCGGGCGGCTTGCCGATTTCCGTTCCGCCGGTGTCAACCGCATATCGATCGGCATTCAAAGCCTTGACGAAACCGCCCTCCGTACGCTCGGGCGTCAGCATTCTGCCGGCGAAGCGGTCACGGCGCTGGCATTGGCTCGGCGCCTGTTTCCGCGCGTGTCGTTCGACCTGATCTATGCTCGGCCGGGTCAGGATATGGCAAGCTGGCGGGCGGAACTGCGGGCCGCGCTGGCGATCGCGGCGGATCACCTGTCGCTGTACCAACTCACGATCGAGCCCGCGACCCCGTTCGAGGCACTGCACCGCCAAGGCAAGATCGTTTTGCCCGGCGACGACACGGCGGCCGCGCTCTACGAAGCAACCGGCGAGGAATGCGCCCGCGCCGGGTTGCTGGCCTACGAAATCTCCAACTACGCCCGTCCGGGGGAGGAAAGCCGTCACAACCTGGCCTATTGGCGTTACCTGGATTACGCGGGCATCGGCCCCGGCGCACACGGGCGCGTCACCGTGGACGGCGCGCTGCATGCCACACGGCGCCATCGCGCGCCGGAACCCTGGGCCGGACGCGTGGAGCAAACCGGCCACGGCATGACAGCCAATGAACCGATTTCCGCCGCCGACCGCGCCAGGGAGGCCTTGCTGATGGGCCTGCGGCTGACGGAAGGCATCGATCTGGCGCGGTTCGTGGCCCGGACCGGACGAACGCTGGCGCAATCGGTGGACGCCGGAATCATGGCGCGCTGCATCGGCGAGGGCTATCTGACGCTGACGCCCGAACGGCTGATGGCCACGCAGGAAGGGCGGATTCGGCTGGATTCGTTGCTTGCGGCGCTGGTGACGTAATACCGGCCCGTGTCGCCGGCCCGTGTCGCCGGCCCGTGTCGAGTGTCATTCGCGGGCGGGCGATCAAATCGTGCCTTGTCAAAGATTGGGTGGCGCTATTCCAACCGATAGCGGATCGGCAGCGTGATGCTCTGCCGCGCCAACTTCATGTCCGGCGGAAAAGGCGGCAAATGGGCATCTCGCACCAGCGCCTGGGCGGCTTGGTCCAGCAACACCGAACCGCTGCTGCTGACAAGGCTGACGTCGAGCACGTGGCCATCGGGATCGACGGCGATCCGTACCACCACCGTTCCCTGCTGCGCCTGACGCCGCGCTCTTTCGGGATACGATCGATGGGCAAGAAGCCATTGGCCGACCCCGGCGAGCCAGGCCGGATCGGCGCGCGGTGCCGGTTCCGGCCGGTCGATATCCGGTGTCTGGGGGGCCACGGGTAACGGGGTGGCGTGCGGTGCGGCTTGCGCCCGTTGGGCCGGATGCGGCTTCGCGGCGGGCGGGCTGGTACGCCGGACGGCCTGCGGGGCCGGCAAGGGTTCGGGGGACGGCGCTGGCTTGGCGGGCGCGGCCGGCACGACTGGTTCTGGGGCTGGCGCTGGCGAAACGGGATCGGGCGCCGGCGGAACCGGATCGGGCGCCGGCGGAACCGGATCGGGCGCCTGTTCCGGGCTGGCGATCGGTTCTGACGGCGGTTGCGGGACAGAAAGCGCGGGCGGCTCCGCTGGAACGATGGCTGCATCGATCGGTGCGCTGGCCGGTTCGGCCGGTTGTATCAGCAGTTCCACCGCTGCCATTTCCACGGTCGCCGGCGGAGTATCGCGCCAGCGGAACAGCGCCGGCAGGGTGGCGGCATGCAGTGCGACCGACAATGCCAGGGCCCACCAGAACGTGGGCGGTATGGTTGGCGAACCGACAGCCTGGGCGCGATCGGGCCGATTCAAAACCTTTCCTCCCTGGTCCCACACCGCTTCGCCGCTGGCGGCCCTGTGTGTAAAGCGACGCATGCCGATAGGCGAATCCAGCGGGCGTGCCGTTATCGTGTGCCCGGCGGCCCGAACAGCCTATTCCGCCGCATCGGACAACGGGGCAGGCACCTCGCATCCGGTCGCGCAGCATCGTCCCGGCTGCTTCGACGGTCGCTGGTCGCCGGCCGCGATTCCCCGGTCCAGCAGGGTTTCGGCCAGCGCTGTTTTTTCCATCACCGGATAGTTGCGCCAGATTTCCCGCTTCATCGCCTCGGGCGATCCGCCGCCGTGCAGCGAGATGACGGAATACCACCCGGCCTGATGCGACACCGTCAGGTCTTCGATAAGGCGCGACACGTCCAGGCGCTTGGCGGCCGGAATGTCGGACCGTCCGGCCAGCACCGCCGACAGCGCGGCTTCCGTTTCCGGGTTGTGATCTTCGTCCGGGCCGGGCAATGCAACGATCAGCCCGCCCGAGACATAATGGGCCAACCGGTGCATGTCATAAATCTTCGTGGCCAGAAGCAGTTTTCCGATATTGGAGTACACCGCGTCCGGCATGACCGACCCGGCCGGATCCTTGGTGCAATAGACCGAAGACGCCACGCCGCAGGCATAAAACCCCTCGGTGATGGTAATCAGCTCGACCATGGCGTCGCGAATGTGGCTGTGCCGGTCGGGGTCCAGGCCATTCGCCTCCACCATCAGGGCCCCGGCACCGATCAGCAGGTCGCCGAACCCGGCCCGCGCGCCAATGCAGGAATGGCGGTGATGGGTGGCATAGCTGGTGGTCAGGAACCCGGCCTCGGCGTACTCGCCCGCCATGAATACCCGGTCATGCGGGACAAACACGTCGTCGAACATCACCACACCGGTCGATTGGCCGTATTTGGCGGAGAATTTGGCAGCGGACTCGCCGGGTCGCCCGGCCGGACGCGCGACGATGGTAACGCCGGGCGCATCCACCTTCACGGCGCAGCACACCGCGAAGGCGGCATCCTCGGCCGTATGGGTGCGGCAGGGCATCACCAGGAATTCGTGCATATACGGCGCACCCGTCACGATCGCCTTCGTGCCGCGAATGACGATGCCACCCGCCCGCCGCTCAACGATGTGGACATAGGTATCGGGATTTAGTTGCTGCCCTGGCCGTTTGGAACGGTCCCCCTTGGCGTCCGTCATGGCAATACCGAGCGTGAGGTCGGCGTCCTGGACGGCGTGCATATAGGCCAGGAAGCGCTGGGAATAATCGGTCCCATGCGCATCGTCGGCGCGCCGTGTCGCCTGGAAAATCCCGTTGAGCGCGTCGTGCGTCAGGTAACGCTGGGCGCAGCCGGAGACTTTGCAAACAAGCCGCACCGCTTCCAGCTTTTGCAGCAGATCGGCCGATGTTTCGTCGATATGCAGCATCCGGTTGACGGTCTTGCCCGACGTGTTCTGACGCGCCGTCATAATGGGCGCGTATTCCGCGACATGGGCGAAATCGTAAGCCGTGCCCACCGCGTTTATGCCCGGCGCGAGCAATGGTTCATCGGCGACACTGCCGACTGCCTGTCCGTTCAGAAACACTCGCGGCGCGTATGCGCGCAGCGATTCCCGATAGTCCGCGGCGGTCATGAGCATGGATTTTTTCCCTGTTTTTTGCGGCAGCGACCCGTATAGAGGCTCAGTCCTGTTCGGTGCCGGACATCGCGGGCGCTGTCATACGCCTAATCGTGCCGGTCGTGCTGTGACCCTCCCGCAGCGTCACCAGCACGACCTTGCCACCCCAGCCCCGCACGACGTCCGAACCGACAACCTGATCCACGGTGTAGTCCGATCCCTTCACCAGCACA
Organism: Pseudomonadota bacterium; assembly: GCA_021805565.1. Classification (GTDB taxonomy): domain Bacteria; phylum Pseudomonadota; class Alphaproteobacteria; order Acetobacterales; family Acetobacteraceae; genus Rhodopila. The sequence goes on from JAJZFA010000035.1 coordinate 39,702, forward strand.
TCGGGCCGCAGCGCCAGGATCATTTCCATCGGCGTGTCCTCATCGAACAGCGTCACCAAATCGACCGGCGCCATCGACGCCATCACCGTGGCCCGCGCCATTTCGTTCTGCAACGGCCGCGACGGCCCCTTCAGCCGCTTGACCGATGCATCGGTATTCAACGCGACAATCAGCCGGTCGCAGGCCGCGCGCGCCTCGCTCAGCAGCCGCACATGGCCGGGATGGATCAGGTCGAAACAGCCATTGGCGAAGCCCACTTTCAGCCCGCGCCGATGCCATTCCGCCACCTGCCCGACGGCATCCTCCAGGCTGGCGACTTTGCGATCGGTTGTCACCAGATCGTCCAGATGCAAGGCATCCAGCAGTTCCCGCCGCGATACCGTGGCGGTGCCTTGCTTGCCCACGGAAATGCCGGCCGTGGCATTGGCGAGCATCGCCGCTTCCAGCAGTCCGGCCCCGGCGCCCAGCGCGACGGCCAACGCCGCGACCAGCGTATCTCCCGCGCCCGACACATCGGCGACTTCCCGCGCACGCGTAGGCAAATGCAGCGCATCCTGGTCCCGGCATACCAGCGTCAGACCCTTGGCGGAGCGGGTTACCAGCACGGCCTGCCCGCCGGTGGCGTCCAGTGCCATCCGCCCGGCGCGATCGGCCTCGGCATCGTGGTCCGCCTCGATCCGCGTGGCGGCGCGCACCTCATGTTCATTTGGGGTCAGGATCGTGGCGCCCCGGTATGCGGCGAAATCCGCCCGCTTGGGATCGGCGATCACCAGGCGGCCGGCTTGCGCCATGCGGGTCAGGATCGCGTCCAGCACGCCGTCGCACAGCACGCCCTTGGCATAATCCGAGAGCACGATAACGTCCGCCGCATCCAGGCTGGCCTCGACCGCCGCCATCACGGCCGCCAGCCCGGCTGCATCCAGTGGCGCGGTGGTTTCCTCATCGAGCCGCAGAAGCTGATGCGATCCCGTCATGAAGCGGGTTTTCGAGGTCGTCGGACGCCCGGCGATCCGCACCAGGGCGGGGGCAATACCGGGGGTCGCACGCACCAGCCGCTCAATCTCATCGCCGGTGCTGTCGGTCCCGATGACGCCCACCAGGGTAGCCCGGCCGCCCAGCGTGGCAATATTCAATGCCACATTGGCGGCGCCACCCAGTGTGCAGCGGTTATCGGATGGCCGCAGAACCGGGATGGGCGCTTCCGGCGACAGGCGGTGCACCGAACCGGAGACGTAGCGATCCAGGATGATGTCGCCGATCACCAGCACCCGCGCGGCGGAAAACGCACGAACGATAGCGGCGAGTTCGATATCGGTCGGCGGCGCCGTGCGGCTGGCGGCGGCCAGGCTTAGGTTCATACGGCGATCCTTGTCGGTTTGGCGCCAAATCCGGTGTCCGGGTCAGGACACGAAACATGATCGGTCAATAGCAGGCCGGTTCCCTGCCTGCACGTCCAAATCCCGCTAATCGGTGTTTCATCCTGGCCGCGAAATCGCTATTGGAAAGCAGCCGGGGTTTGCATCGGCTGTCCCTGTCAGGCCTTCTCAGGAGAGAACGTGAAATATCTCCCGCCCTTCGAACTGATCCGCCGGTCGATCGAAATATCCACGGTTCGCGGCGAACTCAGGGTCAATCTATCCTACGAAAATTTTGTGGATATTCTCCGCACGATGATCCGGGGCGTGGAGGTCGATGAGGCGTGGTATGCGCGCGCCTACGAAGACATCGGCAACGCGGTCAAGGCGGGTGCCTTGCGATCGTCCAGGCAGCATTTCATCGATGACGGCTATTTCGAGGGAAGACTGCCATTTCCGATCATGGTCGATGAGCGGTGGTATCTAACGCAAAATCCCGATGTCGCCGACAGCATCCGCAACGGGGCGGTCGAATCGGCGCAGGATCATTTCGTCAAGGACGGATACCGCGAAGGCCGGCTTCCTTTCGGATTGTAATCGTGCCGGGCGGCCATGAAGCCAGTCTTGGTTCGTCCCGCCCGCCCGATCGGGGCCATGTTCGCGGAACCACGGGGCCGGCCATCGATGGGATCCTTGCCTGAATGACACGCAAAACACCGCCTTCGACCTCGATGTCCGCCGGAACCCGCAAGCGTGCCGTCAAACGGCCTTTGAACGACAATGCGCGCGGCGAACCAAAGCGCCCGGTTATCGCGATCGAGATCGATCCGGGCCTTGCCGGCGGTTTCGCGCATGGTCGGTTCGATGTCACGATTCGTGGCCGTGTGGCCGGTTCGGTCCCGATCGGGGAAGTTCGCTTACAATCCGCCGGACGGGTCGTCGGACGAACAGTTTTCGGTCAGCCCGAACGCGCGGAAGCGACAGCGCTGCCGGACGGTACCCAGGGCCGGCAGCTTGGCTTTCATTTCAATCTGTCGTGCGCCGGAGATGGCCAGTCGGAACGATGCGCGTTCCAAATCGTCGCCCGCACCGTGCACGGGTTGGAATACGCCGAGATTTTCGAGATCGATGTGGACCCGGGTTCTAGCAACCGGATTTCGGTCGTTTCCGGTCCTGCCCCCGCGGCTGTCGCATTCGTCCGTTCCGATACCGTGATGTACATCGAACGCGCGGTGATCTATGCCGGCGGCATACTGTCGTTGCACGGGTGGGCAATTGCGCGGGACCCCGTACAGGCAATTGAAATCCTAGCGGGCGACGTCGTTGTCGGCAATGCCGCGATCGGCGGGGAGCGCAATGATGTGCTGGCGGCGTTTCCAGCCTATCCCGGCGCCGCCCAATCCGGTTTCAGCCTTACGGTCCAATTGCACGCGGACCTGCGCGACACGGCCACTATAATGGTTCGGATGGTTTGTCCGGACGGGCTAAGCCATGCCGCCAGTATCCCGGCCGAACGACTTTCGCCGCGGCCCCAGGCGCGGGCGGGCGATCGCGGGGACGAAGCGGTTCGGCCCGCGCCGCTGCCCGATGCGCGGGATGAACCGTCCGGCATCCGCCTGCATTGCGACGCCGCGCACCTGACCGCCGGTGGCGATTTGTCGCTGGACGGATGGGCCTTGTGTGCGGCCGGTATCGTTCAGGTGCGGGTGCTGCTAGACGATCGGGAGGTGGGCCTCGCCGCCACCGGCCATGAACGCGCCGATGTGGGGCACAGCTTCCCGGACATCCCGATGAGCCATTTTTCGGGATTTCGTTTCGAAAAGTATATCGGTGGCAGTGTCGCCGGCGAACACCGGATTCGTATCGTCGTGCGGAGTATGCATGACCGGGAGGAAGAGGCCGGCATCGCGGTCGTTGCCGAACCCGTACTGGCCGGCGAACCGCCGCCCGAACCGGGCCCGTATGCGCTGACCGAACGTCAGGCCAGGGAATTCCGGTTCGAGTTAGATAGTCCGGCGATCTCGAACGGTGTCGCGGCTGCATTGGTGACCGGACGGTTAACGATCGATGGCTGGCTGCTGACCCAATCCGGCATTGCCAAATTCCAGATATTCCTCGACGGCCAGCGGCTAGGCGATGTTCATTACGGTCTGGGCCGGCAGGACGTCGGCGCCGCGTTTCCGGACTGGCCGAACGCCGTACGCAGCGGCTTTGCGTTTCACTGCCCTCCGCGCAGCCTGCGTGACGGCGATCACACGATCGAAATCCGCATCAAGGCCAACAACGGCGAGGACCTGACACGCGCGTTCGGCATCGTCGTGAAGAAAAATGGCGATCGACAGGATGCCGCTCTCATCCGCCGAGCGGTTCCGCACGTCGAGACCGGTATGCTGTTTGGCTTTATGGCGGGCTTGGGTAATCCTCCGGTTTTCCGGCTGATTGTCAGGCAGGATGCGTTCGCCCTGCCTGAAAAGCTGCGGACCACGCTCGATGCGCTTCGGCTGCAGGCTTACGATGGCTGGACCGCGCTGATATTGGCCGATAGCGACACGGCCGCCGCTGCCGCGAAAGCCGCCATCGACACGGCCGATCCATGGCTGGCCGGCCGCTTGACGATCGTCAGTCCGTCCGATTCCGCGGCCTGGACGGCACCGCTTGGAGAAAGATCCAGCGACAAAACCGTGCTATATGCGCTGCTGCTGCCGGGGGACGAACCGGGGGCGGACGCGTTGCTTGAACTGGCGGT
>JAJZFA010000058.1 GCA_021805565.1 Pseudomonadota bacterium
CGGCCTCGCCTACATGATCATGCTCGGTGGTCTGAGGCCGTTTCTGTTCTGGGCCAACCGGGACTGGTTCGGCGCATCCGACACCGCCTGGACCGGATTGCTGGTGGCGCAAGGGGCAGGAGCGCTGATCGGTGCGCTGGCGTCAGCGCTGTTCGTATCCCGCTTGCTGGCCGGCATGTCGGCCTACACGCTGACGCTCGCGGCGGGTATCATGGAAGGTGCGATCCATCTGTTGCTGTTGTTCGCACAAACCGCTTCAGAGGCGATCGTCATTCTGGCGGTGGCCGGCATCCCCGAGATTATTTCGACAGCCGCCTGGTTCACCGCGCTTCAGTTGCGGCTGGCGCCGGGCCAGCAGGCACTGTTCTTTACGTTCGTCTCGCCGCTCTGGGATCTGTTTTTTGCCGCCGGTATCGGGTCTGCCGCTTTGCACGCGGATGGGATGCTGTCACTGCCGGCATACTGGGCGCTGGTATCGTTATGCGCGACGGTGCCGTTGATACCGTTGCTGGCGTTTCGTAATCGTCACGTCCGATAGAGGCCGGCCTCTTCTGGCAGCAGCAGCCGGTCTTCCACCAGCGCGACGGTTACTGCCCGCACGGCATCGGGATAGCTGGTTCCCGGATAGCGGGCGGCCAGGGAAAGTCGCGGATCGGCGGCCATCGCGGTTTCGGGGAATGCCAGGAATGTGCCGTCCCGGTCGGCCAGTTCGCCATCCGGATAGGGCGCTGCATAGATATTCCAGCCGGCGAATGTTCCGCGTGGCACCGCGATGTCTGGCAGGTGTATCCCGCCACGTTCGTTGCCGTCAGCATCGACCTGCGGCACCAGCACGCCATAGGTCCGGCCGGCGGGGGCTGGATTGGTCCAATCGGCCAGCGGGGCGGCATCGTTCGCCGCGCGCGGCACGATCATTCCGGGGATAGCCGGAAAGGCAACGTCGGCAGCCTTGACCAGCGTCCCGTCGCCGATGCGTGGAATCCGGCTGTCCGGCGGCAGCCGGCCGGTCGCAACCCACGCGTCCAGCGCCACCAGAAGCGCCCGGACGGCCGGCATCGGATCGTGCCAATTGCGCGGATAAACGCAGGGACCGTTGTCGCGCGGCATGCCCGCCTTGCCCCCGTGTTGCGTGCCCGCCACCAGATAGGTCCGCACGTTTTCCGGCAAGGCGATGTCGGTTGTACCGAGCGGATCGGTGTGCAGGAGGGAGGCGCCTTTTTGCCAGTATTCGGTGGAAGTATTGGTTTCGATCAGCAACGGATCGGTGGCATCGCCGCGCAGCAGCGCGCCGCTGGCCCCAGTCACCGGATCGTCCATGAAGGCGGCGGAATGGGGGAAAGCGATTTCCGGGAAATCGTGGTCTTCATGCCAGGTGCGGGTGCGGAACGGCTGGCCGAACGGCGCATTGTGAAACACCCGGCCGATACCGGCGACATGGGTGAACACGCCATCGAAGACGCGGCGTCCGTCTTCATCGCCGTTGAAGCCTTGCGCGATATGATCGCGTAAGTAACGGCCGGCCTGCGATATGCCGAAACCTAGCGTGTGCCGGACCGGCTGGCCCAGCAGGTCCGCGCCATGGTGACGGAAGTGACTAACGATATCGCGTGTCGCGGCAAAGCCGATGCCCAGCACACGAGGGCCGGTCGCACGATAGGCAACCTCGTAAATCGATCCCGTTTCGACTGGCGCGAGCGGGCGCACTGTACGGCTATGCGGCATTTCGGACGCAACGGGCATCCGCGCCGCGGTTTGTGTCCGGCGGACTGTCACGCTTGCCGGACCGGTGGATTCATAGCTCAGCCGGAACATTTCATGCGTGCCCAGCCGCGTGCCGGACACGAATTCCTCGCGGATTGACTGGGTCATGCCATCGATGATCGGCACATCCAGCGACAGGCCCGTCGATATTGGCGCGCCTGGATCCCAACCTGTCCAAAGCAACGAAAACCCCAGCCGAAGCGGCAGCGCGTTGCCAAGGTCTTCCGCCGTTTGTGGCTGGTTTCCCATCGCCCCGGCGCACAGATTGGCGAACAGCATGATGCGGCCGCGATTGTTCACCTCATACAGCAGGCGGCCCTTTCCTTTCGCCGCATCCGCTGGCCGCAGCAGCACGAAGTCGCTCCGGTATTCCACCAGACCGGCGGCGTTGCGCGGGGCCTTGTCCAGCAGAGCGATGCCTCGGTTGCCCGGGTGGGCCGGGTCCAGAGCGCCGGAAGCTATGCCATCGATCCGTTCATAAGCACCGGCATCGCCGAACAAGGCGCCCCCAACAAACGGCGTCCGGGTCGTTATGGCGATCCCGGTTATCATTGCCAGTGCAGTTTCGCTTCGCTGCGGTCCTGCAATTCGGCCGGGGTCATGCCGTCGACCATGTCCAGCACCAGAAAGCCGTTCGGTGCGATCCCCAGCACAGCCAGATCGGTATAGACGCGCGTCACCACACCTTTCGCCGTCAAAGGATACGAACAGACTTGCCGGATGCGCGATCCGCCGTTGCCTTTGGTGGTGTGTTCCATCGCCACCCATAAACGTTTCGCGCCGATCGCCAGGTCCATCGCCCCGCCGACCTGTTTGACTGCCTCATCCGGCGCCCGCGCCCAGTTGGCGATGTCGCCGTTTTCGGCAACCTCGAACGCGCCCAAAACGCAAAGATCGAGGTGCCCGCCACGGGCGATGACGAAACTGTCCGCATGGTGAACGAACGAACCGCCGGTGCGAAGGGTTATATGCTGCGTTCCGGCATTGACCAGATACGGATCGATCTTGTCCGGGTCCGGGGCGGGTCCGGCACCGATCACGCCGTTTTCGGAATGAAAAATCACCTCCCGGTCGTTGGGTACATGGTCCGATACGCCGGTCGGAATGCCGATGCCGAGGTTGACGAACCAGCCTTCGGGAATATCGCGGGCGATGCGTGCGGCGATGCCGGCCCGGTCCAGCGGACGGAATGTCATGACTGTTTCCTTCACTCTGGCACATGCACGACGCGGTGGACGAAGACACCGGGCGTATGAACATTGGCCGGCGGTATGTCGCCAAGCGGCACGATGTGGCGGGTCTGCACGACGGTCAGCGCGGCGGCCATGGCCATCACCGGGTTGAAGTTCCGGGCGCTCGCGCGATGGGTCAGATTGCCCCAGCGGTCGGCTTCCCAGGCGTCGATCAGGGCCACGTCGCCGCGCAGCGGAAACTCCAGCAGGCAGTTGCGGCCATTAATGACACGGGTTTCCCGGCCTTCGGCCAGCAGTGTGTCGGCGCCCGTGGGCGTGTAGAACGCCTGAATGCCGGCGCCGGCCGCGCGCAGCCGTTCCGCCAGGGTGCCCTGGGGGACGATCTCCAGTTCCAGCTTGCCGGCAGCGAACAGGCGGCCGGCGGTGCTGTCGGGCCGCACAAAGCTACAGATCAGCTTATCGACCTGGCCGGTTGCCAGAATGTCGGCGGTTGGGCCTGTGTCCCGGCCGCCGGAGTTCGCGACCAGTGTCAGGTTGCGTGCGCCCTGCGCGACCAGGCCCTTCACGAGGGTTTCGGGGATGCCGTTGCCGAACCCAGCCATCAGGATTACGGCGCCGTCGGCGATGCCGGCCAGCGCGGCCGGCACATCGGGCACGAATTTATCGATCATCCGCCGCTGGTTCCCTGGAGCCTGTTTCGCCGGTATCTGAGCGCGGTTTCGGATCGATGGCAACGGACCGGCGCTACCGCTGGTCCGGCCCCGCTTCCAGCAAAGACAGATTCTGTTGCGCCAGATCGGCGGTCGTGCTGTCCGGATCGGCGCCGCGTGCCTGCTCCCAGTCCATCCTCGCGCCCGCCGCGTCGCCCATGCGCTGGCGCAGGATGCCGCGTTCCAACAGCGCATCGGGATCGTTCGGGTCAAGCCGCAATGCCTGCGACACGTCGGCCTGCGCCAAATCGAGCTGATTCAGATTCCGGTGCATGGCAGCACGCAAAATCAACGCATCGGGACGCTTTGCGTCAAGCCGCAACGCCGCGCTGACGTCGTCCACCGCGTTCGCATACCAGCCGAGTGCGCCTTCGGCCGTGGCCCGCATGATGAACAATTCTGTGTCGGCGGGCGACAGTGCCAACGCCAGTGTGGCATCTGCCACCGCTAGGCCGTCCTGGCGTGCCATCATCCGAGCCTGAATTGCCTGACTGAGCACCGATGCCCGGGCCATTGGCGGGGCGCTGGTGGTTTGGGCGAGCAGTTCCAGCACCGCCGCGCCGGATTGGGGGTTTCCCGATGCGATCAGGGCCAGGCCGCGGCAATGCGTCGCGCCGTCGCCTCCGCCATCGGCCTGCCATGTCTCAGCCAGGGTAACAGCGCCGGTCGGGTCGGCCGCCAGCGTGTCCAGGCAGGATTCATAGGTGCGGCCCTCGGCGATGCGCGGCGGAAACGGTGGCACCGGCAGTTCGGTGGACGCTTCGTCCGCGGGCGCCGGGGATGGCTTCGGCCAACAGAACACGCTGGCGAGACCGCACACCAGAATCAGGGACGCGCAGAGTAGTGTCAGGCGCCGGGACATAGGCAATAGCTTAACCGGACTTGCTGAAAAGGGGGAAGGCATTCTGTCCGATGTGCTGTCCGGCTGGCAGTTCGCCGAATGGCGGAAAGGGCACACTGCCCAGGCACGGCTGAAAAATACTATCGTGAATCAGTACGTTATGGCGGATCGCCGGCCAGACGACCTGGGCCAGCACATCCTGGTCGATATGATTGGTTTCCATTCGCCAGGGCTTGTATCTGGTCAGCAATGCAAAGGGCGGCGACAGAATGCCTCCCACGCCGCCGAACAGCCCGGCCAGCAGCAGGTCGGTGTGGGAGTACCAGTCGCGCATGGCGTGGAAAGGGCGATCCGATTGCAGCCAGGCATCGACGGCGATGCGTTCCTTCACCGTCAGCAGCGAGTCGGCGTCGCGGATCAGGAAACGCTTTACGTCCGGGTCGGCAAACGCCTCTAACCGCCATAGCAGGGCGCGATGCGCCGGGACATCGTTCGGCAGGTGCATGGGCCGAAGTTGCACGCCCAGGGCGAGTAATTTGGCAAGATAGGCCGGATCGACCGTCCGGTCGTGATACACGCGGATGGTCCAGGCTGGAAACAGATGCGGCCGGATGCGCGCGTTTTCCAGCAGCGGCACGGTGTACCGGGGCTGATTGCCCCAGAGCGTATAGGCGATGACGTTGCCCGACCGTTGTCCTGGATCGAACGGCGGGGGCTTGCCGGCGGGGATTGCCGCCACGGGAGGCGACGCACCGAACATCCGGTCCTTGCTTTCGAGCGCAACGCGGCCGGCCTCGATAGCGCGATCGCGTAGGCCGGTGCGCCAATAAGCTTCGCACAGGCAATCATGTACGTTGGCGCTGCGTGACCCCAGTGCCACGGCAGCCTGGGAGGCGGCAATGGCCAGGGAGATGTCTTGTGCCGTCAGCGCAACGACAGCCAGATTTTCGTGTAGTGCGGCATTGTCCGGAAACAGGCAAAGTCCATCCTTTAACACCGACAGCGCATCGGCAACCCGGCCGGCGGCGTGATGGATCAGGCCGGCGAACAGGAAGTCATCGCCGGATTGAAGTCCGGCCGCCTTAGCCAAAGCCAGAACCGCGGATTGGGCACCGGCCGCCTCCGCCAACCGTCCTGTCGCATAGGCCTCGCGGGCGTCGATCCTCAGTGCGGCCAAACCAGATGCCGGCATGGCCGCCACGCTCGCTCCGCCGGGGTTCAGGCCGCGGCCTTCGCCTCCCGCCGGCGGCGATGCAGGATAAATTCGGTGTAGCCGTTCGGCTGCGTCCGGCCCTCGAAGATCAGGTCGCAGGCGGCCTTGAACGCGATGCCGTCGAAGCCGGGCGCCATCGGCTTATACAGCGGATCGCCGACGTTCTGGCGATCCACCACCGCGGCCATCCGGCGCAATGCCTCGGTCACCTGTGCGGCCGTGACCACGCCATGATGCAGCCAGTTGGCGATGTGCTGGGAAGAAATCCGTAGTGTCGCGCGATCTTCCATCAGGCCCACGTCATGGATGTCCGGCACTTTGGAACAGCCAACGCCCTGGTCGATCCAGCGCACGACATAGCCCAGGATGCCCTGACAGTTGTTGTCCAGTTCCTGCTTCAGATCGTCGGGGGACCAATTCTGGCCCTCGGCCAGCGGGATGGTCAGCAAGTCTTTCAACGCGGCGCGCGGGCGCGACGCCAGTTCGGTCTGGCGGGCGGCAACATCGACCTGATGGTAGTGCAACGCGTGTAGCGTCGCGGCGGTGGGGGATGGCACCCACGCGGTGTTGGCGCCGGCCATCGGGTGGCCGATTTTCTGCACCAGCATGTCCGCCATCCGGTCCGGCGCGGCCCACATGCCCTTGCCGATCTGTGCTTTGCCGCGCAAACCGCATTCCAGGCCGATCTCGACGTTCTGGTCCTCATACGCCTTGATCCAGGCGGTGCCGCGCATTTCGTTTTTGCGGATCATCGGGCCGGCTTCGATGGACGTGTGAATTTCATCGCCGGTGCGATCCAGGAAGCCGGTATTGATGAACACCACCCGGTTCGCGGCCGCGCCGATACAGGCTTTCAGATTGGCGGAGGTCCGCCGCTCCTCATCCATGATGCCCATTTTCACGGTGTTCGGCGCCAAATTCAGGATGGTTTCGACCCTGGCGAACAGATCGGCGGTTAAAGCGACTTCCTCCGGCCCGTGCATTTTCGGCTTCACGATATACACCGATCCAGCCCGGCTGTTCTTGACCGGACCCTTGCTGTTCAGGTCGTGCATCGCGATCAGGGTGGTCACGGCGGCGTCCAGAAATCCTTCGGGAATTTCGGCACCCGACGCGTCCAGCACCGCATCGGTGTACATGTGATGGCCGACATTGCGGATCAGCATCAGGCTGCGGCCGGACAGCCAGACGCTGCCGGTGCCCGCGGGCTTGGTATATTGCCGGTCGGCGTTCAGCCTACGGGTCATCGCTTGGCCGTTCTTCTCGAACGTGTCCGCCAGCGTGCCGTTCATCAGGCCCAACCAGTTGCGGTAGGCGACGACTTTGTCTTCGGCATCGACGGCGGCGATGGAATCCTCGCAATCCTGGATCGTGGTCAGGGCGGATTCCATTGTCACATCGGCGACACCGGCGGCGTCGTCCTTGCCGATGGAATGGGTCCGGTCGATCACAATCTCGAGATGCAAGCCGTTATGCCTTAACAGGACAGCGGAGGGTGCCGCCGCGTCCCCGCGATAGCCGGCGAACTGCGCCGGGTCCTTCAACCCGGTGCTTCCGCCGTCCTTCAGGCCAACGCTAAGTGCGCCATCCTTCACGGTGTAGCTATTGGCTCCGGCGTGGCTGCCGGTGTTGAGCGGCGCCGCGCTGTCGAGAATTTCCCGAACCTTCGCCACGACCTTGGCACCCCGGACAGTGTTGTAGCCGCGCCCGCGGGCCGCACCGTCGGCGTCGGGAATGGCGTCGGTGCCGTATAACGCATCGTAAAGACTGCCCCAGCGCGCGTTGGCGGCATTCAGCGCATAGCGCGCGTTGGTCACCGGTACGACCAGTTGCGGACCGGCGAGCATCGCGATTTCCGCATCGACGTTGGATGTGCTGACCGCGACATTGGCCGGTTCCGCGACCAGATAGCCAATTTCGCGCAGGAACTTCAGGTAACCGTCCGGATCGGCTGGCTTGCCCTTGTGCGCCAGCTGCCAGGCATCGATCAGTTGCTGGAGCGAGTCGCGCTTTGCCAGCAGCGTCTTGCAGCGCGGCGCCAGATCGGCGACCAGTCCGGCAAACCCGCTCCAGAAGGCATCGGCGCCGATCGCCGTTCCCGGCACGGCTTCGCTGTTGACAAAATCGTATAGCGGCCGGGCGATGCGGATACCGGCTGACTCGACATAATCCATGTTGTCTTGCTCCTGACGGGGCGGGAAGGGGGCGAAAGCAGGGCGTATATGACGGAAATGCGGCGACGTGCGAGTCCTGGGTTCTTCGCCTGTGTCATGCATTTGCCCCGTTTTCTCCGCATTGCGCCCAGAACACGCGCAACCGTGAGCTTGACATAATGGTGCGGCACCCGATGTGCCGGATACGGATGATGGCATGGCCGCATCCGCATGACGTTTCCCCCCAAACTTGAACGGTGCCCCTGGGTGCCGTTTTTTTTGCGACTCGGGTGCTGCCCCACTTATTGCCGATGCTGCGATAATTCTTTGTTTGAGCGGGCGGCTTCATCGGCGTGCTGCCGCACTTATTGCCGATGCTGCGATAATCCTTTGTTTGAGCGGGCAGCTTCATCGGCGTGCTGCCGCACTTATTGCCGATGCTGCCCTTGCCGAACCTTGGACCGGCCGGCGATATCCTCGACCTCGGGTAACGGCAGTGTCAGAACCGCACGCAATCCAGGGGCATTGTCTTCCAAGCGCAATTCTCCGCCATGCAACTGCGCGACAGCCAATACCAAAGACAGGCCCAATCCCGATCCAGGGGTACTGCGAGCGGACTCGCCGCGATAGAACCGGTCGGTCGCGCGTTCCCTGTCGCCGTGGGCGATACCGGGTCCCTGATCGCATACCGCGATGGAGATTATCGTGGAGACGACCGCGCTAAGTCGCACCGCGCTGCCCTTGGGCGAGAATTTCACGGCGTTGTCGATCAGGTTGGCGATCGCCTGCTGGATCATCGCCCGGTCGCCATAGGCTTGCAGCGTATCTGGCGCCTCCAGCACCAGAACGGCGCCGCGGTCTTCCGCCACCAGGCTGTATAATTCGGCGATCTCCGCCAGCAGGGGGGCCAGATCGAATCGCGCGAACGATGACCGGCGGGACCCGGCCTCGATCTCCGCGATGCGCAGCAGGGCCTGGAAGACCGCGACGATGCCGTCGAGGTCCATGGTCGCGCGTTCGATCGCGGCGCGCAGATCGTCCGGCGTTTTGGCGTGTAGCGCCGCATCCTCCAGCCGGGTGCGGGCGCGGGTGATCGGAGTACGCAGGTCGTGGGCGATGGCGTTGGAGACCTGGCGCACGCCGTCCATCAGCCGGCCGATGCGATCCAACATGTCGTTGATCACCTCGGCAACCTGATCGAACTCGTCGCCGCGGCCGGTCAGTCTGACCCGCTGAGCGAAGTCGCCACCCGCGATGGCGGACGCGGTGGCGGACACATTCGCGAGCGTGCGGCGAAACAGGCCGCGGACCAAAAGCGCACCCGCCGTGGCCATCAGCAGCACCACCACCACCGCCCACAGCAGGGCGTCGGTCAGCAGCGTCCGTAACTGAGCACGAACCTGAACGTCGCGGCCGATCAGTAGATGGAAGCCATCCGGCAATTCATAACGGTGCACGCTGGCCAGGGATTTCATGCCGCCGCGCATGATCGGTAATTCGTACCAGGATCCGGCATCGGTCACCGATTGAGGCCAATGCGACAAATTACCGGCAACGCGCTGCATATCGGGACCGGCCAGCAAATAGATAGCATCGTCGTCGATATTCTGCGTCAGGCGATCCTCGATCGTGACGATCAGGGCTGGCAGGCCGCCCGTGGCCAACCGATCCGCCAAACCGCGGGCGTCGCCGGCGATCGCTGCCTCGGTCTGTCGGTCCAGCAGGCCGGCGGTCGCCCACCAGAGGAACAGGGCGAGTGCGGCAGCACTAACCGCGAGCAACAGCGCATAGATAGCCCCGAACCGGAAGCCGGCGGACCGGAACAGGCCGCGCGCGATCATAATGCCATGGTTTCAGGGCATCGATTGCCGTGCCACGGATTACTCGGCCCGCAGCATATAGCCGGCGTTTCTGACCGTATGGATCAATCCGGTCGGAAATGGCTTGTCCACTTTTTGCCGCAGGCGGGATACATGCACGTCGATCACGTTGGTTTGCGGGTCGAAATGGTAGTCCCAGACGCCCTCCAGCAGCATGGTGCGGGTGACCACCTGTCCTGCGTGGCGCATCAGGTATTCCAGCAACCTGAATTCGCGCGGCTGCAAATCCACTTTCTGGCCGGCGCGCTTGACCTGGCGCGACAGCAGATCCAGTTCCAGATCTTCGACAACCAGTTTGGTCACCGGACCTTCGCCCTTGCCCCGGCGGTTCAGGGCCTCCACGCGCGCCAGCAATTCCGCGAAAGCGAACGGCTTCGTGAGATAGTCGTCGCCACCGGCCTTCAGGCCTTTGACCCGATCGTCCACCTCGGCCATTGCCGACAGGATCAGTACCGGGACGGTATTTTTCTGTCCGCGCAAGGTTTCCAGGATTTTCAGCCCGTCGATCCCGCCGGGCAGCATGCGGTCCAGCACCACCGCGTCGAACGTCTCGCTGGCGGCCAGGAACAACCCGTCTCGGCCATTATCGGCGTGTTCCACGACATGCCCTGCCTCTCGCAAGCCCCTTACGACGAATCCGGCAACATCTTTATCGTCTTCGACTACCAGGATGCGCATCCAGCTCTCCTTTTACCAATGGAATCCGATCCGTTGCCCGATCTTAGGCGACTGCGAAAAAATGGCCGCATTATATCTCCGTCATGGACGCGCGCCCGTGGACGCGCAACGGCCGCTAGCCCGCCTGTTGCTCCGCCGGCCTGCGGCCGACGATCACCGGGATTGCCAGTTCGTTCCCCTGGCGCCGCACTGTCATCCGCACGGTCTGGCCCGGAGGGACCACCGCGATGGCCCTGATCAATCCCCGCGAACTGTCGATCCGATCGCCGTTGACGGCGGCGACCACGTCGCCCGGCCTGACGCCGGCCCGCGCCGCCGGGCCGCTTCGGTCCAGCGCGGCGATGGTAACGCCGTCGTCGCGGTCCTCGACGGACACACCCAGCCAGCCGCGTTCGATGGACCCTTTGCTGAGAAGCTGGGCAACGGTACGGCTGACCGCCTCGCTGGGGATGGCGAAGCCGATTCCAACCGAAGCGCCGGTAGGGGACACGATCACGGAACTGACACCGATGACCTGACCGTCCATATTGAACACCGGACCGCCGGAGTTGCCGGGATTGATCGGGGCGTCCAGTTGCAGAAAATTGTCGAACGGACCGGAGCCGAGGTCGCGGCCCTCGGCCGAGATGATGCCCACGGATACCGATCCGCCCAGGCCGAACGGATTGCCCGCGGCCATGATCCAGTCGCCAACTTCGGCCTTCCGGGAATCCCCCCAGGCGACGCTGGGCAGCAGATCGGTGGTTTGCACCTTGATCACCGCGATGTCGGTCAGTTCGTCGCGGCCCAGCACGGTGGCGGGCAACTGGCGCCCGTCCGTCAACAGAACGGAAATCTTGTCGGCGTGTTCGACCACATGATTGTTGGTCACGATGATTCCCGACGGATCGATGATAAAGCCCGACCCGGCGCCCGCCACCTGTTCCCGCTTGTTACCGTAACGGCGGCGAAATTCGCGGCCCAGCGGGGTGTCGCGCAGTTCCCGTGGCAGTTCGCCGAGCATGTCGCCGCCGGTGACGGTTTCGGTGACGGCGATGTTGACAACCGCCGGCAGAACTTTTTTGACCAGCGGGGCAAGGCTTTCCGGTGCGCCGCGCGCGCTGGCCGCTTGCGGGGCGCAGGCGGTCAGAAGAAGAGCCAGGCCGAGAAACAGGCTGTGTAGCGCCGGTCTCCAGGCGATCGCGCTGGGCCGGAAAGGCGAAGGTGCGGCTGACATGGTGCGGACTGGCTTCCCGGATGGCGTTCTGGTCGGAAACACATGGCACGTGGCCATCGTTGTAACAAGAAACCGCTGGGTAACAAGAAACCACTGGGCCGGTTTCACGCGGGCTTCGTGGCATCCTCGGGCCAGTTGTGCCTGGGATAGCGCCCCCGCATGTCGCGGCGTGCATCGGCCCAGGCGCCGGTCCAGAACCCGCGCAGGTCGGCGGTAACGGCGATGGGGCGGCCGGCAGGCGATAGCAGCGCCAGACGAAGGCCGATGCGGCCTCCGGCCAGCAACGGCGTGGCGACCATGCCGTAGAACGCCTGCGCCCTGGCCGAGACCAGCGGCGGCGATTCGGTGTAGTCGATCGCGGCGCGTCCGCCCGGCAAGGCCAGGTGTGTGGGCAAGTCCCGGTCCAGGCGCGATGCAAGGTCGCGGGTCATTGTATTCAGCAGGATGGCGTGCAGGTCGATCGCCGCGACGCCGGACAGGCGCCCAATGCCCGCAAGCCAGGGCGTCAACCAATCCTGGACGGTGGCTTTCAGTGTCGCGGTGGCGATGTCGGGCCAACCGGCGCCGGGTTCGATGTGCCGCATCGCCGCAACGCGGGCCTGAAGCTGGCTGGTGGCGGCGGTCCACGGCAGCGGGCGCAGGTCCCGCGCGGCGATCGCGTCCGCGAGTGTTCGGGCCGTCAGCGCTGGGTCGGCCGGTTCCGTGCGATCGGACAGGATCAGCGCACCGAGGCGGCGGCGGCGGCGCACCAGGACGGTGCCGCCGACGGAATCGAAGCTGGATTCCACCTGTTCGACGACCCGTTTCGCCAGCGATGGCGGCAGATTGTCCGGGTCCAACGTGGCGGCCAGCCGGATGCGCGACGACGCCTTCAGTTCCAGCGCGGCGGCAACCAGCAGTCCGGCCTTGGACAGCGGGTCGTTCAGCGGAATGCCGGCGCTGCCGCCGCCGGACAGCCGGAAAGCGCCCGGTTCGCCCCGGCGCTGGGCGATGCGATCAGGGAACGCGGCGGCGAGCAGCGGGCCTGGATCGCCCGCCGCCACGGTGGTGTGCGGCACGCGCAGGCGGCGGCGGTATTGGGCGGCGGTCTGGCGGATGCGGTGCAGCGCGCCCCGGTCGGCGTTGGGGTCTCCGAACGCGATGGCGGCGAGGCGGGTGGCAATGTCGGCTCGGGCGTCCTGGTTTCGCAGTGGATCGCGTTCTTCCAGCAGCGCGGCCAGATCGGCGGCCAGGGCGGTTTCCTCCATGCTGCCTGCCGCCAGCATCATCGCGGCCAGTCTTGGATGGGATCCGATCCGGACCATATCGCGGCCGGGCGCGGCGATGCGGTCGTCCGCATCCAGCGCGCCCAGGTCTTTCAGCAGCGCGCCGGCGGCGGCCAGCGCCCCGGCCGGGGGACGGTCCTGGAACGCCAGATCGGCGGGGGCGGTACCCCAGGCGGTGCACTCCAACAGCAGGCCGGACAGTTCGGCTTCCAGGATTTCCGGCCGGTCGAACGCTGGCAGGCCCCGGTGCAGGGCGGGCGACCAGACCCGAATGGCGATCCCCGGCGCTTCCCGCCCCGCGCGTCCCGCCCGCTGATCGGCGGCGGCTCGGGAGATGCGGACGGTGGTCAGGCGAGTCAGCCCGGTGGACGGGTCCAGGCGCGGCGTGCGGCGCCAGCCGCCATCGACGACAATGCGGACGCCGGGGACGGTGAGGGAGGTTTCGGCGATCGACGTCGCCAGAACCACACGGCGGGTTTCGGCCGGACGTAGCGCCAGATCCTGGTCGGCGGCCGGAAGATCGCCATGCAACGGCAGAACCAGCGCGCCGCAACGGTCCAGCGCGGACTGGACGCGCCGGATTTCGGCCATGCCGGGCAGGAACGCGAGGATGTCGCCCGGGTGCTGGGTCAGCGCGGCCTCGATCGCCCTGGCGACCGCGTCCGGCAAATCGCGGATGTGGGCAATGTCGCGCTTGCTGTGTTCGATGACGACAGGAAACTGGCGGCCGGCGCTTTCGACGATGTCGGCGTCCATCAAACCGGACAAACGGGCGCCGTCGGCGGTGGCGGACATGGCGAGCAGGCGCAGGTCAGGCCGCAACTGCCGTTGCAAATCGAGACAAAGCGCGAGGCCGAGGTCCGATTCCAGCGAACGTTCATGGATTTCGTCCAGTATTACGGCGGCGGTTCCGTCCAGGCCGGGATCGGATTGCAGGCGGCGGAGCAGCAGGCCCTCGGTGATGACCTCGATGCGGGTTTCGGCGGACCCGGCGCCGTCGATACGGGTGCGGTATCCGACGGTTTGTCCAACTTGCTGGCCCAGTAGGAAGGCCATGCGGCTGGCGGCGGCTCGGGTGGCCAGGCGGCGGGGTTCCAGCATCAGGATACGCCCGTCGCCGCGCCAGGGTGCGCCGAGCAGGGCGAGCGGGACGAGGGTTGTTTTGCCCGCGCCGGGCGGGGCGACGAGCACGGCGTTGCGACCCGCGTTCAGTGCGGCATGGAGCGCGGGAAGGGCTTCGGCGACGGGGAGGTCCTGGGACACGATGGCAGGGGTGATAAACGGTTCTGGCGGGTGCGTCATCGGTGGGGTTGGGTGGGCGGCTTGCATGCGCGGCGGCCGACGACGAGCGGAAATACAGAGCTGCGCCAGTGCCGGAACGATCCGGTATGTTCCGGCGGACAGGTTGCGATCCGCCTCTACCCGTTCCAGAATACCGTCAGGCTATCGAACGGCCGCGACACAAAAATCGGGAACTGTCCAACACCATGTCTCAATTCGCCGGCCTGACGCCGCTTTTGGCACCCCGTTCCATCGCCGTCCTCGGCGCTTCGTCGGACCCGACGCGGATCGGTGGCCGTCCCATCGCCTATATGCGCGCTCAGGGCTTCGCCGGCGCCCTGTATCCCGTCAACCCCAACCGGAGCGAAATCCAGGGTTTGAAGGCCTACGCCTCGGTCGCGGACCTGCCGGAAACGCCCGATGTCGCCATTGTTGCGGTACCGGCCGAGCTTGCCGCGCAGGCCATCGGCGACCTGGCCGCGCGCGGCGTCAAGGGCGTGGTCATGTTCACCGCGGGGTTCGCGGAAATGGATGACGCGGGTGCCGAGGCGCAAGCCGGAATGGTCGCCACCGCCCGCGCCGCCGGCATGCGGCTGCTGGGCCCCAACTGCCTGGGCGTATTCGACGCCAGACGATCTTATTACGCAACGTTCTCCTCGTCGTTCGACAGCGGCTGGCCAGTATTGGGGCGCATCGGCATCGCCAGCCAGTCCGGCGCGTATGGCACGCATCTATACACCCTGGCGCGCAACCGGGGCATCGGCGCGTCGCTGTGCATCATGACCGGCAACGAAAGCGACGTTACGGTTGGCGAATGCATTGGCTGGCTGGCGGAAAATCCCGATGTCGATGTTATCGCCGTTTATGCCGAGGGCATTCGCGAAGCCCCCGGCCTGATTGCCGCGTTCGAAGCCGCCCGCGCGGCGAAAAAGCCCATTGTGATGCAGAAAGTGGGGCGCAGCGAGCTTGGCGGCAAGGCGGCGAAATCGCACACGGCATCGATTGCCGGCGACGATGCCGTTACGGAAGCGGTTATGGCGGAGTTTGGGGTGTACCGAGCACGGAACAGCGAGGAAATGCTGGATATCGCGCATACCGCGACACGAAAAATCTATCCGGTTCCGAATTCATTGGGTGTCATTACAGTATCCGGGGGTGCCGGCGTACTCATCAGCGACGTAGCCGAATCGCTCGGTCTGGCAATGCCGGAAATGCCGCTGGAGGCGCAACAAAAACTACGAACGCTGGTACCGTTCTGTGCGCCGCGCAACCCGGTCGATGCCACCGCGCAAGTATCGAATGACGTTACGCTGGTGAAGACATTCACCGAATCGATGGTCCGCGATGGCGGATACGCGTCGGTGCTGGGGTTTTTCAGCATGACCGCATCGTCGCGCCGCTGGCCGGAAATCCGCCAGCAGTTGAACGCGGTGCGGACGGAAAATCCTGGTCGCCTGTATGCGCTTTCCGTGATCGTGCCGCCGGAAGGACGCGATGCGCTGGAAGCCGATGGCTGGGTGGTGCATGAAGACCCGACGCGCGCGGTCATTGCGATTGACGCGATGGGCCGTTACGGTGCCGCATTCGCCGGACAGGCGCCCGATCCCGCACCGGTCGTTGCTCCGATGACGCTGCCTGCGTCCAACCCGTCGGAAGCCGAGGCAAAGCGGCTGCTGGCCGTGGCTGGAATTGCCTCCGCACCGGAAGCCGCCTGTGCGACGGTGGATCGGGCCGTTGCCGCCGCCCAGCAATTTGGCTTCCCGGTGGTGATGAAAATCCTGTCGCCCGATATCCTGCACAAATCGGAAATTGGCGGTGTATTGCTGGATATCGCCGATACAGCTGCGGTTCGTTCCGGATTTGCACTGCTGCTGGAACGCGCCCGCGTCGCCGCGCCGTCGGCCCGCGTCGAGGGCGTGCTGGTGGCCAAACAGTTGAAGGGCGGCGTGGAATGCATTCTGGGCATTCACCGCGATCCGGTGTTCGGGCCGATGGCGATGTTCGGTCTGGGCGGGGTTTTCGTGGAGGTGCTGAAAGACGTGGTCTTCCGCCGCTGCCCGTTCGGTCCCGAAACGGCCGAGGCGATGATCCGCTCCATCAAGGGGGCGCCGTTGCTGCTGGGCGCGCGTGGCCGGAAAACCGCCGACGTGACCGCCCTGGCGGCGATGCTGTCCCGGCTTTCGGCGTTCGCTGTCGCGGCGGGCGACCGGTTGCTGTCGATCGACCTGAACCCGGTGCTTGCCATGCCGGACGGCGAGGGCGCCTTTGCCGTCGATGCGGTGATCGAGGTTGGGCCTACCGGTCCTTCATAAACCAGTCCAGCACCGCGCCTTGCCCATCGCGCGGATAGGCGTGTGACAGATCCGCGATCTCCCGGTAGGTGACTGCCGCACCCGCCGCCGCCAGCATGCGATAGGCGGTGCGGGCGCCCTCGGCCGGAAACATCCAATCCAGCGCGCCATGTGTCAGATGGATCGGCAAGCCGGCCAAACGCTCGGGGTCGGCCATTGCCAGCAGCAGCGGATGAAACGATGCGGCAACCGGCGCCAAATGAGTAAACGGAGCATCCGCGGCCAGACCGGCCAGCAGCGTGAAGGTGCCGCCATCGCTCATGCCGCCGAGGAGCATGCGCTTTGGATCGATACTCCATCGGTCGAGTACGCGGGTCAGGATGGCGTGCAGGTTTTGGCTGTCGATATCAGGTTCCATCAGCGACCAGGTACGGCCGATCGCGGTCGGTGCGACGATAACAATACCGCGCGATCGCGCTTCCGCGAGCCAGTTCAACAGGAACAGGCGACCATGGCCCGATCCGCCATGTAGCGCGAATACCAGCGGGCCGGGCCGGGCGGGATCGTACCAGGGCGGCACATAAACGGAGAAGCCGCCGCGTTCCGCAATTTCATTATTATAGTGGAACATACCGGCGTCGGGATGCGGCGTGGACGCCAGGCGCGTCCGCAGAGCCGGATCGTCCCGCGATTGCGGTTCCAGCAGATAGCGACCGATCGCGGGCACCGTCTCGGCCAGCGTCGCCAGCGGTTCCAGCGCCCGTTGACAGTGCCGCATCGCGCGAAGGGCTTCCAGCATCGGGTTCTCGGCAGCGGGAGCGGCCCTCAGCGCGTCGCATGCCTGCAAAGCGAACGTGCAGGCCAGCGCGATTGGCGGCCGCACCATTGTCGCCCCGGCGGCCTGCCGGAGCGGATCGTCCAGATTGCCGAGCGCGGCGATCAGCGCGGGCAATCGGCGCGGGTCCATCATGCGCGCGATTTCGCCGAGGGCGTCCAGCAATGCCAGTAAATCCGCCACGGTTCGGTCGTCATCCATCGGCTTGCCCTTTCCACGCCGCGGTGCGTGTTGTTTCATACAGGCCGGGGAGACATCGCGCCAATGACGTTGGGCACGGGCGGCAGGCTGCTATCGCTGTGGGATCATCTGGGGCTGGGCACCGCTCATGTGGCCACGCAAATGGCGGGCGATATCGGCGGTTTCGTGCAAAGCGCGCCGCATCGGGTTGGTAACGTCATTTTGTGCGTTCCCTCGCGGCTGGACCCAGCGCCGTTTGCCGGGGTGGCCGGGCGCGTCGCGCTGATCGCCGGCGAACGTGGGATGACAGCGACGGTCGCGGGCGCGGCGGCGGCGCGCTTGCTTGGGGCGTCGCGCCACGTGCTGGCGGAGTACGATGCGCCGGGCTGGGCGGATGTGGTTGCCGACCGCACCGCCGCGATCCTGGATATTTTGTGCGCTCTGCCGCCACTGCCGCCTGTCAGTCTGCCGCAAGGTGCCGGCACCCATGCCGGGATCGATTACACGGTGCAGGGTGACGGACCGCCGCTAGTGCTGATGCCATTCTTTCTGGCGCCGTCGCAATGGGAACCGGCGATCCCCGCGCTGTCGCAACGATTCACCGTCATCGTCCTCGGCGGGCGCCATCTGGGCGGCGTCGCGGCACTGGAAGACCGGGCCGCCGGCGCTAGTTACCGGGCGTTGGCCGGGTCGTTGTGGGATGCGATGGCCGTCGGACCGGACGATACCGTGCTGGACGTGGGCTGCGGGTCCGGTGCGCTGGACCGGCTGCTGGTGCCCCGGCTGCGCCATGGCCGCATCGTCGCCACCGATCTGAATCGGTTTCTGCTGCGGGAAGCGGCGGTACTGGCGGAAGGCATGCCGATTTCGTTTCAGCACGCCAATGCAGAACAACTGCCGTTCCCCGATGCCGTTTTCGATGCGGCCTTTTCCGTTACGGTGCTGGAGGAATGCGACGCCGACCGGGCGCTGCGGGAGTTGTACCGGGTGGTGAAACCTGGCGGCCGCGCCGGGGTGATTGTGCGGGCGATCGATCTGCCGCAATGGTGGAACCTCGATCTGCCGCCGGACTTGAAACGAAAGTCGGAGATGCCGCCGCAATCGGTTGGCGCGCGCGGGGTCGCCGATGCGTCGCTGTATGTCCGCCTGCGGATGGCCGGATTTCAGGCGTTGTCCTGCTTTCCCAGCCTTGTCACGTTCGATAATCCGGACGGCCCGATCTGGCGGTACCGGGAGGACCATATACTATCGCAACTGTCCGACTTCGAAACCAAAACATGGCATGAAGCCACCGGGCGCGCCCGCGCGCAGGGGTTGCTGTTCATGGCCAATCCGATGCATTGCGTGGCTGGAACCAGGCCGGTGTGACTCAGGCTGGTTCGAGAAAAAGATCGAAGGTGATGCAGACAGGGTTTTCGCCGCGCGCGATCCAGCCTTCGTGGACCCGGCCCCGCATATCCACGACAAGCAGGTCCAGTTCGGCCTTGCCTTCCCTGATATGGCCTTCGCGGACCAGAACCTCGGTGGCATGGTCATCGACCTGACCGCCATGGGTGAAACGGGCGCCGATCAGGCTTCCCAGGCTGCCGCGTACACTGGCATCGGTAATGCCGTGTGTGCGTGCGATGGTTTCCAGCGCCGCGATAAGGTCCTGGTTCGGTTTGATCCGCGCGATCAGACCAGGCCCGGCAATGGTTCCGGCAGGCTGGAACAGCGTGAAGTTGGTTTCAGGATCCGGTTTTGCCTCGATGCGGATCGTGGAGAATCCAAACGCGCTGGCCTCGCCTGGTTCGGCGACCATGGTTTCATGCGGCAGGATATGGCCGCCCCGCCGGCTGCCATCCGCTTCCGTCCAGACCGCATGGCAGTGGATGAACGGCTTGCCGTCCGTCCAGCCGAACGTCGCGTTGGCCTGCTCGATCCGCGTTGTGCCGGGTGGCGCGTTCACGGCCGAGAAGTAAGCGACATGGGACAAGTCGCCGGCCGGCCCAGGCATCACGTAGCGGAACGGATTCAATTCGGTATCACGGAACGTGACTGTTCCGCATTGAAAGCCGGCTGCCATCAGCGGCGCAGCGATCGCTTCGTTCAGTGTCGCCCCGGTGGCAAGCGGGTAGTGCAGCGTGCGCGCCGCGCCCCGGAATACGTCGATCCGGCTGGGATGGGCCGGGCCGGGCTGTCGCAGCGACCGGATGTCTGGCATGGCGTGTCCTGAACAGGTGATTCGGGCGCAGGCTAGCCAATGGACGCCATCGGTCAATGGGGGCGGAGAATGCCAAACCATCGGCTGGACAGCTATCGCCGCGTCCGTCCAAGCAACGGAACCCGCATCGCCAGCGTGAACGCCGCGCCCGCTTCGGCCTGGGTGAACAGGCAGATATCTTCCACCCGGCGAGGAACAGCCAGCGCAGGCGCGAACCAGGTGCGCGCGGCCGGCAATATTCCGGCTTTCTCGGCTTCCGACAGGCGACGGGTCAGCGTCATGTGGAAGAACCAGGCACTAAAGACGTAAGGATAGCCCCACCGGACCAGCAGCGCGTTTTGTTCCGGCGAAAGCGTGGCGGCGCGCCGGCGGGCCAGTTCGCCGGGCGCCGGCGGCGCGCGAAACGAATCCAGCTGTTCCACACAGGCGTCGGCCAGCGCGTGCAATGCCGGACAGGGCGTGGTTTCCCGCAGCGCCACGAACCCTCCGACATCGGCGACCTCCAGCTTGGGCAGACAGAACGGCGCGATCCCGGCGGCCATCCCCCGCACCGCTGCGACAAGTTCCGTCCAGCCGGTGTTCGCTGCCAAATGCATCGGCGGTTTCAGCGTCGCGTGGAATCCGTACCGGCGTGGATCGGCGGTGATCTCCGCGATACGATCCAGGTCTGGCTGCGACACCGCCGCGTTGTTGGCCGGATCGCGGCCCAGCCAGCGCGATCCGAGGTCGCTGAGCGGATCGTTTGGCCGGGGCGCGTAATACAGCGCGACTCGCGGCATCAGATCACGCGTTCGCCGGCTCGCCACACCTGACGGACCACCGGCAGCGTGCCGAACATCCGCACACGGACGAGATCGGCGCGCAGTCCCGGCTCGATCTGCCCGCGATCTGGCAGTCCAGCCATCCGGGCCGGATGGCTGGAAATCATGGCAACCGCCGCTGGCAGGCCGATCGCCTCCTCGCGCGCACACTGAAACGCCGCCTCGATCAGGCTCGGTGGCACATAGTCGGACGCGAACGCATCGACAGCGCCGGCCCGCAGCAGATCGACAGCGTTGACGTTGCCGGAATGGGACCCGCCGCGCACGATGTTCGGCGCCCCGGCGATGACCTGCATGCCCGCCCGCTTCGCGGCCAAGGCTGCTTCCAGTGTGACGGGGAACTCGCTGATCTGGATACCGTCGGCCGCGTTCTCCGCGATTTCCGCCTCGGTGCGGTCATCGTGGCTGGCCAGCGCGATGGGTGTGCCGCGTACGCGGTCCAGCAAAGCCCGCCGGTTCGGGTCGCGTAAACGGGCGCGCTGGGCTAGCAGTTCGCCGATGCGGCGTTCCACGGTGGCATCGTCCAGCCCGCCCTGGCGGCGAAGGTTGCGGTAGAAATCCAGGTCGGCGTACTGGCCGACGCCGGGGCTGTGATCCATCAGGCTGATCATGCGGACCAGCGGGTGACCGGCCACCGGCTCGAATAACTCCAGTATGTCCGATGCGGGGATTTCGCAGCGCAGGTGCAGGAAGTGATCGGCTTTCAGCAACCCGACCGCGGTCAGGGCATCCAGATCGACAACGCCGTCCTGAAAGGTCTTGACCCGTTCCTTGTCGAACCCGAGGTCGCCGAGGCACAATGCGTCCAGCACGGTGGTGACACCGGCCGCGGCGCATTGCGCGTCGTGAGCGACCATCGCCGAACGGGACGGCCAGCGGGCGAGGCTGCGCGGCTGCACCTGGCGTTCAAGATTGTCGGTGTGAAGATCCACCGCGCCCGGAACGATCGTATCGCCGCCGAGATCGGCCGCACCGGCAACCGACGACCGGCCCGGCTGGATGTCCGCGATGATCGCCCCGTGCAACAAAACACTGCCCAGGACCGTTTCGCCGGGAAGAACCAGAATGGCATTGGTAAGGATTGTTTCCGGGTGCATTTCGTGTCCTGATACGGTGTCATTGCCAATCGCCGCACCGTGACGCCTCCGCTAATACTGGCTTCCCGGCCCATCGGTATCGCGGCGGCGCTACGGTTATCCGTGCCCAGTGAGGCAGTTGGTTCGATCGAATGCAAGCGCGGATGTTTCCGGGCAGCCCTGGATGCGATCGCTTGCGGACGGCCAGCCCACGAAGTCATTTCGCCCCCAACACTGTCGCGTCCAACACTGTTGGCCCTGGGGCTTGCCAGCGATCCCGCGACAAGGCGATCCTGCTGCCACATAAAAATGGGGAACGCGCCATGCCTTCCATGATGTTCGATACGATTATCGTGGGGGGCGGTTCGGCCGGGTCGGTCCTGGCCAACCGGCTGTCGGCGCGCAGCGGACATACGGTTCTTCTGCTGGAAGCTGGCCAGGATACGCCGCACGGCAAGGTTCCGGCGGCGGTGCTGGATTCCTATCCAGGCACCGCTTACCTCAACCCCGATTACACCTGGAACAAACTGAAGGTCACCACCGAAGTCATTTCTCACAACAACCCCAACGAAAAGCCACCGCCGCTGCGGACGTATGAGCAAGCGCGCATCCTGGGGGGCGGTTCGTCGATCAACGGGCAACTGGCCAACCGCGGCGCGCCATCCGATTACGACGAATGGGCGGCCAGCGGCGCCACCGGCTGGAACTGGGACAACGTGCTGCCCTATTTCAAAAAGGTCGAGCGCGACATGGATTTCGACGGTCCCTGGCACGGGCGGGAAGGGCGCATCCCGGTGCGGCGGATTTTCCCCGATCTGTGGCCCGAACACGCCAAGGCGGTGGGTAAGGCGTTCGGTCAGGCCGGCTACAAATTTATCCAGGACCAGAATGCGGAATGGGAAGACGGGTATTTCCCCATTACCATTTCCAACGCTTACGAACGCAGGGTGTCTGCCGCGATCGGCTACCTCGATCCGGCCACGCGGATGCGGGACAACCTGACCATTTTGACCGATGCGCAGGCGTCCGGGTTGATCTTCGACGGCCATCGCTGCGTGGGGGTTAAGGCGGTCGTTGCCGGCAAACCGGAGGAATTCCGGGCGCGGGAGGTTATTCTGTCCTGCGGCGCCATCCATTCGCCGGCCCATCTGATGCGGGCCGGGATCGGTCCCGGCGCGCATCTGCGGGAGCATGGGATCGAGGTTCTGGCCGCACTGGCCGGTGTGGGCCAGCGGCTGCAGGACCATCCGGCGGTCGCCGTGGCGGCATTTCTAAAGCCGCACGCTCGGATCGTCCACGATTATACCAGGCGGCATATCTACACGGCTTTGCGGTATTCTTCGAACCTGCCGGGCATTCCGGCCGGGGACATGTTCACCGTGGTGACGAACAAAACGTCCTGGCACAAGGTGGGCGAACAGATCGGGTCGTTCATCGTCACGGTGTATAAGACCTATTCGGAAACCGGGTCGGTACGGCTGAACTCGGCACATTGGTCCGACGAACCGCGAGTGGATTTCAACCTGTTGTCGGATCAGCGCGACCTGGAGCGGATGATGGATGGGGTCCGCCGGTTCGGCGCGATGCATCTGACGCCGGCGATGCAGGCCGTGACGGACAACCCGTTCCCCGCGAGCTATAGCGACAAGGTGCGACAGGTCGGCCTGCACAGCCGCAAGAACAAGCTGATCACGGACACCCTGGCTCGGTTACTGGACGGGCCGGCGGCATTACGGAAATACCTGATCGAGACACTGGTCATGGAGGGCGTAACACTGAACGACGTGCTGACCGACGATGAGAAACTGGAGGCCTTCGTGCGGAAAGCCGCGGTCGGGGTGTGGCACGCGTCGTGTACCTGCCGGATGGGGGCGGCCGACGATCCGATGGCGGTGACCGATCCGGTGGGCCGCGTGCGCGGCGTGGACGGGCTGCGGGTGGTGGATGCTTCGGTTTTTCCGGTTGTTCCATGCGCGAACACGAATTTTCCGGTGCTGATGACGGCGGAGAAGATGGCCGACGGGATCCTGGCGGGCGGCTGAACGCGGGGGGTTGCATTGCGGGCGAAGGCTGGTAGATACCGCAGCTTCGTTGGTGCGGGCGCTTAGCTCAGTTGGTAGAGCAGCTGACTCTTAATCAGCGGGCCGTTGGTTCGAATCCTACAGCGCCCACCAATGATTTCAGATAGTTGGATCGAAAGCGGGGCTGATCGCCGGCGTCGCCGCGACCGGTTGCGATGACGCCACGGTTGCCGTACCGTCTTCTATACCGGACCGGCCACCGGTTGGACCCGGCCGCGGAACCTCAAGACGGGAAACCGACCCTATGCCGGGCATTCTGAGCGATCTTCGTGTCGTCGAGGTATCGGCTTTCATCGCCGCCCCGCTGGGCGGAATGACGCTGGCGCAACTGGGCGCCGACGTCATCCGCATCGATCCCATTGGCGGCAACATCGATGCAAAACGCTGGCCGCTGGCACCGGATGGCACCAGCCTGTACTGGGCCAGCCTGAACAAGTCCAAGCGGTCGGTCTGCCTCGCGCTCAATACTCCGCAAGGCCAGGAAATCGCCCAGTCGCTGATCCGGGCGCCGGGCGCAAACGCCGGTATCCTGCTGACCAACCTGCCGGCGGGCACCTGGATGGGCTACGATGTGCTGAAACAAGGTCGCGAGGACCTGATCGTGCTGCGCCTGATGGGCAATGCCGATGGCAGCGGCGCCATCGATTACACCGTCAACTGCGCCAGCGGATTCCCGCTTGCCACCGGACGCGGCGGCGATCCGATCAATCACGTTCTGCCCGCGTGGGATATCGCCACCGGCCTGTATCTCGCCACCGGTCTTCTGGCCGCCGAACGCATGCGCCACCGCACCGGACACGGGCAGGAAGTCACGCTGGCGCTGTCGGATGTGATGCTCGCGTCGGTCGCCAACCTTGGCTACGTCGCCGACGTGCAGGTCAACAACACCGTGCGCCAGCCCCTAGGGAACGATCTGTACGGCGCCTTCGGCCGCGATTTCGGCACCTCGGACGGACGCCGTATCATGCTGGCGGCCATTTCCAACCGCCAGTGGCGGGCCATCGGCAAAGCCACGGGCCTGACCGATCGGCTGGCGATGATCGGGCCGATGATGGACCTCGATCTGGATACGGAAGGCGGCCGGTTCGGCGCCCGCCATGCCATCGCCGCGGTACTGGAACCGTGGTTCGCGCACAGGACGCTGGCCGAAATTCGCGCCGCGCTGGATGGCAGCGGCGTGCTGTGGGGTCCATATCAGGACTTCGGCCAGTTGGTGCATGAGGATCCGCGCTGCTCGCTGGACAATCCGCTGTTCGGGACGATCGACCAGCCGGGCGCGGGGCGGATCCTGGCGAACGCCGTGCCGCTGGGATTCAGCGTGGACACCCGCCCGCCGCCGGCCCCGGCGCCGCGTTTGGGCGAACATACCGAAACCGTGCTGAGCGAAATTCTCGGCCTGTCGGGCGCCCAGTACGGGCTGCTGCACGATGCCGGCGTCGTCGCCGGCTCCACCGGTTCATAGAAGGCGGCGATCATGGCGAATGACACCGGCACGACCGAACTGCTGGACCTGTGCGGCAACGCCCTGACCCTGGCGGAGCAGATCGGCGAAGCGTCGCGTCAGACCGTGTCGGATCTGGTGTCCGTAAACGGTAAGCCGGACGCCGCATTGGTCGATGTGCATCAACTCGCGGCGCACGGCTTCGCGTGGCAGGCAACCTATGTCGAGGCACTGCGCCAGACGCTCCGCTGGGCTCGCGATCTTTCCGCGGGCGGCGGTTTCACCGATGTCGAAGCCGCGATCCTGCGGCTGGGATTCGCGGAATACCTCGCGCAACTCACGGGCGGCATCCCGATCAGCCAGACCGAGATGGTTCGCCCATCCGATGCCGGGGTTTCGGCCGCGACGGTGCTGCACGTTCTGACAAACCCGGCGGCGGTGCGACTGTCCGATCCGGCGGACCTGAACGCCGCGCGCCAGTGCCTGGCCGCCGCCGCCATCGACGGCCGCTTCGGCGACGTGGGCATCGCGGACGAAACCATCGCCGCGATTCGCGACCAGTTCCTGCGCTATGCCGCGACCGAGATCGCGCCGCATGCGCAGGGGTGGCACCAGCGGGACGAACTGATCCCGATGCCGGTGGTGAAACAATTGGCCGAAATGGGGGTGTTCGGCCTGACGGTGCGCGAGGAAGACGGTGGCAGCGGGCTGGGCAAGATCGCGATGTGCGTCGTGTCCGAGGCCCTGAGCGGCGGTTATATCGGCGTCGGGTCGCTGGGTACGCGGGCGGAAATCGCCGCCGAACTAATCGGTATCGCCGGAACGCCGGCTCAGAAGGCGCGCTGGCTGCGGCCGATCGCCACCGGCGCGATCCTGCCGACGGCGGTGTTCACCGAACCCAATACCGGGTCCGACTTGGGCAGCCTGCGAACACGGGCGGTGCGCGACGGCGATTATTATTACGTCACCGGGGCAAAGACCTGGATCACCCACGGGTCGCGCTCGGACCTCATGACGTTGCTGGTGCGCACCGACCCAGCGGCGCCGGGCTATCGCGGGCTGTCCATGCTGCTGGCGGAAAAGCCCCGTGGCACCGATGAAAACCCGTTTCCGGCACAAGGCATGACCGGCAGCGAAATCCCGGTACTGGGATACCGCGGGATGAAGGAATACGAAATCGGCTTCGAGAACTTCAAGGTTCCTGTCGCCAACCTGCTGGGCGGGGCCGAGGGCCAGGGATTCAAGCAGTTGATGGAAACCTTCGAGAGCGCCCGCATCCAAACCGGCGCCCGCGCCCTGGGCGTGGCGCAAAACGCCCTGGAAATCGGTGCGGCCTATGCCAGGGACCGCCAGCAGTTCGGCAAGACGATCGTCGCGTTTCCGCGGGTCGCCAACAAAATCGCCTGGATGGCGACCGAAACAATGCTGGCCAGGCAACTCACCTATTTCGCCGCTCGGCAAAAAGACAGCGGCCAGCGGTGCGACATCGAAGCCGGCATGGCCAAGCTGCTGGCCGCCCGCGTCGCATGGTCGAACGCCGACAGCGCGCTGCAAATTCACGGCGGCAACGGCTATGCCATCGAATATCCGATCAGTCGCGTGCTGTGCGACGCCCGCATTTTGTCGATCTTCGAGGGCGCGGCCGAAATTCAGGCCCAGGTGATCGCGCGCGGATTGCTGGGGCGGCGGAATTAGCCAACCGGCGCATATCGACACCGAACCGGAACCCTGCCTAAGCTACCCGCCGGTAGGAAAATCAGGGGACGATCGATGAAATTCGGCATTTTTTACGAACTGCAATGCCCACGCCCATGGGAAGCGGACACCGAACACAAGCTGTATCAAAATGCGCTGTCGCAGGTCGAACTGGCCGATAAACTCGGTTATCACTATGCGTGGGAGGTGGAACATCACTTCCTGGAGGAATATTCGCATTCTCCGCAGCCAGAGGTCTTCCTGGCCGCCGCCAGCCAGCGCACCAAACAGATACGGCTGGGCCACGGCATCATCCAACTGACGACAAACCACCCGTCGCGCGTGGCGGAGAAAGTCGCCTGCCTCGATCTGGTCAGCAACGGGCGGGTCGAATTCGGCATGGGCGAGGGTGCCAGCATCACCGAACTCGGCCCGTTCGATCGCGGAATGGAAGACAAACGCGCGGTCTGGGAAGACGGCGTACGCTGCGTGCTGCCCATGTTCAAGGATGGCGGCTGGGAATACGACGGCCCGTATTTCAAATTCCCGCTCCGTAACGTCCTGCCGAAACCGATTCAGAAGCCGCATCCGCCGCTGTGGGTCGCCTGTTCGCAGTTGGAAACGATCGAGATGGCCGGGCGCTGCGGCATCGGCGCGCTGGGGTTTCAGTTCCTATCGGCGGAAATGGCGCATGCCTGGGTGCATGCCTATTACAATTCGTTCGTGCTGCGGCAGAAGAAGCTGGCCGATTATCAGGCCAACTGCAACATCGCCATGGTCAGCTATTTCATGTGCGCCGATACCGATGAGGAAGCGCGCCACCGAGCGGATGGGGTAACGTTTTTTCAGTTTTCGCTGGCGTATTATAGTAGTTCGCGTAACCGGGAACGGGCAGCGCCGGGAACGGTCAGTCTTTGGGAAGAATACCTGAAGTGGAAGACCGCCAACCCCGAACTCGCGGAAAAGGCGCTGACCGGCGGCCTGATCGGGTCGCCCGAGACCATCCGCAAGAAGCTTCGGCGGTTCGAGGCATCGCATGTCGATCAGATTATCCTGCTGAACCAGGCGGGCAAGAACAGTCATCCGCATATTTGCGAAAGTCTGGAGCTGTTTGCCAAGGAGGTCATGCCCGAATTCGTTGGTAAGGAACCCGCACACCAGGAATGGAAACGACAGGTTCTCAGCCGGGAAATCGAGTTGGAAGATATCGACACCACGCCTTACAAGGATCGCGCCGGGGTTGGCAAAGGTGTCGCGATCGGCAATCTGGCCACCGCGGCGGAGTAAGGCGCGCGTGCCACGGGGCGGCCCGCGTGGGATCGCCGCGGGTCGCCCGCCCGGGCGGCTTTCAGGCTGCTTGAGGCATGTCGCACATTCGGACACGGTTTGCCGCCGCTCAGGCCGAAGCAGCCGGGCGGCACCTCTTGCCCCGCCGAACAAACCTTGCCACCACGCGGCGATGAACGCACCGATTGCCGCGCTGGTTCGCCGCCACGATCCCGATCGGTTTCTAACCGCGCTGTTCGCCCCGCCGGATCGGCGGGACGCGCTGCTGACGCTATATGCCTTCAACCACGAACTGGCTCGGGCACGCGAAGTCGCCAGCGAACCGGCGCTGGCGCTGATCCGCTTGCAATGGTGGCGCGAGGTCGTGGAAGGCGAGGCCAAACGACATGAGGTCGCAACCCCGCTTTCGGACGCGATCGCGGCAGGCAGGCTGGATCCAGCCTTGCTGCTGGGTCTGATCGATGCCCGCGAAACGGAGGTGCATGGTGAATTCGAAACGCTGGCGGACTGGCATGCCTGGCTGATGGCCGGGGCCGGGGGGCTTGCCGTTGCCGCCGCCGCCGCGCTGGGTGCGCCCGGCCCCGAGGCGTTGCGTCCGTTCGGTGCGGCCTATGGGGTGGCGGGACTGGCGCGCACCGCCGGTCTGCTGGCGGCGCAGGGCACCTGCCTGTTGCCGCACGATCTGCTGACCCGGCATGGCCTGTCGTCCGAGGCGTTTATCGCCGATCCCGCGTCCGCCGCCGCGCGCGCCGCCATGGACGATATCGTGCGGCAGGGGCGCGCGCTGCTTGCCGCGGCGGCAGCGGTGGTGCTGCCGTCCGTGGCGGTGCCGGCTGCCCTGCCGGCGGTACTGGCTCGGCGCGATCTGGCACGGTGGCCGGCTGTGGCGATGCCCCGGCGCCTGGGGGACCGGTTGGCCGTGGTATTCGCCGCGATGTCCGGGCGGGTTTTACCGGCCGGTTAGGTCCGCGGCGGCGTGTCACACTGTATAACCTGGGCAGGGTCGCGGTATCAGCGATTGCACTGTGATCTTCACGTGTCTAACTTGCCCAAATCATGAGCAACTGTCGTTCGCAAACCACACTCAAAGCCGCCGGATCATGCGATCTGCGTCCGATCGACCTTGGATCGGGTGTCCGGATCGAAACGCCGGTCATTCTGGCGCCGATGTCCGGCGTTACCGACCTGCCGTTCCGGCGCGCCGCCAAGCAACTCGGCGCCGGAATGGTGGTGTCGGAAATGATCGCGTCCTGGGCGATGATCCGGGAAAACCGGAAGACGCTGGGCATGGCGGAAATCGACGGATGCGGCGGCGTGTCGGCCGTGCAACTCGCCGGCTGCGATCCCGTCGCGATGGCCGAAGCCGCTCGTTTGGCCGTCGATAAGGGCGCGCATCTGATCGACATCAATTTCGGCTGTCCGGTGAAGAAGGTCGCGGTGGGCCAGGCCGCCGGATCGGCGCTGATGCGCGACGAGGGTGCGGCCGCGGCCATCCTTCAGGCAACGGTCAGGGCGGTTTCGGTGCCGGTGACGCTGAAAATGCGTATGGGCTGGGACCACGCGAACCTCAATGCGCCCCGCCTGGCGCGTATCGCCCAGGATGCGGGGATCCGCATGGTGACGGTGCATGGCCGCACCCGGCAAATGTTCTATACCGGCACCGCCGACTGGGCGTTCGTGCGGCAGGTGAAGGACGCCACCAGCCTGCCCGTGATCGTCAACGGCGACATCCTGACCGAGGACGACGCGGCGGATGCGCTGGCACAATCGGGCGCCGATGGCGTGATGATCGGGCGCGGCTGCTATGGCCGGCCCTGGTTTCTGGCACAGGCCGCGCATTTTCTGCGCACCGGCCTGCGACGGCCGGATCCGTCGCTGGACCAGCAGAAAACCATCCTGCTGGACCATTATCGAACCATGCTGGAACAGTTCGGCATTGGCCCAGGCATGCGGCTGGCCCGCAAACATCTGTCCTGGTATTCGCGCGGCCTGCCGGGATCGGCGGAATTTCGCGCCGCCGTGAACCGGATGGCCGACGCCAGCGCGGTCATTGCGCTGATCGATCGGTTTTACGATCCGCTGATCGCGCGCGGCGTCACCCGGACGCCGGCCGGATACGGCGATTTTCCCGCCGCGGAGGCGGCATGAGCGGGGTCGTGGCGAAAGCATCGCGCCTGTTAACCGGCCGCACCGGACGTCCGGCGGCTGACACGGCGGCCATCCTCAGCGCATTGCCGGTGCCGGTGATGCTGCTGGACGCGAACAACCGGTTTTGCCATGTCAATCATGCTGCCGAACAATTCCTCGGCGTGTCGGCCAGTTGGCTGACCCAGCACCGGCTGGACGAAATGCTGCCGGCGGATAATCCGCTGTTCCTGCTGATCGAACAGGTGCGGACCACCGAAGCAACCATTTCCGACCACGAACTGAACCTGGAAAGTCCCCGCCTGCACAAGCGGGGCATTACCGTCCTGGCCTCGCCGTTGCCGGAGGAACCCGGATCGGTCCTGCTGGTGATGCAGGATGCCTCGGCTGCGCGGGCGTTCGACCAGCAGCTCGCCTTTCGCGGCGCGGCACGCAGCGTGACCGGCATGGCGGCGATCCTGGCGCACGAGGTGAAAAACCCGCTATCGGGGATTCGCGGCGCGGCGCAACTGCTGGAATCCAGCGTCGGCCCGGCGGATCGCGAACTGGCCGAACTGATCCGCGACGAGGCCGACCGGATCCGCGATCTGGTGGATCGGATGGAGGCGTTCGGGGAAAAGCCGATCGCCCGGACGGCGGTGAACATCCACCGGGTGCTGGAACATGTTCGCAAGCTGGCGCAATCCGGATTTGCCGCGCATATCCGGTTTCAGGAACTCTACGATCCGTCGCTGCCGCCGGTCTGGGCCAACCGCGATCAGCTTGTTCAGGTGGTGCTGAACCTGGTCAAGAACGCGGCGGAGGCGGTGACGCAGGATGGCATCGGCCACCCGGAAATCGTGTTGTCCACCGGGTTTCAGTACGGCATGCGCGTGGCCATACCGGGCACGTCCGAACGGTTGGATCTGCCGTTGTTGGTGTCGGTGCGCGACAATGGGCAAGGCATCCCCGAAGATATCCGCCCGCATTTGTTCGAACCGTTCGTGACCTCGAAAAACACCGGCAGCGGCCTTGGGCTGTCGCTGGTCGCCAAGATCGTTGGCGACCACGGCGGGCTGATCGAGGTCGATAGCCGTCCGGGCCGCACCGAATTCCGCCTGCATTTGCCTGTCGTCAGCGAGAAAGATGCCGATCGATGACCTTGCCCACCGTTCTGATCGCCGACGACGACCGCTCCATCCGTACCGTACTGACCCAGGCGCTGGGGCGCGCGGGGTATCAGGTGCGGAGTACCGGAAACGCCGCGACGCTGTGGCGCTGGGTTGAAGACGGGGAAGGCGATCTGGTGATCACCGACGTGGTGATGCCGGACGAAAACGGGCTGGACCTGATCCCCAGGATAAAGCGGATCAGGCCGGAACTGCGCATCGTGGTCATGAGCGCGCAATCGACGCTGATGACGGCGGTGAAGGCAACCCAGCGCGGCGCGTTTGAGTATCTGCCGAAGCCGTTCGACCTGCGGGAACTGCTGTCGGTGGTCGGCCGGGCCCTGGCGGCGCCGTCGGAACCGACATTCAGCCCGCCGGAGGCCAAGGACACCGAGGAACGCCTGCCGCTGATCGGCCGCAGCCCCGCGATGCAGGAAATATATCGCACAATCGCACGGCTGACGACCGCCGACCTGACAGTGATGATCAACGGCGAATCCGGCACCGGCAAGGAACTGGTGGCGCGCGCGCTGCACGATTATGGGAAACGCAGGGGCGGTTCGTTCGTTGCTATCAATATGGCAGCGATACCGCGCGAACTGATCGAGAGCGAATTGTTCGGGCATGAGCGTGGGGCCTTCACCGGCGCCACCAACCGGTCTCAAGGCCGGTTCGAGCAGGCCAATGGCGGCACGCTGTTCCTCGATGAGATCGGCGATATGCCGCCGGAGGCGCAAACCCGGCTGTTGCGCGTACTCCAGGAAGGCGAGTTCACCAGTGTCGGCGGCCGTCAGCCGATCAAGGCCAATGTGCGGATCATCGCCGCGACCCACCGCGATTTGCGGCTGGCGATCCGCCAGGGACAGTTTCGCGAGGATCTGTTCTACCGGCTGAACGTGGTGCCGATCCGCCTGCCGCCAGTGCGCGAACGGGCCGAGGATGTGCCGCTGCTGGCGCGACACTTCCTGGAGCGCGCGCGCGAAGATGGCCTGCCCGCCAAAAGCCTGGATCAAAGCGCGGTGGACCGCCTGAAACAGCACGGCTGGCCGGGCAATGTGCGGGAACTGGAAAACCTGATGCGGCGCCTGGCCGCGCTGTGCCCGGAAGACGTGATCAACGCCGCCATTATCGACGCCGAACTGGCCGACCCGATCACCTCGGCCGGCCCGGCGACGGCACCCGAGGCGGGCGGCGGGCCGGAAACCCTGTCCAGCGCGGTCGAGCGGCATATCAAGGCGTTCCTGGCCGCCCATAACGACGGCATGGGCGCGACCGACGTGTACGACAAGATCATCGCGGAGGTGGAACGCCCGTTGATACGGCTGACCCTGGCCGCCACCCGCGGAAACCAGATCAAGGCCGCCTCCATGCTGGGCTTGAATCGCAACACGTTGCGAAAGAAGATTCGCGACCTGGAAATTCCAGTCGTGCGCGGGCTGATGTAATGATCGCCCGCGGTTCGGCGCCAGCGCGCGTGAAGGCCCGATGGTGGCCGGCATGAATGTCTCGCTGGAACCCGGTCGCCTGAAATCCGCGGCGCGCGATGTAATTTCGGAACCCCGATCGTCCCGAGCGGGGCAACTGGCCGATGTCTTTCTGGGCAAGGCGGTCACGCTGGTCTTGACCACGCTGGCGCTGATGGTCGGGCTAGCGACGTTTATCATCCTGGCACGCGGGTCGCCGCTGGGCTGGAAACCAGGTGTCGGCGTCGGGCTGGTCCTGGCGAATTTCTCTGTCCTACTGTTGCTTGGGGCGGTCGCCGCCGGACGGCTGACCCGCGTATGGGTCGAACGCCGCCGCGGATCGGCGGGATCGCGCCTTCACGTCCGGCTGGTGCTGCTGTTCAGCGGTGTCGCGGTCGCCCCGGCGATCGTCGTGGCGTGCTTCGCGGTAACCTTCTTTCATTTCGGTATTACAACGTGGTTCAACGACCCCGTGCGCACCGCGCTGGAAGAATCGCTGCAGGTCTCGCGCGGCTATCTGGACGAACATCGCGACAATATCCGGACGGTGGCGCTGGAAATGTCGAATGATCTGGCTCGCGCCGGCCGTTTTATGTCGGCCGATCCGACCGTGTTCGCCCAGGTGCTGGATACCCAGACCACACTGCGCGGCCTGACCGAGGCGGTGATTTATGAGCCGACAACGGGCCAGGTGTTGGCGGTCGCCGGCATGTTCGTCGGCCTGGGGGTGGAGGCACCGCCGCAATCGGCCACGCAAAGCGCGTTGAATGGCGATGTCGCGGTGCTCAACGCCGGCGACGGAACACGAGTGCGGGCGGTGGTCCGGCTGGAATCGACGCCGCCGCTGATGCTGATGATCGGTCGCCCGATCGATCCGACCATCCTTGGCTATATGCAGCGCACGGCCCAGGCGGTCGCTGAATACCATCGCATGGATGAAAACCGGTCCTGGTTGCAGATCGCATTTGCCTGGATCTTCGCCATGGTCGCGCTGCTGGTTCTGCTGGCCGCTGGATTGATCGGTCTGGTCATGGCCAATCAAATCGCCCGGCCGGTGGGCATGCTGATCAGCGCGGCGGAACGGGTGCGCAGCGGCGACCTCAGCGTGCGGGTGCAGGAAGCCACCACCGGCGATGAACTGGCCGGCCTGTCGCGTGCCTTCAATCGCATGACCGGACAACTGGGCGCGCAACGATCCGAATTGATGGACGCCTATAGCCAGATCGACGAACGGCGGCGGTTTACCGAAACCGTGCTGGCCGGCGTTTCCGCCGGCGTTATCGGCCTGGACGCGCACGGCCGCATCGAATTGCCCAACCGCACCGCCGATGAGTTGCTCGGTCTGGACCTGCTGGCGGCCACCGGCCATCCGCTGGCCAGTATCGTGCCCGAATTCGCCACCCTGTTCGCCGAGGTCGCGGCGTCCCCCGAAAAGGCGCGCACGGCCGAAATCCAGACCGGGCCGCGCAACCACCAGCGTATATTGCTGGTTCGGATCGGCGCGGAACTGTCGGCCGGGCGCACCGACGGTTTCGTTGTCACATTCGACGACATTACCGAATTGCAGTCGGCCCAGCGCAAGGCGGCGTGGGCCGACGTGGCCCGGCGGATCGCGCACGAGATCAAAAATCCGCTGACGCCTATTCAACTTGCGGCGGAGCGGCTCAAACGGCGCTTCGCCAAGGAAATTCAGTCTGATCCAGATACGTTCGCGCAGTGCGCGGATACGATCATTCGCCATGTCGGCGATATCGGGCGTATGGTCGATGAGTTTTCCGCCTTCGCGCGGATGCCTCAACCGGTGATCAAGCCGGAGGATGTCGGCCTGATCGCGCGGGAGGCGCTGGTGCTGCAGAAAACCGCCCGTCCGGGAATCGAATGGACCTCGGATATTCCAGAACGCGGTCCGGTGCTGCGGTGCGACCGGCGGATGATGCGTCAGGCGCTGACGAATTTGTTGCAAAATGCCGCCGATGCGGTGGCGATGCGCGAAGGGGCGGCGCATATCGCGCTGTCGGTGCGCGACCTGCCCGACGGTGCATTACTGAGTGTCGCCGACGATGGTATCGGATTGCCGAAGGAAGACCGATCCAGGTTGACCGAACCGTATGTCACGCACAAACCGAAGGGAACCGGCCTGGGACTCGCGATCGTGAAGAAGATCATGGAAGACCACGGCGGGTCGTTGATACTGGAAGATGGGCCGGACGGTTTGGGAACCGTCGCGTCGCTGCTGCTGCCGCGAGCACAGGCGCCGGCCCGTCCGGGTGCTGAACTGATACAGGTGTCGGATGGCGCATGAAATTCTGATTGTCGATGACGAGCCCGATATCAGGCTGCTGATCGAAGGGCTGCTGCGCGATGAAGGCTATGAAACCCGCGGAGCCGGCGACGCCGATTCGGCGATCGCGGCATTTCGCGCCCGGCGGCCGTCGCTGGTCATTCTGGACGTCTGGCTGCAAGGCTCCCGCATGGATGGCATCGGCATCCTGGAGACGATGCGCGCCGAGGATGCGCATGTGCCGGCGGTGATGATTTCCGGCCACGGCACGATCGAGATGGCCGTTGGCGCAATCCAGCATGGCGCTTACGATTTTATCGAAAAGCCGTTTCAGTCCGACCGGCTGCTGCTGATCGTCCGACGCGCGCTGGAAGCGGCTGCCCTGGCCAGGGAAAACGCGGAACTGCGGCTGCGCGCCGGCCCGGAAGTGACGCTGACCGGAGATTCGCCGGTCATCGCCCAGCTCCGTTCGCAGGTGGAGCGTGTGGCGCCTACCGGATCGCGGGTGATGATCGCCGGCCCGGCCGGATCGGGCAAGGAAGTCGTTGCGCGGATGATCCACGCTCGGTCCCGGCGATCGACCGGGCCAATCGTGGTGATGAACTGTGCGACGCTGAATCCGGTACGTTTTGAGGAAGAACTGTTCGGCATCGAGGGCGGCGCGGACGCCTCCGCGCAACCAAGGCGGACGGGCGTGCTGGAACGCGCGCATACCGGCACGCTGCTGCTGGACGAGGTGTCCGATATGCCGATCGAGACCCAGGGTAAGATCGTGCGCGCATTGCAGGACCAGACCTTTGAACGGTTGGGCGGTTCGGTCCGGGTGAAGGTCGATGTGCGGGTACTGTCCACGACGAACCGGGACCTGCAAGCCGAAATCGCCGCCGGACGGTTTCGCGAAGACCTGTATTACCGCCTCGCGGTCGTTCCGGTGAAAATACCGGCGCTGCGGGAACGGCGGGAAGACGTGCCCGCGCTGGCGTTGCATTTTATCGAACGGTCGGCGGACAGTTCGGGGATACCCGTACGGCCGCTGTCCGCCGATACGCTGGCGGCGTTGCAGGCCTATGACTGGCCGGGGAATGTTCGGCAGTTGCGCAACTTGATGGACTGGCTGTTGATCATGGCGCCGGGCAACGCGGGCGATCCGATCCGGGCGGATATGCTACCGCCCGAAATCGGGTCGCGGGCCCCAGCCCTGCTGAACATCGATCCGGCGGCCGATATTATGTCGCTGCCGCTACGAGAAGCCCGCGATTTATTTGAAACTCAGTATTTGCACGCGCAGTTGTTGCGATTTGGCGGCAATATTTCCCGGACCGCTCAGTTCGTGGGGATGGAGCGATCGGCACTGCACCGGAAACTGAAGCAGTTGGGCGTGAATTCGGACGAACGGGTCGGGGGATAGGGCGCGGCCGGGACAGGGCGATAGCGCACCTGCCATGGACTGAATACTATCCCTTCCCGCTTCACCGCGCAGGGTTGTCGCAAACCGGACGGCACTGGGGTCCGTACGCCGCGCCCGCTAGCGCGACTGCGCGGTCTCGTAATCGCCGATAAGCCAATCCGCCGGTTCGGCCACCGCGTCGTCATACCATTCCGCAACCAGCGGATGCGCCCGCACCGCGGCGCAATACGCCGCCGTGGCGGGCGAACCCGCAACGCCCCAGCCCAGAAACCGCGCCACAACCGGCGCGAACATCGCATCCGCCGCGCCGAACGCCGCGCCGAACAGAAATGGGCCGTCCGCCCCGAACCGGGCGCGCGTATCCGCCCACAGCGCCTCGATCCGCGCGATATCGTTCAACGCGCCCGGCATCCGGCCCAATCCGGAAAAGTCCCGCCCCAAATTCATCCACATCGCCGATCGCAAATCGCGGAACCCGGCATGCATTTCCGCCGCCACCGATCGCGCATGCGCGCGCGCCACGCGATCCGCCGGCCACAAGGCTGGCGCGAATTCCGAGCAGTAATCGCAAATTGCCAGCGATTCCCAAACGCGGGCGCCATTATGCTCAAGGAACGGCACCAGCCCGTTCGGCGACAGGTCCGCGATCGCCTTGGTCGGCCCTGGCCGCGTAAACCGTAAGACCCGCACATCCACATCCAGGCTCGCCAGCCGCACCGCCAGCCAGCCCCGCATCGACCATGACGAGTATCGCCTGTGTCCGATATACAGCGTTCCGTCAGACATCGACCTCTCCCTCAACGGCGCCGAGCGCGCATACTCCAGGCCGTCCACCGTCCGGCCAACGGGCCGGCGCGATCCACGGGCACCCGCCCCGGCGGCCCGGACGTGCCCGTCAGCGGAATGGGTTTGGCGGACGGGTCAGTCATGCCATGCTCCCCGGACAGCTTACAAGGAAGCATCATGCGCACGATCGACGAACTCGCCCAGGCCTTGTCGGCGGGCACCGTGACCAGCCGGTCGCTGATCGAGGACTCGCTCGCCAAGATCGCCGATCCGTCGGGGGAGGGCGCGCGGACGTTCGTCAAAGTTCACGCCGAACAGGCGCGGGCCATGGCGGACGCCGCCGATGGGCTGCGCAAGGCGAACCGGTCGTCCGGTCGCTACGCGGGCATTCCCATCGCGCTGAAAGATTTGTTCGACGTCGCCGGGGAGCCAACTCCCGCCGGATCGGCCGTTCTTGCCAATGCGCCGCATGCCGTCGCGCATGCCCCGGTCGTTACCCGCATGCTGGCCGCCGGCTTCATCCCCGTCGGCCGGGTTAACATGACGGAGTTCGCGTTTTCCGGCCTGGGAATTAACCCGCATTTCGGCACGCCTTCCAGCCCGTGGGACCGCGCGTCGCGACGCATTCCCGGCGGCAGTTCGTCCGGCACCGCCGTCGCGGTAGCGGATGGCATGGCCGCAGCCGGCCTGGGCACCGATACCGGGGGTTCCTGCCGTATCCCCGCCGCGTTCTGCGGCATTGTCGGGTATAAACCCACCGCGAGGCGCGTGCCCCTCGCGGGCGTGCTGCCGCTGGCGCCGTCGCTTGATTCGGTCGGCCCGCTGGCCCCCAGTGTCGCCTGCTGTGCTGCCATCGACGCCATCCTGGCCGGCGAAACCCCGGCCGCACCCGTCCCCGCGCGCCTCCGCGGCCTGCGTCTGGCGGTGCCCGAAAACCTTGTGCTGGACAGCATGGACGATACCGTGGCCGCCGCGTTCGGCCGCGCGCTGTCCGTGCTGTCCGCCGCCGGCGCCCATATCGAGAAAACCCGGTTCGCGACATTCGGGGAACTGCCGGCGCTGAATGCCAATGGCGGGTTTGCGGCGTCGGAAGCCTATGCCTGGCATCGGAGGCTGTTGGCGGCGAAGGGGGCCGGCTATGACCCGCGCATTCGCGTTCGCATCGCGCGCGGCGAGGGCATCGGCGCGGCGGATTACCTCGATCTGCTGAACGCCCGCGCGCGCCTTATCGCGGCTTTCGAACGGGAGACCGCTCCGTACGATTGCGTACTGATGCCCAGCGTGCCGATCGTCGCGCCGCGTATTGCGGAACTGGACGATGAACGGGCATACAACACCGCCAACATGCTGATTTTACGCAACACCGCCCTGGGCAACGTTCTGGACCGCTGCGCGATTACGGTGCCTTGCCATCGTGCGGGCGACGCACCGGCCGGGCTGATGCTGATGGGCGAAACCATGGGCGACGGGCGCCTGTTCGGGATAGCCGCGGCGGTGGAGGCGGCGCTGGCGTAACTCGCGCCCCGGCAAACCGGAACCGCCGGTTGACGGCAACGCCGACCCTGCTCTTTCATAACCTCAGCCGGTCGCCACCGTGCCGCCATGGCTGGAGACGTAATACGTGGATGTCATACCAGCCGGGAAAATGTCCCCTCCAGGCGAACCGGGCCTGGCACTACGTATGCGAAACCGTGTCGCCGGCCTGCACCGCAGGGCCGAACGCACCGGAATCGTCGCCGCGCTGATGACGGGGAGCGTGACGCAATCGGGGTACAGTCTGTATCTACGTAACCTGTTGCCCGCCTATCAGGCCATGGAACGCGCGCTGTTCAGGCATCGCGACCGTGCTGCAATCGCGCCTTTTGCCCAGCCCGCGTTATATCGCGCCGAAGCCATCCAGGCCGATCTCGATGCGATCGCGCCGCCCGGATGGCGTGCCACCCTGCCGGTGGTCCCCACCGCGGAACGGTATGCGGCACGGATCGCCTGGGCCGGCGACGCCTGCGCCGACCTTCTGCTCGCCCATGCCTACACCCGATATCTCGGCGACCTCAGCGGTGGGCAAATCATGCGTGCAAGGTTACAGCGCCTGTTCGGTGCGGATTTCCGCGCCACGGCCTTCGCCGATTTCCCCGCGATTGCCGACGTCGCGGCGTTTAAGGACGGTTT
Organism: Pseudomonadota bacterium; assembly: GCA_021805565.1. GTDB lineage: Bacteria > Pseudomonadota > Alphaproteobacteria > Acetobacterales > Acetobacteraceae > Rhodopila. The sequence goes on from JAJZFA010000058.1 coordinate 39,502, forward strand.
CCGGATCGCCCTGGACGCAGCCGGACAAGCCATGCACCGCCCGGATCGCGTTGTGGAAGAAGCCGCGCTGGCGTTCGAGATGAATATACAATTGTCCGGCGAGGTCGCCGCCTTAAGTACTTGTACGTAAAAGGCGACGCCGGCACGTGTTTCCGCGCCGAACAACGCACATAATCCAAAGCAAACCGCGATATAACGGCAATTTGCGATCGAATTGAACATTAGCAGCGATTTTTGAGGGATTTCCCGCTTTGGCACTATAATTCCGCCCGGCAAATCCCTATCCTAGGTGTGGTCGTCTCCAGGAGGTTACTATCGCTGTCATTCAGTTGCAGGGCGTGTCTATAGCCCAACCAGATGTAACCCTGATGCTCGATCTGGATGGCGTCATCCGGGACGTAACCTTGTCAAACGCCGTGTCCAATGAATCCGCCGATGACTGGCTCGGGCGCCCGTGGGCCGATATCGTGGGCGACACTGTCAGCGGCAAAATCGTCCGCATGCTGGCGGATGCCCGCGAAAGCGGCGTTTCCGCCTACCGCCAGGTCAATCAGCGCTTTCCCAGCGGCCTGGAACTGCCGATGGAATACACCACCGTCCGCCTCGGCGGAAAGGGCGGCCTGATCGCCATCGGCCGCAACCTGAACGCCGTCGCCGAACTTCAGTCGCGCCTGATCGCAGCCCAGCAGGCGGTCGAGCAGGAATACTGGAAACTGCGCGAGGTCGAAACCCGCTACCGCCTGCTGTTCGACGCTTCCAACGAAGCCGTACTCATGCTGCAGGCCGACTCGCTACGCATTGTGGAGGCCAATCCCGCCGCCATTCGCACCCTCGGCCTCGCCCGCGGACGCGACCTGCTGCCCGAATTAACAGTGGACGAGCGCACAACATTTCAGGCGATGCTACAGCGCGTGCGCCAGTCCGGCCGAGCGCCCGGCGTTCTGCTGCATCTTGGCGCCGATCGTTCCGCCTGGACCGTACGCGCATCGTTAATGACCAGCGAACCCGGCCCGATGTTTCTGGTTCAACTCGCATCCACCGGCGGCACGCCGGTTGCGATACGCGGCGCCGAACAGATCGCCTTGGATGACTACGTCGATCGCATGCCGGACGCATTCGTCGTGATCGATCGCGACGGATCGATCCGGCGCACGAACCGGGCGTTTCTCGATCTCGTCCAGATCGGCGGAGAAGGCGCGGTCCTGAATGAGCCGCTCGGCCGCTGGCTGTCCCGCCCGGGCGCCGATCTGTCCGTCCTGCTGGCCAACCTCAACCGTCACGGTTCGGTGCGCTTGTTCGCGACGACCTTACAGGGCGAACTCGGAACAGATACGGCGGTGGAAATATCCGCTGTCGGTAACGCGGCCGTCAAACCGGACCATATCGCGCTGGTACTGCGAGACGTGGGCCGCCGGCTGTCTGTGTCCGAAGACGAAACCAGCCTGCAAGCAGCGCTCGGCGCGATTATCGCGCAATCCGCCAAAACCTCGCTGCACAGCCTGGTGAAAGATACCGTTGGACTTGTGGAACGGCACTATATCGCTGCCGCACTGGCATTGTCCGATGGAAACCGCACCGCCGCCGCCGAGATACTGGGCATGAGCCGACAGGGGTTCTATAAGAAACTCGCGCAATACGATATGGACGGTCATTCCCGCACAGGCGCATACTCGGAAAAATAATATGCCGGGAGGCGAGACGTGCCGACGCTTGCCGCGACGGGCCCCGCCTTTGGCGAGGCAGACCTTCTAAACTGTGAGCGGGAGCAAATCCACCTCGCCGGATCGATCCAGCCACTCGGCGCTCTTCTGCTGCTGCGGGAGCCCGATAACGTCATCGTTCAGATTAGCGAAAACGCAGCCGGCTTTCTTGGCCTCGACGACCTGCCGCTGGATGCCACGCTCGACACGATCCCAGGCGATCTGGCCGAACGGCTGCGTCCGCATCTCGCGGACCCGCTGCTCGACATCGCACGCGGTGTCCGCTGCCATATCGGTCGTAACCGTACTCCATTCGATTGCCTGATCCATCGTCCGCTGGGCGGCGGGGTCATCATCGAACTTGAACGGGCCGGACCGGCGGCCGAACTGTCCCGCCATTTGGAAAAGGCCTTGCAGTCGGTTATGGCAATGGCCACCGTGCGGTCGCTTTGCGACGAAACGGCCACAATATTCAAGGCACTCACCGGATATGACCGGGTGATGGTGTATCGCTTCGACGATGCGGGTAACGGCGAAGTGCTGTCCGAAGCGAAAGAGCCGACACTGGACGCGTTACTGGGAAATCGTTACCCAGCTTCCGATATTCCCCAGATCGCACGGCGTCTGTATATTCGGAATCGAATCCGGGTGCTCCACGATGTCGAATACAGGCCCGTCCCCCTGATACCCAGCCTGTCGCCGGTCAGTGGCGAGCAGTTGGATATGTCGCTGTGCTTTCTTCGCAGTTCATCGCCGATCCACGTCCAGTATCTGAAGAATATGGGCGTCCGCGGCACGCTGGTCGTGTCTTTGATGGTGAACGGCAAGCTGTGGGGCCTGGTGTCATGCCACCACTACGTCCCGCGGTTCATCCATTTTGAGGAACGGACAGTCTGCGAGTTGCTCGCGGAAGCCGTCGGCACCCGGATCGCCGCCCTGGAAAGCTTTGTCCAAGCGCAGGCCGAGATCTCTGTCCGCCGGCTGGAACAGCGGATGATCCGGGCAATCTCACGCGAAGGCGACTGGCGCGGTGCGCTGTTCGACCACGCCACCGCGTTGTTGGAACCTGTCGGTGCAACAGGCGCCGCCTTGCTGTTCGAAGGCGAGATCCGCACGGTCGGCGATGTGCCCGCGACATCGTCGATGCGGGACATCGGCCGGTGGCTGGACGCGCAGCCGCGCTCCGGCCTGGTGGCAGCCACGGCGTTCGGCCGGGATGTACCTGAATTCCAGGCCTTGACGCCGATCGCCAGCGGGCTGCTCGCGGTGCCTGTTTCAACCATGCCGGGCGAGTATCTTGTCTGGCTGCGGCCGGAACGGGTGCAAACCGTCACCTGGGGCGGCAATCCGTTCGAACCGCATGGGGTGGGCGACGATCCATCCACCCTGTCGCCGCGGCGGTCCTTTGCGCAATGGCATCAGGTGGTGGAAGGGACGGCCGATTCGTGGGGACCCGCCGATCTTGCGGCCGCTCGGCTGATCGGGGAGACGGTCGCCGATGTCGTGACCCAGTTCCGGTCGGTTCGCTCGCTGATCGCCGAGGACCAACTCGATCAGGTCCGCCGCCAGGTTCAGCAATCGGGCAATCCCGTCATCATCGCCGACGCGGACGGTGCGATCCTGCAGATCAATTCGGCCTTCGATGCGTTGCTACCGCCGCGTACCAGGCGGCCCGCGTCCATCGCCGAGCTCAGAACGCTGTTTTCGGGCCCCGAGGAATCGATTCGTGCCCTGGCCGATCTGGTGAAAAGTCGCCGCGGCTGGCGGGGCGAACTCGTCATGAACCGCGGCGGCAATAGTGTTACGCCCCTGCTGCTGCGCGCCGACCCGGTCTTCGCCGCGCGGGACCGCTCCCTCGGATTCGTCCTGATGTTCACCGACCTGACCGAACGTCAGGCGGCGGAAACGGCTCGCCGGAAGTTCCAGGAAGGGGTGATCGAACAGCATCGCCCGATGGCCGGCCGGCTCGACACCAAGGCGGACCTGATGTTTCGCAATCTGCTGTCGGCGATGGTGGAAAACGCCCAGCTCGCCGCACTGGAAATTGCCGACGGTGTCGATCCTTCGGAAATGCCGGCGATGCTGGAAGCCGTGCGGGCGTCGGTCGCCCGAACCGCCGAGATGCTGGGCCACTTGATCTGGCACGCTTCGCACGGAGGGACCGATTAGTTTGACAGAGTCGAATTACTTGGCATGTTTTTTGCTCGATCATGAGGGCGCCTCCCGTCGCTGAGTGCGGAAGCGGGAGTCAATGGCACCGCGTCTGCGTTCGTGGCGTTGGTTGATCCGCGCAACC
>JAJZFA010000013.1 GCA_021805565.1 Pseudomonadota bacterium
ACGAGAGAATCGTAGCCGCTGAAGTCACGCAACAATTTTCGCTATCCAACTGCGCCGTCCGGCCGGCGCCCCCAACGGAGTGAGTAAGCTGAGGAGTCCGTTCCGGTTCCATTCCGGGTCAGCCTCTAAGGGCAAGCCCTTAGTCATTATTTGTGCGGGCAGCTTTACCGACGTGCCGACGCACGTGTTGCCGGCGCTGCCCTAACGCGGCGGCGCGAGGGACTGTTCCTGAACCGGCCCGTGCTGGCCTTGCGGCGCGGCGGTGCCGTATCCCGTGCCGGGCGGCAGCGGAGGCGGCTGCATTCCCTGCTGCGGATAGGCAGGCGCGTAGCCGGGTTGCTGCTGAGGCGGCGACTGCGGCATTGCCGGCCGCGCGGCCTGGCCGCCATAGCGAGTCAGAACATCCCGCAGCGGGTCGGCGCCTGGATTGCTGCCCTGCATTTGCATCACCAACTGTCGCGCGGCGAAGGGCTGGCCGTAATAGGACTGGTTCCAGCCGGTTTCGGTGGACATGACGCTGCCTTCCAGTGCCACCCCGCCGAACAGGCCGCGGCTGGCATCGAATGCGACAATATCGGCCCCGATCGCGGTTGTGGTCGATCCCTGAATGCCGGCCCCGAGCGTGGCGACCGCGATGCCGGCGTTGGCACCGAGCTTGATCTGGCTGTCGAGTACGGCGTTGAGACCATGTTCGGTCATGATCAGCATCAGAAGCTGATTGTCCTCGATGCCGAACTGCAAGCCGAAACTTGCGCTGCCGATGGTATAGAAGGCCGGATAGGACCAGGTGCCGTTGCCGGCGCGGGCCAGCATGACGCAGTTTCCGCCCTCGCCGCCGAAGAAGAAGCCCGCCTTGAAAATGCGCGGGCAGACCATGACGGCCTTGGCGCGCCGCAACAGATCCTGCGGATCTTGCGAGACGGTTTGGGTCATCATTTCCTGAACGGTCAGGGCGGCACGATCGACCAGCGTCTGCTGTTCGCCGGGTCCGTTGGATGAACAAGCGGCTTGCGCGAGCGTCAGAGCGGCCAATGCGGCCACTGCGCGGAATCGGATCATGCGTCGGTATCTCCCTGCCGTCCTGAATTTGGGCTTCTTACGCCAAAAACCCGAGTCGCGCGGAATTTGTTCGGATAGCACGGCGATTTGAAGGCAATGTGGCGCTTCACCAAGTCTGGTTGGCGAGGGCGCCGCCCAGGGGCATAGAGGAACGCATGCCAAGCCATTTGCTTCAGACGACCGAGGGCCAGCGTCTTGGCGACCGGGACAAATGGCTTCAGTGGGGGCCTTACCTGTCCGAACGCCAGTGGGGCACGGTGCGGGAGGATTATTCGGCCGACGGCGATGCATGGTCGTATTTCCCGCACGAACATGCCCGCAGCCGCGTGTATCGGTGGGGAGAGGACGGGATAGCCGGATTTTCCGACGACCGGCTGCGGTGGTGCCTTTCGCTGGCGCTCTGGAACGGGCGCGACGAGATTTTGAAGGAGCGCCTGTTCGGTCTGACCAACGCGCAAGGCAATCATGGGGAGGACGTAAAGGAGCTTTATTACTTCCAGGACGGGACCCCGACCCATTCGTATATGCGGATGTTGTATAAATATCCACAGGCGCCTTTTCCTTACAGCGCCTTGATCGCCGAAAACGCGAGGCGCGGCGTGGACGATCCGGAATATGAACTGCTGGACACCGGCATCCTGGATGGCGACCGGTATTTCGACGTAACGGTGGAATATGCCAAGGCGGCGCCGGACGACATTCTGATCCGAATTACCGCCGAAAATCGCGGACCCGACGCCGCGGACTTGCATCTTCTGCCGCAACTGTGGGCGCGCAACACCTGGGACTGGCGGCCCGGCATTCCCCAACCCAGGCTAAGCGTGGCCCCCGGCGGGGTGGTGGCGTGGCACAATCGCATGCCAGAGCGAACCCTATCGGTCGATACGGATGCCGAGTGGCTATTCTGCCGTAACGAAACCAATACGAACCGGCTGTATGGCACGACCGCGCCGGGTCCTTTCAAGGACGGTATCGACGACTGCGTGGTAAACGGCATTGCCGGCGCGGCGGACCGGCGGGAAGGCACGAAATGCGCCGCGCATGTAAAGCTGAGGCTGCCAGCCGGTGGACGGCGCGTTGTGCGGCTTCGGTGGCGTCCGTCGGACTCCGCGGGGGATCCGTTCGCCGGTCACGATGCCCTGTTCGCCGCCAGGATCGCGGAAGCCGATGAATTTTATGCGGCATTGCAGGCTCATATCGCGGACCCGGACGCACGGTCGGTGCAACGTCAGGCGCTGGCCGGCATGTTGTGGTCCAAGCAGTTCTACCGTTACGACGTGCGTCGCTGGCTGGCGGGCGATCCGTTGCAGCCCGCACCACCGGCCGGGCGGAGTGCGATCCGGAACGGCGACTGGACCCATCTGAACAATCGCGACATCATTTCGATGCCAGATACATGGGAGTATCCCTGGTACGCGTCCTGGGATCTGGCCTTTCAAGCGGTCACGTTCGCGCTGATCGATCCGGACTTCGCGAAACAACAGCTTTTGCTGCTGACGCATGAATGGTTCATGCATCCGAATGGATCCCTGCCGGCATACGAATGGGCCTTTGGGGATGTGAACCCGCCGGTTCATGCCTGGGCCGCGTGGCGTGTGTTCCGTATGGATGCGGCACTGAAAGGCAAACCGGATATCGATTTCCTGGAACGCATATTCCACAAGCTGATGATGAATTTCACCGGCTGGGTGAATCGCCAGGATGCCGATGGGCGAAACGTGTTCCAGGGCGGCTTTCTGGGCCTGGATAATATCGGGGTGTTCGACCGCAGCCAAAAGCTGCCCGTTGCCGGCAGGATCGATCAGTCGGATGGCACATCCTGGATGGCGATGTACGCGCTGAACATGATGCGCATTTCGCTGGAACTCGCGACCGTCAATCACGTCTATGAATCGACCGCGACAAAATTCTTCGAGCATTTCCTCGCCATCGCCGAGGCAATGACGCGCCAGAACGGGCGGCTTGGCCTGTGGGATGAAAACGACCAGTTCTATCACAACGTGCTGCGCCGGCCGGATGGATCGGCCATTCCCTTGCGCCTGTTTTCCCTGGTCGGACTATTCCCGTTGTTCGCGGTGGAAGTACTGGAACCCGGCACGCTGGATCGCTTTCCGGAATTTGCCGAGCGGCTGCGATGGGTGCTGAACCACCGCCCGGATCTGGCGGCCCTGGTGTCGCACTGGGATCAGGAAGGGCAGGGTTCGCGCCGCCTGCTGTCGCTGCTGCGCGGCCACCGGATGAAGGCGCTGCTACGGCGGATGCTGGACGAATCGGCCTTTCTGTCTCCCTATGGGGTTCGCAGCGTGTCGCGCGAACATCTGGCCGCGCCGTTCGAACTCGATCTGGACGGACAACATTTCAGCGTTGGCTATGTGCCGGGCGACAGTGATAGCCGAGCGTTTGGGGGCAATTCGAACTGGCGCGGGCCGGTTTGGATGCCGGTAAACTTCATGTTGGTGGAGGCATTGTATGGCTTCCATCGTTACTATGGCGATGATTTTAGGGTGGACTATCCGACAGGGTCCGGCACGATGCTAAGTCTGCGGCAAATCGCCGACGAATTGTCCCACCGGCTCACGCGGCTTTTCCTGCTCGGTCCCGACGGGCGGCGGCCGGCGTTCGGTGACTCGGATCGGTATCGCGACGATCCGCGGTTTCGCGACAATGTGCTGTTCTTCGAATACTTCCACGGCGATACCGGACAGGGACTGGGCGCATCGCACCAGACCGGCTGGACCGGGCTTGTCGCGCTGTTGCTGCATGGGCGACAGGCGGACGACCCGACCCAGATGGATATGCCGGCCGGGTAACCGGTTGCGACCGGAGCTGCCCAGGGTTAGCGTCGTGTGCGTGGGATAAAACGGAGCAGCCGGGATTATGAGCAAGCACGTCGTGGCGACCGTGACGGAAATTCCGCCGGGCGAGCGGAAACTTGTCTCCATCCGGGGCCGGCAAATCGCCGTGTTCAACCTGGGCGGCGAATTTTTCGGTCTGTTCAATCGCTGCCCGCATCAGGGCGGACCGATGTGCGAGGGTATCCTGACCGGCCTGATCGAGTCCGGCGATCCTGGCGAGTATCGTTATACCCGCAAGGGCGAGATTCTACGCTGCCCCTGGCACGGGTGGGAGTTCGACGTGCGGACGGGCCAGAGCGTCTGCGATCCATCGCGAGTGACGATCCGGAGCTATCCCGCGGAAGTGGCGGACGGACAACGCGTTGTGGACGGCGAGTATGTGGCGGAAACCGTTTCTGTGACGGTTGAAGAACACTACGTCATCGTGGACATGTAACGAGACTAAAAGCCAGCGGGCAGGGGCATTTTCATTCCGCCTTCGCCAGTTGCTGTTCGGCCAGGGTTGCCCACCAGGATGCCCCGACGGGCAAAATCTCATCGTTAAAGTCGTATTTCGGATGATGCAGCAGCGGATCGTCCTTGGTGCGCCCGCCGCCCAGCATGAGATACGCCCCCTGTTTGGCGTTCAGCATATACGCAAAATCCTCGCCGCCCATTGTCGGCGCCCGCATTTCCCGCACCGCGCTGTCGCCCGCGATCGTCCGCGCCGCATTCGCCGCCAGCTCCGTGGCCTCGGTATCGTTCACCGTTGCCGGCGCGTGCCGGAAGAACCGTAAAGTCGCCGTCGCGCCGAAGCTTCCTGCGATGCCCTTCACCAACCGGTTCATTCCAGCCTCGATCTTATCGCCCAACTCTGGCCGGAACCACCGCGCCGTCCCTTTCATCGTCACCCGCTCGGGCAGAATATTATAAGCTTCGCCGCCGGCGATGCTGCCAACCGAAACCACCCCGCCCTCGATCGGTTCGATGGTTCGGGAAACGATTGTCTGCAACGCACCGACGATTTGCGCCGAGACGACGATCGGGTCGATGCCCTGGTGCGGCGCGGCGCCGTGACTGCCCTTGCCGGTTACCACGATTTCGAAGAAGCCAACCGCCGCCATAACCGGTCCGGTGCGCCATAGAAACGTTCCCGCGGGCGCCTCGGGCCAGTTATGCAGACCATAGACCTTGTCCATCGGGCAACGGGAGAACAGGCCCTCGCGCACCATCTTGTCGGCCCCGCCCTCGAATTCCTCGGCCGGCTGAAAAATCAGATACACCGTGCCGTCGAAATTGCGCGTTTCCGCCAGATATTTCGCCGCCCCCAGCAGCATGGCGGTATGGCCGTCATGACCGCAGGCATGCATGATGCCGGGGTTTTTGCTGGCATACTCCAGCCCGGTTTCCTCATGGATCGGCAGGGCATCCATATCCGCGCGCAACCCGATCGCCCGTCCGGATGTCCCTGACCGGATCACGCCCACCAAGCCGTGACCGGCCAATCCGCCGATGATGTCGTCCACTCCGAATTCGGCCAGTTTGTCCCGCACCATGGCGGACGTGCGGGCTTCCCGCATCGACAGTTCGGGGTGAGCATGCAGATCGTGCCGCCACGCGGTCATTTCGGAATGGAAGGCGGCGATGCTGTTAATGACCGGCACGAGTTGCTCCAGAAAGGGTTGCTGTTTCCGTGGATGGCGCGAACGTCAGGGCAAGCCCGTCTGCCAGCGATATGGGTTCGATCCCCAGTAAATCACGCATCGGCCCGATGCCGAACGCCTTATCTTCCATCAGGCGCCGGATTTCGTCCGGCCGCACCGCCGGCAGGGCGGTCACATGTTTGGTCAACCGGGTCGCCAGGATCAGCGGGGCTGACGGAAACGGCAGGATGAACGGTCGTCGCAATCCCGCCGCGCCGGCGACCGCGCGCACGAAATCCGCGTAGCGCACCGGGTGCGGTCCGGCAATCACAATGCTGGCCGGGCCTTCCCAGCGGCGAGCAAGCGCCGCGCGCAGGCATCGCGTGACGTCGCTTTGATGGATCGGCTGCACCAGAAACCGTCCTCCGCCCGGCAACGGCAGCACTGGCAGCCGCTTCAGAAGCCGAACCAGCCGTTGCACATTATCCTCGCCCTGGGCGCCAAAAATCATCGTGGGATGCAGCATCGCTCCGGCCCGTCCGGACGCTGACAGCGCGGCTTCCCCGGCCAACACGCCGTTGCCATGCGCATCGGGCCAGCGGGTGAATTTGCGGGTGCTGCCCAGCAGCACCAGCATCGCAGTTTGCGGCGCCGCCGCGAGGATCGCCGGCGTATGCTTTGCATGCGCGCAGGACACGATCCGGGTTGCCCCGACCAGCGCTGCCCGCAATGCATCCGGCGCCCGAAGATCGGCTATCCTGGCGTCGCCGGCCAGTCCGGACGCGGCCCATTTCGCCGGATCGCGCACCACGGGCGTAACGGAAATGCCGTCCGCCAGCAGCGAACGGCATAACGCCAGGCCCGAACGCCCGGATGCGCCAATGACGTGTACGGAATCGATCATTCCTGGTGAAGCGCACATCCTGTGCCGATCGGCAAGATCAGGTTGCGCCGGATCGCGGTTCGATCCATCGTTGCGGCAAAACAAGCAGGGAGAGGTTTGCAATGACGATCCAACGACGCACCGTCCTGGCAGGCGCCGGGCTCGCGATGGTGCCGGCGTCCCGGCCGCGCGCGCAGGCAAGGCCCGTTATCCGTATCGGCGTGATCAACGACCAGTCCGGCCCTTATCGCGATGTATGCGGGCCCACGGGCGTGATTTGCGCGCAACAGGCGGTGCAGGAATTTGCCGCCAGCGGCTTCGATGTGGAGGTTCTGTCCGCCGATCATCAGAACAAGCCCGATGTCGCGGTGTCGCTGGCCCGCGAATGGTTCGACCAGCGCGGTGTCGATATCTTGGTCGATATCGCCGCCTCGTCGTGTGCCCTGGCGCTGGCGTCGCTGGTTCGCGAAAAGGACAAGATCATGATCGCCACCAGCACGGCGTCGTCGGACGTGACCGGCAAGGCTTGCACACCGAATTCGATGCACTGGGCGTTCGATACCTATATGGAGGCCAAATCGACCGGCGGCGCGATGGTCCGAGCGGGGGGCGACAGTTGGTATTTCATCACTCCGAATTACGCGTTCGGCCAGGCCCTTCAGCGTGACACCACCCATTTCGTCGAGGCAGGGGGCGGCAAGGTACTTGGATCGGAACTGTATCCGTTTCCGGAAACCACGGATTTTTCGGCCTATCTGGTGAAGGCGCAGGCATCCGGGGCGAAGATACTGGGCATTTGCGGGGCCGGGACCGACCTGATCAACTGCATCAAGCAGGCGCATGAATTCGGCCTGACCGGCACGATGAATCTGGCCGCCATGGTTGCCTACAGCACGGACATCCATGCAATCGGTCTCGAAATGGCGGCCGGAACCCGCCTGTCGGAAATATATTACTGGGACATGAACGACCGCACCCGGTCGTTTCAGAGGCGTATTCAGCCGAAGGTCGTGCTGTGGCCCAATATGGCGCAGGCGGCCAATTACTCCTGCACGCTGCACTATTTGAAGACCGTGCGGGACATGGGGGCGGCCCAGGCCAAACGCAGCGGCGCCGAAACCGTGGCCCGCATGAAGGCGATGCCAACCGACGACGATTGTTTCGGGCCCGGCCTGATCCGCGCGGATGGCCGCAAGATTACGCCGGTCTATCTGTTCGAGGTCAAGCAGCCGGCGGAGAGTTCGCAGCCGTGGGACTTGTATAAGCCGATCGGCACGACTCCGGCGGCGGATGCATTCCGCCCCCTGTCGGATAATGCGTGCCCGATGCTGAAAGCATAGGCCCCTGGACGTCGTGCCGGACGAAATCGGGCTTCGGATTATGCGGCTGGTTGCTTTTTCGCCTGGCAAACCGGGTTCGGCCGAACCGCCGGCGTAATATGCACCACGAAGCGCGGCCGCCCGGCGAGCCATGCCCGGACAGCGGTGTAGCTGTCAGCGATCAGGCGCACTGTCAGACTTCCCGATGTTTGCCTGTCGATCAAAAATAAGGTCACCGCGCAATAAAGGCTGCCCGGACTTACCTGAAAGCGTATGCGTCCATCCGCAATCCCGAATACATTGCCGAACTGTGCAGCCGTTCGGCGGATACCGCCTCGCCCCCGGCGCCCATCGCGACATATAATGGGAGTAAGTGCTCGTCTGTCGGATGCTGCTGCACCGCGAACGGCGCCCGCGCCCGATACTCCAGCAGGTCCGCCATCCGGCCCTCGCCGATCGCCGCATCGAACCAGTCGGCGAACGCAACCACATCCGGCGGCTGCGGCGCATCGACCGAACCCGGTCGCAACCGGCTGAGATTGTGGGTGAACGACCCGGACCCGATCACCAGCACATTGTCCGCTCGTAACGGCGCCAGCGCCCGTCCCAACCGCAGGTGGTGCGCCGGATCGAGCGAGGACTGAATTCCGACCTGCAACACCGGAATGTCCGCGTCCGGATACATCAGCGTCAGCGGCACCCAGGCCCCGTGATCCAACCCCCGCTGCGCGTCGATGGTGCTCGTCATTCCAGCCGCCGCCAGCAAATGCGCGGCATGCCGCGCCAGGTCCGGTGCGCCGGGCGGTTCGTACCGCATCGCGAACAGGGCGGGCGGAAACCCGTAAAAGTCGTGAATCGTCGCGTTCCGGGTGACCGCATTGAACGCCGGCACCGGCGTCTCCCAATGCGCCGAGGCCACCAGAATGGCGCTCGGACGTTCAATCGTCTGTCCAAGGCCGCGTAGAAAGTCGCGCGCCGGGGCGTCGGTCAGTGCCAGCATAGGTGAACCGTGGCTCAGAAACAGGGCCGGGATCATGATCGGGGTACTCCTGACAGAATTTGTAGATCGGCAGGCAAGCATATGCCTCGGATATGCGCGCTTACCGGCGTCCTGCAAACCCGTCCGCGCCAAGCCGCGACGCGCCCGAATCCGCCAAAGCAACCGCCCTGCTGTCAGCCGGCCGGAAAACCGGGCAGGGCAGGGCACCCCGGCGAACAGATCGCCATAACCTTGAACAACTGACCCATCGCATCCGGTCCGGCCAGCCGCCACGCCGCCGCCCTTAATGCCGCCGCGTCCGTCGCCGGCCGCCCCGCCGCCAGCCGTTCGGTGCGCTGGGATAAGCCCAACGCACCGAGAAAGGCGCCTTGTTCTACCGGCCCTTGAACACCGGCACCGGCAGTCCCGGCCGCCAGCGCCAGATCGGCGAAATCCACATGCGCCGTCAGGTCGGCCGACCCGGCATGCACCAGCGGATCGACCGGCCGCTTTCGCGCCAGCGCCTGCAAACTATCGCCCGGGGCACTCCGCGCCGGCCCGTAATCCAGAAACAGCGCCACCCCCGGATGGCGCGACAGCCGCCGGGCAACCGCCAGCACGAACGCACGGGCCGGTTCGTTGACCTCGATCGCCTCGCCGTCCGCCGCCGGTCGTCCCGGCGGGACATCGCCCTCGTCCGCCGGCAGTTCGAGCCATGCCCCGTCCGCGACAAATTTTTCGGTCCAGCCGGCTCCGCGCCGGACAAACTGGCGGATTGGCAGCGCGTCGAGGAATTCGTTGGCGATCAGTATCATCGGCCCTGCCGGCACGGACGACAGATCGTCGTGCCATGTCGCCCCAGGCACACGCGAGCCCTGAACCGCCCGCAGCCGGGGCGATGTCTCGATCAGATGCACGCGCGCCGCCGCCGCGAAGCCGGGCGCCGTCCGGCGAACCGCCCGCAGCGCGTCCGCCATCAGCGTCCCGCGACCAGGACCTGCCTCCACAAGCGAAAGCGGGTTCGGTTCGCCCAGGCCCTGCCATGTCACCGCGGCCCACAGCCCAATAATTTCCCCGAAAACCTGGCTGATTTCCGGCGAGGTGGTGAAATCCGCGAACGGATCGTGTGTCGCGTAATAGATCGCGTTGGCGCGCGCCATGAACCGGTCCAGCCTCTCCGGCCGCGGGCCGCTCATTGCCGGACAAACCTACCGGGCCGCGCGCTCATGCGGGCGCGCCCGGAGGATCAGCCAAAGGCCGGCCAGGAACATCGGCACCGACAAAATCTGCCCCATCGTCGCGCCGAACGCCAGAAAGCCCAGAAACGCATCCGGTTCGCGGAAATACTCGGCCGTGATCCGGGCGATGGCGTAGCCGCACAGGAACAGCCCCGTCAGCAGCCCGAATCGCGCCCGTAATGCTTCCCGCCGCGACAAAGCCAGCATCAACACGAGCAGCAGCACGCCCTCCAGCAACGCCTCGTAAATCTGGCTCGGATGGCGAGGAATCATGCCGGCGCGCGGAAAAATCATCGCCCAGGGCAGCGTCTCCGGCGCTGGCCGGCCCCACAACTCGCCATTGATGAAATTCGCGACCCGGCCGAGTCCCAGCCCGATCGGCGCCACGATCGCAACGCGGTCGGCGAAGCCCAGTATAGAAATCGCGTTGCGGCGGCAGAACACGATGATTGCGATCGCCACCCCCAGCATCCCGCCATGAAAGCTCATACCGCCTTCCCAGACGGCCAGAATCATCGCCGGGTGGGAAAAATAGACCGATGGCTGGTAAAACAGCACGTAGCCAATGCGTCCGCCCAGAACCACGCCCAGCGTGGCCCAGGTCAGGAAGTCGTCCACCTGTTCGGGCGTCGCCACCGTTGGCGTCAGGCGGACAAAGCCACGCACCAGCCGCCAACCCGCGACAAGGCCTGTGATATAGGCCAGCGCGTACCACCGGATGGCCAGCGGCCCGATCTGTACGATCACGGGATCGAACTGCGGAAACAGCAAAACCGGGATCATACGAAACGATCCGCCGCACCGAGGTAATCCCGCACATACCGCCGGACACCGTCCTCCAGCGGGGTGAACTGCCCCGCGTATCCCGCCGTTCGCAACCGGTCCATCGGGGCCTGCGTGAAAGATTGATACTGACCGCGCAAACTGGCCGGCATATCGATGAAATCGACCAGCCGGGGCTTATTTGCCGCGTCCGATACCGCGTGCGCCAGGTCCAGATAGGTCCGCGCGCGTCCGGTGCCAAGATTGAACAGCCCGCTGACCGAAGGCGTGTCCATCAGCCAAAGCATGACGTCCACCACATCGCCCACCCAAATGAAATCGCGCGATTGCGCCCCGTCGGCCAGTCCCGGCCGATCCGATTTGAACAAGCGGGCAGGGCCACCCGCCGCTACCTCATTGTGCTTCACCTGCACAACTGAGATCATTTTGCCCTTGTGATACTCGTTCGGCCCGTACACGTTGAAGAACTTCAACCCAGCCCATTGCGGCGGCTGTTCCCGCCGCGACAGCAACGTTTTGGCGACCAGCAGATCGAAGGCATGCTTGGTCCAGCCATACAGGTTCAGCGGCCGCAGCCGTTCGAGCGCCGCCAGCGAAAAATCGTCCTCGAACCCCTGCGCGCCGTCGCCATAGGTCGCGGCCGAGGACGCATACACCAGCCGGGCGCCCCGGTCGGCGCACCATTCCCACAGGCGCCGGCTGAGTTCCACGTTCGTCGCCCAGGTATGGTCGCCATCGACGGCGGTCGTTTCGCTGATGGCGCCAAGGTGAAACACCGCTTCGACGGGCGGCCGCGACCCTAAGAACCCGTCCAGATCGTCCGGATGCACGATCCGCGAGGGCGGATGCTTCGCCAGATTGTGCCACTTGCCGTCGCAACCCAGCGAATCGACGACCACGGTTTCATGCCCGCGCCGCACCAGCGCCGCTTGCAGGTTGGAGCCGATGAATCCGGCGCCGCCAGTTATCAGGATCATGGGCACGGTCTATACGTCCCCGGCGACAGCCGCGAAAGCCGCTATCGTCAGCCGCCAACGGTAAAACCAGGAGTGACCCCCCATGAGCGACCGTCCCCGATTTTTCGACGATATCGCCGGCGTGGCCGGCGGCGCGATCTCTGCCCTTGCCGGCCTTCGGGAGGAAGCCGAGGCAATGATGCGCGTCCGGCTGGACGACCTGATCCAGCGGCTGGATCTGGTGCGGCGGGACGAACTGGAAGCAGTTCGCGATCTCGCCGCCAACGCCAGGGCCGCCCAGGAGGACGCTGAAAACCGAGCCGCGGCACTGGAATTGCGCGTGGCGGCACTGGAGGCGCGTGTATCCGTCCTGGAGCCATCGAACGACGATGCGGGTCCTGCCGCGGTTTGACAAATCCGGGTGCAACCAGCGTCCGGCGCTGAATTGACAGGCGCTATCCGCCGGCCGAAAAGGGCGCCGGTTGGCTCAGATTGGCCGAGATCACCGAACAAGGGAAGAAAATATGCCGATTGCCAGACGCGGTCTTCTGGGGGGGGCGGCCGTCGCCGCCACATGGCCGGGTATCGGCCTGCGCGCGCAGACTCCGTCGATTAAAATTGGCGTGTTGGGCGACGAATCGGGAGTCTATCGCGACCTTAGCGGACCGATCGCGGTGGCGGCGGCGAAGCTGGCTGTCGCCGATTCCAAGGCGGCCGGACGCGATATCGCGGTTGAGTTCGTGGTCGGCGACCATCAGAACAAACCCGATATCGGCGCCGGCCTGGTGCGGCAGTGGATCGACCGGGACCACGTCGATATGGTCGTCGATGTTCCGAACAGCGCGGTGGCGCTCGCGGTCGCCAGCGTCTGCAAGGAAATGGATAAGGTCTATATCAATTCGCCCGCCGGCACCGCCGACCTGACCGGTCCGCAATGCGCGCCGACCACGATCCACTGGACGATGGACACGTGGATGCTGGCGCATTCCACCGGCGGGGCGATGGTCAAGGCCGGCGGCGACAGTTGGTACTTCATCACCGCGGATTACGCGTTCGGCCATGCGCTGGAACGCGATACCGCCAATTTCGTCACCCAGGCCGGTGGCAAGGTGCTCGGTAATGCGCTGACGCCCCTCGGCAACAGCGATTTTTCCTCGTATCTGATCCAGGCCCAGGCCAGCGGTGCCAAGGTCATCGGCCTGGCGAATGCCGGCGCCGATATGGTGAATACGATCAAACAGGCGGGCGAGTTCGGTATCACATCGAAGGGCGTGAAACTGGCCGGGCTGCTGGTGTTCATCAGCGATGTCCACGCGCTGGGCCTGCAGACGGCGCACGGGATCGTGGTGTCCAACACGTTCTATTGGGACCGCGACGACCGTACCCGGGCGTTCAGCAAGCGGCTGCAACCGATGATCGGCGATGCCCGGGCGGGCATGGGGCAGGCGGGGTGTTATGGCGGCACGTTCCACTATCTGAAGGCGGTGGCCGCGATGGGCGTGGCCGAGGCGAAGAAAAGCGGCACCGCCACGGTGAACCGCATGAAGGCCATGCCGACCGACGACGATTGCTTCGGTGCCGGGTCGATCCGGGCGGACGGCCGCGCGCTGCATCCGGTTTATCTGTATGAAGTGAAGACGCCGGAGGAGAGCAAATACCCCTGGGATTACTACAAGCTGGTGGCGACGACGCCGGCCGATCAGGGCTTTCGGCCGCTCGACGCTGGCGCCTGCCCGTTGGTGCATTCGTAACCCGGTTTGCCGGACTTATCCTGTAATCGCCTCCAGATAAGCGGCCAGGGTGTCGTTGAGACGATTGTGCATGAACGTTTGGAAGGCGATTAGATCGCCGGTAAGCGATCCGCTTTCCAGCGCGTCCAAATACGATTTCCGGTCTTCCGGGCGGATCGGGATGGGCACGTAGCCGCCGCGGATCAACAGCAGGTTCGTCAGAAGCCGGGCGGTACGGCCGTTGCCGTCGGTGAATGGATGAATGGCGGTCAGGCGGAAATGGGCATCGAAGGCGGCGTCCGGGGTGATGTCCGCCGTTTCCAGCCGGCGACCGAATTCGGCCATCAGATCGGGAATTTTCAGCGGATTTGGGAATACGAGCGGCGATCCGGCGATGCGCCGCCGATGCGAGCTGTAGATGCCGGCAATGTCCGGTTCGCTGCGCGCGACGATACGGCGGTGAAGTTCGCGCACGATATTTTCGCCAACCGGTTCCGGGTTTGCCGCCACCGTGCGCATCCATAGAACGGCGTCGTAATGATCGACGGCTTCCAGATGATCCTTTAGTTTTTTCCCCCCAACGGTAATGCCGTGCTCGATGACCTCGGCCGTTTCGCGCAGCGTTAGGGTGTTGCCCTCGATCGCATTGGATGTGTAGGTCAGTTCGACATCGTAGTGCTTCCGCATCCCGCGCAAGGCTTCGGCCGCGACCGGACGGAGCGTAGCGAGCCGGGTCTTACGTTCGGCGATCGATGCAAGCAGATCATCCATGCCGGACTTGCCTCACACTTCCTCTACCCGATCCACGCCGGCCAGCGCCTTTAACGCCTGCGCCAGACGGGGCGTTACGTTGAACCCGCCGGGCAGGGCGATTTCCACGTCCTGTTCGCTGCCGATGCCGGGTACCAGGGTCACGCGGCCCCGGCCGCCACGCTCGCGGCCCAGGAGCTCCCGTATATGCGGCACGGCGGCGGTTTCGCGCAGCCATATCCGCATCGACGCACCGGCCGCCGCGGCCGCCCGGTCCAGCGCCGTGACATCGGTCGCGGTAATCCGGACAGCCTCGCCCTCGGTCTTTAGTTCGGCCGCGACCAAAACATTGGAACCCGATGCCAGTACATCGCGGGACCGGTTCAACACCTCGCTGAAACAGGTCACCTCGACCGATCCGGCGGCGTCGGAAATTCGCACCCAGGCCATACGGCTGCCGGTGCGGGTGATGCGTTCCTTGGTCGCGACGACGGTGCCGGCGATCTTGATTCGGGATTCTCCGGCGGCGGCGCGCGCCTCGACATGGACGGACTGCGTAACGCCCATGCGTTTCAGCGCCGCTGCGTAGGCATCCAGCGGATGGGCTGTCAGGTGGAAGCCGACGGCCTCGGCTTCGAACGCCAGCCGCTCCAACGGCGGCCAATCCTGTATGTCCGGCAGGCGCAACGGTTCGGGCTTGCTGGCGGCACCGCCGAACAGGCCAATCTGGCCGCTGGCTTTTTCGTCGCGATCGGCCTGTGCGCGGCGTAAAATCGCTTCGGCCCCGGCAAACAACCGGGCGCGATTGCCGTCCAGGCGATCGAACGCCCCGGACCGGACCAGATTTTCGATCTGCATCTTGTTGATCTGGCGCGGATCGACCCGCGTGGCGAAGTCGGTTACGTCGCTAAACGGCGTGGTCCCGCGTCCGGCGACGACCGTTTCCATCGCCGCGAACCCGACCTTTTTGACGCCGGCCAGCGCGTAACGAATTGCCAGCCGCCCATCGTCCATCTGCTCGATGGAAAAATCGGCACCGGATCGGTTGATATCCGGCGGCAGCATTTTGATCGATCCGCGTTCGGCTTCCTGTTTCAGCGCGGCGAGGCGATCGGTGTTGTTCAGTGCCAGACTCATGCACGCGGCAATGAACACTTCCGGGTGGTTCGCTTTCAGCCACGCGGTTTGATAGGCGACCAGCGCATAAGCGGCGGCGTGCGATTTGTTGAAGCCGTAATCGGCGAATTTCGCCATCAAATCGAACACCTCGGTCGCCTTCGCCGGATCGATGCCGTTCTTGATCGCCCCTTCGGTGAAGACGGTCCGTTGCGCTTCCATCTCGGCGGCGATTTTCTTGCCCATCGCCCGGCGCAGCAGATCGGCACTGCCAAGGCTATAGCCCGCCATGGTCTGGGCGATCTGCATCACCTGTTCCTGATACACCATGATGCCATACGTCTCGGCCAGGATGTCGTGGATCGCGGCGTGCGGTGCCTCCCATTTCTCGCCATGCTTGCGGCGGCAGTAATCCGGAATATTAGCCATCGGGCCTGGGCGGTACAACGCGACAGCGGCGATCAGGTCCTCGAACCGGTCGGGACGCATCTGCCGCAACGTGTCGCGCATGCCCTGGCCTTCCAACTGGAACACCCCGCCGGCATCGCCTTTCTGCAACATCTCGAACGTGCGCGCGTCGTCCAGCGGCAAGCGGTCGAGATCGACCGTGATGCCGAGTCCTTTGAGGTAGTTTTCCGCGCGCCGCAGGATGGTCAGCGTGGTCAGCCCAAGGAAGTCGAATTTCACCAGCCCGGCCTGCTCGACATGCTTCATCGAGTATTGCGTCACCAGGAAGTCGGATTTCGGGTCCTTATACAGCGGCACCAGTTCCACCAGGGGCCGGTCGCCGATAACCACGCCGGCGGCGTGCGTGGATGCATGGCGATACAGGCCTTCGACCCGCAGCGCGATTTCCAGCAGGCGGCCGATCGCCTCGTCCTCGGTGCGCATGGCCTGTAGTTTCGGCTCGCCGTCCACGGCCTGTTGCAGCGTCACTGGCTTGGCCGGATTGTTGGGGATCAGTTCGGCAACCTTGTTGACATGGCCGAATGACATGCCCAGCACGCGGCCCACGTCGCGCACCGCCGCTCGGGCCTGCAATTTTCCGAACGTGATGATCTGCGCGACCCGGTCGCCGCCGTATTCGTTTCGTACATAATCGATAACCCGGTCGCGGCCTTCCTGGCAGAAGTCGATATCGAAGTCGGGCATCGACACGCGTTCGGGGTTCAGGAACCGCTCGAACAGCAGGTTGAAGCGCAGCGGGTCCAGATCGGTGATCGTCAGCGCCCAGGCGGCGACCGAACCGGCGCCCGAACCGCGGCCGGGACCGACCGGAATGCCCTGTGCCTTCGACCACTGGATGAAGTCGGCGACAATCAGGAAGTATCCGGAAAACCCCATTTTGGCGATGACCGACATTTCGTAGTCCAGCCGCGAGCGATACACATCGCGCGTCGCGGCATCGGCGGACATGGTGTCCAGGCGGCGTTCCAGCCCTTCTCGCGCCATACCGCGAATCGTTTCTTCCTCGGTCTGTCCAGGCCGGACCTTGGGACTGACCGGCAGCAGCGGCTTGCGGGATTCCGCCATCGCGGCGCAGCGCATGGCAATAGCCAGCGTATTGTCGCAGGCTTCCGGCAGGTCGGCGAACAATGTCCGCATGGCGGCGGCGGGTTTGAACCAGTGTTCGGGGGTGACGCGGCGGCGATCCGGTTCGGACAAGGTGCGGCCTTCGGCGATGCACAGCAGGGCGTCGTGCGCCTCATGCATGTCGGGCGTGGCGAAGTAGCAGTCGTTGGTGGCGACCAGCGGCATGCCGCGCGCATCGGCCAGCGCGATCAGGCCGGGTTCGATGGCGGCCTCAACCGGCAGGCCGTGACGATGCAATTCCTGGGCAGTGCGGCCGGCAAAAGCCTCCCCCATCGCATCCAGCAGCCGTTCGGCTTCGGGCTTTTGGCCTTCCGCCAGCAGCCGCCCGATCGGGCCGTTGGTGCCCCCGGTCAGCAGCAGCAGGCCGGCGGCATGGTCCGCGATACGGGCGAACGGCAGTTGCGGTTTCAGCGTTGGGTCGGTTTCCAGAAACCCCAGGGATGACAGGCGTTGCAGGTTGGCCATGCCGGTGGCGTCCTGCGCCAGCAGCACCAGCGGATCCGGCGGCAGGCGCGGATTGTCGGTGCGGGCCAGGGCGATCTGGCAGCCGATAATGGGCTGGATGCCCTTGCCGGCACAGTACTGGGAAAATTCCAGCGCGCCGAACAGGTTGCCCGAGTCGGTGATGGCGGCGGCCGGCATGGCACCGGCCTTCGCCAGCGCGACGATTTTATCGGGCTTTATGGCGCCCTCGCTCAACGAATAGGCCGAATGGGTGCGGAGATGGATAAAGTCGCTATGGGGCATTGGGACAGGCTATCAGAAGCGGCCGGGTCTGTGCAGAATGATCGCGTCACGCGACGCCGAACGGCGCACAGAAACAGGAAACAGCGGCCATGCCGGACATTACCCATCGCTTTATCGAAACCAACGGTATCCGCATGCATATCGCGGAAAAAGGGTCCGGTCCGCTGGTCCTGCTGTGCCACGGGTTTCCAGAATCCTGGTATTCCTGGCGGCATCAGATCGAGGCGCTGGCCGCCGCCGGTTTTCATGCGGTGGCCCCCGATATGCGCGGTTATGGCCAGACCGAACAGCCGGATGCGATCGATCAGTACACGCTGCTGCACCTGACTGGCGATATGGTCGGCGTGCTCGACGCTTTGGGGGCCGAAACCGCCACGATCGCCGGGCACGACTGGGGTGCGCCGGTCGCGTGGCACGCCGCCTTGCTGCGGCCGGACCGGTTCCGGGCGGTGATCGGCCTCAGTGTGCCGTACCGCCCGCGCGGGACGGTGCGGCCAACGACGGTTATGCCGCGAACCGACGACGCGGTGTTTTACCAGGAGTATTTTCAGGCTCCCGGTGTGGCGGAGGCGGACCTGGAACAGGACGTGCCGACGGCGGTTCGCGGCATTCTGTTGCGGATCGCGGGCGAGGCGCCCCCCGGCACGGGCGGGTTCAGCATGGTGCCCCGGATGGGCGGGATGGCGGCGGCCAACCGGCAAAGCAGTCTGGCGCCGTTGCCCGCGTGGCTAACCCCGGCCGATCTGGATTTTTACACCGGCGAATTCGCCCGCACCGGCTTTCGCGGCGGACTGAACTGGTACCGGAACATCGACCGGAACTGGGAATTGCTGGCACCCTTCGCCGGCGCGCGCGTTACCGTTCCGGCACTGTACGTGGCCGGGGACCGCGATCTGGTGCTGGCGTTTCCGGGGGCGAAGGATCTGGTCGCGAACCTGACCCGCTTCGTTCCGGCCCTGAGGCAGACGATTATGCTGCCGGGATGCGGCCACTGGACGCAGCAGGAACGGCCGGAGGCGGTGAACGCCGCGATGCTGGAGTTTCTGCGGTCGCTGTAACAAGCCGCCTGGCATTCGTTCTATCACGCGAACGTTAACGGTTGCTGGCTTGCGCCGGCTGCCGCCGGACCCGTTTTACCGATGATGAAGCAACAAACGCCCGTCCGGCCGGCCGATCGCATGACGAACCTGATGGCGGAGCAAAACCGCAAAATGGCTGCCTCGGCGCACGCATATGTCCGAGGCAGCACGGCGCGCTTCTACGACTGGATTGAGGCATCGGACAGGCGTCCGTTGCCTGAAGGGCCGCCCGTGTGGATTTGCGGCGACTGCCACGTGGGCAACCTGGGGCCGGTTGGCAGTGCCGATGGCGACATCGCTATCGAAATCCGCGATCTCGATCAGACCGTGATCGGCAATCCCGCACACGACCTGATCCGGCTTGGACTGTCGCTCGCGATGGCCGCGCGGGGATCCGATCTGCCCGGCGTCACCACCGCCCGGATGATGGAGCGTATGATCGCAGGCTACGAAACCGCGTTCGCCCCGAGGGCGCAGGGCGAAACCACCGACGCCGGCAGCGATATGCCGGAAACCTTGCGTTTGCCCATGCGTCGCGCCGCGTCGCGGTCCTGGAAGCACCTGGCGGATGAACGGATCGAAGGGGTCGAACCAGCGATTCCCCTTGGCAAGCGGTTTTGGCCCCTGACCGCTGCCGAACGTTCTGCCGTGGACGCGCTGTTCGCTCGGGACGACACGCAAACCCTGGTCCGTTCGCTCAGCGCATTTGGCGACAACGCAGCCGTGCGGGTGATGGATGCGGCCTATTGGCGCAAGGGCTGCAGTTCGTTGGGCCGCTTGCGGCTGGCCGTGCTGCTGGGGGTCGGCAAGGGCAAAAAGCAGCGTCACTGCCTGATGGATGTCAAACAGGCCACCAAGGCGGCCGCGCCGCATGCACCCGGCGCGGACATGCCGGCCGGGGACGCGGATCGGGTTGTCGCGGGTGCCCGCGCCCTGTCGCCCTACCTGGGCGGGCGCATGATGGCCGCTCGGATTCTCGACAAATCCGTCTTCATCCGGGCGCTGCTGCCACAGGACCTGAAAGTTGAGATCGAGACGCTGACCCATCATGAGGCCGTGGAGGTTGCCGGGAGTCTTGCCCGTGTCGTCGGCCGAGCGCACGCCCGGCAACTGAACGCGGATGGCCGGGCGGACTGGGCGAACGCGCTGCGGCGGTCTCACACCAGATCCCTGCAAGCACCATCCTGGCTTTGGAACAGCGTGGTCGATCTGATCGGGCTGCACGAAGCGGCGTATCTCGACCACTGCCGCCGCTACGCCCTGGGAGACCGCTGAGCGGTTTTTAAGATGTTCCGATATAACAATAAACAGGCGGCGCAGTTGCCGTTCCGGTCCGTCGATCACGGAAAGTTTCTTTGCGATTCAAAACCTAATCCGGTACGGACATGACATCGTGAATAACACGGGGAACAGATGATGGCGGCTGCAAGACCAATTTTGATCGTCGAGGACGACGACGCTCTGCGGCAGGTTTTGGCCGATCACGTCTGCGCCAGCGGGATGTATCAGTCGGTGGAGGCGTCCACTCTGGATGAGGCCAGCCGCCACCTCGGCGCGGCGGAAGCCCGCTTCGACTCCATCATCCTGGACGTCAATCTGCCGGATGGGGACGGGCGCGAGTTTTGCGCCAAACTCCGCAAGCTGGGCCATACAATGCCGATCATCATGCTGACCGGATCGGCTGAGGAAGGCGACGTCGTCAGCGGGCTGGAATCGGGTGCGAACGATTACATCGCCAAGCCGTTCCGGGCAAACGAACTGCTCGCCCGGTTGCAGGCGCAGCTTCGCATGTTCGATACCAGCGAAGATGCGGTGTTCACCATCGGGCCTTATACGTTCCGTCCGTCCGCGAAATTATTGGTCGGTTCAGACAAAAAGAAGCGTATCCGGCTGACGGCAAAGGAAGTCGATATCCTGAAATTCCTGTACCGCCACACCAATAAAGTGGTGTCGCGGCAGGTTCTGCTGGACGAAGTCTGGGGATACAACGCAGGCGTCACGACCCATACGCTGGAAACGCATGTCTATCGCCTGCGTCAGAAGATCGAAATCGATCCGGCCGACTGTCGTATTCTGGTGACCGCACCGGGCGGGTATAAGCTAGACCTATTGGCGGCCTGACCGGTTCGCAAAATCTACCCCGGCGCCACAGCACTTGCGGGGGCGTCGTTTTGCCGCCTGAGGCAGGCCTGAATTTTTCAGGCCCGAATTTTTCAGGCCTGGGCCGCGATCAGCCAGACCGATCCGGTCAGGACAATCCCGGCAGGTGTGTCGTGGGCTTGCAGTGCCGTTGCAACGGCGTCCTGCACGCGGGCCCGCACTTCCGGGCCTTCCTCGGCCAGGGCGCCTGCCAGCATGCCGACGCGCATGGCGAACTCCGTTGCCTGCTCGATTTGGCCCGCCGCGGCGAAGCGCATCGGCACATCCTGGCGCGTCAGTGTTACGTTCCGCCAGCCGGCGTCCTGGAAGATGCGGTGCGTGCGATCCGCATCGGCAAAGGCAAATGGGCCGGGCGCGCTTGGATCGGTCGGCGGTTGCGGCGACAGTAACGCGCGCGCGGCATCCATCGGCACCTTGAACCAGGAATTATCCGCCAGCGGCCGCCATGCCGCGCACAGCAGCCGCCCGCCCGACCGCATCGCGCCATGCAGGTTGGCGAATGCCGCTACCGGATCGGCGAAAAACATGACACCGAAGCGGGAAAACAGCAGATCGGCGCTGCCGGGCGGAAAGGCGTGAACCGAGGCATCCGACACCGTGACCGTCGCATTGGTCAGTCCGGCCGCCTCGATCCGCTCCCGCGCCCGCGCCGCCATGGGTTCGGAGATATCGAACCCGCTCACGCGGCCCGCCGGCCCCGCGCGTTCGGCGAGTGCCAGCACCGTGGCACCGCAGCCGCAGCCGATATCGACGATATGGTCCCCGGCGGCGGGCGCCGCCGCCGTCAGGGCATAGGCGGTCAGCGGTTCGAACAGAGTGTCCAGCCGTTCCTGGAATGCGGTCCAGGTGACCGCTGCCCGGTCGTTCCAATAGGCAATCTGGGCTGCGTTGTCTTGTTGGGCGGGCATGGGATGCTCCTGCTTGAGGAACCCTACCATGGCACATGTCGCCGGTCCTGTCGCCCATGGCGCCGGCACGGCGGCCCCGCCGCGGAACGAACGGTGTTTGGAAAGGCCCTAAGTCGGACGAGCCGGAACCAAAAAGGCGAAGCCGTTCCCTCGGCCGTGCGGGCAAATTTGGATGATCCGCCGATTCACATCCGCCCGGTTGTTCCCGCATCAGCGGGTGAAAAGCATAGGAACCCTGTAGGTTCAGGCCATTATGGCGTACTGTGCCTCGCACCACGCCGGGCGAATCGCAACGAATTTTTCGCGCGGAAAGCGTCAAGAGTCAGGCGATAAGAGACTAAACCGAGTCGCCACTTCCCGCGAGTTTCACTAGACGGCCATCGCCCGGCCGCGCAATACCGCCAGCCCCTGCTTTAGGTCCGCGATCAGGTCATCGACATCTTCCAGACCGATATGAATCCGCACCACAGGGCCGGCAAAGACGCCGCTGCCGGCGGTTCGCGTCACGAAGCCGGTCGTCGGCACCGCAAGGCTTTCATACCCGCCCCAGGACGCCCCGATCCCGAACAGATCCAGCGCCTCGACGAACCGGTGCGTATCCTTCGCGGAGAACGCCGGCTTGAATTCGACCCCGAACAAACTGCACGCCCCAGTGAAATCCCGCCGCCACAGGGCGTGCCCCGGCGCACCGGGCAGGCCCGGGTGCAGCACCTGTGCCACCTCGGGCTGCTGGCGCAACCAATGCGCCACCTGCAACGCCGACTCCATCTGCGCCTGCAACCGAACCGCCATGGTGCGGATGCCGCGCAGGGTCAGCCAGCAATCGTCCGGACTGGCATACTGACCCATCGCCCGCCCGGCCGCATGCAGCACCTGCCAGTCCGCCTCGTCATTGACGGTGATCGCACCGATCAGAACGTCCGAATGGCCCGCCAAATACTTCGTCGCCGCCTGGATCGACACATCGACGCCATGCTTGAACGGCTGGAAGTGATGGATGCCCCAGGTGTTGTCCATGAATACCTTGGCGCCGCCCGCGTGCGCGGCGCGGGCTATGGCCGGAACATCCTGCACCTCGAACGTGTGGCTGCCGGGGCTTTCGGTATAAACCACCCTGGTATTCGGCCGCATCAGCGCGGCCAGCCCCGCCTCATCGATTTCCGGCCGGTAATAAGTTGTTTCAATGCCGAACCCGGCCAGCATGCCAGACGCGAATGTCCGGGCAGGCCCATAGACATGATCCGGCATCAGCATGTGATCGCCCGCCTTCAGCCACGCCAGCAGCGGAGTCGTCACCGCCGCCAGCCCGGTGGACACGACATAGCAGCGCGTGCCCCCCTCGATTGCGGCGATCGCATCCTCCAGCGCCCAGTGCGTCGCCGACCCGCCGGTGCCGTAGGTCAGCACCTGGGCGCCGCGTTGGGCCTGCAATGCCTGGCGTTCGGCCACCGTGGGAACCAGCACGGTGGACCCCCGCAGTAGCGGCGGGTTGACAAACCCATGCTCCCGCTTCGATGCGCGGCCAATATGCGACAACGTCGTACGGAAGCCGCGTGTCTTATCTGTCATGCTCAACCTGCCTCAACCGGGGTGCCGGTGCGGCCACCCCATTCCGTCCACGATCCATCATACACCGCACCTTCCGGTAGCCCGGCGAGGCGCAAACCCAAAGTCAGGATGCAGGCTGTCACGCCCGAACCGCAACTGGTCACTACCGGCCGAGAACCATCCACTCCGGCCGCCGCGAAGACCGCGCGCAGTTCGGCGGCGGAACGAAAGGTGCCATTCGCGTGCAGCAAATCCGTGTAAGGCACGTTGACCGATCCCGGAATATGTCCGCTGCGCATACCCGCCCGCGGCTCCGGCACCGCGCCGGTAAAGCGTCCGGCGGCGCGTGCATCCACGATCTGCTCCCGCTCCGCCCCTAAATTCGCCAATATGTCGCCGATGCCGCGCAGCCGTCCGGCTCGGTAGTCGGGCGTGAACACCGCCGGTACCGGTTCGGCCGCCTCGCCGGCCTGTGCCGGACGTCCTTCCGCCAGCCATTTCGGCAGCCCGCCGTCCAGCACGGCCGCGTTGTCGTGCCCGAACAGTCCCATTAGCCACCAGCCGCGCGCGGCGGACGCCAAACCTTTCCGATCGTAGAACACGATCCGCGAGTCGTTGCCGGCGCCCAGTTCGGCCATCAGCCGCGCAAATCGTCCGGGACTTGGAACCATATGCGGCAAATCGGTCTCCGGATCGGCGATCAGGTCGATGTCGAAATACCGCGCCCCCGGAATATGCGCCCGCACGAATTCCGCTTTACCGTCCTTCGGCTCGTTTGGCAGGTATTTCGTTGCATCGAATACAATCAGGTCTGGTTTGCCCAGTTCCCCTGCCAGATACCCGGTCGTTACCAGCGGCTCCATACCCGATCCCTATCCACACTCGCCCCGCAGTCTATGCCAGGCTTTCCGCGCTGTCATGGCACCACATCGACTTCATCCTGCCATAACCGATTGTCTTATCGCGCGAACGGGAGGGTTGGCATTTTGCGGCGGGCCTAGGCCGCGACCGGACAGGTGACCCCGATCATGTCGCCTTCCCGCACGATGGCGGCCAGCCGCGCTTCATCCCAGCCGTCGGTACCCGCGGGCCGGAGCGGCAGCACCATCCAGCGATAATCCGCCGTCGAATCCACGACCCGAAGCTTAACCGAAGCCGGCACGATGGTCTTCCATTCCGACGCCAGCAATTCCCGCGGATTGCGTACCGCGCGTGCCCGGAACGATGCGGACTTATACCAAAATGGCGGATAGCCCAGCACCGCGCGCGGATAGCAACTGCACAATGTGCAGACCACGAGGTGATGCACCGCGGCGGTATTTTCCAGCACACCGAGCGGCGGCATGCCGCGCATCATGATTCCGAGCGATTCGGCGGCCTGTGTTCCATCGGCGAGCATTGCCGCCCGGAAATCCGGATCGGTCCACGCCCGGGCAACCATCCGGGCCCCCTGTGCCGGTTCGGCCGCGTCGGTCAGCGCAATCCGTTCCCGAATGGCCTCGTCGGACACAAGGCCCTTACGATCCAGCAACACCGCAACCGCTGCGAGCAGGCGCGAACCATCCGTTTCAAGAATGCTCATGGGCGCTCCAGCCAATGTTCAAAGATCTCGATCGTAACGTCATCGTCCGGATTCGCATCCGGCCAGATCGCGCCGGTTCGGAAGCAGACGTGATACAATGGCTTTTTTTCGGCTGGCCGGGCGAAGGCAAGGTCTTCGGGGTTCGGAAAATCCCCCAGAAAACGGACGATCTGGCCAGTCACGCCGCGCACGTAATGCGGTGTGCGGATATGCACCGGCCCCGCCGCTTCAGGCCACTCGTCCTTCACGCGAACCGTATCGCCAGCGGCAAACATCATGTCTCGTCCAACGCCGATTGCAATTCCTGTTCCGTAATGACGCCGGTTCGTAACAGGTTGTCGGCGATGGAACGAATCCAGCGTTCATAATAACTTAATCGGTGATACTCGGCTTGCGGGATGGCTTCGATTCCGCGCCGCAGTTCATCGACGGACAGCAATTTTTTCGCCGCCAGTAACTGGCGCACGGCATCGACCCGCCGGTCGAAATCATTGAGACCGTGAGGGTTTGTATCCACCGGTTCGCACATATATCGAGAAATGCCACCTAAATCGTGGTGTGCCCGTCTTGCTTGCTTGTCCATGATCCAACGTTAGTGCATTCTAAAACCGTTGCAACAGGAACAACCATGCTGCTCACGGCGGAAGAACCAGCGCCCGCGCGCGTCCTGCGGGAATCCGCTACGTCCGATCTGTTCTTAACCGCCGATCACGCCGGGATGATGATCCCAGCGGCGCTGAACGGCCTCGGCGTGCCAGAGGTCGAGCGCCAGCGCCATATCGGGTGGGACATCGGAATCGCGGGCGTCACCGAACATCTGTCCGGACTGCTCGATGCCACGGCGGTATTACAGACGTATTCGCGGCTGGTGATCGATTGCAATCGCGACCCAGCCTGGCCCACCGCAATGCCCGTTGTCAGCGAATATACGCCGGTTCCCGGCAACAGGAATCTGTCCGCCGAGGCCAAGGCGGCGCGAACCGACGCGATTTTCACCCCGTATCACAACCGTATTCGCGCACTTTTGGACGCTCGCGCCGGCCGCCGAACCGTGCTGATCGCGATGCACAGCTTCACGCCCGCCTTCAAAGGCGAATATCGCGCCATGCATATCGGCGTCCTTTATAATCGCGACGCTAGATTCGGTCGCATCCTTCTCAATCTGTTGCGCCAGGAAGGCGACCTGATCGTCGGCGACAACGCCCCCTATGCCGTTACGGACGACAGCGACTACAGCATTCCGACACACGGCGAAAAGCGGGGGTTGCCGCATGCCGAGATCGAAATCCGCCAGGATCTGATCGCAACGCCGGCCGCGCAGGTTGCCTGGGCGACCCGCCTTGCCCGCGTGCTCGTCGCGGCCGATGCCGTGCTTCGGACGGGGTAATGCCGCGTCCGCCGCGCAAGACGCCGCCGATGACCAGAGCCGGGGTACACTCGTTCATCGAAGCGCTCGCCGCGGATAATCCCGCGCCGGAGACCGAACTCCGGTTTTCCGATGCGTTCACCTTGCTGGTTGCCGTTGTTTTGTCTGCCCAGGCCACGGATGTCTCGGTCAATCGGGCGACCGAGACGCTGTTCAAAGTCGCGGCGACGCCGAAGGCCTTGGCGGACCTCGGTATCGAAGGGGTTGCGTCCCATATCCGCTCGATCGGCTTATGGCAGACCAAGGCGAGGCATGTCGTGCAACTCGCCCGCGACCTGGAAGAAAAACACGGGGGCGTTGTCCCGGCCAGCCGGGATGCTTTGGAAGCCCTTCCGGGTGTCGGCCGCAAGACCGCCAACGTCGTGCTGAACGTGGCGTTCGGTCAGTCCGCGATGGCGGTCGATACGCATATTTTCCGGCTGGGCAACCGCACCGGCCTCGCCCCGGGCAAGACACCGCGTGAGGTCGAGGATGGTTTGGTCAGGCGGCTTCCGCCTGGGTGGCTGAGGGATGCCCATCATTGGCTGATTCTGCATGGCCGGTATGTGTGCAAGGCGCGCAAGCCCGAATGCTGGCGATGCGCCGCGGCGTCCGTGTGCCGCTACGGCGACAAGACACCGCCGCCGTCGCCCGGGTCCGCGATTCAGGCCACCTGACGCAGACCGGGACGTGCGACACGCGATACGCCACGCACGCCGATCACCTGGGACAGATTGCCCTCTACAAGGTGAACCACTTCGGCTGGCATGGATTCCATGGCGATTTCCACATGCATTGTATTGCCGGATCGGTGCGACCACATCCGATCCGGGACCAGATCGCGCTTCGCATAGGGCTGTAGAAGCCGGGACAGCAAGCCGGGCGATGCATCGGCATCGACTAAAAAGCGAACAAAAACCGTGTACGGCTGGGCGTGTGTCAAATCGGCGGACATAGCGGAATTCCTTGAGCGACAGACCGGAAAAGCGGGAGTAACCCCGGCTGCTAGGCAGCCGGGCCGCTAATTCGGAAAGTCTGGAATCCAACACACATGTCGTTCGTATAGCATTAAGGCGACGGCCAGTCCAGTTCCGGGAAGCGCACCAGGGGCACCTGACGCATCGACAGCGTCCGGTATTGCAGTGTCAGCGGCACATCCACCGAGGATGCTTCATCGGAGTCGCCGGTTCCGGCCATGAGCGACAAGATCGCCTTGGCCGCGGTTGCGACCGATTTCGTAAGCATTCCAGCCGCCGCCAGCCGATCCAGCGTGTCGGCATAGCCGGCGATGCGGGCATTGCCGCTGCCCATGGGTTGAAGCTGATCGTCCAGGGCCAGCGTCGCCGATCCCGTCAGGCCCAACGGCCCCCATCCCATCGCGAAATGCGTGATTTCCACAGATCCGCCGCCGTCGCGCCAGGCCGCGGCCGCCTGTGCGATCGCGCCGGCCTGGGGCAGCGCGCCATTCAGCCGTCCGTCCAAGGACACCGACGATAGGTTGGGCCCGAGCGGCCACTTGATGGTCGCCGGCAGCGCGATGGCCTCCGCGGCGACCGAAAGAGTGGCCGCCGGACCTGGATCGCCGGGTTGCGCATCGGCGACAATCGCGGCGTTCGCGTTCAGCAGGCCGGCCGTTGCATGCCAGGCGCCTGTCGCGGCTTCCAGGCGCAAACCGCTGGCGTGGAATGAGGCCGAAACCGGGCCATTCCGCCGCAACGGCATCAGCAGAGACGCCTCGTCGCTGGTCACGATCAGGTCCGGAACGCCGGCGGTGCGCACATGCACCGGCCCTGTCAGCGACAGCCCTAACGTGGAGGGGTCGAACAACGACACAGACAGGGTGACGGCGGCGGACGCGATGTCCACTTCGCCTGGAACCCGCGGTCCCGTATGATGCAGGGTTAGATTCGGCACAATAAGCACCGCCGTCGTTGGCCAGCCACCGGCCGACAGCGGCCCCGATTCGGCGATCCAACTGTCAGCTATCTGTCCGGCCTTCCAGTCCTGGAAGCCAGTTCGCAGCCGTTCGGTCGCGATTCGCCAGTAAGCACCGTCCGCCGCGGCCAGAAGCAGCGTAATCGAAACGGCAATGATCCAGTATTTGCGCGGCATCGTCATTCTGTTCGGGTAACGGCGCTATTATACCCATCGGCCCATCGTGGCGAGTCATCGAATTTCAGACGAAATACGCCCGCGGACCTACAACCGGAAGGCGAGCAAGAAAATTCATCCCCAGGATGGTAAAACGGCCGACGGACGGCGCCGATGACAATAAAACTATATCTCACAATTATTTATAATGCATTCTTAACGTGCTCGCGGAACCGTGATCCGAGATTTCGCACAGAGTTATCCACAATTTTATCCGTCCCCCAGCGTCTCGCGACGGATCTGGGCATCGAGCGCCGCCAGGGCCTCTTCCAGCGTCCGCATCAGGACCAGCCGGCTGGTATCCGCCGGGATTGGCGTACCGATGACGATCCGTATGGTTCCGGGTTTCTTACGAAAGGCGCGGCGCGCCCAAAACCGGCCGGAATCGGTGGAAACCGGGATGACTGGCAACCCGGTGCGGGACGCCAACGCCGCGACACCGGCATGTAATGGTCCGGGACGTCCGGGCTCGCTTCTGGTTCCTTCGGGGAAAATCACGATCTGACGTTGCTCGCGCAGCGCACGATCGGCCTCCCGCAGCAATATCCGCACGGCGCCACCGCCGGCATCGCGGTTCACCGCGATCATGCCGGATGCGGCGATCAACGGGCCGAACAATGGAATTCGCAACAGGTCGTCCTTGAAGACATAGCAGCAGCGCGGCAGCAGCGTCAGCCAGACAAATGTGTCAAAGGCGGATTGATGGCGGGATGCGATCAGGGCTGGACCTGGCGGGATGTTTTCAAGCCCGGTCACCCGCACATGAATCCCGCAAATGATTCGCGCGGCGGCGGCCAGGGCGCGCCCCCACAGTACCGCCATGCCCAGAACCTTGGCCGGCTTTAGAATGCGGGTGACCGTCGCGGCGACGGTCATCGCGAAGCTTATTGCGAAGAACGCAACGTTGAAAACCGCCGAACGCAGAACGATCATCCACTGGCACCCACTGGCAGGACGTAAGGCGAAACCGGCTCTCGCGATGGAAACCACACCGACAGGCCGGACACCGTCAGCAGATACTTCGCATATTCCGCGGTTTCCAGCTTCCATCCAGGACCTTTTCCAGCAGGGTCCGGAAAGACCGGCGACGCATACAGCCGAACGCCGGGTAGTGCCCGGTGCAATTCCGCCAAGGCGCGCGGCATATGCCACGCGGCGGTGACCACGATCAGCGACCGGATGTGGTTTTGTTCCGCCCAGGCCGCTGTTTCTACCCCGTTGCCACGGGTCGAGGCGGCATAGCGACCCACCGTGATGCGGTCTGCCAGGGGCTGCGTGTCGATCCCCGCCAGCCGGCCGATCGTGGCAAGATCGGACCCGCCGCCGATGCCGCTGAGCAACAACTGGCCGGCCTGGCCATCGGCCAGCAGATGCAACGCCCGATCCACCCGGCCCGCGCCGCCGGTTAACGCCACAATTCCGCCAGCGTGCGGTGGCGGTTCCGCCGGGTGATGAATAACATGCACAAACCAGGCGAATCCGCCAAGCCAGCATGCGGCGACCAGCAAGGCGACACTGGCGGGGAGCCACAGCCGAACCCGACGGGGCATCATGGCAGCCGCCGCAGCCAGCGGCGCACCGCGGTTTGCGCGGTAACGAAGCCGATCGCCGCCGCACCCGCCGGTAAGCCAAGCAATGCCACCCACAATGCCGCCGGCAACGCGCCAAGCACCGCCGGCAATGTGTCGCCGGCCGCCCCCGCGTCGCCAGCGAACGGTGCCGCGAGCCGAACCAGGGCCAGCAGCACCGGCAGCGCCGCCATCGCGCCGCACGCCGCCCCCGCCGTTGCCAGAATGGTTGCCCGGCCGGCGAACCGGGCGGCGATAAACCCGTCGGTCGCACCCAGTCCGTGAACGATCTCGATCGCTTCTCGCCGGGTGGACAGTCCGGCCCGTGTCGCCACCGCGATCACCGCCGCGGCCACGCCGGCCACCAGCACCAGGGCAAAACCGGCGCAGGCCTGCAGACTGCGCGCCAGGATCGCGAGACGCCCGATCCAGACACCGTGATCCTCCACCATCGTGTCTGGCGCCACCGAGGTCAGCCGGCGCGAGAGCGCTTCGGTCCCGTCATCCGCTCTGGCCCCCGCACTGGCATTGTTCGCCAAATCGCTATCGGCCGCCGCGGTGGCATCGGTCAGGCGCACGGCGATGACCGCGGGCACCGGGATCGCCAACCGCTCCGCCCCCTGACCCAGCCAGGGCTTGAGCAGGTCGGCGAGTTCGCTGTCCGACAGGGCGTGGACCGATGCGACGCCTGGCGTGCCGGACAGAAGCGCGAGCACCGCCGCCAGCCGGGTCTGGGTGCCCTGAGCGGCCGCCGCGGCCGGTCGCGGCACCTGCACGGTCAGCGACGCACCGGCACCCTGGCGCCAGTGTCGCGACAGCGCGGCGGTACCGAACCATCCGGCCATGGCGAGCGCCGCCAGGAACGCCATCGCCGCCACCAGCAGCGGCAGCATCCGGTCGGACAGCGCGCGCCGCAATCCCAGTTCGTCGAACCCGGAGGGCCTGAATGAGATCATGTGGCCCGCCCGTGATCGTCGCGCAGACGGCCGTTGGCGATGTGCAGCGTTGCCGCCGGATGGCGTTCGGCCAGCAACTCGTTATGGGTGGCCACGATCACGGTCGTGCCGATCCGGTTCATCTCTTTGAATAATTGCATCAGGCGTTCTGCCTGACCGTCGTCGAGATTGCCGGTCGGTTCATCCGCGAGCAGCAGCGCCGGCCGTGTGACGACCGCCCTGGCGATGGCAACGCGTTGCTGCTCGCCACCCGACAGTTCGGCGGGGCGGGCGTCCAGGGACCGCGACAGGCCAACCCAGCGCAGCAATTCCCCGGCATCCGCTCGGATCTGGCCCTCGGGACGGCCGGCCAGACGCAGCGGCAGGGCCACATTGTCGAACGCGGACAAATGCGGCAGCAGACGGAAATCCTGGAACACCACGCCGATACGGCGGCGCAGCGGTGGCAGCGCGCGGCGCGGCGCGGCGCCGGCGTCGGTGCCGAACAGCGTCAGCCGCCCGCGTGTCGGCCGCACCGCAAGATACAGCAGCCGCAGCAGGCTGGTCTTGCCGGCGCCCGACGGCCCCATCAGCCAGCGGAACGCTCCCGCTTCCAGGTGGAAGCAGATATCGTGCAGCACCTCGGGCGCCGCGGCCGAATCCGCACGCGCCCCACCTGACCGATAGCGCAACCCGACGGCTTCGAACCTCAGCATACCGTCAACTTACCCGGCCCGGACGGTTCTTGCCATTCCACCCGCATCGCCGGTTGCATTTTCGCCGTGTCAGGGCTGAAAGGCTTTCGGACAGCGGTCCATCCGGTCTAGTATCCCAATGATTCAACAAGCGGTTGCACGCTCTTTCACCACGGGTTTCCATGCGGATCGACTGCCCAGGCTGTGCCGCCGAATACAATGTGCCCGAGGTCCGGCTGGTCGCGCGCAAACTGGTACGTTGCGCCCGTTGCGGGGTGGAATGGCAACCGGCCCGCGTGGATGCTGCGGCCACGGCGGCGCCTGAACCGGAACCGGACCATGGGTATCCGGCACCGGCACGGACGGTGGCTGCTTCGGAACCGGTGCCGGGCATCCAGGCAATGGATCGCCTTGCAGCCGCCGCCGCACTCGACGGGCCACCGGCCGGATTGATGGCGGTTTGGGTCTTGACCGTTCTTGTATTGTTAGGGGCGGTCGTGGCGGCCGTAACCTGGCGGGATGCGGTCATGCGGGCCTGGCCTCCGAGCGGTCGGATTTTGGTGTATTTTGGTCCGCCGGCTACGGCAACCGCGCAAATTGTGGACAAGAAATCCGAATAAGATGTGAAGGCGCTCCTAATTCCGCCATATCCGGGGGTTTCATGGGCAAAACAGACGCACCCAGCCAGGTCGCATGCCCCGATGCGCTGCAAATTATTGAATACGGCGCCCCGACCATGCTTTCCTGGGGGCGGCCTAGATTATGAAAAGGTATCCAGAGTGGCGCTTGAAATCGACGCGACCGACCAATCCGAAAATGAAGCGGCAGCCCATGACCCGGTAAGCGATGCCGGAGACGTCGCGGCTTTGCAGGCCGCGATCCTCGACAAACTTATGTATATGGTTGGCAAGCGCAGGGCGATCGCGACCAGCCGGGACTGGCTCATGGCAACCTCGTTCGCCCTGCGCGACCGGATCGTCGATCGCTGGCTGGCCGGCATCGAATCGGCGTATCAGAACGGATCTAAGCGCGTTTATTACCTTTCGCTGGAATTTCTGATCGGCCGTCTCCTGTTCGACAATCTCAATAATCTCAACACGCTCGGTACAATGCGGGCGGCCCTCGCGGC
This sequence comes from Pseudomonadota bacterium, assembly GCA_021805565.1. Classification (GTDB taxonomy): domain Bacteria; phylum Pseudomonadota; class Alphaproteobacteria; order Acetobacterales; family Acetobacteraceae; genus Rhodopila. Next base: position 32,791 of record JAJZFA010000013.1, read on the forward strand.
GCTGGAAGTCGATCTCGACACGTTGCGCGCACTGGAACCGGACGCGGCACTCGGCAACGGCGGACTCGGGCGGCTGGCCGCGTGCTTCATGGAAAGCATGGCGACGCTGGACATCCCCGCGCACGGCTACGGCATCCGCTATGAGCACGGGCTGTTTCGGCAGGTGATGAAAAACGGCTGGCAGCAGGAATTTCCCGAAGACTGGCTGGCCCTGGGCAACCCATGGGAATTCCACCGGCCGGAGGTGAATTATCCGATCGGCTTCGGCGGCTCGATCGAGGCGGTGGCGATCTCAGAAGCGGCGGTGCGCCATGTGTGGCATCCCGCCGAAACCATCGAGGCCGTGGCCTATGACACGCCGTCGGTCGGCTGGCGTGGCCGCCGCGTCAACACGCTGCGGCTGTGGTCGGCGCATTCGGCCGATCCGTTGCGGCTGGAGGCGTTCAACCAGGGCGACTATGCCGGCGCGCTGGCGGAACAGGTGAAGGCCGAGTCAATTTCCAAGGTGCTGTACCCGTCCGACGCTACTCCCGCCGGACAGGAACTGCGGCTGCGCCAGGAGTATTTCTTCGTATCGGCATCGTTGCAGGATCTTGTGCGCCGGCACATCAAGGCGTTCGGTCATATCGGCAATCTGGCCGACAAAACGTCGATCCAGTTAAACGACACCCACCCGGCCATCGGTGTCGCCGAAATGATGCGCATTCTGCTCGACCTCCATCAGATCCCCTGGGAGGAGGCATGGCGGATGACGCGGGCGACTTTCAGCTATACCAACCACACCTTGCTGCCGGAGGCGCTGGAAGTCTGGCCAGTTCCGCTGATGGAGCGCCTGCTGCCGCGCCATATGCAGATTATCTATCTGATCAATGCGCTGCATCTGGGGGAGGTGCGGAAGGAACACCCCGGCGATGACGCGCTTCTGTCCAGCGTGTCGATCATCGACGAGCACCAGGGGCGGCGCGTGCGCATGAGCCATCTGGCGTTCTTGGGATCGCATCGCGTCAACGGCGTATCCGCCCTGCATACCGGCCTTATGCGAGAAACCGTGTTTCACGATCTGCATGGGCTGTTTCCCGATCGGATTGTCAACGTGACCAACGGCATCGCCTTCCGCCGCTGGCTGCATGAGTCAAATCCGCGGCTGACCCGGCTGCTGGTCGATGCTGCGGGGCCGGCAATTCTGGACGACGAGAACGCCCTGACCAAGATTCGGCCGCTGGCCGGCGATCGTGCGTTTCAAAAACGGTTCGCCGCCAGCCGCTATATCAATAAGCTGGCGTTGTCGGACCTGATCCGGCGCGAACTGGAAATTCGCGTCGATCCGCACGCGCTGTTCGACGTTCACATCAAACGAATTCATGAATACAAGCGCCAGCTTCTGAATATCCTGGAAGCAATTGCCCTGTATAATGCGATCCGGGCGCGCCCGATGGACGACTGGGCCCCGCGGGTGAAGATTTTCGCCGGCAAGGCAGCCGCGAGCTATCAGCAGGCCAAGCTGATCGTCAAGCTGGTCCACGATGTGGCAAAAGTGATCAACAGCGACCCGACGGTTCGCAATATCCTGAAGATCGTCTTCCTGCCCAATTATTCGGTGAGCCTGGCCGAGGTCGTCATTCCGGCCGCCGACGTGTCGGAGCAGATTTCGACCGCCGGCATGGAAGCGTCGGGCACCGGCAACATGAAATTTGCCCTGAACGGCGCGTTGACCATCGGAACGCTGGATGGTGCCAACATCGAAATCCTGGACCGTGTCGGGCCGGACAATATGTTCATTTTCGGCCTGACCGCCGCGCAGGTCGCCGCGCGGCGGGCCATCGGGATCGATGCGACCGACACGATTGCCGCCTCGCCCATATTGGCCGAGGTACTGGCGAGCGTCGAGGACGGTGTCTTCTCTCCCGACGACCGCGACCGCTATCGTGGCCTTGTCGATTCGCTGCGCCATCACGACTATTTTTTGGTGTGCGCCGATTTCGACGATTATTATGCGAAGCAGCGGCGCATCGCCGACCTGTGGCGGCGGCCGGACGACTGGTGGCAAGCGTCGATCCTGAACACGGCGAACGTCGGATGGTTCTCTTCCGACCGGTCGATCCGCGAGTATGCCAGCACGATCTGGAATGTGCCGGCTTATGGTGGCGGCGGCGGTTTGCCGGGGCGGTAGCGTCTGGGCGGACGCGGGAAGACAGGTATCCGAGCGCCCTGGAATGCAGCGATGCGGATGCGTGCCGTTGATTCGTCCTCCCAGCCCCCCTAGTCTGGGGCATGAGCAAACAGACGCATTCCGGTCCGGCCGCCCAATGAGCGACCTTTTTGCACCCGACGGCGGCTGGAAGGTCCGCATCCTGGATCTGTCCGGCGGCGCACAGGACAATATCACCGAGGACATCGGCGGGTTCGATACCCTCATGCATGCCAACGCTTTCGCCCGCCGCTATGTGCGGGACTCGGTCGAACGGTGCCGGATTTCTGGCATGTCCACCAAGGATGTCCTGGAAGCCTGGTTCGCGTTCGGGGAAGACGCGGTGGTTGTCGATGCCGGCGAGGGCGGCTGGAAAAGTGCCACCGAACTGGGCGATTTCGCCGATACACGCGCCAGCCGGGAAGACCGGGACTGGCGTTCGCTCGACCCACGGCGCGACGGCGCCGATGACGAACCGGATGAGGACGACGTATGACCCGCGTCCGGTTCGCGCCGTCTCCGGCCGGCCAACTGTTTGTCGGCGGCGCCCGCGTGGCGTTGGCCAACCACCTGTTTGCCCGCCAGAGCGGTGGTCAGATGCTGCTGCGGTTCGACGATCTGGACAAGGATTTGTCTCGCCCGGGCCATGCCAGCCACATCGAACAAGATTTGCGGTGGCTGGGTATCGATTGGCAGACGTCGTTCCGCCAGTCCGGCCGACTGGACCTTTATGCCCGCACGATCGAACGGTTGAAGCGCGAAAAATTCCTGTATCCGTGCTTCGAATCGGCGGAGGAACTGAAGGCCAAGCAGGAATTCCGCCGTAAGCGCAATCAGTCGCCGGTCTATGACCGGGCGATGCTGAAACTGACGGACAAGCAGCGTCAGGACGCGGAGGCGGGCGGAAAACGGCCGCACTGGCGGTTCAAGCTGTCCGGCCGGACGCTGGAATGGCACGACACGATCATGGGGCCGCGACGAGCCTCGCTGCCGGCGGTGTCCGATCCGGTCCTGGTACGGGCCGACGGATCTCCGTCAGCGGTTTTGGCCAGTGTCGTGGACGATATCGATTCCGGTATCACCCATATCGTGCGCGGCGAGGACGCGGCCGGCAATACCGCGGTGCAAATCGAACTGTTCGAGGTGCTGCGCGGATCGAAAGCACCGGTCACATTCGGTCATCTGCCCGCGCTGAACGACAGCAACCCCGGCGTGGCGTATGGACGGCGCATCGGCCAGCTCGCGCTGCGCGGTCTGCGTAACGACGGGGTCGATCCAAGCGCGATCGTCGCCGCGATAACCGGTGCGGACTTGCCGTTGTCGCTCGACGATCTGGCGGGGCGCTTCGATCTGGCCAACCTTGCCGCGTCGCGGTTCGATGTATCGCGCATGCTCGATATCAACCGGCGCGTGCTGGGCACACTGGATTTCGCCGCCGTCGCGGATCGTCTGCCGGCCGGTGCCACCGAGGCGTTCTGGCTGGCGGTGCGCGGGCGCCTGGATTTGCTGAAAGAGGCGCGCGGCTGGTGGGACGTGGTGGCCGGCACCATCGTGCCGCCGGTGATCGATGGCGCCCGGGACCTGCTGCTGACCGCCTGTTCGCTGTTGCCGGCCGAACCGTGGGACAATTCGGTCTGGACGCACTGGATCGGGGCACTGGAACGGGCCACCGAACGCACCGGGGAGGCGTTGCTGAGCCCGCTGCGCCTGGCCCTGACGGGGGAAGACACCGGCCCAAATCTGGCCGACCTGCTGCCGCTGATCGGGCGTCCCCGGGCCGCGAGCCGGCTGGCGATTGCCGCTGCTTAAGGCAGCGTCGGCAGCAAAACTTGGCACGCCGTAAAAGCTGTCCGCTTGTCAGGCCGTAGCCACAAGGGAACCGCCCCCGCCTTCCACCAGCGCCGCCGCCACGCGCTGAAACACATCGCTCCACTGCCGAATCAGCGTCTGACGAAACAGTCGCACCGCCGGATACCATGGCGAATCGTCGCGATTCAGCAGCCATCGCCAGTCCGGCGAGGTCGCCAGCAATATCCAGACCGGCCGGCCCATCGCGGCCGCCAGATGCCCGACCGATGTATCGACGGTGACGACAAGATCGAGGCACGTCAGCAGCGTCATCGTATCGTCGTAATCGCGCACCTCCGCCCCGATATTGACCAGCGGCGCGTGCCCGAAATACTGCCCGGCCTGATCCGCCGGTGGCCCTTTTTGCAAAGATACCAACGCAATCCCCGGTAAAGCCGCCAGCGGCGCGAAATCCGCCAGCTTCGCCGATCGCCGCCGGTCGTTGGTATGTGCCGGCCGCCCTGCCCAGACAATGCCGATCTTCCGCGGCGAATGCGGCGCCAGCCGCCGCAACCGATCCGCCCACGCCGCCGCTCGGACCGGATCGGCACGCAGGTACGGAACCGGAGCCAACACGTTTTCAACCCGGGTGCCGTGTAGCCTGGGCAGGCTGGACAGCGCGGAAAACGCCTTGTGCGGTGGGCACGACTCCCAGCGAACGAACAACCGGTCTTCCGGCATGAATTGCCGCAGCACCGGTATCATTTCGGCCGCACATGCGACCGCCGCGTTCGGGCAACGTTGCAGCACCCACGGGATATAGCGGCAGAACTGAATGACATCGCCGAACCCCTGATCGGCCACCAGCAGCAACACCCCATCGCCGAACGGCGTGCCGTCCCATTGCGGCTTGTCGGTCGCCGGCATCAGCTTCGCCGCGCCGCCGATGCGAAACCGCCATTCGTACTCTTCCCACCCCTGCGCCCAATCGCCTTTGATCAGTAACGCCTCGGCCCTGGCGAAATGGGCACCGGCGAGGTCCGGGCTCATCATCAATGCCTGGCCGGCACAATCGATGCTTTCGTCGATCTCTACCCGCTCGTAATGAATGACCGCGAGATTATGCAGGCAAAGCGGATCGTTCGGTGCCAGGGCCACTGCCCGTTTGGCGGCGATTACGGCATCGTCCAGCCGGTTGAGCGTCCGGTAAACCTCGCAAATGTTGCGCAGATACAGCGCGACATCGACCCCCAGGGCGATCGCCTGCTCCATCTTCGCCAACGCCTCCTCGTGTCGTCCCAGGCGGAAAGCGACGATCCCGGACAGATGCAGCGTATCCGGCTGACCAGGGGCGACCGCCAGAATGCGGTTCAACAGCCGATCGGCGCCTTCCAGGTTGCCCGCGCGTTCCTGCCCGGCGGCGATGGCAAACAGTTCCGCCATCGGAACAGGAACCATCGTCGCACCTGCCTGCCGGACGGTCCCGGCTTCCGGCACTGTAAGGCCCGGCGGCGATCCGGTTTCGTTACTCAACCGTGTAACCGAGGCGTTCGATGTGGGATCGCAACACCGGAATCACCGGCTCCAGATGTTTCCGGTAATGACGATAGCGAAAGCGCGACCGGTCGTACAGGGGTTCGGTCACCTGGGCATAGCTGGCGGTTCGGGCGTATCGTTGGTTTTCATGAAAATTCAAACATCCAGGATCGAACGGCGCGCCGATGAATCCGAGCACGGTGCGAACGGTCGCTTCCTGGTTGGTTACCATGTCTTCGTAACGAACCGGCAAATATCGAAGCGCCATTTCGGAACGATAGGCCTGCACCAGGTCCATGACACGGACATAATGTTTAGCGGCGGTTTCCAGCGTACTGGCGCAGAAGAAACCATGGGTGAAATGATTGGACATGGCCGAGACCATGATATCCAGCGGATGCCGGATCACGTGGATCAGCGGCGCATCCGGAAACAGCAGTGCGATCAGGCCCATATGGGTTTCGTTCAGCGGCATTTTGTCGGTGAACCAGGCCGCACCCTGGGTCAGAATGCTCATTTGCGCGACTTTTTGCAGATAGTAGTCGCGCAGATTGTCCAGCCCGTCGCGCTGGTCGCCCATCCACAGTTCGGCCAGCGCCTCGGGGTATCCCAGCGGGCTGTTCAGCATGCGCGGCATCAGGCCGGTCAGGTCGTCGATCAGCGGCAGTTCGTCGCCGGCGACGATGCGGGGATGCGCCGACAGTGTCTGTTCCATCAGCGTGGTGCCGGATCGCGGGAACCCCAGCACGAAGACCGGCTGCGGCACGCCGGTGCGAACGTTCGCCCGCGGCAGTGTATTTAGCCGCCCGGCGGTGAAAAACCCCTTCAGGCGCCCCAGCAGATGGCCGGCGATTTCGTCCTGATAGTGCTGGCCGCCGATGTCGCGCGACAGCCGCTTGCCTTCCCCGAATGCGGCGAAGGCATCGTCGTAGCGCCCCATCTGGTCGAGCAGCCGACCTTTTTCAGCCAGTTCGTGCGGGCCCAGGCGTCCGTCGCTGGCCAGTTTCGCCAGTTCGTCCAGCACCGCCAGGGCTTCGTCGTAGCGCTTCATGCGCCCGAGCAGGACCGCACGCGACAGCAGCAGGGCGGGATCGTCTGGCCATTGCTGTTCCATCCGGTCCAGGATTCCAGCGGCGGCGGCGAACTTGCGATCGGCTTCTTCCAGCCGGGCCCAGCCGAGAAGGGTTTGGCGAATGCCGGGAGCGGCGGCGGCGGACTCCTGGTACAATGTGCGCCCTTCGTCCATGCGGCCCTGATTTTTGAGGTTCCACGCCAGATTGGCCAGCAGGATGGGGTCTCGGGCGCCGCTGAGTTCCAGCACCTTGCGATAGTGATACTCGCCGGTCTGCGGGCGTTGAGCCTCGGTCAGGATCATGCCCATCAGATTATGCGACTGGGGATTTTGCGGCGCGATGCGGATGGCGTTGCGGGCCTGGAGTTCGGCTTCCTGGATCGCGCCCTTGCTCAGCAGCAACAGGGCGCATTCATTGGTGGCGGCGAAGTTGTTCGGGTCCAGCGCGACCACCCGGCGGATCAGCGCCTCGGCTGCCGTGTGGTTTCCCTGGTCCTTGCGGATTTGATACAGCACGGTCAGGGCGCCGGGCCGGTCGGGCGCGAGTTCCAGCACGTCCAGGCACAGTTTTTCCGCCAGTTCGATCGCCCCCTGGCGGTGCGCGGCGACGGCACGTTCCACCAACGGCATCAGGTGGCGGGAGGAGTCCGGCGGCGGCATGGCGGCCGGGTTCATGCCGCAGCAGCGGACGGCGCGCAGGCCGCTTGCGCACGGGCACATTTGAATCGCTGGCTGCGACATGGCGGCGTTCATCCGTTCGGCGGTTCGGTGGCCGGTTGAGATCATGCCGTATAGCGGGCGGAGGCGGGCGCGGTAAGGGCGGCATCGGCAAGAAGTTGAGGCTGCACGCCGCCAAGGTTGCGGATTCAAACACAGGCTTGGGACGTGTCCGGCGCCACGGAATGTTCGCTCGCGCATCGCTGGGGTTTCAGCCCCCGCGCGGGGCGATGCCGGGCAACGGGCAGCCGGCGCCGGGCATAGGGCGAAAGACCTGGGGCCTCGAGGTCACGCGCGACCTGCTCCACCGCCAGGGCGACGGACGCATTGCCCAGGCCGGCGATCTTACCGGCCCCAATCGCGGTCATACCACCGATGGGCAACGTCTGGCCCGAGGTCGACATCGTCGTTGTTGGACGGACACACGCCACGCGCCGCCGCCGCGTCAATCATCGGACCGATCGCCGCTGGCGGATAGCGCAACCACCCCGGTACGGGTCTATAATATCGGCGAGCCGTAACGTCCGCGCGCGCGGCGACCCGGCTCGCAGCGCCGGCAAGGCCGCCGGACGCCGGAATTCACCCAAGCCATCGGTACCCTCGCAATGTCTCAGTCCCGGTTCGAGCAAGCGTTTCGCACCACCCTGGCACAGTTGAATGCCGGCACCCTGGACGCCGCCGCCGCATCGTGTGCCGGACTGGTGCGCCTTCGGCCGGACGATCCGGCGGTACTGCAACTACAGGCCACCATCGCCCTGCGATCCGGCGATCCGGTGCTGGCGCTGCGCACGATGCTGCGCGGTCTTGCGTTCCGCCCCGGTCATGTGCCGTCATTGATCCTGGCCGCTCAGGCCGCGCTCGGCGCCGGCCTGCCGGGCCAGGCCGTGCCGCTTTTGCATGAAGCGATCGCACGCGCGCCCGATCTGCCCGAACCGGCTTTTCTGCTGTGTCACGCCCTGCTGGACCTGAATCGCACGGCAGACGATGACGCAGCCCTGGATGCGGCGCTAAGGCAAACCGCCGCTCGGCACGCGGACCGGGCTGCCGACTGGCAGCACCTTGGACTGGCTCTGCAACGTAAGCACCAGCCAAAGGCGGCGCTGGCCGCTTTTACGCGCGCGGTGGCGGCCGACCCAACCCTGGCGGCGGCGTATTTCGGGCGCGGACTGCTGCTGCGCGATGCCGGACGGATGGATGAAGCCGGCGCCGCCCTGCGGCAAGCGGTCGCAACGGACCCATCGGCCTCCGGCGCCTGGTTCGCGCTGGGGCTGACCTGCCAGGACCTGGGCAACGAGGCCGAAGCCGCCGCCGCATTCCAGGCCGCCCTGCGCGAACGGCCCGCCTTCGCCGAGGCCGCCGTCAACCTGGGAATCGCGCGGCAACGACTCGGCGACATGCCGGGGGCGATGCAGGCTTACCGCACCGCCATGCACATCCGCCCCGACACGTTCGGACGGATCGCTCAGGCGGTGACCGCCGCCGGGACCGGGATGCTATGGCTCGACACCGCCGCCTTCCGCCGAGCGCTCGGTGCGTGATCGCCGCGCGCGGAACCGCCTGCGATAGACCCCGGGCGTGCTCAGCAAGGCGTCCGCCGTGGCGTCGTACCGGGCCGCCGCTTCTGGCGAGAATGATTCGAAGACCAGGTCCGGAACGGTGCGCGGCACGGCGAAACACTGCGCGACCGGCGTGCCGCGTGGCAAAGTGCCGCTGAATCCTGGGTCGGTCCACATCGCGGGGAACAGAATGCCGACGTCGCTGAAACGGTCGGAATCGACCAGGCCGGTCAGCAGCCGGAACGGCAGATCCGCGCGGTTCACCGGATGGGTCGCGAACAACGACCAGCCCGGTTCCAGTTCGATGGTCCAGAAGCTGTTGAATTTCACCAGCACCTGGCCGGCCGCGTATAACGGGGTGCCCAAAGCCTGTTCGGGGACATGGAAACTGATCGGCGACCGCGGATGGGCGTGGACGGATGGCACCGGGACGTCCCAGTGCCATGACAGCGCGCCATCCGTTACCGTAACATCGCAGGGCAGCGGCATGACAAAACCGTAGGTCATGGCATCGATGAACGGCGGGCACTGCTTGACGGTTCGCACCTCCTGGCCGTGCACAGGCGAAAACGCACGCGGCTGCATCGCCCGCACCCAGTTCGGCAGCGCGGCCCTGGCCGGTTGGGGCCTGGGCAGGTGGGCGGCCAGGGCGGGATCGCAGCGGAAGACGATGCGCATGGGAAGGGCGATGCTCCGCCGATGTTAGGGCCGCAACAGGGTGCGCGCCATCGCATCCTGCCAGCCGCGATATTTTCGCTCCCGCTCCGGGGCCGGCATCGCCGGTTCGAAGCGCCGCTCGCCCGACCATGTCGCCGCAAACGTCTCCGGATCTGGATACAGCCCCACCGCCATCCCGGCCAGATAGGCCGCACCCAGCGCGGTGGTTTCCAGGCAGGTGGGCCGGTCCACCGGAGCAGCCAGGATGCCGGCGAGAAACTGCATCGTCCAGTCGCTGCCGCTCATGCCGCCGTCCACCCGGATGACGGTGCGCGCCGCGTCCCACGCCGGACCCAGATCGGCCTGCATCGCATCCAGCAAATCCTTCGTCTGGTAGCCGACACATTCCAACACCGCGCGGGCCAGTTCCTTGCGCGTCGTGCCCCGTGTCATGCCGGTCAGCAGTGCCCGAGCCTCGCTGTCCCAGTGCGGTGCGCCCAGGCCGACGAAGGCGGGCACCATATACACGTCCTGGGCGGGATCGGCGCCGGCCGCCAGGGCACCGGTTTCGGCGGCGGACGCGATCAGGCCGATGCCATCGCGCAGCCACTGCACCGCCGCCCCGGCCACGAAGATGGAGCCTTCTAGCGCATAGGTCCGCTGGCCGGCGAACTGATAGGCGATGGTGGTCAGCAGCCTGTGACTGCTGGCAATGGCCTGCCTGCCCGTGTTCAGCAGCACGAAGCAGCCGGTGCCGTAGGTGGATTTGACCATCCCCGGCTGGAAGCAGGCCTGACCGATCAACGCGGCCTGCTGATCGCCGGCCATGCCGCGAACGGCGATGGCCCCGCCGAACAGCCCAGGCTCGGTTTCGCCGAACACGCCGGCGGTATCGCGGACATCGGGCAGCATCGCCCGCGGCACGCCGAACAGCGCCAGCAGATCGTCGTCCCATACGCCGCGATGGATGTCGAACAGCAGCGTGCGGGATGCGTTGGTGGCGTCGGTTGCGTGAACGGTGCCCCCTGTCAGCCGCCACAGCAGGAAACTATCCACCGTGCCGAACGCCAGATGCCCGGCCTCGGCCGCCGCGCGCGCGCCTTGAACGGTATCGAGCAGCCAGCCGATCTTAGTGGCGGAGAAATAAGGATCGAGGCGCAGGCCGGTGCGGGCGGCGACCAGTTCGCCGTGGCCGGCGGCTTCCAGCCGTTCGCACACGTCCGCGGTGCGCCGGTCTTGCCAGACGATGGCATTATGGATGGCGCGCCCGGTGCGGCGGTCCCAGACCAGGACCGTTTCCCGCTGGTTGGCGATGCCCAGCGCGGCGATGCCGGCTGCGGTCAGCCCCGCACCGGACAGAGCCTTCCTGGCGGTGGAAAGGACGGAGGCCCAGATTTCCTCCGGGTCGTGTTCGACCCAGCCAGGGTGTGGGTAAATCTGGCCGAATTCCTGTTGGGCCGTCGCGACCGGCGCGACGTTCGAGTCGAACACGATGCTGCGGGTCGATGTCGTGCCCTGATCGATGACCAGGATATGCCGCGCCATGGCGTTTAAGTTCCCCTGCAAAAGGCCGGGCGATCAGCCGGCTGCCCCGCCCGGTTAAGGATCGCCCTGGCGGGGCAGGCAACCCACGGCCTTCCGGTATCTGACCGGAAAAGCCGTGGGTAACCGGGTGGCCGTTTGGCAATCAGCCTATCAGGTTTTGCTGGGCCGGGGCGTCGCCGCCCAGGTCTTCAACAGTTCGTCGTAGTCGATCGTTTCACCCTTCGGCTTTTCGTTGGCCAGCTTGCGCTGGGGCGCGAGATTGCCGTCCTTCTTCGCCTGCTCATACCAGTATTCGGCGGATTTTTCCGGGTTCATCTTCGGACCGAGCGCGCCTTGAGCGCCGGATTTTTCGAGGCGGGACATGATCGCATCCTGATCGCGCGCCAGGCCGTCCATCGCCTGTTGCGGTGTTGCCTCCCCCGAGATCGCCTTGGACACGTTCTGCCACCAGACCTGCGCCAGCTTGCCGTATTCTGGCACGTTGACGCCGGTTGGCGTCCACAGCTTGCGGGCCGGGCTGCGATAGAATTCCACCAGTCCGCCGACCTTTGGCGCCAGTTGGGTCATCGCGTCGGACCAGATGTCGCTTTCGCGGATCACATGCAGCGACGTGATGGACTTTTTCAGCGTCACGGTTTTGGACACGCAGAACTGGGCATACAGCCAGCCTGCCTTGATACGCTCCATCGGCGCGTATTTCAGCATCGTCCAGCATCCGACGTCCTGGTAGCCCAGCTTCATGCCTTCCTTCCAGTATGCCCCGTGCGGACTGGGTGCCATGCGCCATTTCGGCGTGCCGTCGGCGTTCATCACCGGTAGTTTCGGATCCGAAAGAGCATGGGTGAAGGCGCTGTACCAGAACACCTGCTGCGCGATATGGCCCTGGCCCGGCACCGCGCCGGCTTCCAGGAAGTCCATGCCGGCCGCTTCCGGCGGGGCGTATTTCTTCAGCCACTCAACAAATTTGGTTGTCGCATAGACAGCCGCCGGGCCGTTGGCGTCGCCGCCGCGGGTGATGGAGGAACCGACGGGAACGCCGTTTTCCATCCGGATGCCCCATTCGTCCACCGGCTTGCCGTTCGGCAGCCCGCGATCGCCCGAACCGGCCATCGACAGCCATGCATCGGTGAAGCGCCAGCCCAAGGACGGGTCTTTCTTGCCGTAGTCCATGTGGCCATAGACGCGGACGCCGTCGATTTCCTTCACGTGGTTGGTGAAGAAATCCGCGATATCCTCATACGCCGACCAGTTGACCGGAACGCCGAGTTCGTAACCGTATTTTTGCTTGAACTGTGCTTTCAGTTCCGGCTTCTGGAACCAGTCATACCGGAACCAGTACAGGTTCGCGAACTGCTGGTCGGGAAGCTGGTACAGCTTGCCCTCGAAGCTCGCGAAGTCGAGTCCGATGAAGTCCTTCAAGTCGAGGTTCGGGTTGGTGACGTCCTTGCCGTCGTTCGCCATGAAATCGGTCAGCGATCCACCGACGATATCCTTGTAGCGCGGATGCGTACCGATGAAGTCCGAATCGTTCATCCAGAAGTCGTAGATCGGCTTGCCGGACTGGATCTCGACCTCGATCTTATCGACCAGCAGGCCTTCGTCCATCATTTCGTGATTGACCTGAATGCCGGTGATATCGGCGAACGCCTTGGTCAGGGTCTTGGATTCGTATTCATGGATGCTGAGAATTTCGGAAACGCAGCTGACCTTCATGCCCTTGAACGGGGCGGATGCCTTGATGAACCATTCCATCTCGGCCATTTGCTGGTCTTTGCTTTGCGTCGATGGCTGGAATTCCGAGTCCACCCATTTTTTCGCCGCATCGACCTGCTGCGCATAGGTCGGGGTGGAGGTCAGGATCGCTCCGCCCCCAACGGCCGCGGCCGTACCGGCCGTGACGGCGGCTCCCTTCAAAATACCACGTCGTGTCGTCGTCATGTTGTTCCCTCCCAGTCAGTCTCCCGAGCACCATGCCCGGGCTTCGTTCACGCGAAACGAAACATCGCGATCCCATACGCAACGGATCCGGCGAGCGGGTACCACAAGGCACCTCCTCCGAGCCGCATCCAGAAGACAAAAATAAACGCCGAACCCAGCAGGGTGACGAAGAACCGGTCGCCCCGTGTCGTGGGAAACCGGAGTATCCCGGTCCGCGGCGTCTCTGGCCGATATATCGCCAGCAGCGTCAGAACGATCAGGGCCAGCGCGATCAGCGCGAAGAAGGCGGCTGTTTGCCAGGTCCAGGCCATCCAGGCGAGCATGATGCGATCCTTCCCTAGACACGTCCAAGGGCAAAGCCCTTGGCGATGTGATTGCGCACGAACCAGATCACCACCGCGCCCGGCACCATGGTCAGCACGCCCGCCGCCGCCAGCAGCGACCAGTCCATCCCCGACGCCGAATAGCTGCGGGTCATGACGGCGGCGAACGGCAGTGCGTTGGACGATGTCAGCGTGGTGGCAAGCAACTGTTCCACCCACGAAAACATGAAGCAGAAGAAGGCGGTAACACCGATACCGTTGGCGATAAGGGGCAGGAACAGTCGAATAAAGAACCGCGGAAACGAATAGCCGTCGATCGCCGCGGTTTCGTCGATTTCGCGCGGCACGCCGCCGACGAAGCCTTCCAAAATCCATACCGCCAGCGGCACGTTGAACAGGCAATGCGCCAGCGCCACCGCCCATACAGTATCGAACAGTCCCACCGCGTAGAACAGGTTGAAGAACGGCAGCGCGAACACCGCCGACGGCGCCATCAGGTTGGTGAACAGCCAAAAGAACAAGTGTTTGTCGCCAACGAACCGGTAGCGGTTGAAGGCGTACGCCGCCGGCAACGCGACAGTCACCGAAATGACAGTGTTGATGGCGACATAGCTCAGCGATACGCCGAAAGCATGCACCCAGGTCGGGTCGGCGAAGATCGCCCGGTATTTGTCCAGCGTGGGATGGTGCGGCCAAAGAGCCATCCCCGCCATGATATCGGTATTGGTGCGCAGGCTGAGGTTAATAAGCCAGTAGACCGGCAGCATCAGCATGCACAAATAAATAACCAGGGAAATACGGGGTGCCAGGACGGAGCGCATTATCGGTCACCCCGCCGGTCGATCTGGGTCATGACGGTGAAGAATATCCAGCAGGCGGTCAATATGATGATGTAATAGACTAGCGACATAGCGGCTGCACTGCCAACATCGACCTGTCCGATGGCGATTTTTACCAGATCGATCGACAGGAAAGTGGTCGCACTGCCAGGGCCACCGCCGGTTACCACGACGGGTTCGGTGTAGATCATGAAGGTCTGCATGAAGCGCAGCAGCACCGCGATAACCAGCACCTTCTGTAGCTTGGGCAGTTCGATGTTCACGAACACCGCCCAGCGGCTGGCCCCGTCGATGCGCGCGGCCTGATAGAACGCGTCCGGAATGGCGCGCAGGCCGGCGTAGCTCAGCAGAATCACCAGCGGAGTCCAGTGCCACACGTCGATAACCACGATCGTGACCCAGGCGGACACCGAACCCTGCGTCACGTTATAGGGCAGTCCGATCCCGGTTAGGGCCGCGCCGAACAGTCCGATATCCTGGCGGGCGAAAATTTGCCACATGGTGCCGACCACGTTCCAGGGGATCAGCATCGGCAGTGCCATGATCACCAGCGAGATGCCCACCGACCAGCCGCGCCGGGGCAGGCACAACGCGATCGCGATTCCCAGCGGCACCTCCACCGCCAGCGCGGTGAATGAAAACGCGATGGTTCGCAACAAGGCATCCGCGAACCGCGCGCCGATTTCGGTGTCCGGGTTCAGCAAATCGCGGAACCAGGAGTCGCCGTTCCAGAAGAAATTGTTAACCCCCATCGAGTCCTGAAGCGAATAGTTCACCACCGTCATGACCGGAACGATGGAGGAAAACAGCACCAGCACCAGAACCGGTAAAACGAAGAACCACGCGCGATTGTTTGTTGGCTTGTCCATCATGCCGCCACCCCTTCGACACGAACATCGTTGCGGTACACCAGCACGTGGGGGGCGTCGAAACCGACACGCGCTTGCGAACCGTCACCGGCCCATCCGGGCGGCACCGTGGCCACCAGCGGCAACCCGTCCAAAGTGACATGCGCCAGCCGCTTGCGCCCGAAATCGTCGATCCGGCGAACCTGGACCGTCAGGCCCGGTCCATCCGTCAGTGTCGTGAAATCCGGCCGCACCCCGATCTGAACCGCGTCCGTCAGCTCCGGATAGGCCGCGCCCAAGGCGATCGTATTGCCGCCGACATAAGCACGATTGCCCTCCACCCGCGCCGGCAGGAAGTTCATGCCGGGGGAACCGATGAAATACCCGACGAACGTGTGGTCGGGCCGCTCGAACAATTCCTCCGGCGTACCGATCTGGACGGCCTGTCCTTCATTCATCACCACCACCCGGTCGGCGAAGGTCAGCGCTTCCGTCTGATCGTGCGTCACGTAAATCATCAATAAATCCAACGCTCGGTGGACCGCCTTCAGCTTCGATCGCAGTTCCCATTTCAACGCCGGATCGATCACGGTCAGCGGCTCATCGAACAACACAGCCGACACGTCCGATCGCACAAGGCCGCGGCCCAATGAGATTTTTTGTTTCGCATCCGCCGTCAGTCCGCGCGCCCGGCGGTTCAAATCCGGCGTCAGTTCCAGCATCGCGGCGATTTCCGCCACACGGGCGGTAATCAGCGCCTTGGGCATCTTGCGGTTTCGCAACGGAAACGCGAGATTTTCCGCCACCGTCATCGTGTCGTAAATAACCGGAAACTGAAACACCTGGGCGATGTTCCGCTGTTCCGTCGGCAACCGTGTCACGTCGCGATCGCCGAACAGCAGCCGTCCCTCCGACGGAATGATCAGGCCGGAGATAATGTTCAGCAGCGTCGTCTTGCCGCACCCCGACGGACCCAACAGCGCATAGGCCATGCCCTGTTCCCAGACATGGTGCAGCGGCCGCAGCGCATAATCCTTGTCGGTGCGGGGATGGCGCACATATGAATGGGCGATGCCGTCGAGCGCGATGCGTGTCATGACCGCCCCGTTACCAGATTGCCGGCGATGTCGAATACGAACACCCGGTGCATATCGACCGACACCTCGGCCGGCGCGCCGGGCTGCCAGTCATGCACCCCGCGCACCAGGCAGACCCAAATCCCCGTACCAACATCGACGTGAACGAAACTTTCCGACCCGCTAAGTTCGGTGACCGAAACGGTGCCGGGAAATCCCGTCCCGTCCCCACCCAGCGTTACATCGTCGCAACGGAATCCAAGCCGGTAGTGTCCGTCCGGAAGTCCGGCCAGCACGCCCGCTGCCGGTAACTGCCGCCCCGCCGCCGTTATAACCGCGCCACCGCGCTTTTCGACCGCCAGTTCGTTCAGCGGCGGATCGGAAAACACCCGAGCCGCCGCGATATTCAGCGGAGACCGGTAAATTTCCGACGTTGGGCCATGCTGGGTGACCCTACCCTGCCAAACCGTTGCCGTTTCTCCGCCCAGCAGCAGCGCTTCGGTCGGTTCAGTCGTCGCATAGACCAGTATCGCGTTGCTCTCGGCGAAAATCGGCGGCAATTGTTCCCGCAGTTCCTCGCGCAGCTTGTAATCCAGATTGGCCAGCGGCTCATCCAGCAGCACCAGATCGGCCCGCTTGACCAGCGCCCGGGCGATCGCGGTGCGCTGCTGCTGCCCGCCGGACAATTCCGCGGGCATGCGTTGCAGCAACGGTTCCAGCCGCAACAGCGCCGCCGCGTGCCGCACCCGCGATTCGACTTCGGCCGCGGGCAGACGCGCCACCCGTAACGGCGAGGCTATATTCTCGAACACGGTCAGGTTCGGGTAGTTGACGAACTGCTGATAGACCATCGCCACGGATCGTTTCCGTACCGGGATGCCGGTCACGTCCTTGTCGTCCAGCAACAACCGCCCGGCGCTAGGCCGGTCCAGCCCCGCCATCAGGCGCATCAGCGTGGTCTTGCCGGCCAGCGTCGGACCCAACAGCACGTTCATAACGCCGCGCCGCAGGGTTAACGACACGGTGTCGATAACGATGTCCGCGCCCGACTTCAGCACGATGTTTTCAAGCACGAGGCTCATGGCGCGACCGCCATTTCGGTCTGCATCGCCCGGCCGACCGCTGCAATCTGTCCGGCCGACAAATGCAGCCCGAGTTTGCTGCGCCGCCAGACAACGTCCTCGGCGGTGCGTGCCCATTCCATTCGCATGAGATATCGTACTTCCGCTTCCGTCAGGTCCGCGCCGAAGGCTTGGCCGAGATCGGCATAACAGGTAGCGCCGTCCAGAATGCGATGGATTTTTGTGCCATAGGCCCGCAGCAGGCGCCGCACCATCTGGGCCGGGACAAACGGATACCGCGCCACCGCGGCGGCGACCTGTGCGTCGAACCCGTCCACCGGAAAATCCCCGCCGGGCAACGCCTGCCGGCCGGTCCAGCCCGCCGCCTGACCGGATCGTTCCGGCAAATGCGGCCGCAGCATCGCCAGCGCCGATTCGGCCAGCCGCCGATATGTGGTGATCTTGCCCCCGAAGACCGACAACAGCGCCGCGGAGTCCGGCGGCGCATCGAGTTTCAGCACATAGTCCCGTGTCGCCTCTTGCGCGGCGGAAGACCCGTCGTCGAACAGCGGCCGGACACCGGAATAGGACCAAACGACCATATCGGGCGTCACCGGCTTGCGCAGATAGGCCCCGGTGGATTCGCATAGATACGCAATCTCATCCGCGCTGGCCCGCACGTCGGACAAATCGCCGGTGAAGTCCTGATCGGTCGTTCCGATCAAAGTAAAATCCTGCTCATACGGAATGACGAAGAAAATTCGTCCGTCGGCGTTCTGGAAAATATAGCAGCGATCGTGATCGTACAGCCGCCGCACGACGATATGGCTGCCCTGCACCAAACGAACCGCCGCCGGCACGTTCGATCGGATCACCGCCCCGGCAACCTCGGCGACCCACGGCCCGGCGGCATTGATCAGCGCCTTCGCCCGCACTGTCCGGGCCTCCCCGGTTATCTCGTCGCGTAGCGCCAGGGTCCATCCGCCATCCGCGCGTTCCGCCGTAACGCAGGCAGTGCGTGTGGCGATCGTCGCGCCGCGATCCGCCGCGTCCCGCGCGTTCAGCACCACCATCCGCGAATCCTCCACCCAGCAGTCGGAGTATTCGAACGCGCGTGTGAATTCGGGCTTTAGCATCGCCCCGGCGGACACATCGCGCAGCCGCAATGTGCGGGTCGGCGGCAAGCGCTTTCGCCCGCCCAGATGATCGTAAAGAAACAGCCCAAGCCGCAGCATCCAGGCGGGCCGCAGCTTCTTGTGATGGGGCAGCACGAAGCGCAGCGGCCAGATGATATGCGGCGCGATGCCCCACAGCACCTCCCGCTCCATCAACGCTTCCCGCACCAGCCGGAATTCATAATGTTCCAGATACCGCAGGCCGCCATGAACCAGTTTGGTGGACGCGCTGGACGTTCCGGACGCCAGATCGGACTTGTCGCACAAAAACACCCGCAAGCCGCGTCCCGCCGCGTCGCGCGCGATGCCGCAGCCATTGATGCCGCCGCCGATTATCGCGAGATCGTATCCGGAGATGTCGCCCGCCGCATCCATCGTGTTGGTCCGCGTCCTCAATCGTTCGTGCGTTCGCACATTTTCTTGCTCGTTTTGATCGTATGACAGGAAAAAAGGAAAATGCAAGCGGCCGTCCGAAACAAGATCAGCCGTCCTGGTCGTTTTCCCCCGGACCGCCTGTCTCCACCACGTCCACCTCATGCGCTCGGCATAGCGCGGTCATGGCGGGCGAGGGCACGCGATCTGTCACCAGAACATCGATATCGGCGAGAGTACCGAGCCGCGCGGGGGCGGAACGGGCGAATTTGCTGCTGTCGGTTACCAGAATGACACGCCGGGCGTTTTCCAGGATCGCGCGCGATACGTGAACCTCCCTGATGTCGAAGTCCAGCAACGTGCCGTCCTCGTCGATCGCCGAAATACCGATCACCGCCGTATCGACACGAAACTGCCTGATCAGATCGACGGTCGTCGCGCCGACGATGCCGCCGTCGGTGGGCCTTACGCTGCCACCGGTGAGAATCACGTCGATCGAGCGGTTGCGATACAGTTCGGTTGCGACGTTCAGATTGTTGGTGATGACCATCAATCCCGACCGTCCGGCCAGGGCGCGGGCGACTTCCTCGGTGGTGGTGCCAATATTGATGAACAGCGACGAGCCATCGGGGATCAGGCGGGCGGCAGCTTCGCCGATCAGGCGCTTGTGATGCTGGGCGACCAGTTTGCGGGCGTCGTAGGCCAGGTTTTCCACGCTGGACGCGACAATCGCGCCGCCATGCACGCGCGTTATGACCCGTGCCTCGCTCATTTCGCTCAGGTCGCGGCGAATGGTCTGCGGGGTTACGTCGAAGTGCGACGCCAGTTCTTCTACCGTAACCCGGCCGGCCTCGCGCAGCAGCGCAACGATTTCGTTCTGGCGGCGGGAAAAGCCGGGCGCGTCCGCCGCGTCACGCATCGCGGGTCGCGATGCCGAGGTTGAACGCGATGGAAATCCGCAGTCCGGTGCCGCGATACGGCCGGACCTGATGATACAGCCACGACGGGAACAGCATCAGCAGGCCGGGTCGCGGCCGGATGGTTTCGGCGCTACCGGCCGAGGTGCCGTCCTCGCCGGCGAATTTCAGGGCCGGTGCGTACATGCCGGGGGCGGGGCCGCGCGGGTCGAGCATTTCGAATTCCCCGCCCATCGACGGATCGGCCGCGCACCCCCCGTCCGCGACGTAATACGTGCCGGACCAAAAGGATCCGGGATGGTAATGGCAGATATTGCCGTCGCCCGAACCGTTGACATTGGCCCAGGCCTGCACGGTCCAGGCCGGATGCACCGGCTTGCCGTCGCGATCCGCGGTCAACTGGGTCGCTACCCCTTTGGCCACATCCAAAATGACGGCGATCGGCGCGCCGCCCCAGGTTGCGATGTCGCGATCGGAATGCCAACCGCCGGCGTTGGATGCCTGCACGCCGGATGTGCCGGCCCGCCGGTCGAGGATCGTGCGTTCCAGTTCCGCGTTGAAAGCCGCCGCGCCGGGCACCTCGACCGCCGCGACCGGGGTCGCGAACAGTCCCTTCACCGCGATCTCGACGCGCGCCATGTTCGTTTTCTCCCCAATTCCGAAAGCGCTCGATCCGAAGCGAATGCGGGGTGCGTGTCAAGCCCGGACAGTGAGCCGGTTTACGTTTTCGCTATGGCGGGGGCGATTGTTGAGCCGGTATTTGCTCATTTTCCAAAACAAATCGTCCGTCCACTGGGGCCAGCGGCAAATGTAGGTCGGGAACTAACGCTAACTCTCAGCTTATTCGCGAATTATCTAATTGATTTTATTGAGATAATTTTGCCGATGCGAAATTCTTGATTTGCGGAACGGCAGATCTGGCCTCATGAACATTCTCCCTTCCGCGGGCGCAAATCGTTTCAGCGTTTTCTCATACCAACGAGCGCGAAAATGCCCTCCTGTGGATCTCCGGCGTTGATGACCCAGGCGCCACCCGACACTTCTTGCGGGCCGGATAGCACGCTGCCGCCGTGAGCATTTACCCGCTCCACGCCGGCATCGATATCATCGACCGCGAAATAGTAGAGCCAGTAAGGATGCGGCGAGGACTGCGTGTTCGTGAAAATGCCGCCGCATGGCATGAAGCTGGTCTTGAAGGTCTGGTAGCTGCCCATCGGCCCCATGTCGTGCGCGACATCCTTGCTCCAGCCGAACATCCGTTCGTAGAAGGGCCACGCCGCTTCGGCATCGTTCGTGTGCAACTCGTTCCAGCAAACCGAACCGGTCTGCATCATTTCAAGTGGCGCGGGCGGTTCGCCTACCGCTTTGAACAGCAGAAAAACGGCACCTTGCGGATCGGACATCACGGCAAACCGACCGACGGAGGGGATATCCTGGGGAACCTTGTGAATAGCGCCGCCCGCGGCCACAATTTCCTCGGCCCGGGCATCGACGTCGTTAGCTGCGATGTAACCGAACCAGACCGGACGCCGCCGACCTCGGCGAGAAGGGCAAGTCCGGCGTCCTTCGCCATGGCAACGCGCGAGGCACACTCGCGCGATGCCAGTCACCGTGTCATCTTCCACTTCACGTCGAAGCATGCGTTTTGGATGAACCAGATCGACATATGGTTCACGATCCTGATTCGAAAGCTGCTCCGGCGCGCCAGGTTCACCTCCAAGGACCATCCACAGGAGCGAACCGAGGCCTTCATCGCCTACTCCAATGCCACGATGGCCCGGCGGGGCGTATCAGTGCGGGATCTCGCCCCCAACCAGGCCGCGTGCGAATTCGCCCGCATCGAACGGCCGCAAATCGCCGGCCTGTTCGCCTACGCCCACGGCATGAACCGGTAACCCGAACGCTTCCGCCAGGGCCACCACGATGCCGCCGCGCGCGCTGCCGTCCAGCTTGGTGACGACCAGGCCGGTCACCGCCACCATCTCCTTGAATACCCTGACCTGCTGAATCGCGTTCTGTCCCGTGGTCGCGTCCAGCACCAGCAGCACCGAATGCGGCGCGGTTGGATCCTGCTTGCGCAGCACGCGGATCATCTTCGCCAGTTCGTCCATCAGCGCGGCCTTGTTATGCAGCCGTCCGGCGGTGTCGATCAGCAGCACATCGGCGCCATCCGCCGTCGCCCTGGTCAGCGCATCGAACGCCAGCCCAGCGGAATCCGCGTTCTGGCCCCCCGCGATCACCGGCGTTCCCGTCCGGTCCCCCCAAATCTGCAACTGTTCGACCGCTGCCGCCCGGAACGTATCCCCGGCGGCCATGATCGCGCGCTTACCTTCATCTTTGTAGATTTGCGCCAGCTTGCCGATCGTCGTCGTTTTGCCGTTGCCGTTGACGCCGACCACCAGCACCACATGCGGCTTATGCGCCGGATCGAGTTCCAGCGGCCGGGCGACCGGCGCCAGGATCAGGGCGATTTCCTCGGCCAGCGCTTGCCGGATTTCCTCGTCCGTCACTTCCTTGCCGAAGCGGGTGCGGCGGAACGCGGCGATAACGCGGCGGGCGGCCTCGGTGCCGAGGTCGGCCGATATCAGCAATTCCTCCAGTTCCTCCAGCGCCTCCTCATCCAGGCGGCGATTTTTGAAAACAGCCGTAATGCCGCCCGACAATTTCTGCGTGCTGCGCGACAGGCCTTCCTTCAGGCGTGAGAAAAAAGCACCAAGGGCCATCAGGCGGCCTCCGCCAGCAGCGTATCGCCGGTGGACCCGGTCACGCGCGCGCGCAGCAATTGCCCCGGCGTCAGCGGCTGGGCCAGTCGGACCGGGGCGAAATGTTCGGTATGGCCGGTCCGGTCGGCTTCGGTAAGAACCGACACGATGGTCCCGGCCTGACCGGCGAGGAAGCGCCGTAACTCCGACAGGCCGGCGGCGCGCAGCATCGCGGCGCGTTCCTTGCGGACAGGTTTGGGAACCGGCGGCATGCGTTCGGCCGGGGTGCCCGATCGTTCGCTGTAGGGAAAAACGTGCAGATAGGGCAGGGCGGCTTCCTTCACGAAATTCAGCGTCTCATCGAACAACGCGGCGGTTTCGGTGGGAAAGCCGGCGATCAGGTCGGCACCGATCGCGATCCCCGGCCGCAGATCGCGCGCGCGCCGGATCGCCGCCATCGCCCCGGCGCTTAAATGACGGCGGCGCATGCGCTTTAAGATCAGGTCGCTGCCGGCCTGTAGCGACAGATGCAAATGAGGCATCAGCCGGGGTTCCTCCGCGATCAGGCGCCACAGATCGTCGTCGATCGCCGCCGGATCGATCGAGGAAAGCCGCAGCCGGGGCAGTTCCGGCACAGCCCGCAACACCCGGCGGATCATCTGTCCCAGCGACGGCGCACCCGGCAGGTCCGCCCCGTAAGACGCGACATCGACGCCGGTCATCACAACCTCCCGGTAGCCGCTTTCCACCAGCGTGCGAACCTGATCCGCGATCGCGCCGATCGGCACGGATCGGTTGGGACCGCGGCCGAACGGTATGATGCAAAACGTGCAGCGATGGTCGCAGCCTTGCTGAACCTGGACGAAGGCCCGCGACCGGCTGGCAAATTCGGTCACCAGGTGCGCGGCGGTTTCCCGCGCCGCCATGATGTCCGAAACCGCCGAACCAGCCTCCGGCAGCCAGCTTTCCGGCTTCAGCTTGTCTTGGTTGCCCAGCACACGATGCACGTTGGGCAGGCCGGCCCAGGACGCGGGGTCGATCTGCACGGCGCAGCCGGTCACCACGATGCGCGTGTCCGGCTGTTCGCGGGCGATTTTGCGGATGGCCTGACGGGCCTGGCGTTCGGCCTCGGCCGTGACCGCGCAGGTGTTGACGATCGTGGTGTCGGTTCGCTCTGCCGCCAGCCCGCGCATGACCTCGCTTTCGTAGGCGTTGAGGCGGCAACCGAAGGTCAGGATATTCAGGGTCATGCGATTTCGCCGTGAAAGACGGTGACGGCCGGGCCGGTCATCAGCACATGGCCGTCGTCACGCCAAGCGATGTCCAGCCGCCCGCCATCGACGATGACGGCGGCGCTCCGGCCGGTAAGGCCGCGGCGGTGCGCGTTCACCAGCGCCGCGCAGGCGCCGGATCCGCAGGCCAGCGTCAGCCCGGCGCCGCGCTCCCAGACTTTCAGGCGGATCGTTTCCGCGTCCAGGATTTGGGCAAAGCCGATATTGGCGCGCTGGGGAAAGATCGGGTCGTGTTCCAGAGCGGGGCCGCGGATGGCGACCGGTTCGGCATCCAGATCGGCCACGAAGAACGTCGCGTGCGGGTTGCCCATGCCGGCGGCGGCGGGTTCGCCCGCGAGCGGTAGCCGCAGCGTATCGGTGGGGCGGCTTAGCGGCACGTCCGCCCAGCCCAGGCGTGCGGGGCCCATATCGACCTGAACCGATCCGCCGGACAGGCGCGTCGCCGGCAGAATGCCGGACACGGTGGCGATCGCGACGGCGGAGCGGCCGTTTTCCCGCATCAGGATATCGGCGACGCAGCGCGTGGCGTTGCCGCAGGCCCCGGCTTCCGACCCGTCGGGATTATAGATGCGCATGAACGCGGCGGCGTCGCCCGCGTGTTCGATCACGATCAGTTGGTCGCAGCCGATCCCGGTATGGCGGTCGGACAGCGCGGCGGCGCGATCGGGGGTTATGGCAAGGGTGCGCGCGCGGTCGTCGAGGATGACGAAGTCGTTGCCGCAGCCCTGCATCTTCACGAACGGAAAGGTCATCGTCCGCATATAGAGTATCGCCGCGCCCAGCGGAACGTGCGGCGTCCGGACTTTCGCGTTTCCCGCGATGCCGTCCGTCGGGGCGTGTCCGCGATAACGGATAGCCATCGGCCTAAATCCAATTGCCGCTACCGGCATCCGATACTATCATAACTCGATGTGCAAACGATTAAATCCTGCCGGCATGCGTTGGCGCGTGCGCGGCACGGCCCTGTGCCGGAATATAGCCTTTAGTGGCCCGAAGGGCCGATACCTACCCGCCGGGTCCGGCCGGATATGACCGATCCGCTGGATCGCCCGGCTTTGCAAGATCGCGACCGGACACATGACGGCGCGGAACCGGCGTACGCCGATGCCGCTTCGGTCAGGAACGTTTTTCTCGCGTTTCTGCGGTTGGGATTCACCAGCTTCGGCGGGCCGGTGGCGCATCTGGGATATTTCCGGGCCGAGTTCGTCGAACGGCGCAAGTGGCTGGATGAGGCCACGTATGGCGATATCGTCGCGCTGTGCCAGTTTCTGCCGGGTCCGGCCAGCAGCCAAACCGGGGTTAGTTTAGGCATTCTGCGTGCCGGCCTGCCGGGTGGGCTGGCGGCCTGGTGCGGGTTCACCTTGCCATCCGCCCTGGCGCTGATCCTGTTCGCCTATGGCGTCGGCCGGACCCGAAATGTGGAGCATGCGCCCTGGCTGCACGGGCTTAAAATCGTCGCGGTCGCGGTGGTGGCGCAGGCGGTTTGGGGCATGGCAAAAAACCTTTGTCCCGACCGGCAACGGGTCACGCTCGCCGTGGGTGCCGCTTTGCTGGCGATCGCGCTGCCATCGTCCACCGGACAGATCGCGGCCATCGCCATCGGCGCCCTGGCCGGATGGGTGGGGATAAACGAGCCGCCCAAAACCATCCATTCCCATCCCAGTTTCAAAACGCCCGGACGGCCGCTTGGCGTGACGGTGCTTATCATGTTCGGTGTGTTGCTGTTCGGGTTACCGCTGTTCGCCGCGCTGAGCGGCAGCCATACCGCCGACCTGGCGGCACGGTTTTACCGCTCGGGCTCGCTCGTTTTCGGCGGCGGGCATGTGGTTCTGCCGTTGTTGAAGCAATCGGTCGTGGCGCCTGGCTGGATCGGCGATGACCGCTTTCTAGCCGGGTACGGCGCGGCGCAGGCGGTGCCTGGACCGTTGTTCACGTTTTCCGCCTATCTAGGAGCGGCGATGCGGCCGGCCCCGAATGGCTGGCTTGGCGGCATGATTTGTCTGGTGGCGATCTATGTGCCGTCGTTCCTGCTGCTGATAGGCGTCCTGCCGTTCTGGGATACGCTGCGCGGCAGGTCCGGCGTGCAAAACGCCTTGCGGGGGGTGAACGCCGCTGTGGTTGGGCTGCTGCTGGCAGCCTTTTATAACCCGGTGTGGACAAGCGGCATTCAAGGGTCGGCGGATTTCGGGATTGGGCTGGTTGCTTTCCTGCTGCTGGTGTTCTGGCGCGTGCCGCCCTGGCTGGTGGTGCTTCTGGGCGCGGCGGCCACGGAAGTGTTCTATCTCGCCGGGTGGTGACGATGTGTGTTCGGCGGCCGCGGCTTCCCGCCGGCCGCATCGCCATAAGGGCAGCATCGGCAACCCGGTAAAGCCGTTCGGCCGGAAAGGCATCGCCCGCGCCGCAATCCCAAGCCAGACTGGCCGGCTCGGCCCGCAACGCGATGGATACAGCGGCGATGGACTATCCCGTCCTATATCGCATCGCAATTCAACGAACATCGGCGTCGCCGGGCGAACAACGCGAACTCAGGCGGCTGGCGAAAGCCGTGGAACGCGCAGGGGTTCGAAGACAGGCGTAAACCCATCCTGAGGCGCGGAATCGCGAACCATGTAGCCGCGCCCCCAGATCGTCCCGATGATCCCGCCCGCGCCGGCCCGCGCCAGCTTTTTTCGCAGCTTGCATACAAAAACGTCAATGATTTTAACCTCTGGTTCATCCATCCCGCCATAAAGGTGGTTCAGGAATGCTTCCTTGGTCAGGACCATGCCCTTACGCAGTACCAGTAGTTCCAGGATCGAATATTCCTTGCCGGTCAAATGGACATTCCGCCCGTCCACCAGGACCTCGCGACTGTCCAGGTTGAGTTCCAGCCGCCCCAACCGCACGGTCGGTTGGCTGAAGCCCTTGCTGCGGCGGACGATCGCCTGCATGCGCGCAAGCAATTCGGCCTTGTCGTAAGGCTTGGTGATGAAATCGTCGGCGCCGAGACCAAGTGCCTTCACCCTGGCCTGCGGCATTGTCAGGCCGGACAGAATCAGCACCGGCGTGTCGTTGCGGGCAACCCGCATCCGACGCACGACCTCGAACCCTTCGATATCGGGCAACGCCAGATCGAGGACGACGATGTCGTATTCATAATGCCGCAGCAGTTCGAGCGAATCCTCCCCGCTGTCGGTCTGATCCACCACCGCGCCGGCGGCCTTCAGCATCAGCGTTATCCCGCGCGCCGCGATTAAATCTTCTTCGACCAGCAAAACCCTCATGCGGCCTCTCCTTAACAAAATGTGAATAGCCTTATACCACCATAGCGTGTTTTTTGCTAAAAGTTTTTCAACTCAAAGGTGCTTTTTTGACGAAAATCCGCTATCGTGCGCCCTGATGAAGCGAATGAATAAAGAACAATACTATTATTGATATAAAAACATACCAATGACACAAACAAATCTCGCAGAATGCCTTGAGTCCTGCCGCGTCCGGTTACGCCATGTCGCGGCCGCCCAGATCAGCGGCACCGTCACCAATCTGATCGGCCTCGTCGCCGAGGTGGAAGGGCTGACCGGGTTGGCGGCGATCGGCGACCGACTGGCGTTGCGCATGCGCGACGGACGGCTCGTACCGGCCGAGGTGACGGGCTTTCGCGAAACCGCCCTGCAGGCGATGGCCTACGGCTCGTTGGACAGTCTTGCCCACGGCGCCAAGGCCTACTGGCGGCTGGGGTCCAATACCGCACTGGACGTTGCATCGTCCTGGCTGGGCCGGGTCATCGATCCGTTGGGCAACCCGCTCGACCAGGCGGGAATTTTGCCCGGCGGATCCACGCCCAGGCCGACCCGCGCATCGCCGCCGGCGGCGACGTCGCGCGCGCGACCCGGCCCGCGCATCGATCTTGGGGTGCGCGCGCTGAACTGCTTCGCCACTTGCCGCCAAGGGCAGCGGCTTGGCCTGTTCGCCGGATCTGGCGTCGGCAAATCGACCCTGCTGTCGATGCTGACGCGCGGGACCGCGTGCGACGTTGTTGTTCTGGCTTTGGTGGGCGAGCGTGGACGCGAGGTGCGCGACTTTATCGAGACCGATTTGGGTCCGGATGGAATGGCACGATCCGTGGTCGTGGTGGCGACATCGGATTCGCCGCCGCTGATGCGGCGCCAGTGCGCCTACACGGCGATGACCGTGGCCGAACATTTTCGCGACCAGGGTCTGTCTGTACTGCTATTGATGGACAGCGTGACCCGGTTTTGCCTGGCCCTGCGGGAGATCGGGCTGTCACTGGGCGAGCCGCCCGCGACCAGGGGGTATCCGCCCAGCGTATTCGCCGAACTGCCGCGGTTGCTGGAACGCGCGGGGCCGGGACCAGTGCTGGCGGACGGCCGAGCGGGCCAGATCACCGGGCTGTTCACGGTGCTGGTGGAGGGCGACGATCACAACGAACCGGTGGCCGATGCGGTGCGTGGCATCCTGGACGGCCATATCGTAATGGACCGTAAAATCGCCGAGGCGGGCCGGTATCCCGCTATCGATGTGCTGCGATCGCTGTCCCGCCTCGCGTCGTCGTGCCTCGGCCCGGCCCAGACCGCGACGATCCGGCGTGCCCGGGCCGTGCTGTCGCTGCATGGCGAGATGGCCGATATGGTCCGGCTGGGGGCGTACCGGATCGGGACCGATGCGGCGGTGGACGAGGCCTTGCGGCTAACCCCGGCGATCGAGGATTTCTTGCGGCAGGCTCCCGGCGAGGCTTCGGGGTTCGATGACTCGTTCGCCGGCCTGGACCGGGCACTGGCGGGTTAGCCATGGCGCGCGATCCGATGCGGGTGCTGTTGACGGTGCGGCGCCATGCGGTTGAAGCCGAACGCCGAACGCTGGCAGGCTGTGTGGCGGAGCAAGCGGCTATCGCTGCCCGGATCGCGGCGCTCGACGATGCCATGCTGCGGGATCGCGACGCGGCGGCCGGCTGGGACGACGCATATCGGTTTCTCGAACTCGCGCCCGTCCGGCGGGATGCCTGGCTCGCGGATCGCCGAACCCTGGTGTTGGAAGCCGATGCGGCCGCTTGTGTTTCGCAAGCCGGACGCGATCGCCTCGCGGCGGCGCGCACGGCGTCCGAGTCGGTCGTGCAATCGATGTCGGAGCGCGAGGCCGAACGCCGGGCGGAGGCAATCCGGCGCGAACAGCATGAACTCGACGATGTTGCTCGCGCTTTGCCGGCAAAGCCGCGAACACATGCGGGTGAACGCCACCGGGATGAACGCCCGGATCGCGCCGCTTCACAGCAAAGTGTCGCACCGTAACCATCTATTGGGCGACAGTCTGGCTTACATTGGCGGTATGCAGATTTTGACGGCGATACAGGGTTCTAACCTGGGGGAACGCGGCGGCATGCATACGGTGCTCGTCGTTGAGGATGAAACGATGGTGCGGATGCCGGTCGCCGAATTTTTGCGCGATTGCGGCTATCATGTCGTCCAGGCCGCCAACGCGGTGGAGGCGATTGCCGCGATGTCGTCCGGCGCGGCGGTCAGTCTGGTGTTCACCGACATACGCATGCCGGGGACCATGGACGGCCTCGGATTGGCGGACTGGGTTCACACCCATCATCCGGGCGTACCGGTGCTGTTGACGTCCGGCTATGCGGGGGGCCGCAGCCTGCCGCCGGAATCGGGTGAACGGTTCATCGAGAAGCCGTATTCCCAGGCCGTGGTCGCCCAGCGGATCGCGGCGCTGTTGCAGCACTGATCGTCCTTAGGCCATGCCCAACAATTATCGCTTCCGATTGCAGTATCGGGCATGCCCTAAGCTTATGTTTTGCACGGCAACTTTGCTGGCGTGCTGACGCACTTATTTGCCAGCGTTGCCTTAGGCGACGGGCGAAACCGTGCCATGATTTAACCACTTGGCCCTGCTGTAACGATGTGGCAACACCCTGTGCGGTGTTTCCCGCCTATCCCGCCAGATCGAGCCTCGATGACATTAGTTTCCAGCCGGGCGCCTCGCCCGGCGGTCCAAATTGCCAGGCCGGCGGTGTCCGCCATCAGCCTGATTTTTTTATTGTCCGTCCTGACCGTTGTGTTGTTCATCGCGGTGCGCGGCCCATTGAAGGACGACATTGCGTGGCTGCTTTATGTGGCCCGCCGATGGATGGCCGGGCGCGAACTATATATTGACGTGGTCGAGGTCAACCCGCCGCTGATTATCTGGATTTCCGCCATCCCGTTGGGACTCGCCCGGTGGCTGGGCGTGGGTGCGGGTTCGGCCGCGATGCCATTTTTTGCCGCGCTCGTGCTGGGCTGCGCATGGTGGACGGCGATGCTTTTGCGCGAGCGAGGGGGCATTTTCGCCACATGGATGCCGGTGTTCGCGGCCATTGGCGCCGTTCTGCTAATCTTGCCCGCGGCAGACCTGGGTCAGCGGGAACATTTGCTGACCGCCGCTTTCCTTCCCTATCTGGTTTTGTTCGCCCGTTCCCTGGATCGTCCGCCCCATCGGGCCGTCTCGCTTTCGTCCGTGGCCACCCTTCTGTTCGCCGGAGTGCTGGCGGGGTTGGGATGCGCGCTGAAGCCACGCTATGCGGCTGTTTTCGCGGTGCTGGAATGTTTGGCGCTGACCCGGGGCCTGCGTCCGTGGCGGATCATGCCGCTGTCGGCGTTCGCGGCGCTGGCGGTCTATGCCGGGCTGGTGGCGATCGTGTGCCCGGCTTATTTACGGAACGCCGTGCCGATGGCACTCGCCTTATACGGGGCGACCGACGTGCCATTTTTCACGCTGCTGAGCGATAGCACGCTGCTGCTGTCCGGACTGGCCGCGACGTCCGGTCTGCTGTGGCTGCGCCGCCACCGCCTGAGGGAAGACAGCCTGATGGCGGTTCTGGCGACCTTCGCCGCCGCCGCAACCGTGGTTTGTTTCCTGGACGGCAAGGACTGGTACTACCATCGCCTGCCGGCCACGATTGCGACCGTGCTGGCCCTGCTGACCTGGATCGCCGCCGAACCCATGCCCTGGCGGCGCTGGTCGCAGTGGCCCTCGGCGGTTGCCTGCCTCGCGGTGGCGGTGTTCGTCGCGTCGTCCATTCAACGCCTGGAACCGGAAGCGGCCGGCGCGGTCATGCCGCGCCAAACCGCGGTGGACCGGCTGGAGCAGATCATCCACGCCGAACACGCCAGGACGTATGTCGCCTTTTCCGAATGGATCGCGCTGGGCTTTCCCGTGGTGAACGAAACCGGGGTGACGTGGGCATCGCGCTTCGATTCGATGTGGGCGTTGAAGGGCGAGGCGTGGCGGGCGGGGTTCGATCCGTCCGCCACCCGGGAATGGCCGGTCGCCCGCTGGGTCACGCACGATTTTATCGCCGGTTGTCCCGACATCGCCGTTGTCGATACGCGGGAAACGATGAAATACATCGACGTTCTCAGCGCGGCCGATCCCGCTTTCGCCCGTGTCTGGTCGCGCTATCGCCCGATCGTATCGTTCGATGGCCTCGTGGTCTATCGCCGCCGCAGCGCCGGATGTCTGGATTCGTGGGCCGCTGCAAAAGACCGGCCGTCGATCGCCGCACGATAACGGTTAGTTGCACCGCGGTCCGGCGATCCGGTGGCTGCATCCGCCGGGCGATGGATGAGGCTGCTGGAGCGGGTGAAGGGAATCGAACCCTCGTGTGCAGCTTGGGAAGCTGCCGTTCTACCATTGAACTACACCCGCGACCCATCTCCGTCATAAGCGGTTCGCGCGACCGATGCAATTAGGGTGCGTCCGCCGCTCGGCAACAACGCATCTGGGCGCCGTGACCGATGCGGCGCCGGCAGCGGCCGGGTTGTTATACCCGGCCTGGATCGGCGCATGCGATCCGAGCGGCTGCCTATGCCTTCTTTGACGCCTGTTCAGTGCTTTTGCCGTGCGCCTTGGTCGATGACTCATGCGCCTTGCCGGAATGGCCGTGAGCCTCCGCCGCGTGCTTTTGAGCGGCTGCGTGGTCACCCTTTTCGTGATGTTCGGCGGCGCCGCGGTGGGATTGTGCCGCCTTCTCGTGGTGTTCTGCTGCCTCGTGATGACTGGTCTTCGGCATAGTATTCCCTCTCTTGAAAGTGACCGTCCTTTTTGGACGCTTATTTGAAACGCCCGGCGCTGAAACGGGTTCCCTATCGCGGCGGCATGCAGAGTCCGGGGATGATGTCATGCCTTTCAAACGGATATGCCAAACCGTTTGCTACGCCGGACGTTATCGTGCCGGCACATCTGGATGAACGTTTCGACAGTGTCCATCGCGTGCCGGATCGCCGTTGTCACACAAACCACTGGAGAACACCGATGCCCATCCTGCTTTGGCTTATCGGCATACCGATTCCGATTATCCTGCTGCTTATTCTGTTCTTCC
Organism: Pseudomonadota bacterium; assembly: GCA_021805565.1. Taxonomy (GTDB): domain Bacteria; phylum Pseudomonadota; class Alphaproteobacteria; order Acetobacterales; family Acetobacteraceae; genus Rhodopila. Next base: position 64,755 of record JAJZFA010000013.1, read on the forward strand.
ATTGAGCGCCCGGATGTCCCCCGTCCCAATCGGTCCGGAGCCGAACCAGGTTCGATCCGGTATCGCGTTGGGTCCGGTGTTCGGAGGGGCCGCGGTCGCAACCGCGGTCACCATCCTGTTGGTGGCCCTGGGATCCGGCTTCGGTCTGGCTTCGGTCTCGCCGTTCGGCGGCGACAATCCCTCGGCGACAACCTTCACGGTTCTCGCCGCGATCTGGCTACTCGTCGTGCAATGGATTTCGTCGTTCTTCGGCGGCTATCTGGCCGGGCGCCTGCGATCGGGCTGGAGCGGCACCGCACCAAAAGAGGTATTGTTCCGCGATACGGCATGCGGCTTCGTTGCCTGGGCGGTGGCTACGCTGTTTATCGTGGCGATCGTGACCTCCGGCGCCACGTCGTTCGGCGGCGCCACCGGGCATGCCGCGATGTCGGCCGTGTCTTCGGCCGCTGGCGGCGCGTCGAAGCTGGCGGCGAGTTCCGCGGGCGATCCGAACGGGTCTTTGCTGGACTCGCTTTTCCGGCCAGCCGCGCCTTCGCCGCAGGACTCTTCCGCGGAGTCAAAGGCCGAGGCCGGCCGGATCCTGGCGACCGCCGCGTCCGGCGATATTAGTCCAACGGACCACGACTACCTGGTTCAGTTGGTCGCGGCTCGGGCGGGCGTATCTCCGGCCGACGCGGGCAAGCGGGTGGATGAGGTTATCGCCAAGGAGAAACAGGCGATCGACAAAGCCAAACAGGCGGCGGACGCTGCCCGCAAGGCGGCGTCGTCGCTCGCGCTTTACACCGGCTTTTCGATGATCGTCGGCGCTTTCATCGCGATGGTTGCCGGTGCGCTTGGAGGGCGCCACCGCGACGAGTACTGAAACCGGCTTTGGACGCAGGTAAATCTGTTCAAACACCCCGGTGGCAGTCTGTCGCCGGGGTGTTTGGCGTAATTTGACGATGTTCCGCGGTACCGCACTTTTTTGAACTTATTTTGTTACAAATTTGAAACAATATCGCAGCTGGTCAGTTTTGCCCCTGATCGAGGCTTGGCCCGGTCGCCTGTACCGATAGCGTGGCGGGTCGTTCATCCGCGCCGGGTTTGCATAGACCCAGCACCTCACCGTTCCCGACCAGCATTCTGCCTCATCCGGATCGGCCCCAGCCATGCACGACGTGCCTAGCGGTCGGTCAGCCGCAGTTCGATCCGCCGGTCCTTGGCATAGGCGTCCGGTGTGTCGCCCGCGCCGAACGGCTGATATTCCCCGAACGCCGTGGCGGCCAGATGGTCGGCCGGCACGCCATCGGCGATCAGCAGCTTCACGACGGTAATCGCGCGCGCCGCCGACAATTCCCAGTTGGACGCGAAGGCGCCGCCCTTCACCGGTTGCGGATCGGTGTGCCCATCGACGCGTAACAGCCAGTGCAGATCGGGAGGAATCTGCGACGCGACGTCCTTGATCGTCACCGCCAGCGTCGTCATTCCGGCCACGCCCGCCTGGGTCAGCTCCGCGCTGCCCACGGGAAACAGGACTTCGCTTTGAAACACGAACCGGTCGCCGACCACGGTGATGCCGGACCGGCTGGACAGCAGCGTGCGCAGTTTGCCGAAAAACTCGCTGCGGTACTGTTGCAATTCCTCGACCTTCGCCGCCAGTGCCACATTCAGTTTCTGGCCCAGATTGGCGATCTGGACATCCTTGTCCTTGTCCTCCCGCTGGGTCAGTTCCAGGCTGGATGCGATCGACGAAAGTTGGCTTTTCAACTGATCGATCTGCTGGTTCAGCAGCGCGATTTGCGCCCGCGCGCTATCGCCAAGCTTTCGCTCGTCGCCCAGTTGGGCTTCGACCGCCGCGCGCCGCTGTTGTTCGGTCATGGCCCGAGCGGCGGCGTCCTGTGCCTGCTTTTCCAGATCGTCCCGCAACGCCGCCAGTGCCCTGGCCTGATTGGCCAGCGCTACCAGATCGGATAGTTTCGCCTGCAACGTATCCTTATCGGCTGCAACCGTTCGGTCCAGGCCGGCGATCTGCCTTTTCATCTCCGCCAACTGGCTTTCCGCATCGGCCAGTTGCGCCTGCGTGGTGGCGGCCTGACCGCTGGTATCGGTCAGTTGGGCGGTCAGCCGAGCGTTCGCCGCCGTCGCGGCCTGGATCGCCAGGGTGGCATCGCGCAGTTGCGACGTCAGCCGGTCGCGTTCGGCGGATCGCGCCGTCAGATCCTTGCCAAGTTGCGATACCGACAGTTGCAGCGCGGCGGTTTGGCCGTGGGCAAGCGACAACTGTTCGGCCAGCGCGGTCAGTTGCTGATTGGCCTTGTCCAGTTGGTGGCTGCGGCCGGACAGTGCCACGGTCATGAAGGCCTGCGACAGCACGAACACCAGCAGAACGAAGATGATAACCATCAGTAGTGTGGACAGCGCATCCACATAGCCCGGCCACGCATCCAGTCCGTTGCCGCCATGCCTGCGGATGCGCGCTGCCATGACCGGCTACCGCTGCGGTTCGGCCAGGGCGGCGACGGTGCGGGTCAGCAGGCGCAGGTCGCCCCGCAACTCCGCCGTGGCACGCGACCGGCCCTGTTCGGTTTCCGTCAGCAGCCGCTGCAGCGCCAGCTCGATGTTGCGCAAATGGCCGCGGCTGACTTCGTCGCCGCCTTGCAGTTCGGCCAGTCGTTGCATGGCCGGGCCCAGGGTGGTCTGGCTTTCGGCGATCCGCAGCATCAGATGCTGGTTGGCCCGCATGGTATCGGCCAGCGCGCCCAGCCGTTCGTTCAGTGTCATCACCGCCTGATTGACCTGGGCGCGGTTGCCCTCGTCGCGGGTCAGGACCTGTTGCAGGCTTTCCATGTTCTCGGCGGTTTGTTCCAGCAGGGCCTGGACATAAACCGGGACCGATCCTTCGCCTTCCGGCAGCACACCGGACGACAGCCGTGTCAGGCCGGCCAGCCATTCCTCCAGATCGTTGAAAAATCGGTTTTGTGCCTGACCGGCGGTCAGGTCGAGAAATCCCAGCACCAGCGCGCCGGCCAGGCCGTACATGCTGGCCGAGAAGGCGGTGCCCATGCCGGCCAGGGGCCTCGCGAGGCCGGACTTCAACTGCTCGAACATCAAATTCATGTCGCCGTTGCCCAGCGACATGCCACCGATGACGTCGGACACCGACGTAACGGTTTTGAGCAGGCCCCAGAATGTACCCAGCAGCCCGAGGAAGATCAGCAGGCCAGTCATGTAACGGGACAGCTCGCGGCTTTCGTCGAGCCGCGAGGCGATACCGTCCAGCAGGCTGCGCATGGCGGTGGCCGACAAGGTGAACTGGCGGGTTTCGCTGCCAGTGCGCCCGTCGCGCATCGCCATCATGCTGGCCATCGGCGCCAGCAGCCTGGGCGCCGGCAGCGCGGCAAGTCGGCTGCGGGACGTCTGAAAAGTTTCCAGCCAGACCACCTCGGGCCGCAACCGCAGCACCTGATTGAGATTCCAGGCGATCCCCAGCGCCAGGATCAGCAGGATAAGGCTGTTCAGGCCAGGGTTGTTGCCGAACGCGGTGATCAGCACCGGCGACAGCAGACCGGCGACGATGCCAACCGCCACCAGAAATACCACCATGCGGATCAGATAGCCGGACGGCCTGGTCATTGCTTTGCCGCCGAAGTGGCCGGTGCGTTGGCACCGGTTACGCTTATGTCCGCCCGGTCGGACGGCCCATCGCCAGCCCGGTCGCCCAGGGCGCGCACGAAAATCCGCGCCGAGGGAACGCCCGCGGCGACCAGCGCGCCGCGAATCGCCATCGCTCGGGATAATGAAACCCGTCGTGCGGTCGAAGGATCGTCCGCCGTGCCGGGCGCGTAGGCCAGGACATTGAACGTTGTATCGTCGGCCAGCGGCGTCGTCGCCACCAACTCCTTCACGGACGCGTTACTCGGCGGGCTGAGTGCCGACTCGCCGGGCGCGAAGGTCAGCCGCAACCCGGCGGTGGTTGGGCTGGCGACTGTCGCGGCCGTTTCGGACACTGGCGGCGGATTGGGCGGCTGGGCACCGGGCGGCGGCGCCTGCGGCACCACAGGCGCGATGGTTGCCGTTACCGGCGCATTGTCGGGCAGAACGGGCTGTGCGGGTGTGACAGCGGCTACTGGCGTGCCCGCGGCGGGTGGGGCCCCAGGGGCTGTCCCAGTGGGGGCAGTCCCAGTGGGGGCAGTCCCAGCGGGGGAAGTCCCAGTGGGGGAAGTCCCAGTGGGGGCTGTCGCGGTGGAAGCAGGGGCAGGGCGAGCCGCGACCTGGGGCGAGGGCCGTGGCGGATGCGATGGCTGGACGGCCGCCGGATGGTCCGGCAGCGCCCGCAAAGCATGCAAATCGACGGTGACCTGTGCGAACACAGGCGCCGCCGAGGTCATGAAGATCGCACTCAAAACCGGCAATGGGCGCATGCGACCGATAGGTAGCGGAACCCGCTGTTTCGATCAATGAACCATCCCGTGCGCGGCTTTGCATCGCGCCGGTCCCGGTCCGGCGATTGACAATGCCGGCGCGGCGGGCCGCTAATTGCCGGATCAAGACGCAGGGAGCGTCCCATGAACCATGTCAGCCCCGGTTCCGCCCTCATCGATCCCGTCGCACGCGCACGTGCGCTGGGTCCGGAAATTGCCGCGGCAGCCGACGATATCGAGCGCGATCAGACCATTCCCGAACCGTTGCTGACCCATATCCACGATGCCAGGCTGGCCCGCATGCTGCTGCCGCGATCCGTCGGCGGCGACCAGGTGGAGCCGTGGATCTATTTCCGCGCGATCGAGGAAATCGCCCGCCATGACGGTTCGGTTGGCTGGAATTTGTTCGTCGCCAACAGCGCCGCGCTGATCGCGCCGTTCATTCCGCTGGAAACCGCGCGGACGATCTTCGCCGATCCGCGTGCGACGATCGCCTGGGGGCCGCCCAACCAGTGCGTCGCGACCGCCGAACCCGGCGGCTACCGGGTCACCGGAGAATGGCATTTCGCCAGCGGCAACCGTCAGGCCACATGGATGGGCGCGCATTGCCCGGTCATCGAACCGGACGGATCGCGGCGGCTCAATCGTGCCGGACGGCCAACGATCCGGACCCTGCTGTTCCGCAAGGAACACACGGTGCCGATCCATGACTGGAATACCATCGGCATGCGCGGCACCGCGTCCGAGGGCTATCGCGTGTCGGACCTGTTCGTTCCGGAGGCGTTCAGCGGCACCCGCGAAGACCCATCCCTGCGGCGCGATCCGAGTCCGCTGTATGCCTTCACCATGCAGGGCCTGTATGCGGTCGGCGTCAGTGCCGTTGCGTCCGGGATCGCCTCGGCGATGCTGGACGCGTTTACCGCCCTGGCCTGCGAAAAAGTGCCGCGCGGACTGCAACGCCTCGCCGACAGCCCGGTCGTCCAGGCCGGCGTCGCCCGCCAGGAAGCGCGGATCGGCGCCGCGCGCGGCTGGCTGACGGATATCCTGAAAGATATTTGGACCACGGCCAGAGACACCGCCCCGATCGATCTGAATGCCCGGCTCCGGGTGCGGCTTGGGTGCGCCCATGCGATCGAGACGGCGGTCGCGGTAGCCGACTACGTCTATAAGGCCGCTGGCACATCGGCGATTTTCTTGGGTACGCCGTTCGAGCGCCGCTTTCGCGATATTCACACGCTGTCGCAGCAAATCCAGTCGCGGGACTCGCATTTCGAGGCGGTGGGACGGGCGATGTTCAATGGTGACCCGGATGAGCTATTCCTGTAGCCGTCCGAACTGGAGACAGACACAATGACTGAACTGACACTGGCCAAGGCGCAGGCCGTTATCGTCGCGGCACTGGCGGACGCCCGGCAGAAAGCCTTCGCGCCGATGGCGGTGGCCGTTCTGGATGCGCGCGGCGTGCTGAAGGCATTCGGGGCGGAAGATGGCACCGCGCTGCGGCGCGCCGACATCGCCATCGGCAAGGCGTACGGTGCGCTGTCGATGGGCGTTGGATCCCGAACCCTGGGTATGCGGGCAGAGGAACGGCCGCATTTTATCGCCGCTGTCACGCACGCGGTGGGCGGGTCGCTGATCCCGGTGCCGGGCGGGGTGCTGATCCGTGGCACCGATAACAGCATTATCGGCGCTGTCGGGGTCACTGGCGATACGTCCGACAACGATGAGGCTGCGGCGCTGGCCGGCCTTGCCGCCGCCGGGCTGACCGCCGTGCCGGGCTGAATCGCGGCCCCCGCGGGGACCGAACGCCGAACGGATCACGGCGAAGCGGCGAGACCGGTAATGGACGGCAGGTGCTTCCGGCGTGCCGGAGCCTTGGCGTCAGGTGTCGGTCGGCACAGCCGCGCGCAGCATCGCCCCCTGCCGGCTCAGCGCATCCTGCAATGGGCCGGCCGGCACGTCGCGCACGCGCACGCCCGACCCCGCGGCCAGCCCCGCCGCCGTGCCGGCCGCCTGACCGGTCATCCAGCATTGCGGCACTTCGCGCAGGAACGAATGGCTGGTCGCGTCGCACGATATCGCCCGCCCGGCGACCAAAAGCCCGTCCAGCGTGGCCGGCACCAGCGCGCCATAGGGCACCGACACCACGGGGTATTTCGGCGACAAGGACGGCGACACGCCGATCTCGTCCGGCCGGACGGTGCCGGATGGCCAGTCTTCCCGTGTGACCTGGGTCACGCCAACCAGCCGCCTGGCGTGTCGCACGCCGGTTTGCGGCGCCGACAGCATCATGAACGCGGCCTCGAAACCGGGAGCGCGATCCCGGTACACCGTCAGATGCGCGGCCATCAGCCGGTGGGATCGGATATCGACCTCGGTCAGGTCTTCCACGTCCACCGCGGAATAGCCGGCCAGACGGGGGCCCATGAACAGCGCGACGTCATTGCGCCACGATACGAACGGCCGTTCGAACAGGCCGCCGCACGCCGACCGGCCGCGATCCATGAACGCGGCGAAGGCTTCCGGCCGACCGGTTTTGAAGTCGATCCAGCGGCGCATATCGACGCCGCCGAACAGGAAGGCGGTGTTGATGCAGTGGTGGATGTCGCGTGTATCGACATCGGCGTAACTCGCCGCGCCCGCCCGGTGAAAGATGTCGCCGTCGCCGGTGCAGTCGATGGTGACCGTCGCTCGGATTGCCTTCCGGCCTTCCTTGCTTTCGAAAATCGTTCCCACGACGGCGCCGTCGTGCATCAGCGGCATCGCGCCCCAGGCGTGGAAAATCAGGTTGACCTTGTGCTCCAGCACGAGTTCCTGAGACACCAGCTTCAAATGTTCCGGATCGACGGTGGGCGACCAGGTCACGATGCCGTGATAAGCGGCGGTGCGTTCCTTCCAGTAAGCGGCGGCGGCTTCGTCGGTGCTGCCCCACAACCCTGGCGGCGGTCCCGCGACGGCGTTTTTCGGCAACCGGTCCAGTAAATCGTTCGCGATGCCCTGGATCGCGGGTCGTCCGGTCCAGTCGGTCATGCGGTCGATCCAGATGACTAGGCCGCCCGTGGACAGGCCGCCCAGGTGATTGTGCCGTTCCAGCAGGATAACGTCCGCGCCCGTCCGGGCCGCGGCGATCGCGGCAGCGGTTCCGGACGGGCCGCCGCCCACGACCAGCACGTCGCAGTCGCGGAAGACCGGGATGGACCGGGCGGGTTCCTCGATCGCGGCGGCTGGCGGGCGTGGCCGCCGTGCCAGGCGGCCCTGGGAGAAGATGCCCGATTGATACATCAGGTGCCCGCCGTCGCCCTCGATCGTGCCGTTCATTCTCGTTCTCCGCGCCATGCCGCGACCGGCAGGATGGGCCAGGTCCGGATCGAAGCCAACTGTTTGGCATCCGCGTTGCCGCCCCCCGTTCGCCGCCCAGGCGGCCGATGCTGTCCTTTGCCTGGGTTCCCGGCGGACCTAGACCCGCGCGATGCGCGGAAGCAGCGCCCAGACCTGAGTGCCGCGTTGCCGTAAGGACGCCAGGATTGGGCCGGTTTCGGCGGTATCCTGCCCAGACAAGACGATCGCATCGTCCGGCGGGTTCGCTTCCAGGGACTCCGGCGCCACGACCGGGATGCGGCTGCCGGGTAGTAAACAGCCCTGTTTGGACGGATCTGGATCCGCGGCGCAGGCGATTTCCCGCGCCCCGATGCCGCATCCGTTTAACAGCATGATGCCGCGTCCGGTCGCGCCAAGGGCCACCACGCGGCGTCCGGCGGCGTAACGATTGCCCAAAAACGCCCGGATGTCTGCCCGCGCCGCCGCGGCCCTGGCGCTGAACCCGGAATACAGGTCAGGTCGGTCCAGCAGGGCCAGGCGTTCGGCCTGGCGAACCGCTTTCAGGCCAGGGCGCGCGGTATGCAGCCCGGCCGCGCGGCACGCGAGCACATGCAATTGTCCGCCATCGCCGGGAAGGCGGGTGGCGTCGAAAACGCGCAGCCCGGCCGAACGGAAGACATGCTCGATCACCCGCAGCGACAGATACGTGCAGGCGTCGTGGCAGAACGCATCGAACCGCGTGCCCTGAAGCAGGGCCGGCAAATACGGCACCAGAAGGCTGACGATTCCGTTCGGTCGCAGGATTGTCGCCAGACCGGCGGCGAAATCGAACAGATCCGGCGCATAGGGCAGGATGTTATCGGCGATCGCCAGATCGGCGCAGCCCTGCCGTACCGCAACCTGCATCGCGGTTCCGGTGTTGAAAACAGCATCCAGATTCGGAATACCGGCGACCGGAGCGGGTCCTATGCCAAAGACCGGAATACCTGCCGCCTGGAACGGGCGCAGCAGCTCGGTACTCCGGGTGCCGATGCCGATCGTCAGCGAGCCGGCGGTCAGGTGCAACCGCTTGCGGACGGTTTGCGCGTGATTCGCCGCCTGCGCCGCACTGACGGACGGGCCGGATGGGGCATGCGTGCCGGATCGGGCCTCGCCGGCGTGCTGCACCAGCGTACACTCGTCGCAAATGCGAATGTGCAACGGAGCGCATCGATGGCTGGTTCCGTTTGCCAGCGGCAGATCGCCAAGGTCGATCAATGTGCTGTGGAGCCTGGCGCCGCACAGGCGGCAGGGTGGGCTGTGGGGCACCGGGGTCCAGTTGCGGACCGGCGAGGCAGCGCTGTCCGCGTCGAACGCGGACATGTCGATGGAGATGGTCACGGTCGCGGACAGGCCTTTCCCGTATCGGGAGAGCCAGGAAATGGTCCATTCTGTCCACCGAACCTGACGCGGTCGCGTTCTTCGCTGACCGGGTTATAGCAGCCAAAGGTAAATGAAAGGTTTCCGTGCCCATCCCGGCAAACGATCGTTGCCGATCGCGGCGCATGCGTGCCCCGCGGCCTTCGCGTGAGCGGGCCGCTTCATCGGCGTGTTGACGCACGCACGGCCGGTGTTGTCCCCAGCAATGGCTGACTGCTGCAAAGCGGGAAATCTATCCTCTGGCAGGCGTACCGGCGATTTCACCGCCGCTCACCGCGGGTTATCTCGATATATCCCAGTGCGTTGATAACAGCCGACCAGCCCGGTCCGATCAGGGTGGATGTCTCGTCTTCCACAACGATCGCCGGACCCGCGATCCGCGACCATGGCGCCAGCGATGCGCGATCGTGGATCGCCCACGACGACACCGCGCCGGTTGCGGTGTCGCGGACACGCTGAGTCCGGGCCGCCGGTGGATCGGTGACGGCGAGATTGTCCGGGCGGTACGAGGGCTCCACGATGGGGCTAACCGTAGAGATGACCACGGCATAGCTCATGATCTCGATGTCCGAACCAGGGACGGATCGGTCGAAGAAACGAGCGTATTCAGTATCGTAGCGCGCCCGAATCAGGCCGGCGTCTTCGGCACCGAGCGCGGTATTGGGTAAGGGCACGGGGATTTCGTGGCCCTGGCCGACGTAGCGCATATAGGCGGTGCGGGTTTGGATAACCGGTGCACCGAAGCTGCCTTTCGCGACCGCGGCCTCGGCTTCCCGCGCCATGCCGGCCAGCAGGCTGTTCACCGCCGTCGCATCGAATGCCGACAACCGCTGATACAGGCTGCGGACAACCTCATATCCGACCGGTGCGCGCAGAAACCCTATGGCGCTGCCGACGCCCGCACTGCCCGGCACCAGCACGCGATCGATGCCGGTTTTCTCCGCCACCCGGCAGGCATGCACCGGGCCGCCGCCGCCGAACGCGATCAGGGTACGGCCCGCGTAGGTTTTGCCGGACTCGATGGCATGCACACGAGCGGCATTGGCCATGTTCTCATCGACCATTTCCACCACGGCCAGCGCTGCCAGGTCCGCCGTCAACCCTAACGGGGCAGCGACGTCGGCCAGCAGAGCGTCGTGCGCGGCGGCGGTGTCCAGCGTCATCGACCCGCCGGCGAAACGGGCCGGATCGTAGCGTCCCAGCAACAGATTAGCATCGGTTACCGCTGGATGGGTGCCACCACGGCCGTAGCAGGCCGGACCCGGATCGGCACCCGCGCTTTCCGGTCCCACACCGATCCGGCCCATCGAATCGACATGCGCGATGGACCCGCCGCCGGCCCCGATTTCGACCATCTCGATCACCGGTATGCGCAGCGGCAGCCCCGATCCCTTGCGGAACCGGCCAACCCGCGCAACCTCGAACGTACGCGCGGTTTGCGGCATGAAATCGTCGATCAGGCAGATTTTCGCCGTCGTGCCGCCCATGTCGAAGGACAGCACGCGGTCCAGGCCGCACTCGCGCGCGATGTGGGCGGAAAAAATCGCGCCGCCGGCCGGTCCGCTTTCGACCAGACGAATGGGAAACCGGCATGCTGTCTCGATCGTCGTCAGCCCGCCGCCCGACATCATCAGAAACAGCGGTGCGGTCGCGCCGGTCGCGTGCAGGTCTGCTTCCAGGCGCCGCAGATAGCGCGCCATCATCGGCTGCACGTAAGCGTTGGCGACGGTGGTGGAAAACCGTTCCCATTCGCGCATCTCCGGCGAGACTTCCGACGATAGCGATATCGGAATATCGGGCATCGCTGCGTTGAGGATGTCGCGGATGCGGCGTTCATGGACCGGGTTGACGAAAGCATGCAGCAGGCCGACCGCGATGCTTTCGACGTTTTCCCGCCGCAGCACCGGAATCAGCGCGTGAACAGCGGCTTCGTCCAGCGGGCGCAGGATCTTGCCGGTATTGTCCAGCCGTTCGGGCACGGGAAGGCGCAGATAGCGCGGCACCAGGGGTTCGGGCAGGACAATGTTCAGATCGTATTGATCGTAACGGCTTTCATTGCCCATCGCGATCGTGTCGCGAAAACCCTCGGTGGCGATTAGCGCGGTGCGGGCGCCCTTGCGCTCGATCACCGCGTTGGTCGCCAGCGTGGTGCCGTGGACGATCAGTTCGATGGCGGCGGGAGCCACGCCGGCGGTACTCAGGATGGCATGAAAGCCTTCCATCACCCCGCGTTCGGGCGCGGCCGGGGTGGTCAGAACCTTGGCGGTGGTGCGTTTACCGCCTTGTTCCAGGGCGATGTCGGTAAACGTGCCGCCGATATCGACAGCGAGGCGGGCAGGCTTCATCCGGTTCCTCGGCACAACGCAAACGCTGGCGATCCGATAGCACGGAACCGCCCGATGGTCTGTCCGACAATGGCCGCTCCGGATCGTGGCGTCGAGTATGCCGGGCGTCTTTGTTCGCATGACCGGGTTGGTTCGTTCGCGGACTGGCGCACCCAAAGACGTCTAGACAACGACGGCGATCGTTCGCAGGCCGTCGGCCACCGTCAGCGTCCCCCCGGTCGCGGCCCGGATCTCGTCCACCGTCATCCCCGGCGCGATCTCGCGCAACAGGAAACCAGTGCCGGTTGGTTCGAACAGCCCGTAATTCGTTACCACTAAAGTAACGACAGCCCGAGCGGTCATCGGCAGATCGCAGGCGGTCACCAGCCGCGGACTGCCGTCGCGGGTGACGTGCTCCAGAATGATGAACACGCGTTTCGCGCAAGCGGCCAAATCCATCGCGCCGCCGATTCCGCCGCCTTTCTGGCCCTTCAGCTTCCAGTTCGCGAAATCCCCGGTCATGGAAACCTGATAGGCACCCATCACCGTCGCATCGATATGGCCGCCGCGGATCACGCCGAAACTGTCGGCGTGATGCACCACCGCCGCGCCGGGTTTCAGCGTGACGTTCTGGCCACCGGCGTTGACCAGATTCAGGTCTTCCTTGCCCTCGGGCGCGACGCCGCCATAGCCGATCACGCCGTTCTCGGAATGATAGGTGATATCGCGGTCCCCGATATCGGTATTGGAGCATAACGTCGGGATGCCGACACCCAGATTGACGATCCAGCCATCCTGGAACTCACGCGCCGCGCGATCCGCCATCTGCTGGCGGTTCAGGCCTTTCGATCCGCTCATGGCTGTCTCCCCTGCCGTTTGGCGGGCCAAATCCCATCCGGTTCGGGCGGCACCTGGACCAGCCGGTGCACGTAGATACCGGCGGTATGGACATCGTCCGGATCGATGCCGCCTACTGGCAGAATGGGGTCGTCGATTTCGGCGATGGTCACGCCGGCGGCGGTGGCCATGACCGGGCCGAAATTGCGCTGCGATCGGTGAAAGCGCAGATTGCCGGCGGTATCGGCGGTGCGGGCGCGGATAAAGGCGTAGTCCAGCTTCAGCGCGTATTCCAGCAGGTATTCCCGGCCATTGACGATGCGGGTCTCGCGCCCCTCGGCAAGTTCGGTGCCGACCGCGGTGGGCGTGTAAAACGCTGGGATGCCCGCCCCCGCCGCGCGCAGCCGTTCCGCCAGCGTGCCCTGAGGCACCAGTTCCGCATCGACCCGACCGGATTCGTAATATTGGGAGAACGGCAGCACATCCGTCGGCCGCGTTGCGGCGGTGAAGGCGCAAATCACCTTGGCGACCTGCCCATTCTCCACCAGCATGCCGATATCGGGCATCCGCGGCTGTTGGGAGCCTCCGGTGGTGTTGGCGACCAGCGTCAGGCGTTTCGCGCCTTGCTCCAGCAGCGCCCGGATTAGATTGAACGGCGTTCCCGGCATCGCGAAGCCGCTGAACCCGATGGTGCTGCCATCGGGAATATCGGCGACCGCTGCCGCGAAACCAGTCTTTACCTTGGACGTATGGGCCATCGTTGCCTGCCTTTCGCGTTGACGAAATGAAGGTTCGGCCACGGCGCACTGTCAAGCGAGGCCGGCGGAGCCCGGCACGGCGTTATCCCTGCCGGCGCAACAGCCGCCGCCCGGCCCAGCCTGCCAGAACGACGATCGCCAGCCAGGGAAGCGCATAGGCAAACCAGGCAATCATATCGCCCACAGACTGAATAACGATGCCCGCGAAACCTTCCAGCGCCACCAGCACTGGCGACACATCGAACGGCCCGGCCTGCTGGATTAATCCGTTGTAGGACACCTCTACCATCACCGTATCGGTAATCGTGCGCAGGTAGTCGCGCTGGGCGGTTTCGCTCTCGATCGTGCCTTGCACGTCCGCCAGTTGCTTTTCCACCGCCACCAGATCGCCGGCGCTGGTTCCGGGCTGTTTCAGCAATTGCATCAGCCGGTCGCGCAGCACCATTTGCGCATCGAGCCGCTTTTCGATGTCGAGAACCGCGAGCGTCTTGTCTTCGGCCGATTCCGTGTGGATGGTCAGCCGGGCGGGGGGCGCTGTAATCGCGGCGGCGAATCCGGCATACCGTTCCGGGGCGATCCGCACCGAAATCGAGGCCTGTACCGCGCCATCGCGTGTCTGGCCGATATGCGTCGCCAGAACCCAGCAGCCGGGCGGGTCGCAGCCGGCCAGGGTTTCCCGCTGCGTGCGTTCCACGTCGGCGCCGGGCAGATCGACCATAAACCGATGCGACACGGCGATGCGGCGGGCCGGTTCGCCCGACGGGGCCGATAGCCTGGCCACATGGACCGATGACCCGGACAGCGCGGGAACCGCCGCTTGCCGCTTACAGGCGGTCAACAGCACAACAGCCACGGCGGCGACTTTCAGCGTTCGTAACACCGGGCGGTCTCGCATTCTCCGCGTACTCCTGCTGGACGGCGACCTTGCCGCATTCATGGGCGATGCGGGCGGCGAAGCCAAGCGTGCGTATGCGGCGCGCCCGCCCATCGCGGCCCGGATCGAGATTGCACGGACTCGGAGACTTCCGGTACCTTGCGGGTAATGACAGAAACTCAGCACGCATGATTCGCGGCGGCCTCTTCACACAGTTCTTCCTCGAAGACGGAATCACCGCCACGCAAGCCTACCGGGCGCAAAACCCTGTGGAGGTGCAGGCGTTCGCCGATGCCGTGCGCGGCCATTGGGCCAAACTCGCGCGGTTTCAGAAACCGTCCGAAGCCGAAACCGAGGCGGATTTCATCTATCCGGTGCTGGATCTGCTGCACTGGCAGCGGCTGACGCAGCAGGAACCCGGCAAGGGGCGCCGCGACATCGCCGACGAATTGCTGTTCCTGTCGGAGGACGCCAAAGCCCAGGCATCCAGCCTGCCCCTGACGGCGGACCGGTTCCGCCACGGCGTCGTGGTGGTGGAGAACGAGGCACGCGATACCCCGATGGACCGCGCCAGCGGTAAGAACGAGGGACCGTCGTCGCAACTTCTGCGATATCTGTCGCGGTCGGACACCGTTTCGGACGGCGCCGTTCGATGGGGCCTGCTGACCAGCGGGCGCTTCTGGCGGCTGTACTGGAACAGGGCCCCCGCCCGAGCCGAGGGTTTTGTCGAATTCGACCTGCCGGGCTTGCTGGGCGATCTGCCGCCAGCCGTGCCCGATGGCGCGGACCCGGACCACTGGATACGGGTGTTCCTGCTGCTGTTCGGCCGCGATGCGCTGATGCCGCGCGGTACCGGCGGCGAAACCTTCCTGGACGAGGCGCTGGCCGAAGGCCGGTACTACGAGCAGCGCGTAACGGCGGCCTTGTCGGCGATCGTGTTCGATCAGGTGTTTCCGGACCTGATGGCCGCCATCGTCCGCGAAGCGCCCGGCGCCCAACCCGGCGATGCGGTATGGCGCAAGGACGCCAAGGAGGCCGGATTGCGGCTGCTGTACCGCCTGCTGTTCTTGTTCTATGCCGAAGACCGCGATCTGCTGCCGGTGCATCACGAAGGCTATGAACTCTACAGCCTGCGGGCGATGCGGCGCGAGGCCGCCGAAATACAGGATCATGGCGCCCGGCGGTCGCCGCGGATGAAAACATGGTGGCCGCGGCTGGCGGAACTGTTCCGCGCGATCGCCGGCGGCAGCACGGATATGGGGCTGCCGCCGTATAATGGCGGGCTGTTCGACGATTCGGCGGCGCCGATGTTGGCGACTATGGCGCTGCCCGATGCCGTTCTGGTGCCGCTGCTGGATGCGATGTCGCGGGTGGAGGTCGATGGCGTCCGCCGCTGGATCAACTATCGCGACCTGTCCGTGCAGCATTTGGGCAGTATTTACGAACGCCTGCTGGAGCGCGATCTGGCATCCGACGGGGCCGGCGGTGCGGTGCTGCGGCCCAATGCGTTTGCCCGTAAGACCACCGGTTCGTATTACACGCCGGATGAACTGGTCCAGTTGATCCTGCGCCGCTCGGTAGGGCCGCTGCTGGCCGACAAGCGGGCGGCGTTCGCCGATCGCGCGGACAAACTGGCCACCGGCAAACGGCCGAAAACCGAACGGCTGCGGGAACTGGCGGCGCTTGACCCGGCGGAGGCATTTGTCGGCCTGCGTATCTGCGATCCGGCCATGGGGTCCGGCCACTTCCTGGTGTCGCTGGTGGATTATCTGGCCGCGCAGGTGCTGGAAGCCATCGCCGGTGCGCCGGCCCTGGTGCCGTGGGCGGACGCGGATTCGCCCTATCGGTCCCCGCTGGCCGGCCGGATCGTGGCGCTGCGGGACCATATTCGCACCAACGCCGCCCTGAATGGCTGGCCGGTGCGGGACGATCAGTTGGACGATCGCCATCTGGTGCGGCGCATCATCCTCAAGCGGGTGATCTATGGCGTCGATCTGAACCCGATGGCGGTGGAACTGGCAAAGCTGTCGCTGTGGCTGCATTCGTTCACCGTCGGCGCCCCGCTGTCGTTTCTGGACCATCATCTACGCGAAGGCGATTCCCTGTTCGGGGAGCGGGTCGGTCATGCCCTGACCCGGCTGGGGGCTGAATACGGCCTGGTGTCGATGGGCCAGGCGGTGGCGAGGGCCAGCCTGTCGGCCAGCGCGATGGCAACGATCGAAGGGCTGAGCGATGCCGATATCGGCGAGGTCAAGGCCAGTCGTCGTGCCTTCGAGTCCGTCGAGGAAGCGACGGCGGAACTACGCGCGTTTCTGGATATGTGGCATGCGTCTTACTGGCTGGCACCGGAGACGGCGGCGGACAAAGCCGGACGCGGGCTGCTGTTCGGCGGGGCATACGGCGATCCGGTCCGCATTGCCAACGGTGCGGGGCCGCGCAAGCCGCCCGCCGATGCGGTGGATATTCGCAAGGGCAAGAAGCGGGTCGCGACGGCGGCGGAAGCGTACGATGCAGCCGTCCGGTTTTTGTCCCGAGCGCGAGCGATGTCGGTGGAGCGGCGGTTTTTGCACTGGGAGGCAGCGTTTCCGGGCGTTTGGACCGATTGGGAACGGGCGGTGCCGACGGGCGGGTTCGATGCGGTGATCGGCAATCCACCCTGGGACCGGATGAAGATGCAGGAGGTGGAATGGTTCGCCGCGCGGGTGCCGGCGGTCGCGCTGGCGCAGCGGGCCAGCGACCGTAAGCGCATGATCGATGCGCTGCGAAAGAAGAACGATCCGGTCGCGGACGAGTACGATCGGGCATCCGGAATGGCCGAAAGCGCAACCGAGGTGGCGCGGACATGCGATGCCTTCCCGTTGTTGTCGGGCGGGGACATCAATCTCTACGCCTTGTTCGTGGAGCGCGCGGGACACCTGATACGTCCGGGCGGGATCGTGGGGCTGCTGGTCCCGTCCGGCATCGCCGCCGACAAGGGAGCATCGGAGTTCTTTCGTTCGGTCAGCACCACCGGCCGGCTCGGTGCCCTGCTGGATTTTGAGAACCGGCGCAATACGCTAGGTCTCGAGCCGTTTTTTCCAGATGTGGATAGTCGTTTCAAATTCTGCGCTTTGGTGATGGGCGGTTCGGAACGCACCTTTTCGCAAGCCAACTGCGCGTTTTTCCAGCAGGACGCCATCGCGGCCGAGACGACCGCATTTCCGCTGGCGCCCGCGGATTTCGCGGCGGTCAACCCGAATACCGGGACCGCCCCCGTATTCCGTAATCGGCGCGATGCCGACATCACCCTTGCGATCTATCGCCGCCTGCCGGTGTTGGTGGACCGGCGCGAGAATCCGGCCCGCTTAGTCTGGCCGGTGCGCTACATGCGAATGTTCGACATGACGAATGACTCTGGCAAATTCCGTACGGAGCAGGAATTGATCGCTTCCGGGGCCTATCGCGTGACGGACGGCGGGTGGGAAAAGGGCAGCGCCAAGTGGTTGCCGCTTTACGAAGGAAAAATGGTTCAGGCATTCGACCACCGCGCCGCATCGGTCGTGGTCAATAGTGCAAACCTGAACCGGCCCGCACAGCCTGAAACCACCAATGGTGCGCAGCATAGCGATCCTGCGTGGATCCCCCGGCCTCAATTTCTTGTCAGTGTCGCCGACATTCCAGCGCCAGCACTACTGGCTTGGGTGCTTGGCTATAAAATGATTACGGCGCCGACAAACGCCAGGACGTTTATCGCGTGTATTCTTCCGGAATGCGGTGCCGGGAACTCGCTGGGGCTTATGTTACCTTCGGAGACAGACGTCAGTTTGAAAATTACGGGTTCATTGTTATTAGGTAACTTAAATAGCCTCATTTTCGATTTTGTATTCAGGCAGAAAATACAAGGGCAAAATATCAACTGGTATATGGCCGAACAACTCCCCGTCATCCCGCCCGAAGCCTACAGCCGCCGCTTCGGCCCCCGTACCGCCGAAGACATTATCCGAGACGACGTCCTGCACCTGACCTACACCGCCCATGACATGAAAGCCTTCGCTCGGGATCAGGGCTACGACGGGCCGCCATTCATCTGGGACGACGAAGATCGACTGCACCGCCGAGCGCGGTTGGACGCGGTGTTTTTCCATTTGTACGGCCTGGATCGTGACGATGCCGGCTATGTGCTGTCCACCTTCCCGATTGTGAAGCGGGAGGAGGAACAGCGCTACCAAGGCCGTTTCCGGTCTCGCGACCTGATCCTGGGCTATATGGCCGCACTGGCAGCCGGGGCGCCGGACGCTAGCGTGGCCGGATAAAAGGCCGGCAGCACCGGCTAGCCTTGGTTCGGCCTCAAAATGACCGGAGCGTGAGTAGCAGGCGGATCGCTCTCGGGGATTCCCGCCAGGCGTAAGCCCTCCGCGTAGTGCATCCTGTCGCTCTCGCGCTCCATCGAACTGGTGTTGAGGAAGCGCTCGATCGTGAAATCCGGTTCCAGGGCTAGCAGCCGGCGCCGGATCGTCGCTGCTTCCTGATCGCGCCGCAGATGGCCCAGCGCGGCCAGATACGGCTTATACGCAGCGGTGAAAGACGGATTCAGCGGACTGATGGCGCGGGCCATCTCCACCGCTGTTTCGTAGTCGCGCTTCATCAGGTGGATCAGCACGAAAAATGCGTCGAAAAAGAACGCATGCGGGTCCATCGGCGACAGTTTTTTATAACGATTGGCGCGCCGTTCCGCTTCTTCGGTATTGCCGGTGTAGGCATGCGTCACGGCCGACAGCGCCCAGGCCATCGCCAAATTCGGATTTAATACCAAGGCCCGTTCATGCAGTACCATGGCTTCCCGCAGCCGGCCGTGCAGAAACGCCCTGACATGGCCGCTGATGGTCAGGCCACGGGCATCGAACGGATCCAGGACGATGGCGCGTTCGGCCAGTTCGCCCGCCTTTTCCATCATCGCTTTCGGATGTTCGGTCCAGTCCTGTCCGACCAGAAAAATATGCCAGTATGCGTACCAGGCATAAGCCGCCGCATAATCCGGTTCCAGTGCGATGGCGTCCTCAAGGTATTGGCCCGCCCGCATGAATGAATCGTGTTCCATCCGCCCGATCAGCGGAATCGCCCGCAGCATCATGTCATAGGCGGTCGCATCGACCGGGCGACGGCTGCTGCTGCGGTTCGCCTCGATCAGCAGAATTTCCGGATCGATCTGCGCCACCACCTCGGCGGCGACCTCGTCCTGCAGCGACAACAAATCGGCGGTATCCCGGTCGAACCGGCGTGTCCAGACAATCCGGTTGTTCGCCCGCAGGTCCAAAAGCCGCAGGCTGATGCGAATACTGTTGCCTGCCCGTTGCACCGAACCATCGAGCAGAAAATCAAGTCCGAACGCCCGCCGTATCGCGGCCTCGTCGCGCGGTTCGGTAGCGAAACGGCCAAGCGAGTTCGACGATACCACGAACATCCAGCGGAACCGTGACAATGCGCTGGTGATTTCATCGGCCAGGCCCGGTGCCAAATGCGACTCGTCGTCGAGCAAACCGATCGACCGGAACGGCATTACCCCGACATGGGCGCCGCCGCGGGGTGCGGATGTTTCCCGCCGGGACGGCGCCAGGATCGTATCGACGGCCGGCCCCTCGGCTTCCCGCGATCCGGAGTCTCGTGCATCGGAACCTGGCACCAAGGAGCCCGGCAACGGCGCCTCCCGCACGGGCTCTGGCGGTTCCGTGGCCTGTGGGGGGCGCAACGGCAGGCGCAGATGCGACGGGCCGCGAATATCGTTTAACAGACGCTGTGTTTCGCTCGATGGCACGGCATCGAGCAGATCGGCCAAAACGGCCCGGCACCGGTCATAGGCCTGCACCGCCAGCCCGCGTTCGCCGCGCGCGGCGTAGGCCTTCATCAACGCGCGCCAAGCCCCTTCATGCGACCGATCGATCGTCAGAAGACGCTGCGCGGCGGCAATGGCTGCATCGGGTTCCAGCTTTTCCTTCAGCATCGCCTCCGCGATCCCGCGTGCCCGGTCGCGCAGCCTTTCTCGTTCAGCGGTCAGCCAGGCGTCGAAATTTGGATCGATTCCATCCAGATCTTCCAGCAGATCGCCGTCGAGAAGCGCGAGCGATGCCGGTTCGGCCGCGGTCGCCCGCAATACCTCCTCGACGTCGATCCAAACTACCCCCGGCCGCAATGTCAGGTGATCGCGCGTAATCGACAGAATTTCGGTGTCCGCCGGGGCCAGTGTCTCCAACAGACGATGAATTTCTTGTCGTAACGATGCCCTCGCCTGTTCCTCGGGCCGGCGGCTCCATAACTGTTCGGCGACACGGCCGCGCAAGACAGGCCGCGGCGCCGCCATTGCAATCAACGCGAGCAATGCTCGGGTTTTGCGCCCCGCCGGCAGAACGTTATCGCTGCGCACCGTCCAGGCTTCCATCTGGCCGATCAACCGCAGCCGTACCACCACGGAGCCGGGCGCACTGGGTTGCGGCGAGGATGTCTGAAGCCGGGTTGTAGAATCTGCCATCGTGTCCTTCGGACCGTGGCGACGGTTGTAACGTATTGTTTCGCTACACGCCATACCTGCGGAGTGCAGGTGCGTGATGTATCAGCGCGGGCCGATCCGGCCGCGGACGAAGGCGATGGCCGACCGGAAGGCGGCCTCGGCATCCAAATCGCTGGTATCGAGCCGATAGGCGTCGGCAGCCGGGCGCAACGGCGCGGCCGTTCTGGCGGCGTCTTTGGCGTCGCGCTGGCGCATGTCCGTCTCGACCGTGGCGATCTCGGCATCCATGCCGGCGGTGCGCAGTTCCTGCCATCGGCGCCGCGCCCGCTCCGTCAGGCTCGCTGTCACGAAAAGCTTGGCCACGGCATCGGGGAAGATGACGGTGCCGATATCGCGACCATCCAGCACGGCGCCATCGCGTTCCGCGAAGTCGCGCTGAAACGCCAGCAGGGCGGCGCGTACCGCCGGGATGGACGCGACCGATGCGGCGGCGGCATCCGCCAGCGGACCGCGCAGGTCATTACGATTCAGATCCGAAGGGAGCAAGCTCCGGGCCGCGGCCTCGGCCACCGTGGGATCGGCCGGGTCGCCGCCGGTATCGAGCACGCGCCGGCCGGCCGCGCGATACAGCAGCCCGGTGTCGAGGTACGGCAACCCCAGTTCGGCCGCGAGACGGCGGGCGAGGGTGCCCTTGCCCGCCGCCGCTGGCCCATCGATGGCGACGATGGGTTTGCCGGTCATGGTGCTGGCCGGATAGCGGCGCCGATGCCGTTCATCAATGCAACGAATCCCGGAAAACTGGTATCGATGAAGCCGGCATCGCCGGCGGTGACCGGTTCGGCGGCGACCATCCCCAGAACGATGGCCGACATGGCGATGCGATGGTCCATGTGGGTTTGCACCAGTCCGCCACCCGCCGGGGGCCTGCCGGTACCGTGGACGATCAGGTCGTCGCCTTCGATTTCCACCTTCACGCCGTTCACGCTCAGCAGCGCGGCGGTCGCGGCCAGTCGGTCGCTTTCCTTGACCCGCAATTCCTTCAGTCCGCGCATCCGGGTGGTTCCGGCCGCACAGGCGGCCGCGACCGCCAGGACCGGATATTCGTCGATCATGCTGGGCGCGCGTCCGGCGGGAATATCGGCCGAACGCAGCGGGCCGGCGGCTATTTCCAGGTCGCCGACCGGCTCGCCGCCCTCGGTCCGGCGGTTCCGGATGATGATGGCGGCGCCCATTTCTTCCAAACACAGGAACAGTCCGGTGCGCAGCGGATTGAGACCGACGGCCTGAATGACGATCCTGCTGCCAGGAACCAGCAGGGCGGCGATCAGCGGAAACGCGGCCGAGGACGGATCGCCCGGTACGGCGATATCGGCGGCGCGCAGTTCGGGCTGACCGTCCAGTTCGACGATCCGGCCGGTGCCGGCGGTTTCCACCCGGACGATGGCACCGAAATGCCGCAACATATTCTCGGTGTGGTCGCGGGTGGCCTCCGGTTCCTCGATGCGCGTGACCCCTTGCGCATTCAGCCCTGCCAGCAGCAGCGCCGACTTCACCTGCGCGGACGGCACTGGCACCCGGTACTCCAGCGGCAGCGCGTCGCGCGCGCCTTCGATCGCCAGCGGCAGGCGCCCACCCGACCGTGCCGCGAAGCGGGCGCCGGTGGCGGTCAGCGGATCGATGACCCGGCGCATCGGCCGTCCCCGCAGGCTGGCATCGCCGGTCATGACCGCGAATAGCGGATGGCTGGCGAGAATGCCGCATAACAGCCGGGCGGCGGTGCCGGAATTGCCCATGTCCAAAACGTCGGCCGGTTCGGTCAGGCCGCCGATCCCGCGACCGGCGACGCGCCAGATGCCGTCCGCGCCGGCGGCGATCTCCGCGCCCAGGGCCCGCATGGCCGCTGCGGTGCGCAGCACATCCTCCCCCGTCAGCAGCCCGGAGATACGGGTTTCGCCGGTCGCCAGCGCGCCAAACATCAAGGCTCGGTGGCTGATCGACTTATCGCCGGGGATGGCGATCTGGCCTGTCAGCCCGGCGGCGGGCCGAACGGAGATCAACGAGCGGGCGGTCGGTTCATGCATGGGTCTTGTCCGGCTTTGACGTGTCCGGCGCTTGATAGTGGCTTTCCGGCGCAGCGGATACCGTCGCGGCACACGACAAGCTATTTGACAGGGCGTCGCTGGGATGGCATGGGCGCCCGCTTGCGTTTCAAGCCCGCGATGGGCGACGTTACCGTGTTACGAAGGGCCTTATAGACCAATGGCTAAGCCTGAACTCGGCACCAAACGGGTGTGCGTCGCGTGTGCCACGCGATTCTACGACCTGACCAAATCGCCGGCTGTGTGCCCCAAATGCGGGACCGAACAACCGATCGAACAACCGCGGCCTCGCCGCACCGGTGGCAACGTGGCCGAGGATAAGCGCCCCAAGAAGGTCGCCGCCGCGCCCGAGGATGTCGAGGTGGAAGGCGTGGAAGACGTCGAGGAAGAAGACGTTCTGGAAGCCGCCGACGATCTGGAAGACGATGCCGATGTGATCGGCGGCGACATCGAGGTCGAATCCGACTCCGACGAAAACGAGCGGTAACGTTACATCCGCCCCATGACGCGCAGCAGTATCGCCAGCAGCGCGTCATAGGGCAGGGCGGCGGTTTCGCGCAGCCGCCAGTACCATCGCCGCCATTGGGTGGACGCCGCCGGAACCGGGGGTGGCGGGCACGCGCGCACCCGGACCCCCGCGAGCCGCAGCAAAAGCAGGCAGCGCGGCAGGTGGTAGGCGCTGGTGCAGGCGTACACGGTGGACGCGCCGCGCACCAGGGCGACGACCGCGCGCACCGACGATAGCGTATCGGTGCCGGTGATTTCTGGCCGGATCGCAGCCAGCGGAATGCCCGCGCCAGCCAGTTGCCGCATCATGACCGTCGCCTCGGCATCGCCGTAGCGGCCTTTCGCCCCGGTGGGGATGAACACAGGGCGCGCGAACCGGGCGGCGAACCGGACGGCGGCGTCCACACGGTACCGCAATGTCTCGCTGGGCTGCCCATCCGGCCGCACCGCCGCACCGAAGATGACGACGATGGCATCCGGTTCCAGGCTGGCCGGGTTGACTTTCATCGCCACCGTTTCCCATGCTTTCCGCCAACGGCCAAGCGGAGGAAGCCATGGCGACGACGAACAGGGCGGTAATTCCACCGAGGGGTTCCGCATGGCACGCCTGACCGGCAAGGTCGCCATCGTCACGGGCGCCGCGTCGCGCGGGGACGGCGTGGGCAATGGCGCCGCCGCCGCCATTCTGTTCGCGCGCGAGGGCGCCAAGGTTGTTCTGGTCAACCGCGACCTGGAACGGTCCAGGGTGCTGGAAGCCCAGATCCGCGACGACGGCGGGGATGCCACGGCGTTTGCCGCCAATGTCACCCAACCCGAGGCGGCGGAGGCCATGGCCGCGTTTGCCATGGACCGCTACGGACGGCTGGATATTCTGCACAACAACGTGGGTATTGGTGGCAGCGGCACCGCCGAAACCGTCGATCTCGATAGCTGGGACAAGGTTTTTCAGACCAATCTGACCTCGGCGCTGTTGAGTTGCCGGGCGTGTATTCCGCGCATGCGGGCGGGTGGCGGCGGGTCGATTATCAATGTGTCGTCCACGGCGGGCGCGGTCGGCTTGCAGGGCGCGACCGGCGCGGTGGCCTATGTCGCCACGAAAGCCGGCTTGCAGGGCATGACGTTATCGCTTGCGGCCGATTTCGCCGCCGATGGCATCCGAGCCAACTGCCTGATCGTGGGGACGGTCGCGACGCCGATGGTGGCGCATCTCGGGGCGGAGGGCCGCGA
Source organism: Pseudomonadota bacterium (assembly GCA_021805565.1). Lineage (GTDB taxonomy): Bacteria > Pseudomonadota > Alphaproteobacteria > Acetobacterales > Acetobacteraceae > Rhodopila. The sequence goes on from JAJZFA010000013.1 coordinate 88,999, forward strand.
GCGCCGCCGCAAGGCCGTGCCGCTGCAAACCGAAGGCACCGGTTGGGATGTCGGCTGGGCCGCCGTCTATTTGGCGAGCGACGAGTCGCGTTGGGTGACCGGGGTCATGCTGCCGATCGATGGCGGCTTCCTGGCGGTTCGGGCATGGCCCCGGTAACGGATCGAGAGGGAACAAGCGATGCCGAAACGTATTGCGATTGTCGGCGCCGGGGCGGTTGGCGGCTATGTCGGTGCCCACATGACGGCGGCCGGGCATGACGTGACGCTGATCGATCCATGGCCGGACCATGTCGATTATATGAAGGCGCATGGACTGGAAATTTTCGGTATGACCGGGGAGGAACGGCTGAGCGTGAAAGTCAATGCCATGCACATGACCGAGGTGCAGGCCCTGGCAAAACAAAAACCGGTCGATATCGCGTTCATTGCGGTTAAGTCGTACGATACGGTCTGGGCGACGACGCTGATCCGGCAATACCTGTCGCCATCGGGCTGTCTGGTTTCGATGCAAAACTGCATCAATGAGGAACGGGTCGCCGGTGTCGCCGGTTGGGGTCGCACGCTGGGATGCATTGTTACGGGCGGCGTCGGCGTCGATTTGTACCAACCGGGCCACATACGGCGGGGTTACGCCAAACGGGCCGATATAACCTCCTTTTATATCGGCGAACCCAGCGGGAAAATCACCAAACGGTCGGAGGAAATCGCCGCGATCATGGCGAGTGTGGATACGTCCGCACCGACCGATAATCTGTGGGGCGAACGCTGGACCAAACTGTGCGTCAACGGGATGCGTAATGGTGTGTCCGCCGCGACCGGCATGGGCGGCAATGCCCGCGACACCCACGCCGCGGTTCGCCGGATCTGCATCCAGTTGGGCGGCGAATCTGTCCGGGTCGGGCAAAAACTGGGATACCGGCTTGGAAAAATCGGTGCGCTGCCGTTCGAAATTCTGGCGAAGGCGATGGAAGGCGATTCCGCATCCTATACGCAAATCGAACGTCTGATGACCGAGGGTGGGGCAGGGCAGGCGGAGCGCAGCGACTATCAGCGACCGTCGATGGCGCAGGACATGGACAAGGGCCGCCGCACGGAAATCGAGTTCATGAACGGATTTATCGCCAGCGAAGGGGTCCGGGTGGGGGTGAACGCACCCACCCACGACATGCTGACCCGACAGGTTCTGCGGGTGGAACGGGGCGAGATTCCGCCGCGGCCGGAGAATGTGCTGATCAACAGCTAGGCCGGTATGCCTCTACAAAAAATGTTCCGCCGGTTGCCGGCCGGCGCGCTTCTGCCACATACTGATCGCAATGCAGTGGAGACTGCCGCCGGAGGCAAGCGTTATGACGGACCAGGCGCATGAGTGGGACCGAGTGCCGGCGATCGTGCGGTTCGCCGATACCGCCACGTTCGCCGAAACATACGGATTTGCCGCCTCCAGCGGGGAAATCGCGCTGGAAGGCCAGTTTTTGCTGCCGCGCGGCAAGCCATCGACAACGCTGTATGTGTTCATGCATCCCAGCGGACTGTTGCACCTGCTGCCAATGCCCATGGCGATCGCCGCCAGCGGGCTGCATGTGCTGTGCGCCGGCAGCCGTTATCCAAAGAACGACAGCGGCTTGATCATGGAGAAAGTGGCGCTGGACATGGGCGCCTGGGTCCGGGAAGCCCGGCGGCTCGGTTATGCCAAGGTGATCCTGGCCGGCTGGTCCGGTGGCGGCGCGCTGTCGCTGTTCTATCAGGCACAGGCGGAAAATCCGTCGGTGCGCGCCACGCCGGCCGGCGATCCGGTCGATCTGGTCGCGGCGGACCTTTCGCCGGCCGATGGGGTCATTTTCATCGCCGCGCATCTGTCGCGCGCGGAAACCCTGACGGAATGGCTGGATCCGTCGGTGGTCGATGAGGCCGATCCCGATCGCCGCGACCCGGAACTGGACATCTACGCGGCGGATTGCCCGTTCCAGCCGCCGTACGATGCGGCGTTCATCGCCCGCTTTCGCGGCGCCCAGATTGCCCGCAACCGCCGCATCACTGTCTGGTGCGACGCCCAGTTGGCCCGCCTGCGGGCGCCGGAGGTTGAACGTTGCTTCGTCGTGCATCGCACCATGTGCGACGTGCGCTGGTTCGACACCGCCATCGACCGCAACGGCCGTCCGCCGGGCATGTGTTATCTGGGCGATCCCCGCACCGCCAATGTGTCGCCCGCCGGGCTGGCGCGCTATAGCTCGTTACGGTCATGGCTGTCGCAATGGAGCTATGATCGCAGCCAGGCCAAAGGCCCCGCCAACGCCGCGCGCATTCACCGGACTCCGGTGCTGCAAATCGAAAACGGTGCCGACGACGCGGTGCCGGCATCCCATAATCCAGCCATTCATGCCGCCCTGGCCACGCCGGACAAGGAGTATGTCCGGATCGAGGGCGCATCGCATTACTACAAGGGCCAACCGGCGCACATGGCGGAATGCCTGGCGGCCATACGATCCTGGAGCGAGAGAAAAGGACTGCTGTAACCATCAAGGGAGATACCGAAATGCTGCTGCAAAAACTGCATCATGTCGCCTATCGCTGCACCAACGCCGCCGAAACGACCGCTTTCTACACCAAGTATCTGGGCCTGGACCTGGTGCATGCGCTGACCAATGAACGCCTGCCGTCGTCGGGGATCTACGCGCCGCATATTCATATCTTTTTCGCAATGGCGGATGGTAGTTTCATTGCTTTCTTCGAGGTGCCGATGGCCGATGCCGCCCAACCCGACACCACGGGCGCGGCGTGGGCGCAGCATCTGGCGCTGGAAGTGGCGGACATGCCAACCATGGCAGGCGCGGTGCAACGGCTGCGCGACGGCGGCATCGCCGTTGTCGGCCCGGTGGATCACGGCTTCTGCCAGTCGGTCTATTTCAACGATCCGTCCGGCCACCGGCTGGAAATGACCGTCCGCAGCGAAAATGCCGAGGACAATGCCCGCCATTCCCGCGAGGCGGCCGGTATCGTGGCCGGCTGGCAGGCCCGCGCGGCGGCGGAGGGCTGGCCGAGCGCGGCTTGAGGCGAGGCGCTCTCGCTGTTTGGAGGCGGGCGAAAGACGGTGCGATCGGAGAAACCGATCGATATTCAGGGCCATCGCGGCGCCAGGGCGTTGTTTCCGGACAACACGTTGCAGGGGTTCCAGGCCGCCGCCGCCCTTGGCGTGACGGCGTTCGAACTCGACGTTGGGATGACGGCCGACGGTATCGTGGTTTTGTCGCACGATGTGGCGTTGAACCCCGATATTACCCGCGATCCGGACGGCGCCTGGCTAACCGGTCCGGGACCGGCGATTCGCACGCTGACCCTGGCGGAACTGTCACGTTACGATGTCGGCCGGGTGCGCCCAGGATCGCCCGTCGCCGCTTTGTATCCGGATCGGGCGTCGTACGACGGCGTCGGCATTCCCACTCTGGCCGCGGTGCTGGCCGCTTTGCCAACCGCGCGTTTCACGATCGAGGCGAAATCCGATCCCGTTCATCCCGGGTGCACCGCCCCGGCTCCCGCCCTGGCGGACGCGATCGTGGCGATCATCGATGCGGCCGGCGCGGGCGGCAGGGTTATCGTGGAATCGTTCGACTGGCGTGTGCAGCGCCACATCCGGAAATCCCGCCCGGATATCGAACTCGCGTGGCTGACACGTGCCGCGACGATCCGCGATGCGGCCATTTGGTGGGACATCGCGGGACCCATGGACGGGTCGGTCGCCGCCGCGGTCGCGGCCGAGGGCGGTCCAATCTGGGCGCCGGACCATACCACGTTGACCGAGGTTCGGATTAGCGACGCGCATGCGCTGGGATTGCGCGTTCTGGCCTGGACCGTTAACCGGCCCGCCGACATGGTCCGGCTGGCCGCCTGGGGCGTGGATGGCATGATATCCGATCGTCCCGATGTCGCGCTGCGCGAGATGTCCCGGTTGGGGCGAATTTGACGCAAGCCCTATACCTACTGGCACCGCCGGCCGTTCGATCGCGACGATCTGTTGCGAACCCGTCCCGCTATAAATCGATCTCGGCATCCGGATCGCCCGCCGCCAGCGCATTCATATAGGCCAGGCAAAGATCGCGGGAGCGATAGCGGCCGGATGCGGCGGTTTCTTCGCGTTCCACGATCGGAAAAGTGGAATAGATGTAACGTACGTCCTCGCGGCTGGCGATGCCGTAGAGGTGGAAATAAACGGCGTCGAGTTTGGCGCGAAGTTTGAGCCGGCGATCTTCGTCCCAGGAAAAGGGTGGATTTACTGTGCCGGCTGTATCGGTGAAGCCCAGGTCGCGGGCAAACGGCGCCATGTCATGGGCGGTGTAGGTCAATTCCAGGACGGCTTCGCGGATAATGTCTCCGGCGCTCTTGTTGCCGAAACGAGTCTTGTTGTAGTGGCCGAACGGAATAACCGGAAGTTGTTCGACGATGAACCAATTCAGATGCTGTCCCTGAATTTTCTGCCGCGCCACAAAATCGAAGATAAGGGCGTTCATATTCGCCAGCATCGTTGCGATCGCATTCGCCGATAGCTTGGCTCCGGGTTCGTCGCTTAGCACCAAGGGAAGCGTGTTTCCTACCGCCGATCCAGGAATGACCGCCGCGATCATGGACCGCATATTCGTTGGCGCGGTTACGTCTTTAAAACCGAGCAGATAGTCGAGATTCATAACGGGGTCGCCAGCGCGGTTGACCCAGAATTGCGGGTCGGGCAGCCAATCCGGGCTTTCGTGCTGGGCTCCGGTTGCCGGGCGCGGTTGCGCCGGGCGGTGCTGGTTTTGCGGGTTTACCACGATGCTCGCGGCCCGGTGGTCGTAGGCCTGAACCATCTTGCCTTCATAAAGCGGCACCCACTCGCTTGCCTTGCCGCGGAAGCGGTTGCCGCCGGCGGGGTAAGCGCCTTCCTTTTCCTCAAGCTCATGGCGGGTGCGGAACAGGTTGGAGTCGTTCGTCATATGCAGCATTGCGGTATATTTTACCGGCCATGCTTTCACCTGCGTGCCGGATGAATAGTCCACCAGTACTGGCAGGCGGCTGTAAATCGCCGTGGTCAGGGCGGCGTCTCTCCGGGTGCGGAAAACCGGTGCGGTGCCGGTATTCGGATTGACCGAGGCGAAATCGGCGGCCGAAAGCGGAAAACACCTTTCTGGGTCTCGCAATTCGGAAATATCCTGAACGAAGAAGGCGCAACGAGTGCCGGATTTGTCCGCCGACGGGGTAAGGATGATCGCGCAGAATTTGAAACGGCTATCGACATCCGGGAAGAATGGCGGCGCATTGAATTTGGTTCTGCGATTCTCGAAATCGTATAACGCTTTCAACCGCCCGCCGGTCGCAACCCCTTTGAAAAACGGCGCCGCTGTCTTGTCCGATGCAATGCCCGATGGCGTTAGCAGTCCCACCATGCCGGCCGGCTTGACCAGCCCCATCGCGCGTTCCACGAACAGCGAATAAATATTCACATCGCCGCCGGACAGCAGCGGATAATCCCCGCACGTACGCGCTATCCGCACCGCCGCCTCGGCCCGTTCGTTTGCCGTGGTGAAATCCGCCGCGAGCGGGTCTTGCGCTTGCTCCAGTGACGCAACCATTTTCGCACGATCCGACGCGCGCTGCGCCAGTGCGATTTCGGGTCTGCGCGCGGCAAACCATTCCACCTGTTGCAGTTTCATCCGGTCCCACGGCGGGTTGCCGATCACCGCATCGAACCCGCCGGTCAGGCTCGCGCCCTCCCAGTCCGACCACACGCCGGGGAAGGCCACCTGCCAGTGGAAAAAGGTTTCATCGGCAACCAGCCCGTTCGCCCGCTCCAGGATTCCGGCAAACCGTTCCGAATCGGCTTTGCCGATCCGTAATTTCCTTTTGCCCATTGCGACCGACACCGGGTCTCCGAACTGACCCATGAAAAATGCCTGCACGGCGATTGTATCGGCTTTAGACTTCAAATCCAGCCAGTCCAGCGCGTGGATCAGCCCAAGCATCGCGTTCAACGGCGCGGTCATATCGCGAACCTCGTCGAACACATCTTTCGACCGGTGTGCCTCGGAAATCTCCGCGTCGGTCAAGCCTTCGACGATCTGCATTTTGGCGGCGGCGCGCAGTGCGCGTGTCATCGGCTCATACAAAAACAACGGCGCACCCAGTTGAGCCGCCCGGTCTATGCCGCTGCAGACCCACGAACCGAACAGGCTGTCCCCATGGCGCAAATGATGATCCAGAAACGACAGCGGCGCACCCACTGTGAACGTGTGCAGCCACAGCGCCACCTTCGCGAGTTCCACCGCCATGATGTTTTTATCCACGCCGTATATACAGCGTTTAAGCACCATCCGGCGGACGATATGCCGGTCATCCATTTGTTCGTGCGCGACCGTCCAGCCTCGCTCCTCGGCATTGCGCAGGATTGTGTTACGGATCGCCGCAATGCGGGCGATCAATGGGGAGACATAGTCGCCGAATGTAACCTGAGACGCCGCCTCCGCCATGGCGTCGATCACCCGGTCGGCCAGGTAATCCACCAAATTCACGAGAAAATACCCCGATCCCATCGCTGGGTCGCAAATTTTCAGGTCCAGCAGGCGTTCGGCCGGGTCGTAGGCTTGCAGCCGTAAAACACGCAGGTCCCGGTCCGGTTCGGCGGTCACGAGCTCCGCCACCTTCGCCGAAAAAGCCGCCAAGCGGGTCTCGATCGGCGGGCCGACCGTTTCTTGAATAATCAGCCCCACCAAATCGTCCGGCGTGTAGTAACTGCCGGACCCTTTGCGTGCAAAAACGTTCGGGCGGATCGCGATCGTCGCGCCGTCGCGCGCGATCTCGTGTTCGAGAAGACGTTCATAAATCGACCCAAGTTGCTGCACGGTCAGGTCGCGGTAATTGATGTATTTCCGCCCCTCCGGCGTGTGCTCGAACGACAGCGCGTCGATCGCGGCGGCCATGACCGCATCGCCAAGGCGGATTTCCGTCAGAAGCGGGGTTTTTTTGGCATCGAACAACCCCCCATTATAAGGCGGCAGGCCGATGGATTTATCGCCAATATCGATCGCCCGGCAAAGGTCCTCGATGACGGACCAATAGCGGGCCGCCGTGTCGGAAAATGTATCGTTGCGGTCCTTCCGCCGCCCTATATCCGCGCGCACGTTCTCGCGCAGGCCGTATTCCTCGTACCGCGCCTCGCGAACAGGCAAAAGGTCGCGGTCCTCAGCGTAAAGAATGAACAAAAGCCGGTAGAGCAGAATAAGCGTGGCTTCCCGGACCTGCGGCAGGCCGGCATCGGGGGCAGCGGCGGCAATCGCCTGGGCGAGCGCGGGAAATATTCTTTCGAACACCACATTGGACAGATTGGCGGCGACGCGCTCCTCATAGAATTTACCCTCGGCCAGCGCGCGCTGGTGAAAGCTGCGAGCATCGTCGGCGCTGGCCAGAAAGGCGTCCCGGCCGAAGATCAGGACAAACACGCGCAACCAATGCCGGCGTTCGGCCTCCGCTGGGGCGAACAGCCCGCCTTCGTGGCCGGGAATGGCAAGCACGGCCGCGAGGTCCAGTTCGAAGAACTGTTCGGACACCGAACGAGCACCCTGATAATACAGACGCCACCGCGAGCCGTTGGTGAGAATGCCCCAGCGCAGTTTGCCGGCTGTCAGGTCTTCCACCCGGCGCAGATAGCGAAGCATTTGGGTGGACGGGGCGGTTTCCTCGCCGCGCCGGCCCGACTGGCGATCCAGCGGGCGATGCCAGCGTTTCGATTCGACAATCGCCAGGCCGAAGCCATAGCGCCGGAATTCTTCCGGAAAGGTGTTAGCTTGGGCTTTCGCGACGGCATCCTGAAACAACAGGCCGTCCGGCACATCGTCGCGCCCCTTTGCCGCCAAATTCTGCTGTCGCAGGCTGGCGGTCCACCCGATCCGCGTGAGCACCGGCCAGATGAGATCGTCTTCGGTCTGACTCTCGTTGGGGGTTTGCGCGACCGGGAAACCGCCGAATACGGTTCGGAGACCGGCGGCCAGGGTGTCGATGTCCGCATCGGACAGACGCTGCCAACCGGCGTCGCGCATGATCGATTCCTTCAGGAAGTCCGTGGAAAACAGGCTTCCCTGAAATACCGTCTCGGCTGCCACGCTCGGTGCAATCCCTAATTCGAACGATCGATCCGCCGGAGTCGCGGCTTGTCCAGCATTCGGCCTATCCGGCGGATTTGCAATCGCCCGTTATCGGTGCGTGGGCGCTACTCCATCGTCCACCCCCGGTCGCGCAGCAAGACCGGCGTGTTTAATACCGTGTCCCGCTCCTGCGGCGGCATCGCGATCCACACCAGCAACCGTTCCAAAACCCGCCGTGTCGGCAGCGCGAGCGCCAGTGCCCGCGCTTCGTTCATGCCGTAAAACCGCAACCCGTCGAGTTCGCCGTCGCCGCCCAGTTCGCCGCCCGTGTGACGTTCTTCCACCACCAGGAAACGCGCGTTGAACCGGATCGGCAATCCCGGCGGGGTGACCGCCCGCGCCAGATAATGCAGCGTGTCCAGCCGGGGCGGATGACCCAGCGACAGGCCGGTTTCCTCGTGCAGTTCACGGGCGGCGGCGGCGGCCAGACCGCGGGCCAGCGCGGGATTGGTGTTTTTGCGCAACGCCCGTTCCGTCGCTTCGGACAGCGGCGAGCCAACCGGCGCCGTCAGATCCGCCCGATCGACGCGGCCGCCGGGAAACACCAGTCGGTTCGGCATGAAGCGGTGTTTCGCGCCCCGCATCCCCATCAGCATGTGCGGTTCATCGTTAACGAACCGCAACACAATCAGGCTGGCGGCGTGCTTGGCTCGCACGGTCGGCCGGCGGCCGGCCGGCATGGCATCGTCAGGCAAGGTCGAAACCTTTCGTCTTCAAATAGGCGGAGAAACCAAATCGCTCCGGGACGGACAGTTGCCGGGCGACGTTCTCGCTCCAGCCCACGCCATCCCTCGGCGGATAGACATCGTTGTTCTTCAGACTGCCCGCCGCCACCGGATCGCGTGCGTGGCGCCGCCGGTCGTACGCCGCGACATCCGCCTCCAGGCCGCTATCGTCGTACCGCTCCCGATGCACGACGACAGACGGCGGCAGGCGCATCGATACCGGGCGGCGGAACACCGGCCAGCCAACGGCGAGCCCGGCCAGCGGATAGACGCCGGACGGCAGGCCCAGCAAGGGAGACACCCGCTCGGTATGGCTGCGCACATAACTGACCGGGCAGGTGCCTAACCCAACCGCGTCGGCCGCCGCCATGAACGCCCCCATCGCCAGCGAGCAATCCACCGCGGTATTCAGCAACGTATCCAGATTGTTATTGACGTGCGGCATGCCGTGCATCGCGCACAGGCGCTGCCCGCGCCGCATGTCGCCGCACCAGACCAGGAAAACCGGTGCGGTGGCGATCCAGTCCATCGTGCCGATCCAATCGGCGATCCGCTTGATCCGAGTCCGGTCGCGCATAACCACGATGGAAAACTGTTGCAGATCCGACTTGGCGGGGGCGGACTGCGCCGCCGCCAGCAGCGCGTCCAGTAGCGAATCCGGAACGTCCTGGCCGGTGTAGCGGCGGGTGACCCGCCGGTCCAGCAGCGGAACGATCGCGTCCGGAACGTCGGTTCCAGGCAGATCGGTGCCGAACCGCGCGTTCAGCAAGGCCTGGCTATCGGCCATATCGGTTTCCTCCGCGTGGGTGGACATTGTCCGTCACCCTTGCCGGAACCCAACGGACGCGCAAGGTTCGGCGGCAGACCTTACAGAGGGAAACCGGCCATGCCCGCGACCTACGCCAATCACCGGGCGCAGATAAAAGCCGTCCTGCTGGGGTGGGGCATGCCGGACGACAACGCGGACATAACGGCGGAGGTGCTGTCCTGGGCCGACCTGCATGGCGTGGACAGTCACGGCATTTCGATGCTTCCGGGATACGACGGGCTGCGCCGGTCAGGGCGTGCGAAGATGGATGCGCGTCCGGCTGTGCTGAAGGAAACGCCGGTGTCCGTGCTGGTGGATGGCGGCGGCGGCCTGGGTCATGTGCCGGGGCATTTCGCCATGTCGGCGGCCATCGCCAAGGCGAAAACCGCCGGGGTCGGGATCGCATCGGTGAAGCATTCCGCGCATTTCGGCGCCGCCGGATTCTATTCGCTGATGGCGGCGAAACAGGGGCTGGTGGGCATGGCCTGCACATCCGCTTCCGGCATTCAGGTTGCCCCCACCTTCGGCAAGCAGGCCAGGCTGGGCACCGATCCATGGTCGTTCGCCGCCCCCAGCGCCGATGGGGTGCCGTTCCTGCTGGATATGGCGACGACAACGGTGGCCGCCGGGCGCATCCGCAACAAGGCCAACGAAGGATTGCCCACACCGGACGGGTGGGTTTTGGACGCGGACGGCAATCCGTCCAACGACCCCCTGATCGCCAAGGAAAAAGGCGGCTTTCTGACCTCGCTCGGTGGGTCGCCGGAGAATTCAAGCTATAAGGGCTACGGGTTGGCGGTCATGGTGAATATCCTGGCTTGCTGTTTGTCCGGGGCGACGCTGGTGACAGACCCGATGCACACGAAGAAGCCGGTGGGGATGGATATCGGCCATTTCTTCATGGCGATCGACCCCGGCCTGTTTCTCGAGTCAGACGATTTTCAGACCAGCGTATCCACTTTCATGGCCGCATTGCGCGCGACCCAACCGGCCGATCCGGTTCGGCCGGTGATGGTCGCGGGCGATCCGCAGTGGGCCACCGCCACGATACGGATGGATACAGGAATTCCAGTCGGGGCCGGGTTGCTGAACCAGCTGCGCCAGATCGCCCAGGCCGCCGCGGCGCCCTGGCTGCTGGAGTAGGCGAGGACCGCGGACGACCGGATTCCGCACCGTCAGGCGACCCTGAATGCCTGCGACCGAGGGTCCGGCGCATCCAAATGCCTCGGAGCGTCACGATCGGGCCTGATCCGATCCCCGACGACTGTTCTCCATTCCTCTCCCGAAGGCATGGGTGGCCAAACAAGGCCAGGCCATCGCGGAAAGGGAAACCGGGCCTGACGATAGTCCCCCGGTTGTCCAGTTCGGAGTTGTTGACATATTTCCTACAACTCCCTACACATCAAGGAATGGAAACCTCATCCCCGCCGAACCCGGCCATCCACCTCCTCACCGCGCTGTATCACCAGCTCGTCCATACCCTCATCGAGGTGCTGCCGCCGCCGCGCGGCGACACGCCCGTCGGGCTACGGGCCCGGAAACTATCGGCCATCGGCAAGATCGCGGCACTGGCGCCGCTGAATGCCGATGAGGCCGATCTCGCCGCCCACTGCATCGCCGCCCGAGCGCAGGCGGACGAAATGTTGCGGCTGGCCCGTCTGAACGAGCATGACCCCGCGTTGGCCGCGCGGCTGAGCGCGGAGTACCGATCGACGATGCGGCTATGGCTGGCGGTGTACACAAGGCTGAAGCGGGTGCAGGCGGAGCGCCGCAAGCGCGATGCGAATCCCGAGACGGCGAACGAGGACGCATGGGCGCGCCATATCGCCGAACGATCCATGCTGGCGGTGCTGGAGGCACAGCCAGAAACCGCACCGGCCGAACCGGTTCGGCCGCACCAGGCGCCGGATGTGGCGCGCGTGCTGGATCCGGTCAAAGCCAAGGTCGCGGCTCAGGTTGCAGGACCCGCTGCGGCATTGGTCGCCGCTCCAAAGGACATCGTGACGAAAAATAAGACAAATTCTCATGATATGGCTTTTGAGACGTTGTTGAGCACCCCCATCGCAACCCTAGGGTCCACAGGATCGAGCGTAGAAAACTTCGGCGCGATTTTGCGCGATACGGCGCGCCTATTCGCGCAACAGGCCGGATCGGACCACGCGCCAAACCCGGCACCGGCCCAACCCGGCACAGGCCAAACCCGCCACGTGTCAAATGGGAAACAGGCCAGATGGGGCGCGCGGCAATTGGGACATGGACGAAACAAAATCTAGGCCAAACCCGGAACAGGCAGAACGGCAGGTCCGGCCCCTCGATCCGGAGCGCCGGTCGTTGAACAGGCCTTAACCCTCCGCTTACCCGCCCGGCGCTAACCTTTTATTTACCGGTCTGTGTCCAGTCTGCCCCGGTGACAGATCCAAACCGGGCAACGGCCGGCCCCGGCCATTCCGCAAGCTTCGCCGGCCGGGGCGTCGCCGTGCCATTCACCACACCCATGCTGGCCGGCGCTCGGGTACGTCCGGCCACTGGTCGCGAGATCGAATTCGTGTTGCCGAACACGTCCGGATCGCGCGGCGTCTATGTCATGCCCTGGCGCGGTGTGCGGGCATTCTGTCAGCCTACCGTGCATGACACGATGCTGGTCCGGCGGCTTGCCTCGTTGGCGGCGGTGTCGCCAGCCTCGGTTCGCGACGCTGGGCTGCATGTCGCGTTGGAAGGCTATGCCGGCCGGGCAGCCATGGCGGCCGCGCGAACCGTCATGGACCACGATCTCCGGCGGCAACGGCTGACCCACGGCCTGCTGCTGCGGGCATTGGCTGCCCAGGCCGGCCCTGGCGGCGAACCGGCCACGCCGGCGGCGGGTTCGGCGGACACTCCCGGCCTCGCGATGTCATATCATTGCGCGCCGCCATCCGGGCTGTCGCCGGCCGGTTTGGACGCTGTTCTGGCCGCCCTGGCCGCCGCGGTGGCTCCGGTCGGGATCGCCCCGGCAGACAATGACGCCCGCATGGTTCGGTTGATCGGCCTGCTGGACCGAACCCGGATAGCCCTGGCGGACTGGCTGCACGGCGCGCCCGGCAGCGAGGCCGGCGGGCTGGGCGAAACGGTTATGGCGGCGGTGGACCGAGCGGGCGAAAGCGGTCGGGCCGCATTGGCCGCTAACCGTCCGACGATGGCCGATCCAGCCGCGCTGCTGCGGCGCTGGATCGCGGCCCGGACCGCCGTGCAGGCGGCGTTGCAACGCTGCGACTGGCTGCTGGATGGCTGGGAACGGCCCGCGCTGCTGTTTCTTTCGGCTGGTCCGGGGGCCGGACGCCATGCGGCGCTGCTGGAAATGGCAACGCTGATACCGGTACTGCCGGCCGAGGTTTCGGCATGGACCGATATCCCGATTCACCCCGATACCCTGCGCCAGACCTGCCAGATTACGATCAGCGACGATTCCTGGCGCACCGGCGGGCCGGCGTTCGGCCTGATCGCACGCAATGAATCCCTGCTGGCGATGAGGATATAGATGCCGCCCGGACCGGCCCAGCCCGGCTCCGCCGCGATCGGCGCGCTCAGCCGGGAAATCGGCGGGGCCGGCGATCCGCGCATCGTGCGCGTGGTGGCGGCGATCGATGCCATGGCCTGCCGGGGGCCGGCGGATGCATTGCTCGATCCGTTGCGCCCGCGCCTCGCGGCACTGCGTCCGCCGCATCCGCTGCGCTTTGTCCGGCTGCTGTTTTATCCGCTGGACCGGACGATCGTGCCGGCGGGACGCTGGCGGCCGGGCCTGGCGACGCTACCGCGAGCGGCTTTGCTGCCGATCGCCAAACACGTCCAGCGCGCGATGGGCGCCGCGGGTGCCGCGATCGAACGCGCCATCGCCGGGCGGACGACGGCCGATACCGGGCTGATCGGCCAACTGGGGGAATCGCTATGGCCGGCCGCCGCCGCCATCCTGCAGGCCGGTACGGTGCCGGAAACGTGGGAGTCCGCGAAACTGGGCGACACCGCGTGGCCGCCTCTGGCCCGGCTCGCCGCAGCCCTGCTGGGCGAGGCCGCCGGGTTGGACAGGCTGTGCCAGGACGCCGCCACCGGCCTGTTACCGCCGGCCACCGAACCGGTCGTGCAGATGCTCGCCCGCGCCGGGGCGGTCGATACCGTGGCGATGCCGGCGATGGCGATGCTTCTGCTGCATCGCCTGCCGAACGCCGCCGGCTTGCTGCTGGCATACGACGGCAAACAGGCACCAGCCATCCGAACCGCCGTGAACGCCGCGGCGGAGCGGTTTCTGGGGCAGGGCGGTCACCTGGCCGATGCCCCCATTGCCGGCGGCACCCTGACCGAGGCCGCCGCTGCCGCCGGACGCATCGCCGCCTTGCTGACACACCTCGAATTGCTCGGCTCCGCGCCGGAGCGGCGCGACCGTGTGCGTGCGGCGCGACGCCGGCTGAACGCCAGTTGCAAGGCCCGTTTCGCGGCCGCCTTGCGGGACGAATTGCTGGCACCGCTGCAAAACCCCGAACCGCCGCCCGTTGCCTTGCTGGAGGCATCGGCTCGCGGACTTCGGGTGCTGGAAACGGCGGCGCGGGAGGCCGGCAGCGGTCCGGACTACGACCGGCTGCTGGCCCAGGCGGCCGGGGCGATCGCACAGGACGCCATGCGAGACGGCTTGTCGCCGATGGAACGGGTGCGGCTGGTGGAAATCCTGACCGGTTCCGCCGCGGCGATGGCGATGGCGGCTTTCCCGCCGTGAACCGGGATCGAGACCGAACCGGCTTTCGCGATCCGGTGTTTGTTGATAATGACCGCGCACGACGATGACCCTTTGGCATTTGGGGAAACCGGTATTGACTTTGTTTCGTCCGAACACGCATCGATCCGGCCGCCGCATGCGCCGGTGCCGCGGCGCATGACCGGCGCCACGAGACGCTCATGGCCCGTGGTCCGGCGCATGGCCGCCGCATGGCTGCACGACCGGCACCAGTTCGCCACCGGCCGGCTTGCGCGGCTGTGCCCGATCTGCGGCCACAAGGGCATTATGATCGCCGTCGGGCACCCGTCGCGCTGGGATGCGCGCTGCGCCCAATGCGGCAGCCGCGAAAGGCACCGCCTGCTGTGGCTGTGGGTGACCGAAAACGGCGGCAACCGGCTGGCTGGCAAACGCATCCTGCATTTCGCGCCGGAAAAGGCGCTGCGCCGCGTGCTGGCGGCCAATCCAGGTTACGAAACCGCCGACCTGTTGCAGCGCGGCGTGACTCACCGGGTCGATATCACCCAGTTGCCAATGGACTCCGGCACATACGATGCCGTGATCGCGAATCATGTGCTGGAACATATCGCCGACGACCGCAAGGCAATCGGGGAACTGTTCCGCGTTCTGCGGCCGGGTGGAACCGCCCTGATCACCGTGCCGGTCAACCCGGCTCGGCCAGTCACGTATGAAAACGCCGCCATCACCGACCCGGTGGAACGCGAGGCGCATTTCAATGCACCGGATCATCGGCGTTTTTACGGCCTGGATTTCGCCGATCGCCTCGCCGAAGCAGGGTTCCGGGTCGGGATTTTCCGGCTGACGCCAGCGCAGGAAGTGCAATTCGGCTTGCTGCCGATGGAATGGCTGTATGTGGCGGTCCGGCCTGAATGACCCGGCGTTGACGGCAAACCGGGCCGCCCACGCCCGTCCGGACCGCGTGCCTGAGCCGCCCCCCGGCGGCCGGTGCTGAAACCGGCCGCGATGGCGCATCCAGAAGCCGATATCCACGCGATCCCGCACGCATCCAACCGGCCGGACATCCTGGTGATCAAACTCGGGGCGTTCGGCAATATCGTGCTCTCGCTGGGGGCTTTCGCCGCCATCCGACTGCACCACCCGAATGCCCGGATCAGCGTGCTGACCAGTCAGGCCTTTGCCGGCTGGCTGCGCACCTTCCCGTATTTCGACAAGGTTCTGGTGGATCCGCGGCCGCGCTGGTGGGATCTGCCAGGCCTGCGGCGGTTGGGCACGATGCTGGCGGACGGGCAGTTCGCACGGGTGTACGACCTGCAAACGTCGGCGCGATCGTCGCGCTATTTCTATCTGTTCCCGCCCAAATACCGGCCGGACTGGTCGGGCATCGCGTTTGGTTGCGCGCTGCCGGATCGAGACCCGAACCGCAACACGCTGCATGATTCGGATCGGATTCAGGGGCAGTTGCGTCAGGCGGGAATCGCCGGATTTCCATCGCCCGATCTGTCCTGGTGCCGCGGCGATGGTGCCCGGTTCGGCCTGCCGCCGGATTTCGCCATCCTGGTGCCGGGCAGTTCGCCCGATCGTCCGGCCAAGCGTTGGCCGGCGGCGCATTATCAGGATTTGGCCCAACGTCTGGCCGCCCAGGGCATTCAACCGGTCGTGGTAGGCGGCCCGGCGGAAAAGCCGCTGGCGGCCGAAATTCCGGCGGCGATCGACCTGACCGGGCAAACCAGTTTCGGCGATCTGGCGGATCTGGCGCGTTCGGCCCAGCTCGCCGTGGGCAACGACACCGGCCCGATGCACCTGATCGCAACCGCCGGCTGTCCGGCGATCACGCTGTTCTCCAGCGATTCTAACCCGTTGCAGTGCGCCCCCCGCGGCCCGCGGGCACGGTTTTTGCAAAGCTCGAACCTCGCGGATCTGACCGTGGAGGCCGTGCTGAACCAGTTGCCCGGCCGATGACCGGTCTATCCATCCCCGCGGGATCGTCAACCGCTTCGCCCGACGGCGTGCCGATGCCGCAGCGGATGTGGGCGATCCTGACGATCGCCCTCGGCCTGACCCTGGCGGTGCTGGATGGCGGCATCGCCAACGTCGCGCTGCCGACCATCGCCAGGGAAGTGCATACCTCGCCGGCCAATTCGATCTGGGTGGTGAACGCCTATCAACTCGCGGTAACCATTTCCCTGCTGCCGCTCGCCTCGCTGGGGGAAATTTACGGATATCGCCGGATTTATCAGGCCGGGCTGGTGCTGTTCACCATCGCGTCGCTTGCCTGTTCGCTGTCGTCCTCGCTGCCGACGCTGATCGTCGCGCGCATGCTGCAAGGACTTGGCGCGGCGGGAATCATGAGCGTCAACGGCGCGTTGATCCGCTTCATCTATCCGCGCCGCTGGCTGGGGCGAGGCGTCGGACTGAACGCGACGGTGGGATCGATCGCCTCCGCGCTCGGCCCGTCCGTGGCCTCGGCCATTCTGGCGGTCGCGCCGTGGCCGTATCTGTTCGCGGTGAACGTGCCGCTGGGCATCCTTGGCGCGGTAATCTCGTTGCGGACGCTGCCGCTGACGCCGCTGTCCGGCATCCGGTTCGACGCCGCCAGCGCGGGATTGCAGGCCGTGGCGTTCGGCATGCTGCTGTTCGGCGTGTCAGAGATGGGGCACGGCGATTCCTGGGTCCATGTCGGGGTGGAACTGGCCGTGGCGGCGGTATCCGGCTTCGTGCTGGTGATGCGGCAACTCAGCCGCACCGCACCTTTGCTGCCGGTCGATCTGCTGCGCATTCCGTTGTTCGCGTTATCGGTTTCGACCTCGGTCTGCGCGTTCATCGCGCAATCGATCGCATCGGTGTCCATGCCGTTCCTGTTCGAGCACCGGTTCCAGTTGGACCAGGTGATGACCGGGTTGCTGATGACCCCCTGGCCGCTGGTGGTGGCGGTGATCGCGCCGATTGCCGGCCGGCTGGCGGATAAATATTCAGCCGGCTTGCTGGGCGGCGTCGGGCTGGCGGTCATGGGGCTGGGACTGCTCGCCATGAGCCTGCTGCCGGATCATCCGGCGACCATCGATATCGTATGGCGGATGTCGCTGTGCGGACTGGGGTTCGGCTTCTTCAACACGCCGAATAACCGGGCGATCATCACCGCCGCCCCTCCGGTCCGGACAGGCGGGGCAAGCGGAATGCAGGCCACCGCCCGTTTGCTCGGCCAATCCATGGGCGCGGCCCTGGTGGCGCTGGTGTTCACCGCATTCCCCGAGAATGGCACCACGGTGACGCTGTTCATCGCCGCGGGCGTGTCCGGTGTGGCGGCCTGCGTGAGCTTCACCCGGATGGCGGCGGTCTAGCCGGACCAGGGCGCGCGCAGTCACCCCGGACATTGGCACGAGCAAGCCGGCGAGAAATAACCAAGCGCGGCGATGCGACTCTGTGATAGTCTAACCGAATCGGTGTGGTGTTCGTAACGGAGATCGTATGGCAATTTTGACCGTCGGGACTGGCAGCGGATTTGGCTTCAGCACGTTGGCCAGTGCCGTCGCGGCGTCGGCGAACGGCGACATCATTCAGGTCCAGGCCGGCACATATACCAACGACTTCGCCGCGATCAACACCAGCATCACCATCGAGGGTGTCGGTGGCATGGTTAACTTGGTGGCGACGACGACGCCGCTGCAACAGAAAGGCATTCTGATCATTGGCGGCAATTCGCCGGGCCCGACGGTCACGCTCGACAACATTTCCTTTTCGGGCGCGGCGATATCGAGTGCGTCTGGGGGCAATGGTGCCGGCATCCGTTATCAAAGCGGCAATCTGACGATCGATAATTGCAATTTTCAGAACAACCAGGACGGGCTGCTGGCGAACCCCGACCCCAACGGAAGCATTACGATCAATCATTCGGAATTCGCGAACAACGGCAATGCCAGCCCGCCGTCATCTGGGACCGAACACAACCTTTATGTCGGTGCGATCCAGCAACTGACGATCGATAACAGCACGTTTACCAACCCCATTACCGGGCACGATATCAAAAGCCGGGCGCTGAACACGACAATCAGGAATTCCATCATCGCCGATCCGAACGGCACCGGCAGTTACCAAATCGACCTGCCGAACGGCGGCAACGCGATTATCCAGAACAACACCATCGAAAAGGGACCGGGTGCCCAGAACCATAGTTTTATTTCGTTTGGCGAAGGGGGCAGTCTGGCATCCAATTCTGCGCTAAGCGTGACGGGAAACACCGTCATCAACGATACCGGCGGCGCCGCCACGTTGCTGGCGAACCACACGGGAGTCACGGCCAGCGTGACCAACAACACCGTGTATGGACTGACTGTCAATCAGCTTGTCAGCGGTCCGGCCGGTTCGCTCGCCAGTAACGCGTTGCAGCCGATATCCAGCGCCCCGCCGGTCAGTTATGCCGCGCCTTACCTGCCGGTGCTGCCATTTTCGTTCGCCTGTTTCGCGGCCGGCACACGTATTCTGACCACGAACGGAGATGTGCCGGTCGAATCGCTTGGTATCGGCCAACATGTGAACGTGACCGGGCCGGCGGCAAGCGAACGGTCCAGGCCGGTTCGCTGGATCGGGCACCGGACCATCGATCTGACCCGCCATGCCCATCCGGACCATGTGCAACCCATTCGGATCCGGGCGGGTGCGTTTGCGCCCGGACGGCCACGGCGAGATTTGCTGCTGTCGCCCGATCACGCGGTTTATACCGATGGCATGCTGATTCCGGTCAGGCTGCTGCGTAACGACGCGACCATCGTGCGGGAAGACGGGCTCCGGTCCATCCGGTATTTCCATGTCGAACTCGACCGGCACGACGTTTTGTTCGCCGAAGACCTGGCGGCCGAGAGTTACCTCGACACCGGCAACCGGGGTATCTTCGAAAATGCTGGAATGCCGATGACGCTGCATCCGGATATGACCTCGGGCGCTGGGCAGGCCAAGCGGGAAGGGCGGTCATGCGCGCCGTTCGTCGCCGATGCCGGGCGGGTGGAACCGGTTTGGCGGCGGCTGGCCGGCCGGGCGGCCGAACTGGGATACCGGTGTGCCGCACCGGTCACGACAACCGACCCGGCGTTGCGCCTGCTGGCCGGTCGCCGGACCTGCCGGCCGGTGGCGGTGGATGGCGCCCGCCATGTGTTCGTCCTGCCGCCGGAGACCGGTTCGGTGCGTATTCTGTCGCGGTCCGCCGCGCCCTGCGAACTCGCACCTTGGGTGGAAGACCGCCGGCGCCTCGGGGTTGCGGTTGGCCGCATCGTTCTCGGCGGTTCGGCCGGTCGCGGCGACGTGGCGCTGGATCATCCGTCCCTGGCGGATGGCTGGTGGGCCGCGGAGCGCGATCGCCATCGTTTGTGGCGCTGGACGAATGGCGATGCCGCGCTGCGATTGCCGCCGGGGACCGCGACCGTGGCGATCGATCTGGCGGGGGAAAACCGTTACCGGTCCGGAACGCGGGAAGCGACGGTCCGGCCTACATTCCCGACGGGTATTGAACTGGCCGCTTCGTAGCTGCATTCCAGGTTCTCGCCATGCCCGAGCAGACTCCGTATGGTCGAACCCAACGCGGTTTCGGCAGAAGGTTTCGCTCACGATGACAACGCCCCTGGCAGGTATCGTCGTCCTGGATTTTGGCCAAGTTTATCAGGGCCCGTATGCCACCATGCTGATGGCGAAGGCCGGCGCCGATGTCATCAAGATCGAGCCGCCGAGCGGCGAACCGCTGCGCCGGCGGGCGATCGCCGGCGGCGGCGATACCACGCTGCCGATGGCGATGCTGAACGCCAACAAGCGGGCCGTCACGCTCAACCTGAAGTCCGAAGCGGGCAAGGACCTGTTGATGCGGATGGCCGCTCGGGCCGATGTCTTGCTCGAGAATTTCTCACCCGGCACGCTGGACGGACTTGGCGTCGGGTATGACGTACTCAAACAGGTCAATGCGCGGCTGATCTATGCAACAGGAACCGGCTTCGGCATCAGCGGGCCGGATCGCGACAATCTGGCGATGGATCTCACCGTTCAGGCGGCTTCGGGCATCATGAGCATTACCGGCGATCCGGACGGGCCGCCGATGAAAGCCGGCCCCGCGCTGGTGGATTTCATGGGTGGAATTCATCTGTACGCCGCCGTCGTGACCGCGCTGCTGCAACGAAACATCACGGGCAAGGGCCAGTTGGCCGAGGTCGCGATGCAAGAGACCGTGTATCCAACGATGGCCTCCAGCTACGAATACTATCTGCGAACCGGCAAGGTGCCGCCCCGCGCCGGCAACCGCCAGGCCGGCCTGTCGAGCGCACCGTACAACGCCTTCCAGACCAGCGACGGTTGGGTGACGATCCAGTTGATCACCGAAACCCATTGGCAGAACTTGTTGCGCGCCATGGACCGGACCGAGATGCGGGACGATCCGCGTTTCGCCACCAATGACGCGCGAACGAAGAACATCGAGGCGACCGAGGCGCTGGTGACCGCCTGGACGACCGGTCTGGACAAAAACGCCGTCGCCGCGGCGGCCAAACGCTTCAAGTTTCCGGCCGCCCCGGTGCGCAATGCGGTGGAGGTCATGAACGACCCGCATATGCATCAGCGCGGCATGCTGCAACGGATCGATCATCCATCGCTTGGCCCGATCGTGGTGCCGAATTCGCCGCTGCGGCTGCATGGAGCCGATCCGGTCGATCCGGTTCCCAGCCCGCGGCTGGGCCAGCACAACGACGATGTCTATGGCGAGTGGCTGGGGCTGGATGTGGCCGCGCTAAAGCGGGCCGGGGCGATTTAACGGCGGCATCGGCATGCAGTGGGTCAGCACGCCGGCAACGTTGCCCGTGGCCCCGGTGACGATTCCCCAAGCCAGCCTTGCCTTTGTGGCCTACAACCTGACTTACTGGTGCATACCGGTCATTTGGAACATGCCGAATGAGCAATTCGACCCTCTACGATGAAGATTTCTACGCTTGGGCGAATGAACAAGCCGCGCTCCTGCGGGCTGGCCGCCTGTCCGAGGCCGATATCGAACACGTCGCCGAGGAGATCGAAACCATGGGCAAGGCCGAGAAGCGCGAGCTCGTCAGCCGCCTGAAGGTTCTGCTGATGCATCTGCTGAAATGGCACTTTCAGCCGGGCGGTCGTTCGACCAGTTGGCGTCTGACCGTCGCGGAGCAGCGCCGGGAGGTTGTCGAGCATCTTGCGGATAATCCCAGCCTCAAAGCAAAGCTGCCAGAGGCCATGGAAAATGCCTATGGCGGCGCGCTTTTGGCTGCTGCTCGTGAAACGAACCTGGACCTGGGCACGTTCCCCTCTTTCTGTCCTTGGTCCTTCGAGCAGGCGATAGACCGCGATTTCTGGCCGGGCGAGGGTTAATTCCGTGATCGACTCTGCCCTTTTCGGTACGTATTCGCGCCGGCCTGGCACGCTGAGGCCATGCCCAACAATTATCGCTTCGGATCGCAGTGTCGGGCATGCCCTAAGCTTATGTTTTGCACGGCAACTTTGCTGGCGTGCTGACGCACTTATTTGCCAGCGTTGCCTGAGGGTACCCCGTCCGGCCAGTCCTCGCGCGCCCTTGCCTGCCACCCTAACCCGGCCCCGCACCGGAGACTATGCGGCGACCGCACCGCACCTTGCCGGGATCTTCCATAATGAACGATTCCGGGATCGGATCAATTATACCAATCCGCTTAAATGCCAGCCCATGAAGAATGGACCGGCGCGGCTTGGTATCGGTCTTTTTTTGGCGCGCCGCCGCCCTCCAACCCGGCGCGCGATACAAACCGAGCCACTCGATCGTCACGGGTTCCTTTGACCGATCGAGCACATGTGTCTGACCGAAGACGTGGTGGCGATGTCGCCGTAACCGGCGGTTTAATCCTCTGCCGATCTCGGCAAACGGCGCAACCGTTCGTCCAGGTCGGGCACAACCACCTGGAATTGTTCGTATATCGCCGCTGCGGCTATCATTTCGCGAGCCTGCGGAATACACGCCAGCGCTGGAATGTCTCCCGCCAAAAGTCCACGGCCTGGGCGGTTCAGTCGTATTCGGGCGCCCCCTGACGACGGTTGGCACGATCAGGCAGCAATCAGGCCGGTCATTGGCGCGACTGTCTCGCTGCCTGGGAAAATCCGGCTGAGCGCGGTGGGGTTTAGTCCTAAATGGGCGGCCAGCAGACCCTTTGCCACGGCCCTCAGGTCGGTTGTTGGCGCCAGATCGCGGTTCTCCAACAACCGGTCCGGACCCAGGCCGGGCCAGTTTGCACTGACCCGGCCGCCAGCGACCGCGCCGCCCAGCATCAACGCAACCGTTCCGGTGCCGTGGTCGGTGCCCTGTGTGCCGTTGATCCGGACAGTGCGGCCGAATTCGGTCATGACCAGTACGGCGGTTCGTGCCCATACCGGACCCAGGGCCGTTTGCAGCGCCATCAGCCCGGCGTCCAACTGTTTCAACGCGCCTGTCAGCCGCCGGGCCTGTGCGGTGTGGGTGTCCCAGCCGCCAACTTCCAGCGCTGCGATCCGGGGTCCGTCCGGCGCACCCAGCATCTCCCCCGCGATCCGCGCCAGGGCGGGAAAGGCGTTTTTGTCGCTGGGTTCGACCTGCCCGGCCAGCACGGCGTCGCTGAAGCCTCGGCCGCGCAGGCCTTCGGCGATCGCCGGGCCAATGACCGGATCGTGCTGGTTCAGCGCGGCGATGGCTGCATATAGATCCGGTGCCGGCTGGGAAAACCCGTTGGGTGCCCAGTTTCCGACGCGCGCGGGCCCGCGCAACAGCAGCGGCACCGATAGCCCGACCGCCAGGGCGTCGCCGTCTGGCCGGTTCGTTGCCGCACCGGACAACTCCCCGGCGACACGGTTCAGCCATCCGCTGGTCATTCGCCGATCCGCGCCGGATTCCAGATAGTCCTGCGCCTCGAAATGGCTGCGGACGCGATAAGCCCCGGCAACGGCATGCACCGCCAGAGCCTGATTGGCCCGGTACATCGCGTGCATGCCGATTAACGCGGGATGCAGACCGTAGAAGCCCCC
The DNA here is from genome assembly GCA_021805565.1 of Pseudomonadota bacterium. GTDB lineage: Bacteria > Pseudomonadota > Alphaproteobacteria > Acetobacterales > Acetobacteraceae > Rhodopila. The sequence continues at coordinate 112,432 of JAJZFA010000013.1, forward strand.
CAGATCCAGCAGCCCATCCGGTTGTCCAGGCCCTGGCGGGACGATCTCGGCGCGTAAACCGGCGAGGCCAGGATCGCCGTATGGGACCACCGCTGCCATGCCATCCAGTGCGCCACGCAGGATGACCACCACGAATCGCTTGCCGGTTGGTGCATCGGCCAGCGCCATCCGTGTGCTGCCGAAGGTGGCACCGGTTGCCAGACCGAGCAGGGCGGCGCGGCGGGGGAGGATCATGGGGTTAACGCCTCTGGAATTCGGAACAGGTCAGCAGCAGCGTCATCGCATCCCGGCGGGAACCGGCCCGGACGATGGCGTCGCGGGTTCCGGGCCGGAGCAACGGGCCGAGGACGTTCCCGGCGATGTCCATCGCATCGCGTGTGCCGACCCGCCCGGCAAATCCGCTGGCCCAGTCGATCCGCCGCAGCATCGCCTCCGGTGCTGCCCAATCGACCGCTCGGTCGGGCCAGCCATCCGGAGCAGGCGCGGTCCACAGCGGTTGACCGAGCCCGGCCACGATCCCCGGCAGGTTCGCGATCTGACCGGGTGGGATACCGAGCGCCCGGAGGCAGGCAACGACGTAATCCGTGGGGGTTCGCAGTTTGGTGGCCGGACGCCACGCGGCATCTAGCCGCGGCAGCGCGGCGGACGCGGCGGCGAGGTCGCCGCCTGTGTCGCGCAGCACGCCCTCGATCGCGCGCACGGCGTCCGCCGGGGGATCGTCGGCGATGAAGTGGCGTACCAGTTTGACGGCAAGAAAGCGGTGGGTTGCCGGATGATTGGCCAGAAACTCCAGCGCGGCGATGCCGCCGGCCTCGCCGGGGGGGAACGTGTGGCGCAAAATCGTCTGTTCGCCCGGTTCGTGGGCGAAGGGACGGAAGCGAAATCCTGGTGGGTCGGCCTTCGGATCGACCGACCATCCAGTGAGGATTTTGGCGAATGCGGTCACGTCGGCCTGCGAATACCCGCCCGACAGGCTGACGGTGTGCAGTTCGAGGCACTCGCGCGCGAGGTTTTCGTTCAGGCCGCGATGGTTTTTTTGCCCGGCCTGACTGTCCGGGCCGGCAGATCCGGCGTTGTCGAGATACATCAGCATGGCCGGGTGGCGCATTGCCGCCAGCAGCATATCGCCAAACCGGCCGGCAACGTGAGGGCGGATGGCTTCTTCGACGAAGGCGCCGGCGACCGCGGCGCAGGCACCCTGCCGGCGCGAGACGGTGAAATGATTGGTCCAGAACCAGACCAGCCGTTCGCGGAACGGGGCAGGGGTGGCAACCGCGTTGGCCAGTTGCGCGGTGGCCTGGGCCTTGAACAGCGCGGCGACCCGCGATTCGCCCGGCGGTGGCGTTGTCTCGCGATCTTCGCGCAGCGCGGCGAGTCCTTTCGCCGTGGTTGGCGGGTCAACCAGCCGCGTGGGGTCGGGCTGGCGGATTTGCGCGATCAGCCACGCGACCGGATCGGATGGCAGCGGTTCGGCGTCGCGGCGGCCGAGGCCGAACCGGACGAGCGCCACGGCGGTTGGCATGTCCATGGCACAGTTGTAGCCGGCTCGCCTGTTACAGAGTGTATAAAAGGGTCTGGCAGGATGGCCGGACCCATTTGGTGGCGGGTAACATTTGGTCCGGTCCCCGCGGTGAAAGCCTGCCTGCCGGTAAGCCGGCGCACAGATTTCGCACTTGCAAAATTGCTCGCGCTGTCGCATTTGCCGCACCACATAACTGGCCGAACGTTCGGCTGGCGCTTTTGGGCGGGCGCGCGGGGGTTGTCCCCGGATCCAGCAATGGATCACGCGCCCTTTCTGATATGAAAGCCCGTTGACTGTTGATGGAGGTTTGCCGTGTCTGTTACGCCGCTCGATAAAATCAGAAACATTGGGATTACCGCGCATATCGATGCCGGCAAAACCACGACGACCGAGCGGATTTTGTATTACACGGGGGTTTCGCACCGGATCGGCGAGGTGCATGACGGCAACACCACGACCGACTATATGGACCAGGAGCGGGAGCGGGGGATCACCATCACCTCCGCCGCGGTGACGTGCGAGTGGAAAGAAAACCGCATCAACATCATCGACACGCCGGGCCACATCGATTTCAACATCGAGGTCAATCGCAGCCTGCGGGTGCTGGACGGCGCGATTTTCATTATCGAGGGCGTGGCCGGGGTGCAGCCGCAAAGCGAAACGAACTGGCGCCTGGCCGACCGGTATAACGTGCCGCGCATTATCTTCATCAACAAGCTGGACCGCACGGGCGCCGATTTCTATCGCGCCTTCGATACGCTGAAGGAAAAGCTCGATATTATCGCGCTGCCGCTGCAACTGCCGATCGGTGTGGAGGATCAGTTCCTCGGCGTGGTCGATCTGGTGGAGATGAAGGCGATCGTCTGGGAAGGCGGCGAACTGGGCGCGAAATACCATTACGAGGATATTCCGGCCGAGATGGAAGAACTGGTCGCGGAGCACCGGCAGACGCTGCTGGATACCGCGCTGTCCGTCGATAGCGAGGCGATGGAGGAATATTTCGACAAGGGCGACGTTTCCATCGAGACGATGAAGCGCTGCATCAAGCGCGGCACGATCGACGGCACGTTCCGCCCGGTGCTGTGCGGCACGGCGTTCAAGAACAAGGGCGTGCAGCCGCTGCTGGACGCGGTGATCGACTATCTGCCGTCCCCGATCGACGTGCCCGGCATCGCCGTGGCAGTGGAGGAAGGCGACGACGAGGCCACCGTGGCCAACCGCCGCCGGATCAAGGCCGACCCGAAGGCTCCGTTCTCCGGTCTGGCGTTCAAGATCATCAACGACAAGTACGGCACGCTGACCTTCGTGCGGGTTTATTCCGGCACGCTGAAGTCGGGCGACACGGTGATGAACACCACGAAGGATCACAAGGAACGCATCGGGCGGATGTTCCAGATGCACGCCGATAAGCGCGCCGAGATCAAGGAAGTGGAAGCGGGCGACATCGCGGCGTTTGTCGGCCTGAAGGATACCGGAACGGGCGACACTTTGGCGTCGGCAGACGATCCGGTGATCCTGGAGCGGATGGCGTTCCCGGTGCCGGTGATCGACATCTCGGTCGAGCCGCGCACCAAGGAAGCGGTCGAGAAGATGACGCTCGGGTTGCAGAAGCTGGCCGGCGAGGATCCGTCGCTGCGGTTGAAGACCGACCAGGAAACCGGCCAGACCATCCTGTCCGGCATGGGCGAACTGCATCTGGAGATCATCATCGACCGGCTGCGCCGCGAATACGGTGTGGATTGCGATATCGGCGCGCCGCAGGTGGCATATCGCGAAACGATCTCCAAGCCGCATACGGAAACCTATACGCACAAGAAGCAGTCCGGCGGGTCGGGTCAGTATGCCGAGGTGAAGATTATCTTCACCCCGCAGGAGCGGAATGCCGGTATTCTGTTCGAGAACAAGGTGGTCGGCGGTTCGGTGCCGAAGGAATACATCCCGGCGGTGGAAAAGGGCATCAAGGTGCAGGCCGATACCGGCGTGCTGGCCGGGTTCCCGACGGTGGATTTCAAATACACCCTGGTCGATGGCAAGTACCACGATGTCGATTCGTCCGCCCTGGCGTTCGAAATCGCGGCGAAGGCGTGTTTCCGGGAAGGTATGAAGCTGGCCGGCCCGATCATCCTGGAGCCGATCATGGACGTGGAAGTGACCACGCCGCAGGATCACGTGGGCGATGTGGTGGGCGACTTGAACCGGCGGCGCGGACAGATTCAGAACCAGGAAAGTTCTGGATCGACCGTGATCGTGCGGGCGCATGTGCCGTTGAAGGAGATGTTCGGCTATATCTCCCACCTGCGCAGCATGACGAAGGGGCGCGCGTCGTTCACGATGCAGTTCCATCATTACGATCCGGTGCCGCGTAACGTGGCCGAAGAGATCATGAAGAAAAGCGCCTGATTTTCAGGCGGTTTGGATAGCGGAGAGGGCGCGCGCCAATTAGGTTCGCGCCTTTTTTGTGTGCTACGGCGTCCTGGTTCGGGCGGCAGGTCGCCAGCCGTCCAGCCTAAAGCAGCAGCGGCAAAATCACCGCCGTCAGCAGCGCGTTCAGCCCCATGGCGATCCCGGCGAAGGTGCCCGCCAGCGGATCGACCTGGAAAGCCCGGGCGGTTCCGATCCCGTGCGCGGCGAGACCGGCGGCAAACCCTCGGGCGCGTGTGTCGGCGATCCGCAGCGCGTTCATCAGCGGCGTCACCACGATCGCACCCAGGATGCCGGTCAGGATCACCAGCACCGCCGTCAGCCCCGCGTCGCCACCCAGTCGTTGAGAAATGCCCATCGCCACCGCGGCGGTGACCGATTTGGGTGCGATCGACGCCACGATCATCGGCGAGGCGCCCAGCGCTCGGGCGATCAGGACGGCCGACATCAGGGCGGTCAACGATCCCGCCAGCAGGGCGCAGGTCATCGGCAGTAACGCTCGCAGCACCAGCGTCCGGTGCTGATACAGCGGAATTCCCAGCGCGACCGTCGCCGGGCCAAGCAGGAAGTGGATGAACTGTGCGCCGTCGAAATAGGTAGCATAGGGCGTGGCTGTGCCGCGCACCAGCAGCCCGACCAGCACCATCGACATCAGCACCGGATTGGCCAGCGGCGTGCGGTTGAGTGCGGCTGAAATGCGGTCGCACAGGCAATAGACCAGGATCGTCGCCGTCAGCCACAGCAGCGGCGACCGCGCCAGATAGACCCACAGCGCGAAGACGGTATCGTTCATCGTATCCGCCGCGCGACAAAGCTAAATACGGCGGCCGTGACCGCCAGACTCAAAACGGTCGAGACCGCCACAGCGACGGCGATCGGCAGGGCATTCCCGGCCAGCACGTCCAGCCGCTGCACCACCCCGACACCGGCCGGGATAAACAGCAGCGACAAATGCGACAGGACGGTGCGGCCGGTTTGCTCGAACGTGCCGTCGCGCAGTTCCGCCGGCGCGAACCGCCCGATCCGGTCGCGCGCCAGCAGCAGCAGCACGCACAGAACCATACCGATCACCGGGCCTGGAACCGAGGTGCCTGTTCCGTGGGCAATGGCCTCCCCAGCCAGTTGGCACAGCAGGATCAGGCCGAGGCTGAGCAGCATTGGCTGGTGCGTCAGACCCGTTCGATCAGGACCGCGATGCCCTGGCCGACACCGATGCACATGGTGGCGATGGCGCGCTTTTGGCCCAGCGTTTCCATCGCATTCACCGCCGTCATCGCCAGACGCGCGCCGGACATGCCCAGCGGGTGGCCCAGTGCGATGGCGCCGCCATGCGGGTTCACGTGGGCGGCGTCTTCGGACAGTCCGAGTTGGCGCAGCACGGCGATCCCCTGGCTGGCGAAGGCTTCGTTCAACTCGATAATGTCGATATCGCCGATCGACAGGCCGGTTTTGGCCAGCAGCCGTTGCACGGCCGGGGCGGGGCCGATGCCCATGATGCGCGGCGGCACGCCGGCGGTGGCCATTGCAACCACGCGCGCACGCGGTGTCAGGCCGTGACGTTTGGCGCCTTCCTCCGATGCCAGGATCAGCGCGGCGGACCCGTCGTTGACTCCGGACGCGTTACCGGCGGTGACCGTGCCGGGATCGCGGAATGGGGTTTTCAGCTTCGCCAGCATTTCCAGCGTGGTGTCTGGGCGCAGATGTTCGTCGTGTTCGACGACGGTATCGCCCTTGCGGCCCTTGATCGTGATGGGTGTTATTTCCTTGGCGAAGAACCCGCTGTCTTGCGCCTTTTTCGCGCGTTGCTGGCTGGTGTAAGCAAACTTGTCCTGGTCGGCGCGGGAGATCTGAAATTCCTCGGCCACGTTTTCGCCGGTTTCCGGCATGGAGTCGGTGCCATAGGCCTTTTGCATCAATTTGTTGACGAAGCGCCAGCCGATGGTTGTGTCGTACATCTCGGCCGAACGGGCGAACGATTCGGTCGCCTTCCCCATGACAAACGGCGCTCGGGTCATGCTTTCGACGCCGCCGGCCAACATGAGATGAGCGTCGCCGGATTTTATCGCGCGGGCGGCGGTGCCGACGGCGTCCAGGCCTGATCCGCACAAGCGGTTGATGGTGGATCCGGGGACGGATGCGGGCAGGCCGGCCAGTAGTACGGCCATGCGGGCGACGTTGCGGTTGTCTTCGCCGGCCTGATTGGCGCATCCGAATATGCTGTCATCCAGCGCGTCCCAGTCGATTCCGGCGTTGCGCGCGGCCAAAGCCCGGATCGGATGAGCAGCCAGGTCGTCGGTACGGACGTCTTTCAACGCGCCGGCATACCGGCCGATGGGGGAGCGGGTGAAGTCGCAAATATAGGCGTCGGCCATGGAACTGTTTCCCCGGTGTGTAGAAATTGGACTGTTTCTGTGTCCGATTTCTACACCGCCGGCCGCGTGGTTGCCAGCCGGAAGATAGGGGGCATCCGCACAACGTGCGTCAGCATGCCGGGGGCGGAGTTCGGAGCGTCCCGTGCCTGACCACTCAATACTTGCGGGTTAGGCACGCGGCCGGCGATCAGTAAACCACGCCGAATTCTAGCGTGCTGATGAATTGATTGCGGCCGGTCCCGTAATTGCCATATCCGGCCGCCGGGTTACCGCTATCCAGAAGGTAAACATAACCGGCATTGAGCCGAGCAAATAATTGCTTATACTGCCAGGTCGGCGCAACCGCAAATCCCACCAACTTCGCGTTCGGTGCGACAAACCAATTGTCCTGGGCGGCCGAACCATAACTGGTCGCGTATTCCGTCCAGGCGGCGATCGAGTAGGGCGACGAGCCGAATTTATACTCACCGAACAGGGCAGCCGCGAAATTGCCCGTCGATTTGGGAATGTTGTCGGAAACGCCGCCCGAAACGACATTGGCGTACTTGTTAATGGCGCTGGTGTACTGGTATTGCACTTCGGGCGTAAGCGACACATTGCCATGTTTCCAGGTGTACCAGGCACCGATCATGTTCGAGTTGATATTGGCCAGTTGTCCCTGGCTGCCGTTGCCGTTCAGCGGACCGGTGCCGCTTTCATACGCGAACGTATTGGGTCCCGTCACGCCCAGCGGCGCGGCGCCGAAAATGTAAATAGTGTTGTTGGCATCCAGCGTGTCCGACGCAATGAACTGCACGTAATTCCAGACCCCGGTGTCGTAGCCATCGCCGAACAATACCGTGGCTTTGACCGGCCCGTGCTCGTAGTCCACCTGCACCCCGCGGCTGTTGCTGTTTTCGACCGCGGCTATAACGGTTCGCAGGCCGACCGGGTTGTTGAACGCGAACACCGATTCGTAACCTTCGACCGACGGAAACTGACCGACGGAAAATTTGAGGTCCTCGGTCGGCGCCAACGTTACATACGCGGTCCGGACCGCGCCCGTTGTGAACCGTTGGCCATTCACATTCTGCGGCCGGTTCGCCCCAAGATTGATATTCTGGAATTCCGCGAGCTGCACGGTAAACTGCACTAAACCGGTGGGTTTATGCAGCTCGATCATCCACGCATCGATCGCCGCACCCGATGGTTGCCCACCGACGACACTGGTATGCGGATTGGCCGACGATCCTGTTTGTGCAAAGAAATAACCGTCGCCGGCGGCGGAAAAATTCAACGGTCCCAGCGGCCCGCCATCGATCTGCACCGGGGCCGCACCATCCAACGCATATGCGGGCAATCCGGCGCACGACAACACGGCACAGAAGACTATGCCCTTACAGAATCGAGTCTTCACTTTGTTGTCCCTGAATAAGGATATCGGCGATGACCGGTTGGATACCGCGTTAAAATTTTCTTAACCTGCATCGTTCGATATATCCATTAAAACATAACGCATGGCAGACATGCAATTTACGCATGAATTGAAACAAGTCAGGAGACAACGCGGTTAGCCAACCGGCGCGACCCAGTTTATTCAGGCAATGTCAGCGCGGGGGAATGACGATGTTGAGCATGAAGGGTAAAGTGGCGATCGTCGCCGGAGCCGGTTCCGTTGGACCGGCCGATGGAAAAATCTGGGGCAATGGCAAAACCGCGGCAGTGTTGCTCGCGCGCCAGGGCGCATCGGTCTTGCTGCTGGATATCGACGCAGCCGCCATGGCCGCGACCCAGGCGATCATTCAAGGCGAAGGCGGGGTCTGCGCCACGCATCGCTGCGACATGACGGTCGCGGCCGATGTCAGCGAAATGGTGCAGGCCTGCGTCGATCGTTTCAAACGAATCGACATCCTGGTCAACAACGTCGGCGGGTCCGCACCCGGCGATCCCGTTGCGATGTCCGAGGAAGTCTGGGACCGGCAAATCGACTTCAATCTGAAAACCGCTTTCCTCGGCTGCAAATTCGTCATCCCCATCATGCTCGGTCAAGGCAAGGGCGCGATCGTCAATATCGCCTCGGTTGCCGGTATGCGAAACGATTCCCGCAGCGGCCGGTCCCATGTCGGTTACAGCGCGGCAAAGGCCGGGGTCATCCAGTTGTCGCGGTCGGTCGCCGGAACCTATGCCAAACACGGTATCCGGGTGAACACAGTGGTGCCGGGCCTGATGCACACCCCGCTGGTGGAATATCGGCTGGCGCGCACCGTCGGCGGCAACGACCCACAGGCCCTGATCGACGCCCGTAACGCATCGGTGCCGATGGGCCATATGGGCGATTCATGGGATGTGGCCCATGCCGTGCTGTTCCTGGCATCGGATGAGGCGCGATTCATAACGGCCACCGAAATCGTGGTGGATGGCGGTAGCACAGCGGCCATGCCCTGAGGCTTTATTCGAGCGCGTATCGTTTCGGTTCGCGTCGCCAGACAATCCCTCCGTTGCCGTGAAACCGGTCCCGTGGGGGGCTTGCGATTGGACAGCAATCGCCACCTGGTATGCAATGTCGGTGCAACCAGCAGGAGGAACCCATGGCAAAAATCCCATCGTCCGCGGCACGCGATGCTGTCCGGGATACCGTCCCCAAAATGATCGAGGTGACCGAACAGGTTCTGTTCGGTGACATCTGGGAACGGCCGGAACTATCCAAGCGCGACCGCAGCCTGATCGTGTGCGCGGTGCTGACGGCGACCTACCGGCCGGAGCAGTTGAAGGGCCATCTTCAGCGGGCGCTGGATAACGGGCTGACCAAAACCGAAATTTCCGAAATGATCACCCATGTCGCGTTCTATGCGGGATGGCCGGCGGCGATGTCGGCGGCGAATCTCGCGCGCGACGTTTTCGCGGCCAATCCATAACGGCGTAGGTAAAGGACAACGAAATGCAGGCGGGCTTTATCGGCCTGGGCACCATGGGTGCCAGCATGGCGGCGAACCTACAGAAAGGCATCCAGAAGGACGGACATACGCTTTTGGTGCATGACATCCGGCCCGCTGCCGCCGCGCCGCATATCGCCAACGGCGCGGTGTGGGCTGACAGCCCCGCCGCGTTGGCGGCCGCCTGCGATATCGTCTTCACCTCGTTGCCCGGGCCGGCCGAGTTCGATGCGGTGTCATACGGCGAGTCCGGCTTGCTAGCCGCCATCCGCAAGAACACGGCGTATTTCGACCTGACAACGAACGCGCCGTCCACCGTCCGCAAGGCGCACGCCGATTACGAAAAGAAAGGCGCCTATCTGTTCGACGCCCCGGTCAGCGGCGGCCCGAAAGGGGCGATGTCCGGCAAGCTGGCGATCTGGTGCGGCGGCGATGCGGCGGTGTTCGAAACGTGGAAACCGGTGCTGGATACGATCGGCGACGCGGCCAAATACATTGGCCCGATCGGCGCGGGTTCGGTCGCGAAGCTGGTGCATAACTGCTACGGCTACATTGCCACAGCGGCAGCGGCCGAAGTGTTCAGCATGGGCGTCAAGGCGGGTATCGACCCGCTGGCGATCTGGGAGGCGGTGCGGGAAGGGGCGATCGGCCGACGCGGCGCGTTCGAATCCATGACCGATCAGTTTTTGCCCGGCACATACGAACCGGCCGCTTTCGCGCTGCGCCTCGCGCACAAGGACGTGTCGTTGGCGACCGCGCTTGGGCGTGAGTTGAATGTGCCGATGCGGCTGGCCAATCTGGCATTGGCCGATCTGGCGGAGGGGCTCAACCGCGGCTGGGGCCAGCGAGATTCCCGATCCATCATGGTGCTGCAAACCGAACGCGCGGGGGTGAAGATCGCGGTCGATCCGCAACGGTTGACAGAGGCAATGGAGAAGAAGGCCAAACCAGGATAATGCCGCGCGCGTTGTGGGTTGCAATCGGCCTGGAGCGGCAAATATGGTGTTTGATGCATAGCCGGAAAAGACCGACCCGATGACAGCACCCGCCGTATCCGACCAGCCGCGGCGCCGCGATGTCCGGTAGCAATTTCTTCGGCGAAGTCCGTCGTTTCGCCAAAACTTCCGGCGCCGTCGGCGGTATAGCCGCTCGGGTGGCGGGGGAACGGGTATTCGGTATCAAAACCGACCGAGCGGCGCATGCCGAGGATTTGAAGGTGATATTGGGCGGCCTGAAAGGGCCGTTGATGAAAGTGGCGCAGTTTCTGTCCACTGTCCCCGACGCGCTGCCAACCGAATACGCGGCCGAACTGGCGCAGCTTCAGGCCAACGCGCCGGCCATGGGGTGGAGCTTCGTTCGCCGCCGGATGGCCAGCGAACTGGGCCCGGACTGGCAATCCAAATTCGCCTCGTTCAGCCAGGACGCCTCGGCCGCGGCCAGTCTCGGGCAGGTGCACCGGGCGACGTTGCCCGATGGAACCGATGTGGCGTGCAAGCTGCAATATCCAGACATGCCGAGTACGGTGGAAGCCGATTTGCGGCAATTGAAGCTGGCAATGGCGGTGTATCACCGGATGGACAATGCCATCCATCAGGATGAAATTTACAAGGAACTGCGGGAACGGCTGCGCGAGGAACTGGATTATCGCCGCGAAGCCGCGCAAATGCGGCTGTATGGTCTGATGCTGGAAGACCAGCCCGGCGTTCATGTGCCGGTGCCGATGCCGGCGTTCAGCACCGATCGTTTGCTGACCATGACATGGCTGGGCGGGCGGCCGCTGATGCAGCGGCTGGCGGAAGACCCGCCGCAGGAAGAACGCAACCAGATCGCCGAGGCGTTGTTCCGGGCGTGGTATGTGCCCTTTTATCGCTATGGTGTCATTCACGGCGATCCGCATCTGGGGAATTATCAGGTGCGTCCGGACGGATCGGTCAATCTGCTGGATTTCGGCGCGATCCGGGTTTTCGATGCGGGCTTCGTCTCCGGCGTGATCGCGTTGTTCGAAGCGGTGCGCGACCGTGACGACGACAAGGCCTATCATGCCTATGAACGGTGGGGCTTCACCGATCTGACCCGCGAAAAGATGGACGTGCTGCACATGTGGGCGCGGTTTTTGTATGAACCGCTGACCGAGGACCGGGTGCGGCGTATCCAGGAAACCGACGACCCCATGTTCGGCCGGGACGTCGCCGCAAAGGTGCATGCGGGGTTGAAGCGCACCGGCGGCGTGATGCCGCCGCGCGAATTCGTGCTGATGGACCGATCCGCCATCGGCCTTGGCGGCGTGTTTTTGCGACTAAGGGCGGAACTGAACTGGAGCCGTCTGTTCCAGGAAATGATTGCCGACTTCAATGAGGCTGAACTGGCGGCCAGACAATCGGCGGCACTGGTGCAAGCCGGCGTGCCAGTGGCCAGTTAGCGCAGCATCGCCGATCGGTGCGGTAGCGCCACACCGATAAAGCTACTCTTCCAATCGCAACCCGAGGATATGCCTTTCACGGCGGTCTGAAGCGTCAACTGCCGGACAAGCCGCGGGGACCGGTTATTTTGCGTTCTTAACCCGCCGGCAATCAGCTGGTGTCGCCCCACTGTTCCGGCATCAATCCGTTGTTAAGAGTACCGTCGGGTTTCACCATTCCGGGCGTCAGCGAATCGGGAGTCGCGCCTTCATCGTTCAGGCGCTGCTGCAGGGTTTGCGGAGGCGGCGGCGAACACGCTGAAATCGCGATGCCCGCAAGGCCCAAAACCACGATGGAAGCCGCCATGGGACGGAATCTTATGCTAACGGCCACGGCTGGGCCTCCTTGATGTCTGACTGACATATATAGACTGGATCCGGGTTGGCGAGAGCGCCCGCGATTATGAAGTTTTCATTGCACTGCCGATGCACCGGCGCGGCCTCGTCGTCGGCGGTGGGTCTGCTTGCAGCGACCGCTCCGGATTGCCGTGCTGAATAAATCCTTGGCCGATTTCTTGAGCTTAAACCTGTATCGCCGATCCGACATGCGCATGGCAGAGACTGCCCCTTGCCGCCGCCATTGCCGCCAACAGCATCCGCGCCATCGACCTGTTGCCTCGTTTGCCGGGCATCCGCCGATTGGCGAACCCGGTCCAGTCAATCGCCTTGCCCCAGGTTCGGTACGGCTTTAGGTGAACTGGCGTGTTCCGGTGACAAGACCGAGTCGGTCATCGGGATCGGCACGTGAAACCGAGAGCAGATACGCATGTTCGCCGAAGCCGTTCTCAGCGATCCCGCCCAGGTCCTGCGCCAGGTGTTCGGCTTTTCCGGCTTTCGCGGACAGCAGGAACCGGCGGTCCGCCACATGGTCGCCGGCGGCGACGCCCTGGTGCTGATGCCGACGGGCGGTGGCAAGAGCATGTGCTATCAGGTCCCTGCACTGGTCCGCCGCGGCACCGCCGTGATTGTGTCGCCGCTGATCGCGCTGATGGACGATCAGGTGGCCGCATTGCGCCAGGTCGGGGTGAACGCCGGCGCACTGCACTCCGAAATCGATCCGTCCGAGGCGCGGACCATCGCCCGCGACCTGAACGATGGCCAACTGGACCTGCTGTACGTCTCCCCCGAACGGCTGCTGAGCAACGGCACGATGGACCGGCTGTCGCGGCTGCACCTGGCGTTGTTCGCGGTGGACGAAGCCCATTGCGTGTCCGCCTGGGGACACGAGTTCCGCCCGGAATACCGGGAACTGGCGCGTATCCCCGACATGTTTCCCGGCGTGCCGCGTATTGCCCTGACCGCGACCGCCGATCCGCGTACGCAACAGGATATTCTCAGCGCGTTGCGCATGGACACGGCGCGGGTCTTCGTTTCCAGCTTTCACCGGCCCAACCTGCGCCTGTCCGCCGCGCCCAAAGCCGGCGAAACCGCGCAACTGTTCGACTTCCTGCGGCGTCATAAAGGCGAATGCGGCATCGTTTATTGCGGCAGCCGGAACAAGACCGAGCGCATGGCGGCGAAACTGACCGAGAAGGGGTTTCCCGCGCTGCCGTTTCATGCCGGACTCGATCCGTTGCACAAGCGCGAATCGTTGATGCGCTTCCGGTCGGGCGAACCGCTGGTTGTGGTGGCGACCATCGCGTTCGGGATGGGAATCGACCGGCCGGATGTGCGCTTCGTCGTGCATCTGGACATGCCGGACAGTCCCGAAGCGTATTACCAGCAGATCGGCCGCGCCGGCCGCGATGGCGATCCGGCCGACACGCTGTTGCTGTACGGTGGCCAGGATGTCGCCCAGGCCCGTCACTGGCTGACCCAGTCGTCGGCGCCGGATGCCCGCAAACGCACGATGCGGACCAAGCTCGAAGAAATGGTCGCGTTGACCGAGGCGGTGACCTGCCGCACCACGTCGTTACTGAAATGTTTCGGCGAGGCGCTGGACGCGCCATGCGGCCACTGCGACAATTGCGAGGAACCGCCGGTCACCGCCGATGCCACGACCGAGGCACGCATGGTGCTGTCGGCGGTCTATCGCACCGATCAGATATTCGGCGCCGCGCACATCGTCGCGGTCTTGCGCGGCGAGCGCACCGACGGCGTGATGCGCCACAACCACGATAAGCTGCGCACGTTCGGCGTCGGGGAAAAACATGCTGCCCCATACTGGCGCGGCCTGATCCGGCAGTTGATCGCGTTGCGGGCGCTGGACGTCGATACAGAAGGCCATGGCGGGCTGTTCCTGGTCGAGGAGGAAGCCCGCCCCATTCTGCGCGGCGAGGTGACGGTGATGCTGCGGCAGGATCGCCCGCGCCCCGGCCGCACCGAACGACCGGAACGGGCGCGAACCGCGGTCGCCAATCCGGCGGCGGGCGGCGGCCACGCGGATGCGGCGCTTTACGAAGTGCTGCGGCTGTGGCGGCTGGCCGAGGCAAAGGGCCAGTCGATCCCGCCCTATGTGATCTTCCACGATTCGGTACTGCGGGAGATCGCGGCGCTGCGGCCCGCCACCCTGGACGAACTGGCCCAGATCAAAGGCGTCGGCGCGTCCAAGCTGGAGCGCTACGGGCGGCATGTGCTGGGTGTGTTGACCGCTCGGATTCCCGATGGACTGGCGAAGCGGGCCTGATCCTCTTACCGAAGATCGCATCCTGGCGTATCATGGCGTCCACCAGCAAACAAAAGGCAGTCCCATGTTTTCGGCCGGCCAAACGGTCTATCACCGGACTCGGAACCACAGCGGCAAGGTGCTGGAAAGCGATTCCGCCACCACATACCTTGTTCAGGCAAATGGCGTGGAATGCGATTTTCCCACCGCCGACCTGACCGCCACGGCGCCGCCGGTCAAAGCCGGACCGGCGCCGCTTTCCCCCGTTCCCTCGCGGGTGTTGACCGCCGCCGATATCGGGCCGGAACACCAAAAGGTTCTGGCGATCGTGCCGCAACGAACGTTGCAGGCAGTGGCCCTGCTGCATGACCGAAACCCCAAGGCCGGCCGTTTCAGTGCGCTGGATACGGCCCGGAAGCTGAACTACATCGCCGAGGTCACGGCGGTGCCGTACCGCACGATGAAGGAATTCAGCGATCGTCCCGGCGAACTGGGGCTGATGATGGGGCGTGGACTCGCCATCGGGGCCGGTCGGTGACCGCCCAGCGCACCGTCGTGGTTTATACCGATTATAAAAGTCCGTACGCCTATCTGGCCAACGACCCCGCGTATGAACTGGAACGCGATTGCGACGTGCGGCTGGACTGGCGGCCGTATATTCTGGACGTCCCTAGCTACCTCGGATCCGCCCGCCTGGATGCCTCGGGCGCGGTCGCGGAGGAAAACCGCAACGCCCACCAATGGCGCCGCGTGCGCTACAGTTACATGGACTGCCGCCGTCAGGCCGCCAGGCGCGGACTGACGATCCGGGGAACGCAAAAAATCTGGGATTCAACGCTGGCCGCCGCCGGCATGCTGTTCGCGCAACGCGCCGGCGACGCTGTCTTCCGCCGGTACCACGACGGGGTGTTCGCCCGGTTTTGGCAACGCGCGCTGGACATCGAAAATCCCGGTGCCATCGCGTTGGTGCTGTCCGAAGCCGGCGCGGACGGCGCACGGTTTAACGCCCAGGCCGCGGCGCTGGGTGCGGAGGTTGCCGCGATCAGCCGATCGGCCGAGGCAGATGGCATATTCGGCGTGCCGACGTTCGTGCTGGACGGGGAAATATACTGGGGCCGGGAGCATCTACCGGATATCCGCGAGCGGCTGAAAATCGCGGGTTAGGGCTGCCTCGGCAATAAGTGCGTCGGCACGCCGAAAAAGCTGCCCGCGCAAACAATGGCTTCGGACTTGTTCGACACCGCAACCCCGAGCGATACGTGTCGAACAAGCCCTTAATGAGCGCCAGAAAGCGCTTCGGACCGCCGCACAGGCGCGGACGGCAATTTTCGATACAGCCCCAAAGGCTCAGGTGCTGGACCGAATGAGCGGCCGGGTATGAGGAAGGCCGGTGCCTGGCCGACTTGTCTGCTTTCAGGCGGCAGTACGTTTATGGCTCCGACGGATGGGCAGGTGGCATTTTCTGGAATGCCGGTAAATCCGGGGGGATCGCGTGCCAGGGCGGCGCGGAGGAAACGTAAATGTGCATCCGGGGTCCTAAGTCCTGCGTATCGTCGAACGCGCCGGCCTTGATTGTCATGAAGGGTGCGTGCCGCGGGATACTCCACAGCGGCGTCCCGCATTCCGGGCAGAAGGCGCGGGCGACATCGTCGCCGCTGTCGCCCTTCGTCTGATACAACTTCGGCTCGCCCTGCGTGACCGCCAGCACACCCTTGGGGACCAGAGCAACATAGTTCGGCCCGCCCCCGGCCATTTTCTGGCAATCCGAACAGTGACAAGCCCCTGTTCCTAGCAACTCACCCGTAATGCAAAAGCGAATGGCCCCGCAGGCGCATCCTCCGGTTCGTTCCATACGATATCTCCTGGTTAATCGACGCCCGCAGCTTGCCACGGGGCTGCTGCCACCGGTATGGCAGCAATCTGGTAGTAGAAGCGACGGTCATGCGGCGCACTGAAAGACTTTTCAGCATCATCCAGATACTGCGCGGCGCGCGGCGACCGCTGACCGGACGCGAAATAGCCTCGGAGTTGGAGATATCGCTGCGCACGCTGTACCGCGATATCGCCGAACTGGCCGCTCAGCGGGTGCCGGTGCGGGGCGAGGCGGGCACAGGCTATGTGCTCGACAAGGGCTATGACCTGCCGCCGCTGATGCTGACGGCGGACGAACTGGAGGCAGCCGTTCTCGGCGCGGCATGGGTGGCGATGCGCGGCGACGCACATCTTGCCAAAGGCGCGCGCGATCTGATTTCCAAGTTGACGGCGATACTCCCGGCGGACCTGCGGCCTATCCTGCTTGACGCCGCGCTCAAGCCGATTTCCTTCGCCAACCCGCCGGTTGACCGCTTCGATAGCGCGACCTTGCGCCACGCGATCCGGCGCCGGCACAAGATCGCCATCGACTATGCCGACGCGCAAGGCGCCCAGACCACGCGCGTGATCTGGCCGATTTTCATCGGCTATATGGAATCGGTGCGCATCATCGTTGCCTGGTGCGAGCAACGGCGGGACTTCCGGCATTTCCGCACAGACCGCGTCCAACGGATGACAGCCATCGGCGACCGCTATCCAGAACCACGCCAGCAGTTACTAAAGGACTGGAAAGCCCAGCTTGACCGAACCAAACCCGAACTCTTGCATTTCCCAGGCCCGCCACCCTTGGCGCGGCCGGGCAAAAGGCCGATAATCGCCGCATGACAAACCAACTCACCCGCGCCGATCGGCTGCACGCCATTCTTTCCGAGGCGTTCACGCCCGAGCTGCTGACGGTGCAGGATGACAGCGCCCGCCACGCCGGCCATTCCGGTGCACAGCCGGGCGGACAAACCCATTTCAACGTGCTGATGGTCAGCGCCGCCTTTCACGGCGTCGGCCGGGTCGCCCGATCGCGCGCCGTCCACACCGCCCTGGAGGCGGAATTTGGACCAGCCGAGCAGGGGGGCATGCACGCTTTGGCGTTGACCTTGCGCACCCCTCAAGAACACGCGGCCCGCACCGACGGCTAGCGCCCAAAATCGCTTCTATCGGCCATCAAGAGTATTTTCTTCTCCCATGGAACCGGCTAAGCCTGACTGACAGAAAAATTCTGCCAACGGGTTCGCTTGAGAGAAGGACTACCCACAATGTCCGCCGACAAAGACATCGATCGCCTGGATCGCGAAATCCTCCGGCTGATCTCGGCCGATGCCTCGCTGTCGCTGGCCGATATCGCGGCGAAAGTCGGTCTGACCCCGACGCCCTGCTGGAAACGCATCCGCCGGATGGAGCAGGACGGCATTATCCGTCGGCGGGTCGCCGTGCTGGATGCCGACAAGATCGGCCTGCCCGTTTCCGTCTTCGTCGCCATCGAAACAGCCGATCATTCCGCCGACTGGCTCGGCCGATTTGCCAAGGTGATCGAGGATACGCCGGAAATCGTCGATGCGTGGCGCATGAGCGGCGATGTCGATTACCTGCTGCACGTCGTGGTCGCCGATATCGCGTCTTATGACCGGTTCTACCGCAAACTGATCGCCGCGGTCCCGCTGCGCAACGTCAGCAGCCGGTTCAGCATGGAGCGGATGAAGGACGCCCCGCTGCCGGTGTAGGCCAACCGATCATGGCGGTACCCGGCGCCGGCACGCCGTTAAAGCTGTCGGTTAGAACAAGCTCCTAACGCCGGGCCTCGCCGATCGGGGGCAGCTCGTCCGTCATCCCCGCCAGCACCTCGGCCACATGGCGCACATGCACGGCGGATCCCTCGCGCTGCAAACGCCCGGCGATGTTCAGCAGGCAGCCCAAATCGCCCGCCAAAACCGTTCCAGCCCCCGTGGCCGCGATGTCCGTGGCCTTATCTGACACCATCCGAACCGAGATATCCGGGTATTTCACACAAAACGTCCCGCCGAAACCGCAGCAGATTTCCGGTTCGGTCATTTCCGTCACCGTCACCCCCGCCGCCGCCAGCAGGGTGCGTGGCTGCTGCTTGATACCCAGTTCGCGCAGTCCCGAACAACTGTCGTGATAGGTAACCGCCCCGGCGAACGGTGCGGTGCCGGTGTCGGTGACCCCCATGACGTCGGTCAGAAAACTGACCAGTTCATAGACACGGGATGCCATGGCATCGGCCACCGCCCGCAGGTTCGGATCGTCGTCGAACAAATGCGGCAAATGATGCTTCAGCATGCCCGCGCACGACCCGGACGGCGCGACAATGTAGTCATAGCCCCGGAACGCCTCGATCAGTCCCGCCGATAGATCGCGCGCGGTTTGCCGGTCGCCGGAATTATAGGCCGGCTGGCCGCAACAGGTTTGCGCGCGCGGAACCTCCACCTGGCATCCGGCACGCTCCAGCAGTGCGATCGCGGCAAAGCCGACGGACGGCCGGTGTAGATCGACCAGGCAGGTCACAAACAGGCCTACCCTGGGTTTCCTCGCGCTCATACGCTACCCCTTGCTTGCCGCAATCAGCCGCTACGCGCAGCGGTCAGCCGCCAGGTTGGATCCTGCTGCGACAAATCCCGCTCGAACGTCCAGATATCGGTGATTTCCGTGACCGCATCCGCACCCGATAATGGCCGGCCGTTGTTATCATGGGAATAGCTTATCTGATCCGATACGATTTTTACGGTCACCGATGCTGTACTTCCCTTCAGCGTCGCGGTGTCGATGGCGAGATGCTGCACGGATTTGATCTCGCTGACCTGGGTTTCGCCGGCTTTTTCCCGGGCGGCGATCGCCTGCTCGAACGCGTTGTAGGTGTCATCCGACAACAGGGCACGCAGGCCGACCCGGTCGCCGGCCGCGAACGCGGCGACGATCATGCGGAATGCCCGGACCGCGCCGGCCAGGAATCGCGCCGGGTCGAACGTCCGGTCCAGCGCATGCATCTGTTCCAGCGCCTGACCGGCGGGCGAAACCGGATCCGGCACGGTCTGCGCCACCGGCGCCATGGGCGGCTCTGCCTTGGCCTCGATAACGGGGCCCGCGACGGGCCGAACCGGTGCCGTTTGCACAGGGGGCGCTGGACGCTCGAATCCTGTCCGTTTGCCCAGAATGCTCCGCAGCCGCAGAACAAGAAATGCCGCGATCATCCCAAACAGGACCAGATCGATTGGAAAACCGCCACTCGCACCCATACCGGATACTCCTTCACAGCCAACAGATAGGCGCGCCTCCGGGTGATGACAAACGAAACCCGGACGAATTCCGCGATTGCCCGCCGCCGCCGGTCCCGGTATGCCCAGCCCATGATCTTGCTGCGCCACGGACAAAGCGAATTCAACCTGCATTTCAGCGCCACTCGCCGCGACCCTGGCATCGCCGATCCGAAGCTGACCCCGTTGGGTCATGCCCAGGCGGAAGACGCCGCCCGACAGTTGACGCACCAGGAACTCCGGCGGATCGTCGTGTCGCCGTACACGCGGGCGCTGCAAACCGCCCGCCCCATCGCCGCCGCGCTGGGACTGCCGGTTGTCATCGACCCGATCGTGCGCGAACGCTTTGCGTATGCCTGCGACATCGGCTCGCCCCGGCACGACCTGGAGCGCGACTGGCCGGAACACGATTTTTCCGGCGTCGAGACCAACTGGTGGCCGGCCCGAGAAGAAACCGAATCGTCCATCGTCGATCGCGCCGCACGCTTCCGCACAGCGCTGGCAGGCCAGTCGGACTGGGCGCACACGCTGGTCGTCAGCCATTGGGGGTTTATCCTGAGCATGACCGGACATAGCGTGGCGAATGGCCAGTGGCTGCGCTGCGATCCGCGCGAACCCGCCCCCGAACACCTGGTTTGGCAGGCCTGATCCGCCGGTTCCTCCTTGGAGCATGTCAGCCACTCAGCGCCCGGAGTTGCGGCGGCGGTCGTGGCCTGGGCTTTTGTTCGCGCGGGCAACAGTAAGACATGCCGGCGCATCGGGTGCTGTTGCCCTAATCGCGGTGGCAATCGCGCACCAGCCGTGCTACCGGCCCCGGCTTACAGATCGCCTGTCGCGGCGTGTCGAATGATTTGCCGGAACCGGCAGTGTTTTTGAAACGGAGTTTGTAATGTCCGAGACCACACCCGCCCCACAAGGAACCGGCGTTCCGGTTCAGCCGCTGGTGGTCAATATTCAGTATGTGAAGGATTTATCCTTCGAGGTGCCGGGTGCGCCGCAAATCTACAGCCAGATCAAGGCCCCACCGCAGGTGAACATCAACCTGGACGTGCAGGCTCGGCGGATCGCCGAAGGCCAAAGCGTGTTCGAGGTCGCCATCGTCATTCGCGCCGAGGCCCACGATACGGCCGGCCAGACCAATGGCCAGACCAATGGCCAGACGAATGGCCAGACCGCGCCGGCGACGGTTTTCGTTGCCGAACTGACCTACGCCGGGGTCTTCACGCTGACCGGGTTGCCGGACAACTCGGTCGAGCCGGTGCTGCTGGTGGAATGTCCGCGTATTTTGTTCCCGTTCGCGCGCAATATCCTGGCGGACGTAACCCGCGACGGCGGTTTTCCGCCGGTGCTGTTGCAACCGATCGATTTCGTGTCGCTTTGGCAGTCCCGCCGCGCCCAGGCCGGTTCGGCCAACCCGATCGTGGCCTGACGGGCCGGTCCCGGCAGCGCGCACCGAACCGGCGCGCGCTGTCAGTTCCGCTGGAACGCCTGATCGGAAATATCCGTCGCGGACACGTCCCCGGCGCTGGACGAAACCGCCAGATGGCGGTCGTTCGGCACGGTCAGCAGTGTCTCCTGACGCCGGGCCCGCATACCGGCGACGAATGTTTTGCAGCCCCGGCTCCAGAGTTCGCCGATCGCGAACTCCGCCTGGTACTGACCGTCCGGCAGGCCTCCGAACAACGCATGACCGCCCGGGGCCAGAAACACCGAAAGAGCGATACCGCCGCCGGTTCCCCGCAGGTTTACAACGGCGGGTTGGACTGTCTGGTTCTCGATTTCCAGCGACCCGTTGCCAGACCCGTGGCGTTCGAGCACTTCGCCATCGGCAGGGGTCGGACCCGCATTATAGCCGCAATAGGCCACCCGCGCGGCGGCAGCGTTGCCGGGAGTCAGCCGATCGGCGCTGACGAAGCCGTTGCCGCGATCGTCGGACAGGACCTCCAGCATCCCGTTTTGGCGGATCAGGCGGATCGCCTGAACCTGGCTGAAGGACGGAAGCTGGCCGGCCGGAACCAGCGTGCCGCGTGTGGGATCCAGGCGCCACAGCAAGGCCGGGGCAGCCGCTTGGGTCACATAGAAATTGGGCACGCCCGCAAGCCGTACCGGGGCCGGTCCATACAGCGCGGTGCGGTGTTCGGCGGCCGACAGCGGTGGCACGCTGGCGGCATTGGCCGTGACAGCTTCCTGGAGCCCCCGCGCGGGGGCCAGCAGATGCGATGCCGCCTCATAGACGCACAGGCACAGAAAAGCAGCCAGCCCGGTCCACAGCATCGCCGGCAGAGTGAAGTAGCCGGGCGGCCGTACTGGTCCCGAACCGGGCCAGCCGGTTTGCGGCCGGACGGCGGCGTTGTGGACATCGGGCGGATTCGGGTCCGGCCCGACGGTCTGGGCCATACGATCATAAGCGTCTCGTCCGACCTGGTTCGACAGCACGTCGTAGGCTTGCTTTACGCCGACGAATGCGCCGGCATTGCCGGTCCCTGGTACATCCGGATGCAACAGCCGCGCCTTGGTCCGGAAAGCCGCGACAACCTCGGCCCGCGTCGCCGCCGGATTTAGCCCGAGCCGGGCATAATACCCCTCGGGGTCCAGTCTTGTTCGCGATGGCTCCATGGCGACCGGACGTTAGTCTATCGTCGCGCCGGGCGGAACGGTCAAAGCGGGCTAACGAGGCTAACTGAGGGCAGCTTCGGCCATGAATGCGTCAGCATGCCGAAAAAGCTGCCCGGTCAGACAAAGGCTTATCGCAGCTTCGGCCATGAATGCGTCAGCATGCCGAAAAAGCTGCCTGGTCAGGCAAAGGCCCCGGGGCTTGTCCGACGCGGTCGTCCGAAGCGATAGTTTGCCGGACAAGCGATCATGGAGAAAACGTGCCCACGCACCGGACGGACGCCCTGCGTTGGGTGGCGCTGATTGTGTTGCTGGCCGGCGGCTTTTTGCCACCGCTGGATTTCTTCATCGTTAACATCGCCCTGTCATCGATTCACGACAATCTCGGCGCCAGTCCTGCCGAACTGCAACTGGTGATTTCGGGCTATGCAAGCGGTTATGGCGTCTTTCTGATCACGGGCGGGCGCCTGGGCGACCTGTACGGACGCAAGCGTTGTTTCCTCGCGGGCATGGCCGGTTTCTCCCTGGCGAGCCTGGTGTGCGGTATTGCCGCCACCCCCACCCATCTGGTGATCGCCCGCATTGTGCAGGGATCTGCCGCTGCGGTACTGTTGCCACAGGTTCTGGGTTCCATCCGAGCACTGTTTCCAAACGAGCGCGAACTGGCCCGAGCCATGAGCGCCTATGGCATTATGATGGGCATGGCGGCTGCGACCGGGCAGTTCTGCGGCGGTGCGCTGATCCAGTGGAACCCGTTCGATCTGGGATGGCGGGCGGTATTCCTACTAACCCTGCCGGTGTGTGCGGCGACACTGTTCCTGGGCTGGAAGGTGGTGCCCGAAACCGGCGGCGGCAGTGCGGTGCGGCTCGATCTTGGCGGCGCGGCACTTGTGTCGCTGACCCTGGCCGCAACCGTGGTCCCGCTGTCGGAAGGCCGCGAACAGGGCTGGCCGGCCTGGGTGTTTGTCTGCCTTGCCTGCGTGCCGCTTCTGACCGCTGCGTTTTTTCGGTATGAATCCCGGCTGGCTCGGCTTGGTGGGATGCCGCTGGTGGATATGGCGTTGCTGCGAATCCCCAGCTTCCGCCGGGGTGTGCTGGTTGCCGCACTGTTTTTCTTTACCACCAGTTTCTATTTGCTCTTCGGATTCTATCTGCAGGAGGGACGCGGAATGACGCCACTACAGGCCGGCCTCGCCATCGTGCCGTACGGGGGTGGGCTGTTCGTGGGGCCACTGATCAGCGCTCCGATGGTTCGCCTGCGGCCGAAACTGCTGGCAATCGGCATGGCTGTTCAGGTTACTTTCTACACCGTTGTTGGGCTGCTGGTCGCCCGCGACATCGGCGGTGCGGCGCTGACCGGGTCGGTTTTTCTCGCCGGCCTGGGGCAGGGAATCGCGTTTCCCCGGCTGTTCGCCACCGTGCTGGGCGACGTGCCCCCGGCGCAGGGCGGGGTCGCGGCCGGAATTACCAACTCGGCGATGCAGATTGGTGCGGCGGTCAGCGTCGCCGCTATCGGCGGCCTGTTCTTCATGGTGCTGGGAAACGGCAGCGGGGAACGTGCGTACGCTCATGCGTTTGCTATCGCCCAGTGGACCGCGACGGCCGGCCTGTTCGTGGCGATGCTGATCGCGATCCCGCCCCGCCGGCAAATCGCCGCGCGGTTGCGCTGAGGCGGCGCTTCATACTTGCGGCACTGGCCGGTGAATGGGTATGGACAAACCATGCGAACCCTATCCTCCGGCTATCGGATTCACCGCTATCTTGTGTTGTGTTGCGCGCTGGCCCTGCTGGGCGGCTGTAGCGCCGAAAATTTGGTCCGCACCTTCGGACTGACCCGCGACACACCCGACGAATTTACGGTGACAACGCGCGCGCCGCTGTCGATGCCGCCGGATTACAATCTACGCGCGCCCCGGCCAGGGATCTCGCGCCCGCAGGAAGAAAGCGAGCGCAAGCAGGCCGAGGAGACGCTGGCGCCGCAAACCGCGCTGAACGGCACGGTTGGCACAGCGAGCCCGGGTCAGGCCGCATTGGTCGAAGCGGCCGGTCCGTCCGCACCGAAAAACATTCGGCGGGAGGTCGATCAGGACGCCCGCGCCGCCGCCGATGCCGACGCCAGCTTCGTCGATAAGGTTCTGTTCTGGCGCAGGCCACCTCCGGCCGACGTGCAGGTCGATGCCAAGGCGGAGGCGCAGCGGCTGCGCAAGGATGCGGCGTTGGGCCAGACGCCGAACACCGGCACAACCCCGATTATTCAACCCGCCAAACCGGGCTGGTTCAGCAGCCTGTTTTCCTGGCTTTAAGGTAGCATCGGCAATCGCCGCGTCAGCACGCCGATAAAGCTGCCCGTCCGGACCGGCACGTAGAAGACCGGCTATCGGTAGCCGTTGGGTTCGCTTCCTCGCCATCCCTTGTACATGCGTCCTTCCGGCGACAATGGGTGAATAACCCCTGATCGCCGGGGGTTCAGGCGTCCCGCTTTCCCGGTGAAAAACTTAATCCATCGGTATTTCCGGCGGGTCGATTACATGCGCGTGCAAAAAAACCGAATTTTTTTCGCGTTGTGAACCTTCTCTTAATAAATTCCTGTTCTTCTCCCCTCCGGCAATTAGGAGGTGGCCAATGACTGTCAGTCGTCTAGTCAACCGAAACGTGGTCGCGGAGCGCGGCCGGACCAGCATGCGGCTGGAACCCGAGCTCTGGGATTTGCTGAATGAGATATGCGAACGCGAAGCGCAGGATATCAGTGCCCTGGTCCGCCAGATCGAAGCCGCTGGGCACACAGGAGGCCGTACCAGCGCGGTTCGGGTCTATATCGCCTCTTACTTCTACGCGGCGGTGACGGAAGTCGGCCATGCGGGGGCCGGTCACGGTCCGCTTCTGCGCCGGCTTCCCCAGGAACTGGCCCGTTCCGCCGCCTGAATTCTGTCCCGCGGAAAAATCCGCGTTTCGTCCGGCCGACCCCGCAAGTGCCAGCAAAATGATGGTCTTGCGGCCCCTTACGGTTTGGACAGCGGCTTGGGCAGCGTATCCAGCGCCGACTGTATCGCTTTCGCCTCGTCGCCGCCGGGCGGCACCTTCGCCAGCAGTCTGCCCCAGTATAGCCTCGCCTCATCGGCGTGCGCATCCTGTGCCGCAACCATTCCAAGATACCACAATACCAAAGGCTGCTCCGGATCGATTGCCTCTACCCGCTTGAGCAAGGCGATCGCCCGAGGCGGCACTTGAGCGGATGGCGTTTGGTTGCCTAGCAGCGCTCCGATTTCTTGCAATGGGATCGACATGTCGTCCGGTTTCAGCCTCGCAGCCCGGTCATAAGCATCCGCCGCGTCATCTGGCCGGTGTAGCACCGCATAGGCTTTGCCCAGCCGTAGCCAGCCTTCCAGATTAGACGGATCGGCGGCCTGTTTTGCCGCTAACTGCGCCACCATGCCTTCGATCATCGCCTGTTTCCGGTCGTCCGGCATGGCGGCGGCGTCGGCCATGGCCTTCGCGTCAGGACCGGGCGTCTGTAGGGGCGGTGTTCCTGGCGCCAGCGCGGGCACCGGAACGCCGGCGGCCTTCGCGGCTTCGGCAATTTTCTGTCCAAGCTGGGCGCGCAGCGGCGAATCGGCGGGCATCTGCGCCAGCACGGCCTGAAATCCGGCGATGGCCTTGTCCGGCTCGCCTGCCTGCATGGCGGCGACGGCGAGATAATAATGCGCGATGCCGCTGTTGGGATCGGCTTTCAGCACCTGTTGGAAGGCAGCTTCGGCTGCCGGGGTGACGGTGCCTGCGGCGGCCATGACCATGATCTCGCCATGGTCGCCCAGAACGTCCGGGTCTGACTGTCCGAGGTCGATGGCATGACGGTAGGCGTTTTCTGCCTTGTCCCACTGCCGCAACGTCGCCAGGCTGCGGCCATACAGCAGCCAGCCCGACGCATCCGATGGGTTTTGCTTCAGCTTCGCGGCCAGGGTGTCCGCCGCCTGCTGTAACGACGACTCCCCGGTGTCGCCGGCCATTGCCGCGGTTTGTGCCGAATAGGGCTCATCCGGGATGCCCGGCGCACCGAGCCAGAGGTAGCCGGAGACCGATCCGGCGGCGATGACGACGAAGACGATCGCGGCCACGACCGGGCTGCGCGATAACCGAACCGGCGCGGCGGCCTGCCTGCCGGCGGCCAACAGGCGGCGCTGGATTTCCAACCGGGCGGCATCGGCCTCGGTTGGGGTGATCAGGCCGCGGGCAACGTCGCGGTCGAGTTCCTCCAGTTGATCGCGATACACCGCTCGGTCGAACACCGCCCGTTCGGGGACGGGCCGGCTGCCGCGCAGCAGCGGCGACAGGATCGGCAGCAGCGCGAGGAACGCGAGCAGCGCCAGCAAAAACGGCAGGATCAACCGTCTGTCTCCCGCATCAGGCGTTGCAGGCGGCTGGTTTCCTCGGCGTTGAGCGGGGCGGTTTCGGATTCCGGCGCGGTTTGGCGCCGCCGCAGCCAGAGCAGGGAACCGGCCAGAGCGGCCACGACGAGCAACGGCGGGCCATACCACAGGACATAGGTCGCCGGTTCGACGGGGGGCCGCAGCAGGACGAAGGCTCCGTACCGGTTCACCACGGATTGGACGGTTTGGGCGTCGGTGTCGCCGGCGGTCAGGCGCTGGCGGACGAAAATACGGATGTCGTGGGCCAGATCGGCGCCGGATTCGTCGATGGACTCGTTCTGGCACACGAGGCAGCGGAGTTGTCCGCTAATGCCGCGGGCGCGCGCTTCCAGCGTTGGGTCGGCAAGGCGTTCGCGCGGTTCGACCGCCCAGGCGGCGCATCCGGCGAACACCAGCAGGAGGGTTATAAGCGCAATCCGGGTTCGCATTTTCATGACTGGCCGAGCTGCTTGAGCAGGGGGAGCAGTTCCTGGTCCACGGTTTCGGCGGTCAAGGGGCCGACGAAGCGCTTGCGGATAATGCCGCCGGCGTCGATCACGTAGGTTTCCGGGACGCCATAAACGCCGAAATCGAGTCCGGTTCGTCCATCGCGATCCATACCGGCCAGACGATACGGATCGCCGTAGGTGGCCAGCAGGCGGGTTCCGTCCTCCGGCTTGTCTTTGTAGTCGATCCCGTACAGCGGTATGCGGTTTTGCTGTGCCAGCCGCATCAGCAACGGATGTTCGATCCGGCAGGGCACGCACCAGGACGCAAAAAAATTGATAACGACGGGATGACCCTTCAGGGCGTTCAGCGCCAGAGGCGCGCTGTCGCCCAGGCCTGGCAGCTCGAACGCCGGGGCGGGTTTTTCGATCATGGCCGAGGGCAGTTCGTGGATGTCGCGGCCGGGGCGCAGGGACAAGGCGAAATACGCCGCCAGCACCAGGAACAGCGCCAGCGGCAGAAGATAGAAGATGCGTTTCACTGTGTGTTTGCCCGCCGCCTGTTCGCCAGCCGTCTATTCGCCGCCACTTATTCGCCGGGC
Source organism: Pseudomonadota bacterium (assembly GCA_021805565.1). Taxonomy (GTDB): domain Bacteria; phylum Pseudomonadota; class Alphaproteobacteria; order Acetobacterales; family Acetobacteraceae; genus Rhodopila. The sequence continues at coordinate 139,921 of JAJZFA010000013.1, forward strand.
GCTGGAACAGCCTGGGCATCGCGCCGTCCGGCCCGAGCCGCCGCACCGACTCGCCAGCGGCGGTCGCTCAGGCTGACCACGCCGCCGAATGCCATGATTATCGCGCCGATCCAAATCCAGGGTACCAGCGGCTTCCAATAGACCCGTACCGTCCAATCCCCCGCCGTGTCGGAATCACCCAGCGCGACGTAAAGATCGGAGAGGAAATTGGTGCGGATGGCGGTTTCGCCTGTCGTTTGTTGCTGCAACGGGAAGAACCGCCGCTGTGGGTGCATGATTTTTACCAGCGCCCCGTCGCGGGTCACGCGGATCGTGGCGTCGTCGGCCACATAGTTGGGGCCGTTCAGCTTCGTCACGCTGTCGAGTGTCAGGTGGAAGCCGGCGATGTCGATCGAACCGCCGGGTTTAAGAATCTCGATTGCTTCTTGCGCATAGGCGGACGCGGCGAATCCGGCGACGGACACCGCGAGGCCCAGATGCGCGAAGGTCATGCCGTAGGCCGAACGGGGCAGGTGGATCGCGCGCCGCAGGCTGTCGCCGAACGGAACGCGGAACAGGCGGATTCGTTCGGCCAGTTCTGTCAGCACGGCGGCGAACAGCCATGCGGCCAGTCCGAGGCCCAATACCGCCAGAACCGGGCCGCCATAGGTGACATAGAACGCGATCAGCATGGTCAGGCCGGTGGCGATATAAGCAACCCAGAGGCGTTGCAGGGCGCCCAAAAGGTCTCCGCGTTTCCAGGCCAGCATCGGGCCGATGCCCACGGCGACGATCATCGGCGCCATCATCGGCGCGAATGTGCGGTTGAAGAACGGAAACCCGACCGACAGTTTCGGGCCGCCCACCGCGTCCAGGAACAGCGGATACAGCGTCCCCAAAAACACGGTCGCGCAGCCGCAGGACAGCAGCACGTTGTTCAGCACCAGGGCGCCTTCCCGCGAGATGGGCGCGAACAGGCCGCCTCCCTTCAGCGCCGGCGCCCGGATGGCATACAGCGTCAGCGATCCGCCGATGGCCGCGATCAGCAGCAACAGGATGAACGTGCCGCGTTCCGGATCGGTGGCGAAGGCATGCACCGAGGTCAGCACGCCGGATCGCACCAGGAACGTGCCCACCAGGGACAGCGAGAAGGTGACGATCGCGAGCAAAATGGTCCAGGATTTCAGCGTGTCGCGCTTTTCCACCACGATGGACGAATGGATCAGCGCGGTGCCGACAAGCCATGGCATGAAGGAGGCGTTTTCCACCGGGTCCCAAAACCACCAGCCGCCCCAGCCGAGGGTATAATAGGCCCACCACGATCCCATGGCGATACCGACGGTCAGCGCGCACCACGAAGCCAGGGTCCACGGCCTGACCCAGCGTGCCCAGGCGGCATCGACCCGGCCTTCTATCAGGGCGGCGACCGCGAACGAGAACGCGACCGAGAATCCGACATAGCCCAGGTACAGAAAGGGCGGATGGAACGCCAAACCGGGGTCCTGCAGGACCGGGTTCAATCCGTGGCCGTTCGCGGCGGGCGGAAAGGTGCGCAGGAACGGGTTCGACGTGAGCAGAATGAACAGCAGAAAGCCGGTCGCGATCATGCCCTGCACCGCCAGCACGCGGGCGCGCAAAGCGGGGGGCAGATTGTCGCTGAACAGGGCCACGGCGGCGGCGCACAGCGACAGCATGAACACCCAGAGCAGCATGGAGCCTTCATGATTGCCCCAGACTCCGGTAATTTTGTACAGCAGCGGTTTGTCGGTGTGGCTGTTCTCGATCACGTTGATGACGGTAAAGTCCGAGGTGACGTAGGCGTGCATCAGCGCCAGCATCGCCAGGGCGGTCAGCGCGAAGCCAGTCAGCGCGCAGGGCCGGCCGGCCGCCATCCAGCCCTGGTGCCGGCGCGCGGCGCCGATCAGCGGCACGGTGGATTGGACGATCGCCACGAACAGCGCCAGAATCAGGGCGAAATGGCCGAGTTCGGTAATCATGACTGAGCCTTTGGGGCCATCGGCTTACTGAACGCTCCCGTTTGTGATGGCCATTCCGCTTTCATGCGCTTTGGCCGGGTCGATGCCGATCGTTTTTCAGGCGGCTTGCCGGCGCTCCAGCGGGATGATCGCGGTCAGGGCCTGGACCAGTTCGTCCATCATCGCATCCGTATGCAGCGGCCCCGGCGTGAAGCGCAGCCGTTCCTCGCCACGGGCGACGGTGGGGTAGTTGATCGGTGTGGCGTACATCGCGAATTCGTTCAGCAGGCGCTGGCTGACCTGCATGCACAGCGTGGCGTCGCCTACATGCAATGGCACGATGTGGCTGACCGAGTCGATCCGCGGCAACCCGGCGGCGTCGAACCGGGCCTTCAGTGCGGACGCGCGTTCGAACAGTTTGGTTCGGCGAGCGTGATCGCTGCGTACGTGGCGCACGCTGGCGAGCGCGGCGGCGGCGACCATCGGCGGCAACGACGTGGTGAAGATGAAGCCCGGGGCGGTGCAGCGGATGAAATCCACGATTTCGGTATCGCCGGCGATGTAGCCGCCGTGGCATCCGAAGGCCTTGGCCAGCGTTCCCTCGATAATATGGACGCGATGCGCGACGCCGTCGCGTTCGGAGACGCCGCCGCCGTTGGGGCCGTACATGCCGACCGCGTGAACCTCATCCAGGTAGGTCATCGCGTCGTATTTTTCCGCCACATCGCAGATCGCGCCGATGGGGGCGATGTCGGCGTCCATGGAATAGACGGATTCGAACGCGATCAGCTTAGGCGCGCCCGGCGGCGCGGCGCGCAACAGGGTTTCCAGGTGGCCTACGTCGTTGTGGCGGAAAATATGGACGACGGCGCGCGATCCCTTGATGCCGGCAATCATCGATGCGTGGTTTTTGGCGTCCGAAAACACATGAAACGGATGGGCCGGCCCGTTCGGCAAACTATTCAGGATCGCCGCCAGGGTTGCCTGATTGGACACATAGCCCGACGTGAACAACAGCCCGGCCTGCTTGCCGTGCAGGCTCGCGAGTTCCGCTTCCAGATCGTCATGCACGGGGCTGGTGCCGCTTATGTTGCGGGTTCCGCCCGCGCCCGCACCCATGGACCGGGCGGCCTCGCACGCCGCGTTGACCGGCACCGGATGACCGCCCATGGCCAGGTAGTCGTTGGACGACCACACCAGAACCCGCGATCCGTCGGGACGCGCATAATAAGGGAAGCCGTCGGCGCGTTTGCGCAGCGGCGTGAAAACACGATAGCGCCCCTGCTCGCGGATGGAACCAAGGGTCTGGCGGCAGTGATCCTTAAACGCATTCATCCTACGAAAGTCCCCGTTTCGCCGAACCCGGCGCTTCGCCCATCCCGGCGAGCAGCCGATTGGCCGTCTCGCAGACCGGTTACCGGAAATGATTGATCCCGATCAACATCGTATTCTCCGGCGTAGCGTTGGGAACATGCGCCGTTTGGCATGCACGTCAACCAAGCGTTATCCGGTTGAGCATGAATTTACCCCGCATCGGCGCATATCGCTCTGGCTGGCCATGCCGTCCAGCGCTTTGCAAACTACCGTCGGCTCGCATAGCCTATGCTGCAATGCAATACCAACAACCGAGGAGCCACGCATGCCGTTAAGTCCGCCCGCCGAACGCGAGCGCCTGCATACGCGCGCCATTGAGATCGCCGGATACCGCCGGCAGGACGGCCTTTACGACATCGAAGCCCACTTGACGGATCGCAAAAGCTTCGGACAGACCAATTTCGATCGCGGATATATCGCGGCAGGCGAACCGGTTCACGACATGTGGGTGCGCCTGACCGTCGATGAAACGCTGGTCATCCATGGCGCCGAGGCGGTCAGCGACAAGACGCCCTATGCGTTGTGTCCGTCCGCCGCGCCGAACTTCGTTCGACTGGCCGGCATGCGGATCAAGTCCGGCTTCTTGCGGGAGGCCAACCAGGCCGTGGGCGGAGCGGCGGGTTGCACCCATCTGCGCGAACTGCTGCAGCAACTGGCGACGACGGCGTTTCAGACCGTCAATCCGTCCAGGGCGCGCCGGGAGATGGTGGCCGAGGGCAAGTCGGTCGAAAAGCCCGGCAGCGATGCGTTCGACGACCGGATCGCCGAGACATGGGGCGGCGGGGAGAAATTTCTCAACACATGCCTCGCCTACGACGAGAAAGGTCCGCTGGTGAAGCGCCGCTGGCCGCATCTTTATACCGGCGTCGATGCGCCTGCCGGTTAGGCGCGCCGATATACCGATCACTTTGAAGTGCGGCCCCCGGCACGCCCCGGGCAGTTAAAGTGCCCGGTTTTTACCATCGGTGCGACGGATTGTCCGCGTTACTGCCTTTGGTAACGGCGCGGTTGTGCCGGATCGACGATGCCTGCACAGACGGTCTTGTGGATCGTGACCATCGACCGTTGCACGGTGGTGAGGAAAGGCAGCACTGGCGTTTTCCATGAGGTTTCATCGGTCAGCCATCCCGTCGCCGTCGCGGCTTCCCGATCCGGCGGAATGTCGATGACGCACCGCCGTTCCAGGTCGCGGACGATGGTTCCGTAGCGGTGACCGCGCTTCCCGGCAAAGTCATCGATACCGATCACCCGCGGTTGCTTAGGGCAGGCCCTAAGTCTTTGTTCGAGCGGGCAGCTTTATCGGCGTGCTGACGCACTTATCGCCGATGCCGCCCGCAGGTGGCTGCCCCGTGGGTCTTGGCCAGAGCGGACCCCATAAGCAGCGGATCCGCGGGGAGGCCGGGCGGACAATCCCGCGTGCCGGTTCGCGCCCCGGACCAAGCGCGAACCGATATGCCTTGACAGCCAAGGAATGCGATGGCCAAGTGTATCTAACGAACGTTCGTAAGGAAACCTTGTGCCGCCATCTCTTGCCCCGAAAGACCGGATAAAGCGCGAGGCGATGCGCCTGTTCGTCGCACACGGCGTCGATGCGGTGTCCATGCGCGACATCGCCGCCGCGGTGGGGATGAAAGCCCCCAGCCTGTATGCCCATTTCAGCAGCCGCGAAGACCTGATCGGTGCCCTGTTCCACGCGAGCTACGCCGAATACGGGCGCCAACTGGCGGAAGCGGCCGCGGGGCCGGGTGGATTTCGCGGGCGGCTGGAAGCCATGGTTCGCGTGGTTTGCGCCCTGCATGCCAGCGACGAACTGCTGTTCGACTTTCTGCTTTTGACCCAGCACGGGTTCCTGCGCGACGTGCCGATGGACCAACACAACCCGGTCGAGGTGATCTGCCGATCGGTCGCCGCCGCGATGGCGGCCGGGGACATTCCGACCGGGAATCCAACGCTGCTCGCCGCCGCGATTATCGGCATTATCGTTCAGCCCGCCACCTTCAAGCTCTATGGACGCCTGAGCCAGGGGCTTGGCGAGATGACGGACGAGATCGTCGTGCTCTGCCTGAAACTCGTGTCATGAACGTGCAAAGCAAGGCTGGAACCATGTCGCTGTTATTGTCGCGCCGCCTCGGCCCGCTGTGTCTTGCGCAGACCTGCGGGGCCTTCAACGACAATCTGGTCAAGAACGCCATGATCGTATTGGCGCTGTTCAAACTGGGCGCGGGCGGCGGCGCCGGCCTTGCCGCCCTGGCTGGCGCCTTGTTCGTCGCGCCTTATGCGCTGCTGTCGGCGACCGCCGGCCAACTGGCCGACCGGTTCGACAAATCCCGCCTGATCCAGGCCACCAAGGCGGCCGAGGTACTGCTGATGGGTGCGGCGGCCTACGCCTTCATGCTGAACAGTATTCCCGGCCTGATGGGTATCCTGTTCGGCCTGGGCGTACAGGCGACCATGTTCGGCCCGCTGAAATACGGGATTCTGCCAGACCATTTGCGCGACGGCGAACTTGTTGCCGGCAACGGACTGATCGAGGCCACCACCTTCATCGCGATCCTGACGGGTACCGTGGCCGGCGGCGCGCTTGTCTTACTGAACGACGGTCCGGTCATCGTCGGCGTGACGGGTGTCGCTGTATCGCTGAGCGGCCTGGTTTCGGCATTCGGCGTCCCCCGCGCGCCGGCGGCCGACCGGACGCTGCGGATCGGCTGGAATATCGTCCGCGAAACCATCGCGGTCACGCGCCAGGCGGCGTCGGTTCGTCCGGTGTGGCTATCCATCCTTGGGCTCAGCTGGTTTTGGGCGATCGGTGCGACGCTGCTGTCGGAATTCCCCTCGGTCGCCAAGGAGTCGCTGGGCGCGGACGGCCATGTCGTTACCCTGTTGCTGACGATGTTCGCGGTGGGCATCGGCGTGGGATCGATGCTGTGCGCCCGGCTTCTGCATGGCGAGGTCAGCGCTCGGTTTGTCCCGTTTGCCGCGTTCGGTATCACGGTCTTCACATGGGATTTCGGATCCGCCGTCAGCGGCGCCAGCGGCCTGACGACGGTTGCCGCGATCCTGCATGCCCCGGCTGGCTGGCGCATGCTGGCCGATCTTCTGCTGCTGGCGGTGTGCGGCGGGCTGTATTCGGTGCCGCTGTATGCGATTCTGCAAGAGCAAGCGCACCCGTCGCACCGAGCCCGCACCATCGCCGCCAATAATATCGTCAATGCGGTCTTCATGGTCCTAGCGGCGGCGGCGGTGGCGGGCTTCGCGGCAGCGGGACTGTCTGCCCCGCACGTGCTGCAAATTGCCGCCGTGGCGAATTTCGGTGTCGCCCTTTGGATCGTTCGCCTGCTGCCGCAAGCTGTGTTCCGGCCGGTGTTCCGGTGGTACTTCCGGATCTTCCATGCCGTTCGCATCGAGGGGATTGGCAATCTTCCATCGCCGGCGGAACGATCGGTTTTGATGATCAACCACCAGTCGTTCCTGGACGGCTGCCTGGTGGCGGCATTTCTGCCGGGCGATATCGTTTTCGCGATCGACACCGGACAGGCCAAGCGATTCTGGTTTTTGAAGTATATCCTCGATGTTTTTCCGGTCGATCCGGCCAGCCCGATGGCGATCCGGTCGATGGTCAAGGCGGTGCGCGACGGTCGCCGTCTGGCGGTCTTTCCGGAGGGCCGCATTACGCTGACCGGTGCGCTGATGAAAATCTACGATGGCCCTGGCATGATCGCCGACCGGGCCGGAGCGACCATTGTTCCGGTGCGGGTGGACGGGTTGCAGTTTCACAAGACATCGCGGATGCAAGGCAAGCTGAGGCTGCGCTGGTGTCCAGCCGTCAGCCTGACCGTTCTTCCGCCTGTGCGTCCCGATGTGTCGCCGGCTTTGAAGGGTCGCGCCCGCCGAACCGCACTGGGACAGATCGTGCAGGACATCATGACGAATGCGGCGTTCCGTCCCGAACAGGTGCGCGACAGCCTGTTTGGCGCGTTGCTGAACGCCCGCGCCTTGTATGACAAGGGTCTGCCGGTCATCGCCGATATCGTACCCAACGATGCCGGCGGCACGACGCCGAACGAACTGACCTATCGCCGCCTGATCCTGGCCAGTACGGTGCTGGGCCGGAAGCTGGCGGCGTTCACCCGTCCTGGCGAGCATGTCGGCGTGATGCTGCCGAACGCGGCCGGCACCGTGGTAACCTTCTTCGCGCTGCAGTCGCAGGGCCGCGTGCCGGCGATGATGAACTTCACCGCCGGCGCCGATGCCATGCTGTCCGGCTGCGCCGCGGCGTGTATCGAAACGATCCTGACCTCGCGCCGTGCGGTGCAAAAAGGCAAGCTGGAACGGCTGGTCGAAACCGTCGGTGCAAGGGTTCGTTTCGTTTACCTGGAAGACGTCCGCGCGTCGGTCGGCCCGATGGATCGGCTGCGCGGATTGCTGGCGGCGCGCCGTCCGCACCGTCTGCCGGGCGCGGGCCTGGACGCCGGTTCGCCTGCGCTGGTACTGTTCACTTCGGGGTCGGAGGGCACGCCCAAGGGCGTTGTTCACAGTCACCGGTCGCTTCTGGCAAACTGCGCGCAAATCCGTTCAGTGGTGGATTTCAATCCCGCGGACAGGGTTTTCAATGCATTGCCGATGTTTCATTCGTTCGGCATGACCGCGACACTGTTGCCGTTGTTGTATGGGGTGCGCGGGTTTCTGTATCCGTCGCCGCTGCATTACCGGATCGTGCCGGAAATGGTGTATGCGGAACAATCCACTATCCTGTTTGGTACCGATACGTTTTTGGCCGGTTATGCCCGCAAGGGCAACGCGCTGGATTTTCAGTCGTTACGCTATATATTCGCCGGTGCCGAGAAAGTGCGGCCGGAAACCCGGATGGCGTACATGGACCACTTCAAGAAGCCGGTTTTCGAGGGGTATGGCGTCACCGAGACAGCGCCGGTGCTGGCGCTCAATACGTGGGCACACGCCCGCAATGGCGCCGCCGGCCGTTTGCTGCCGGGAATCGAGGTCAGGCTGGATGCCGTGCCTGGCATCGCCGAAGGCGGCCGGTTGTCGGTGCGCGGCCCGAACACGATGCTGGGCTATCTGCGCGCGGAGGCACCCGGCGTGCTGGAACCGCCGCCGGACGGCTGGCACGATACCGGCGATATCGTAACGATAGACCGTGCCGGTTTCATAACTATCGCCGGACGGGCAAAGCGGTTCGCCAAGATTGGCGGCGAAATGGTCTCGCTGGCTGCCGCCGAGGGTCTGGCCAGTGCTGTCTGGACCGATGCCGTTCATGCGGTGGTCACGGTCGCGGATGCCCGCAAGGGCGAGAAACTGCTGCTGGTCACCACCCAACCCGGCGCCGGGCCGCACGCCTTGCTGGCGGCCGCCCGTGATCGCGGTATGGCCGGGATTCAGGTGCCGCGCGAAATCATGGTGGTGGACAAAATACCGCTACTGGGGACCGGAAAGACCGATTATCCGGCCGTACAGCGGCTGGCCGAAGCGTGGGCGGAACGCGCCGGTGCCGCGGCGTAAAGCCAGATCGCGTCCCACCCAGCCGACGGTACCAGGCGGCGGATCGGACGGAAAAATCGTGCCGTCCGCTGACTGGTATAACGGCGTTACTCCGCCGCGAGCGGCAGCTTTTCATCGTCGGGATTGACCGGGCCCGGCGGAATAGTGCCCGACGGCTTCGGATCGTTTTCAAAGCGGAATAGCGGTGCCTGGTTCCATGGGCCGCGATGATCGTCGCCTTTCGACAGATTGAACACCAGATCGACCGTCTCGTCCGGCTTGATAGTGCCAAAATACGGATCGTCCAGCTTGCCCATCCGGTCCAGCGCCGCCATGAACATCTGTGCGTGAGTGATCTCGCGCGTCAGAAGATGCGTCAGCGCCTTCGTGGTGTTCTCATCGGTGCTTGCATGGATCAGGGCCTCATAAGTCTGCCGGGCCCCTGCTTCCGACGCGATATTGGCGCGAAGATCGCGCACCACGTTGCCGCCTTCGTTGATATAGGATGCTGTCCAGGCGCTGCCCTGGCTATCGACGAAATGCGGCCCGACGCCACGCACCCGGAACAAAGGCGCTGCATAGACATCGGTCTGATCGAGCTTGCTTGTGTGCTGTTCGATCAGCTTGCCCACGACTTCCAGATGGCTGAATTCCTCCAGTGCGATGTCTTGCAGCATGTCGCGGATCGACGGGTCGGTAATATGGAACGATTGCACCCAGTATTGCAGTGCAGCGGTCAATTCTCCGGTCGCGCCGCCAAACTGTTCCAACAGGAAAGTACCGAAGCGCGGGTCGGGTTTTTTAACATCCACCGGGATGATGGTTTCCTTACGATGATAAAACATAGGCTACTCCCCGTTTGTGTTGTCCGCGACGGGAACGCGGGGTGCCGCATCGGGTTCCCTTGCCCGGTCCGCTCCGGCGGGCGGCAGCGACGGCGCGGCCACTTGCCTGGCTGGCGGCAACGGCGCCACCCAGGGCCGGTCGCCGCGATTCCCGCGGTCGGTCAGGATGCTGGCCCCATCCTTGTTCAGCCATATCGCCGCACTGCCGAACCGCCAGACGGTGAAACGGTCCACCAGCCGCGGCCAGGGCTTCGCGCACAGCCCGCGCGCGGGTTCGGCGGACACGATGACCGAAATGTCCTGGCAGCCAGCCGGATGCCCGGTGCCCCGCACAAGCATCGCGCCCGGACGGTCGGCGTAGGGCCGCGATAGACATATATCGTTGTCGCATGAAACTATCCCGGACGGAATCGGCTGAAACGACTCGATGCCCCAATACTGCGCCCAGGCGTCGCGGGTGAAGTTCGATCCGCCCTGGATCTGCTGCAAGTAAGCGCCCTGTTGCGTGCGTACCGCGATCAGCCGGGCGTCGGCGGAAACCAGCAGATCGGGTGGCCGGTCGGCCAGCGGCGACGCCAGTCCGGCCAGCATCAGCACCGGCCCGGCCAGCCGCCGCCGCGTTCGCCACAACCCCAGCCAGGCCAAGCCGAATGAGAACACGCATAACCCCCAAACCGGGATATGCGGTACCGCGATCTTGGCGTCCGGCAGGGCGGCCGTCGTGCGCGCCACAAACAGGATCGCCCGGGCACCCCAGCCCATTGGCACAAGGGCCAGCGCCTCCAGATGCAGCGGCATCAGCACCAGCGCGAGCAAACCGGCCGGCATCGTCCACATCGCCGTCAACGGCACGGCGATCATGTTCGCCAGCACGAAGTAAATCTGCACGTGGCCGAAATGATATGCGCCGTACGGCGCCGACGCCGAACCGGCCAGCGCGCTGGTCAGCGCCAGCGCGGCGAGATGCGATGCGAAGCGGCGCGGCAGATTTTTGCCGTGCAGCCGCCGCAACCACGGACGCAGCGCCTCATACCCCGCGATCAGCGCCAGCACGGCGGAGAAGCTCATTTGAAACGAAACGTCCGGCACTTCCTGCGGTGCGATCAGCATCAGCGCCGCCGCCGCCAGTGCCAGCCCACGCAGCGAGAACGGCCGCCGGTCCGCCATCAGCGCCACCGTGAACAGGCATGCCATGACGAAGCTGCGGACAATCGGCACATGCATACCTGTCAGCACCATATAAGCGCCGCCCGCCGCCAGGGCGCCGATCGCGGACAATTTCTTCGTTGGCCAGAACAGGCTGGCGCGCTCGCTCAGCGCGAAGCCGAACCGACACACCGAAAGCGCGAAACCCATGACGATGCCGATATGCAGCCCCGCCACCGCCAGCAAATGCGCCAGGCCGGAATCGCGGAACGCGGCATGATCCGCCGCCGGAATCGCCATCGATGCACCAGTCAGCAGCGTGACCGACACCGCCCCCGCGGCACCCGGTATGACCGCGCCGACCCGCCGGGCGATCGTTTCCCGCAATCGTTGCACCAGCCGCATTGGGTTTGGCGGGGGGGCCTGGGCAGAACGTTCCGCCCTGCCCAGTGCGTACCCCGTCGCACCAAGGCCGCTATAGAACGCATCGCGTTGCAAATCCCAGCCGCCCGGATATGACGGCGAGGCCGGCGGCCGCACCAGCGCCCGGATGCGGATCTGGTCGCCGCTATCCAGCGCGCCGTCGTCGGCTCTTTGCAGCCGCACCCGCACCGATCGCCGCAGCGGGTTGGCCGCGGCGTCCAGCCAGGCCGGCAGAATGGTGATCCGGCGACCGTCCGGCAGCGCCTCGACCGCCCGGATCGTTCCGGTCACGATCGTTGCGTGCGCGGGAAGGCCAGTTTCCAGCGGCGGCGCGCGCGCGGTGGCCATTTGCGCCGATGCGAACCCCAACGCGGCCGCCGCCAGCGGTGCGAACAGCCAGCGAGGCCCCGGCCAACGCACCGCGATGCACACCGCCGGAATCGCCACGGCTGGGCCCAGCCAGATGGCAGGCTCGAACCGCAGCGCATAATACCAGAGAACCCCGGTTCCCATGAACACCGGCAGCCACGCCGCCAGCCTCTCCCGCTCCGCATCGAGCCAGGAGTCCCACGCCGCTTGCAGGACCGCGATCCGCCTCATGGATGCCAGATTAGCCGGCAAAGTCTCTACAAAGAGTGAACGGCCGTGCTACAGCGCGCGGATGACCATTCGCACCCGCTTCGCCCCCAGCCCGACCGGCCCGCTGCATATCGGCGGGATCCGCACCGCCTTGTTCAACTATCTGTACAGCCGCCATTTCGGTGGCCAGTTCCTGCTGCGGATCGAAGACACCGACCGCGAACGCAGCACCGCCGAAGCCACGAAAGGCATTATCGACAGCCTGGACTGGATCGGTCTGGACCGCGATGAACCCACCGTCTTCCAGTCAGGCCGTATGGATCGGCACGCCGCGGTGGCGCGCGCTCTGCTGGCGGCCGGTAAAGCGTATCGATGCTACTGCACGGCGGACGAACTGGCGGCGGAACGTGCCCAGGCCACGCTGGAAAAGCGTGTCTGGCGCTATGACGGGCGCTGGCGCGACCGCGATCCGGCCGAGGCACCCGACGGGGTAACGCCGGTCATCCGGCTGAAAAGCGAGCGTTCGGGGGAAACCGTGCTGGACGATCTGGTTCAGGGTCCGGTGCGCGTCGCCAACGCCGAACTGGACGACATGATCATCCTGCGCGGCGACGGCACGCCGATGTACAATCATTCGGTGGTGGTTGACGACCGCGATATGGCGATCACCCATGTGATCCGTGGCGACGACCACCTGACTAATACGTTCCGGCAGCTTCAGGTCTATCGGGCACTGGGCTGGGAACCGCCCCGGTTCGCGCATATTCCGCTGATCCACGGGCCGGACGGCAAAAAATTGTCGAAGCGGCACGGTGCCCAGTTCGCGCTGGAATTCCGCGATATGGGATTTTTGCCGGAAGCCTTGTGTAACTACCTGATGCGGTTGGGCTGGTCGCATGGCGATCTGGAAGTACTGGGGCGGGACGAAGCGATCCGGCTGTTCGACGTGACCGATGTCAATCGCGGCCCGTCGAGGATGGATTACGTCAAGCTGACCAATCTGAACGGCGTCTATATCCGTCAGGCCGACGACGGCCGGTTGACCGGCGATGTCGTGGAACGGTTGGCAAACGAGCATGGCCTGTCCGCCGGACCGGATGCCGTCGCTCGGATTCGCACCCTGATGCCTGCCTTGAAGGAGCGCGCCAAAACGCTGGTGGAACTGGCGCATGCCGCCGCGTTCCTGGTCCGGACGGTCCCGCTGCCGATGGACACCAAGGCCGCCGCCGTTCTGGGGCCGGACGCAGGGCCCATGCTGCGCGCGGTTGCCGCTGAACTGGCTGGGACAGATTTTTCCGCCCCGGCGATCGACGCCGCATTGCACGCTTTCGCCGAACGCGCCGGCCTGAAAATGGGACAGGTCGCGCAGCCGCTGCGCGCGGCGCTGACCGGCAGTACTGTCAGTCCCGGCATCGACGCTACGCTGGCGGCGCTCGGTCGCGACGAATCGTTGCACCGGATCGCCGTCGCCGTGGCTGACGTTAACGGTCCATAAAGAAATTCCGTGTAACCCGGCCGCTTCACGATCAGGGCAAGCGGATGCGGAGCATCGATAAAAATACGGTTCGGATCCTGCGTCCGGCGGTCTGGCTTGCTGGGTGCGGACTGGCCGCGATCTGCATGATCGGCACAGTCGCGGCACTGACCGCAGCGGTACCGCGGATCGGCGATATCGTTGCTTTTCCGCCTGTCTCGTCCGACTCGGTTGACGCCGGAATCCGCCTGTTGGTCCACAGACAGGACCGGTTCGGTTGCGTACTCGATCTGGGCGTCCTTCGCCGTTCGGGCGGCAGTCTGGTCGTGGAAACGGCGGCTCCCGGCGATGCGGGACACTTCCGCGTCCATTGGGCCGGCGCCCGTACAAGCGCGGATCAGGCAAATTGCGGGCCGGACGCCGATCTGATGGTCGATCGCCGCGATCTGGCGATCCTGGCGCTCGCAGCGGGCGGCAATGGCGCCGATGCCAGGCGCATGCCGATGGAGATGCCGATGGAGATGCCGATGCTGGGGGCGATCGGCGTCATCGGCAATTGACCCGCACCGGCAGGGGCACCGACAGGGGCACGCGGCATCCGGCTGCTGCCGTGGGGATGCGGCCTGCGAACGCCGCCGATTTGGGGACTGTCCGGCTGGTCGTGTAGGATTGTGCGGCAATCGCGGCAAAGGCATGACCATGAACCCCAACGCGCTTCCATTCGATTCCGACGCCATGCTGGCCGGACTGAAGGAGTGGATCGAGTGCGAAAGCCCAACCTTCGACCCAGGCGCTGTCAATCGCATGATGGATATCGCCTCGCGCGCCCTGATCGTGGCCGGCGCGCGCATCGAACGGGTGGCCGGCCGGCTGGGCTTCGGCGACTGCGTCCGGGCGACCTTTCCGCATGCCACCCCAAACGAACCCGGCATTCTGGTCATGGGTCACCTCGACACCGTGCATCCGGTTGGCACGCTGGCGAAACTGCCGTTCCGGCGCGACGGAAACCGAGCCTGGGGGCCGGGAATTTTCGACATGAAGGGCGGCAATTACCTGTCGCTGGAAGCCATCCGGCAGATCGCGCGCGCGGGATTGCGCACCGGGCTGCCGGTGACGGTGCTGTTCACCAGCGATGAGGAAGTGGGCAGTCCGTCCACCCGCGATCTGATCGAGGCCGAAGCCGCCCGCCATAAATACGTTCTGGTGCCGGAACCGGCGCGCGCCGATGGCGGCGTGGTCACGGGCCGTTACGCGATCGCCCGGTTCAACCTGGAAGCGACCGGGCGACCGAGCCATGCGGGGATAGCGTTGGCGGCTGGGCGGTCGGCGATCAAGGAGATGGCGCGCAAGCTGATCGAAATCGAGGACATGACAACGGACGACTGCACCTTCAGCGTCGGCGTTATCCACGGCGGGCAGTGGGTCAACTGCGTGACCACGACCTGCACCGGGGAGGCATTGTCGATGGCCAAGCGGCAAGAGGATCTGGATCGCGGGGTGGCCGCGATGCTGGGGCTGCGCGCGTCGTCGAACGAGGTCCAGTTTGCGGTAACGCGCGGCGTTACGCGGCCGGTATGGGAACCGGATGCCAAGGGGATAGCGCTGTATGAGACAGCGCGGGAGATCGCGGGCGGGCTTGGCTACGCAATTAGTTCGCAAAGTTCCGGCGGTGGATCGGACGGCAATTTTACCGGCGCGATGGGGATTGCCACGCTCGATGGGCTGGGCGTGGCCGGTGCCGGTGCGCACACGCTGGACGAACACATACTGATCGACAGCCTGGCATATCGCGGCAAACTGATGGCGGGACTGTTGCTGAATCTGGCGTAGGACTGGACCGTTATCCGCCGGTCAACCGGGGTGCGCTCCGGGACGGGATGGCTGACGCCGATGACGGCGAGCGGGATGTCCGCGCCGGGGCACCGTAGTGCGCGGTGGCCGGAACCAAGGCCAGCACGCGGTGCCGGATGGACGCTACCTGGCCTGGACCACACTTTTTTGCCGGCCTTTGTCGTCGTAGATGTAGATCGAACTGCCTCGCTGGACGCTGACGGTCGTGCCCGTGTAGCCGCGGAGTCCATCCTTGGGGCCTGACCCCGCACTCACGACCCCGGTCTGACGGCCATTTTCATCATAGATGTAAATGCTGGAACCTCTTTGAACAGCACTGCCAATGGCCATCGTCGCGTTTCCCCTGAGCGCTATTCGTCCCTGCTACTTGTTCAGCCGGACGATGATTTCAATCGAAGCGGTGTCGCTCGCGACTTTATAGTTTGCCATCCGGTGCCAGAAACCTCAGTACCGCGTCAACCAGCATCGCGCGCTGTCGCGCGGCGTCGTCCGGCGCGCCGGTATCGCGTTCGAAGATAACACGCCAGGTGTACCGGTTCGATACGCGGTAAAAACTGAATGACGCCATCAGCATATGCAGGTGCAGCGGATCGATGCCGGAACGGAACACGCCGGCCCGGACGCCGCGTGCCAGCAGATCCCGAAGGATACCCACAACGGCGGCATTTTGCCCGGCGATCGTCGGCGATCCCAGGATCGGTTCCGCTTCATGGATATTGGCAACCGCGATCAGCCGGATCCAGTCCGGGTGGTCCGCGTGATAGTCGAACGTGACCTCCACCAATCGCCGCATGGCGTCGGCGGGCGGCATATTGCCCAAATCCGGGGCGCTTTCGATTTCCCGCATCCCGGCATAGACCGCTTCCAGGACGGCCGCGAACAGATTTTTTTTGCTACCGAAATGATAGTACAGCATCGGTTTGGTCGTGCCGGCCAGTGCCACGATCTCATTGACGTTGGCACCGCTGTATCCCTTGCCGGCAAACACCGCGCCGGCTGCATCCAGAATGTTCTGGCGCGTCCGCTTGCCGTTTGGCGCCAGGGTAGGTGACATCGTTGGTGGCATCTCAGATGGCATCGCGGGCAGGTCCAGGGCAGGGGGGGTATGGGGCATCGGCATTCAGATCGCTTTCGTCGCCGCGGGGTGTAGCGGAGGCAGGCTTGCCTGTCTGTCCTTTCGCCAACGGAGTGGGTTGACCGTATGCGGAGTTATATATTAAACCGACCGGTAGGTATATATAATCCGTCGGCGAACCGCGCCAGTGCGGAGAAACCGGGGTACGACGGCCGAACGACGAAAACCGGCCGACGAATGGAAAAGGGAGGACTCGCACATGGCTGGATCTGGGGACCATGAACCGTCCGGCACGCACCAAACCCGCAAGGCGACTGCCAGCGGCTGGATTGGGTCGGCGCTGGAATACTACGATTTTTTTATCTATGCCTCGGCGGCGGCCCTGGTGTTTCCGCAGATATTCTTTCCATCGGGCAATCCCCGTGTTGCCATCGTCGCGTCGTTGGCGACGTATGGCGTCGGCTACGTTGCCCGCCCGGTCGGGGCGTTCGTGCTGGGGCATTGGGGCGATACCCATGGGCGCAAGACGGTGCTGCTGGTGTGCATGTTCCTGATGGGGTTCTCCACCATGGCGGTCGGGTTTCTGCCGACGTATCGGCAGGTGGGGCTGCTGGCCCCGGCACTGCTGGTGCTGTTCCGGCTGATCCAGGGTTTCGCGGTGGCCGGGGAGATTTCGGGCGCCAGTTCGATGATCCTGGAACATGCGCCGTTCGGACGCCGCGGCTATTTCGCCAGTTATACGCTGCAAGGGGTGCAGGCGGGGCAGATTTTGGCGGCCGCGGTGTTCCTGCCGCTGGCGTATTACCTGCCCACGGCAGCGTTCAACAACTGGGGCTGGCGGGTGCCGTTTCTGCTGAGTTCGCTGGTGATCGTCGCGGGCTATGTCATCCGTCGCGAGGTCGCGGAAACCCCCGCCTTTGCCGAAGAAGGCCAACAGGGCGGAACACCGCGGGCGCCGATTGTCGAAGCGTTCAGGCATCACTGGGCGGACATGCTGCGGGTCGTGTGCATGGCGCTGATGAATGTCGTGCCGGTCGTTGCCACTGTGTTCGGCGGTGCCTATGCGGTGCAGGCGGCTTACGGCATCGGCTTTCCCAAAGCGGTCTATCTGTGGATTCCGGTGCTGGGCAACATCGTGGCCGTGGTGGTTATCCCGTATGTGGGCAACCTGTCGGATCGGATCGGCCGCCGCCCTCCGATTATTCTGGGTGCGCTGGCCTCGGGTGCGCTGTCATTTGGCTATTTGTATGCCATCAGCATCGCCAGCGTTCCGCTGGCCGTGGTCATGTCGCTGCTCATGTGGGGCATTATCTATCAGGGGTATAACGCGGTCTTTCCCAGTTTCTTTCCGGAACTGTTTCCGACGCGCGCCCGGGTAACGGCGATGGCGATCGCGCAAAACACCGGCACGACGATTACGGCACTGCTGCCTGCGCTGTTCGCAAGTGTGGCACCCCCGGGTTCGGCCAACGTGCCGCTGACCGTGGGTGCGATTACATTTGGAATTACCGCGATCGCCGCTCTGGGTGCCTGGACAGCCAGGGAAACCCACCGCGTTCACCTGAACGACCTGGGCGACCCGGACGCGGTTGGCGTTGACAAGCAAGACTACGATCGCATGCGATCTGGGACGATCGCACGTAGCCGGACGGCTGCGCGGTGAACAGGGACGTGTCGCCATGATCTCCGGCAAGACCAGACTTATCGCCCATCTCGGCTATCCGACCGAGGCGTTCAAGGCACCAATGATTTACAATCCGTGGTTCGCCAGCAAGGGCATCGATGCCGCTGTCGTGCCCATGGGCGTGAAGCCGGAGGACTATCCGGCGACGCTCCGGGCAGTGTTCCGTATGAGCAACGTCATGGGTGCGCTGGTGACGATGCCGCACAAGGCGACGACGACTCGGCTTGTGGATTCTCTGACAACAACAGCGAAAATCGCCGGAGCCGCGAACGCCGTGCTGGCGCGGCCCGACGGATCGCTGCTTGCCGATATGTTCGACGGATCGGGCTTCGTGCGCGGCGTCGAACGCAAGGGCCGCACGATTGCCGGCACGCGGTGCCTGGTGGTCGGCTGCGGCGGCGTCGGGTCGGCTATCGCGGCTTCGCTGGCGGCGGCCGGTCCGGCGGCGATCGGGCTGTTCGATCCGGTAGAGGCATCCGCCGGCGCGCTGGCCGGGCGGCTGCGCGCGCATTATCCGGCGATCGAGGTGCGGACGGGATCGAAAGACCCCGCCGGCTACGACATCGTTGTCAACGCGACACCGCTGGGCATGAAGGACGGCGATCCATTGCCATTCGATATCGCCAGGGTCGCGGCGACGACGTTTGTGGGCGAGGTGGTGATGAAGGAAGAATTTACGCCGCTGCTGCGCGCGGCGATGGCAAAAGGGTGCCAGGTGCAGGTCGGCACCGATATGCTGTTCGAGCAGATACCGGCCTATCTGGAATTTTTTGGGTTTGGCACCAGTACACCGGAAGAATTGCGAGGCGTGGCAAAGCTGAAATACTAAATAAAGCCCGTTCAGCGGCGTCCGCCGCATCCTGTCCAGGCCGCCCCTCTCGACCGTTTGGCTTCTATCGCCTAACGTGGCGATCGACCGTCCTGGGTCTGCGATCCGGGAGAGCCAAATGCGCAATATCGGGAGCGACGATGACAAGTCTCAGCTATGCCGCACCCACTTCGGTGGACGATGCGGTGAAACTTCTGGCCGGTGCGTCCGGTCTGGCGAAGGTTCTCTCGGGGGGAACCGACCTTCTGGTGCAGCTCCGGTCCGGCCGTTTGAAGCCGGACCTGATCGTCGATACGAAGAAAATTCCCGGAATTATCGGCATCCGCCAGGAAAATGGCGGCTTCGTGATCGGCGCGGCAACGCCCGGCGCCGTGGTCGAAGCCCATGCCGGGCTGACCGCCGCGTGGCCGGGACTGGTGGAAGCCCTCGATCTGATCGGTTCGACGCAGGTGCAGGGGCGGTGTTCGCTCGCCGGCAATCTATGCAATGCCTCTCCGGCCGCCGACAGCGTGCCGGCCCTGTTCGCCGCCGGCGCCATCGCCGTGGTGGTGGGCGGCAAGGGACGGCGGGAGGTTCCGGTGGAGCAAATCCCCACCGCCCCTGGCCGCACATCGCTGGCGAAAGACGAATTCATTCTGGAATTCAAATTGCCGCCGCGCCCCGCGCGGTCCAGCGATGCGTATCTGCGGTTCATTCCGCGAACGGAAATGGATATCGCCGTGGTCGGCTGCGGCATCAGCGTGACGCTGGATGAAAAGGGCGTCTGCCTTGCCGCTCGGGTGGCGCTGGGTGCCGTCTCGCCGACGGTTATCCTGGTGCCGGCGGCGGCGGCCGTGCTGATCGGGCATACGCTGGATGCCGATACGCTGGCGAAACTGGATGCCACGGCGCAGGCGGCGGCGAAACCGATCGCCGACAAGCGCGGCACGATCGAATATCGCACCAAGATCGCGGGCGTCCTGGCCCGCCGCACAGCCACGATCGCGTTCAATCGCGCGCAAGGCATCACGAACGGAAAGGCCCATTAAGATGGCGAAGACTTACGTATCGGCCACCATCAACGGCGAATCGTCGGAGTTCCTGTGCGAGACGCAGCAAACGCTGCTGGACGTGCTGCGCGATGTGGTGGGCCTGACGGGCAGCAAGGAAGGCTGCGCATCGGGCGATTGCGGCGCCTGTTCGGTCATCATGGACGGACGTCTGGTGTGTTCGTGCCTGGTGCTGGGTGTCGAGGCCGAGGGTCAATCGATCACCACGATCGAAGGCATCGCCCAGGGCGAAAAACTGCATCCGGTGCAGCAGAAATTCCTCGAACACGCCGCCCTGCAATGCGGGTTCTGCACGCCCGGCCTGATCGTCGCCACCAAGGCGTTGCTGGACGAAAATCCCAACCCGACCGAAACCGAAGCGCGCTACTGGCTGGCGGGCAACCTCTGCCGTTGCACGGGTTATGACAAGGTGATCCGGGCCGTCATGGACGCGGCCGCCGAAATGCGAGGGGAGACGGTTTGATGAATTATATCGATTCCAGCCTTAAAGTCGTCGGCACCCGTCCCATCCGTCCGGATGGGGTCGATAAGGTGACCGGCCGGGCCGTGTTCGCGGCGGATACGCGGGCGTCGGGGATGCTGTGGGGCAAAATACTGCGGTCGCCGCATGCGCATGCCCGGATTGTATCGATCGATACGGCGAAGGCCGAGGCGTTGAAGGGCGTGTTCGCGGTCGTTACGGCGGCCGACTTTCCGGATATCCCCTCGGAGGAGGCGTTTGTCGGCGAGGGGCCGGTGAACTTCCGCGACCTGGCGCTAAACTGCATGGCACGCGGGAAAGTGCTGTACGAAGGTCATGCGCTGGCGGCGGTCGCCGCGTCCACTCAGGCCATCGCCGATGCGGCGCTGGCGCTGATCGACGTGAAATACGAAGTCCTGCCGCATGTTATCGACGTGGAAGCGGCGATGGCGCCGGGTGCGCCGGTGCTGCACGACGATATGTTCACGTCCGGGGTTAACCCCAAGCCCACCAAGGCATCGAACATCGCCAAGGTGGTAACGTTCAAGAAAGGCGATGCGGACGCGGGGTTCAAGGACGCCGACGTCATCGTCGAGGGCGTCTATACGACCCAGCCGGTGCATCAGGCCTATATAGAACCGCATGCCTGCATGGCGACCTATGCGCCGGACGGGCAGGTGCAGTTGCACAGCTCCAGCCAGGGCCATTTCATGGTCCGAGCCTATACGGCGAAGCTTTTGGACATGAACATGTCCAACATCCGGGTGAACCCAGCCGAAATCGGCGGCGGGTTCGGCGGCAAGACGCTGGTGTATCTGGAGCCGGTGGCGGTGATGCTGTCGAAAAAATCCGGCCGCACGGTGAAGATGCAGATGACGCGGGAAGACGTGTTCCGCGCGTCCGGTCCGACCTCGGGCGCGTGGATGGAAGTCAAGATCGGCGCCAAAAAAGACGGCACCATCGTCGCCGCCAAGCAGGTGCTGAAGTATCAGGCCGGCGCGTTCGCCGGATCGCCGATCGGGCCGGGCTGCATGTGCGGGTTCGCGATGTATGATCTGCCGAACGTCGATGTGGTCGGCTACGACGTGGTGAGCAACCGCCCGAAAGTCGCGGCCTATCGCGCGCCGGGCGCGCCGATCACGTCGTTCGCGGTGGAAAGCCTGATGGATGAGCTGGCGCTGAAGCTGGGCATCGACGCGCTGACCTTGCGGCAGAAGAACGCCGCCACCAACGGCACCAAGACGCATTACGGCCCAACCCATGTCAACATCGGGTTTACCGCCGTGCTGGACGCCGTGAAGGCGCATCCGCACTGGAAAGCACCGTTGAAGGAAGGCCATGGCCGCGGGCTGGCCACCGGCTTCTGGTTCAACATCGGCGGTGAATCCACCGCGCAGGTGCATGTCAATGAAGACGGATCGGTGACGGCGGCGACCGGCAGTCCGGATATCGGCGGGTCTCGCGCATCCATCGGCATGATGGTGGCCGAAGTGCTGGGCGTGCCGGCAACCGCCGTTCGAACCATCGTGGCCGATACGGCGTCGATCGGCTTCACCCATGTCACCGGCGGGTCGCGGGTGACCTTCGCCACCGGCATGGCAGCCACGCAGGCGGCCGAGAAAGTGGTGGACGATCTGAAGAAGCGCGCCGCGCTGACCTGGGACATCCCGGTCGAGGCGGTGGAATGGAAGGACGGCAAGGCCTATCCGGCCGGGTCTAACGCCGGTGCGTTCGAGCCGCTCGATCTCGCCACGCTGGCGCTGAAGGCGGCCCGCACGGGCGGCCCGCTGATCGCCGAGGTTTCGGTGAACGCGCAGGGCGCGGGCGCGGGCTTCGGCGCGCACATCGCCGACGTGTCGGTCGATAAAGAAACCGGTCACGTGAAGATCGAGCGCTACACCGCGATCCAGGACGTGGGCAAGGCGATCCATCCCAGCTATGTGGAAGGCCAGATCCAGGGCGGCGCGGCACAGGGCATCGGCTGGGCGTTGAACGAGGAATACATCTACAACGCCAAGGGCCTGATGGAGAATGCCGGCTTCCTCGATTACCGCGTGCCGGTTGCGTCCGACGTGCCGATGATCGAGGCCGTGCTGGTGGAAGTGCCCAACCCGCGCCATCCGTTCGGCGCGCGCGGCGTGGGCGAGGTCCCGATCGTGCCTCCGATGGCGGCGATCGCCAATGCCATCCGCAGCGCGACGGGGTTGCGTATGGCCGATCTGCCGATGTCTCCGCCGAAAGTGCGGGCCGCGTTCGACGCGGCCGGCTGATGCCGACGGTCGTTCTCTCCTCGGGTTCCGCCGGCCAGCAGTTTACCGCCGGCCAGACGGAATTCGAGGTTGAGGCGACTAATTTCCGCCGGCTGGTGCTGGAGTTGGAGCGGCGTTTTCCCGGCCTGGGGCGGCAGGTCGAGGACTGTATGGCGATTGCCATCGACGGCGAGATATTTCAGGACGCCTATGCGGCGGAATTGAAGCCGGGCAGCGAGATTGTTCTGATTCCAAAAATTGGCGGCGGTTGAGGCTGGCGGCGGTTTGTCCGCGGGGTCCTAGGCCATGGCGGATTTGTCCAAGGGCGACCGTGATTATGCCGCCAGCATCCTTTGGGAACACCGACAACACTACGGACACGTCATTAACGCATACCGGCGGCATGGCGGAATGCCGGTGCGGGCTGCCCATATCGGCGCATGAGCATGGGCCGTGGCCACCCCGGCTCTGGGAGCCGTGCCCTCGCCATTTGTTATGACGGCAACGCCGCCGCCGAGCGCGTTCAGGCTCCGGGTATCGGCCAACGCGCCTACTGGCTGATGGCCTGATACGCCGCCAGACACGCCAGATCGACAATCTGACTGGACGATGCGTCCATCGGCACGATCTGCACGGGCTTTTCCATCCCGATCAGCAGCGGCCCGATCGTCATGCCGCCACCCAGATGATGCGCCAGCCGGGCCGCGATATGGGCCGAGTGCAAGCCCGGCACCACCATCACATTGGCATCCCCGGTCAGCCGGCAGAACGGATACAGCGCCCGGATCGACGGTTCCAGCGCCACATCCGGACTCATTTCCCCATCATACTCGAAATCCACTTTGCGGGCGTCAAGGATCGCCACCGCGTCGCGCATCGGCACAGCCCGGTCGTGCGGCGGATCGCCGAAGGTGGAATGCGACAGCAACGCCACCCGAGGCTCATGCCCCAAACGCCGCGCCGCCGCGGCCGCCCCGATCGCGATATCGGCCAACTGCGCCGCGTCGGGCCGAAAATTCACCAGCGAATCGGTCAGGAAGATCGTCTTGCCGCGCATGCCCACCAACAGGGTCAGCCCAAACGGAATCCCGCCCTCGGCGGCCCCGATCGCATGGCGGATATCGTGCAGGCACACCGACGCGGAACGGGTCAGGCCGGTGACCATCGCGTCGGCGTCGCCGGTTGCCACCATACACGCGGCGAACACGTTCCGGTCCTGGTTGACCATGCGCTGCACATCGCGGTGCAGATGGCCCTGGCGCTGTAGCCGGCCGTACAGGAAGTCCACATATTTCGCGTTGTTGCCGGACAGCCTTGCATTGTGGATTTCGATGCCGTCGATATCGCCCAGCCCCAGGCTGGCCAGCGTATTCCGCACCCGGTCCTCCCGTCCGATCAAAATCGGATGCCCGTAACCGGCATTGCGGAACGCCACCGCCGCTCGGACAACCTTCTGCTCCTCGCCCTCGGCGAAGACCACGCGGCGGGGGTTTTCCCGCACCGCTTCCATCGTCGCGTCCAGCGCGTCCGCGGTCGGATCGAGCCGCCCCGACAAGCTGCGGGCATAGCGCCGCAAATCTTCCAGCGGCTTGCGAGCGACGCCGGAGTCCATCGCCGCCTTCGCGACAGCGGGCGGAATCCGGGCGATCAGGCGCGGGTCGAAGGCGTTGGGAATGATGTATTCCGGGCCGAACGCCAGCCGCCGCCCGGCGGAGGCCGAGTGAACCTCATCGGGCACGTCCTCTCGCGCCAGCTTCGCCAGCGCCTCGGCCGCCGCGATTTTCATGCTATCGTTGATCGTGCTGGCCCGCACGTCCAGCGCGCCACGGAAAATATACGGAAATCCCAGGACGTTGTTGACCTGGTTGGGATAGTCGCTGCGTCCGGTGGCGATAATCGCGTGCGGGCTGGCCGCCCTGGCTTCCTCCGGCGTGATTTCCGGATCGGGGTTGGCCATGGCGAAGATGATCGGCTTATCGGCCATCGACGCAACCATGACCTGCGTCAGCGCGCCCTTCACCGAAAGGCCGAAGAAAACGTCGGTTCCTTCCATCGCCTCGCTGAGCGTCCGCGCCCGGGTCATGGCGGCATGGGCGGACTTCCACTGGTTCATGCCTTCTGTCCGGCCCTGATAGACCACGCCCTTGGTGTCGCACAGAATAACGTGGTCTGGCCGCACGCCCATCGCCTTCAGCAGTTCCACACAGGCGATCGCCGCCGCGCCGGCGCCGTTGACCACGAGCTTTGTTTCCCGCAGGGATCGGCCGGTCAGATGGCAGGCGTTGATCAGGCCGGCGGCGGCGACGATTGCCGTGCCGTGCTGGTCGTCATGGAACACCGGGATGTCCATCAGTTCGCGCAGCCGCTGCTCGATCACGAAGCATTCGGGGGCCTTGATGTCCTCCAGATTGATGCCGCCGAATCCCGGCCCCAGAAAGCGAACGGCGTTGACGAATTCCTCGACGTCCTCGGTACCGATTTCCAGGTCTATCCCGTCCACGTCGGCGAACCGCTTGAACAGCGCGATCTTGCCTTCCATCACCGGCTTGGACGCCAGCGCACCCAGATTGCCCAGTCCGAGGACGGCCGTGCCGTTCGAGATAACCGCCACCATGTTGCCCTTGGTGGTATAATCGTAGGCCAGAGACGGATTCCGCGCGATTTCCAGACAGGGGGCGGCCACACCCGGCGAGTAGGCGAGCGACAAATCCCGCGCGGTGGCGATGGGCTTGCTGATACGTGTTTCCAGCTTTCCTGGCCGGCCGGAGGCGTGCATGTGCAGCGCTTCCTCCGCGGTCACCCGAGCGGTGCGTGTGTCGATGGCACTATCGGCCATGGCCGGATCCCCCATTGATTGGTCGCGCCCTGAACGGGCTGTTGCGATTCCACCATGGGCTTGCGGCGGTCCCGGCGAAAGGGGCAGCGTTAAGGCATGGCGAGAGGGCGGGCTTCTATGTCAGAAAGCCGGATATGAGCAACCAGTTCGATGTCATTGTTGTCGGCGGCGGGCACGCCGGGTGCGAGGCCGCCGCCGCCGCCGCGCGGATTGGCGCGCGCACCCTGCTGCTGACCCATTCGGTTGGCACGGTCGGGGCGATGTCGTGCAACCCGTCGATCGGCGGCATCGGCAAGGGCCATCTGGTGCGGGAAATCGATGCGCTGGACGGGCTGATGGGCCGTGCGGCCGACGCGGCGGGCATTCATTTCAAGCTGCTGAATCGCAGCAAGGGGCCGGCGGTGCGCGGCCCACGGGCGCAGGCGGATCGATCGCTGTATCGCCGCGCGATGCTCCGCCTCCTGGAAGACACGCCCAATCTGACGATGCGAGCCGGATCGGCCGAAGACCTGGAAACCAACGCGGACGGCCATATCGCGGCGGTGATCGCCGCCGGTGGCGAGCGGATTGCCTGCCGCGCCGCGGTGCTGACGGCCGGGACGTTCTTGCGCGGCATCATCCATATCGGGGATCGCCAGACCCCTGCCGGCCGCATGGGCGAGGCGCCCTCGGTGGGTTTGGCCCAGACCCTGAGCCGGCTGGGGTTGCCATTGGGGCGCCTGAAGACCGGCACGCCGCCGCGGCTGGACCGGCGAACCATCGACTGGAACGGACTGGCCGCCGACCCAGGCGACGACGCGCCGCAGCCGTTCAGCACCATGACGTCTCGCCTGTTGAACCGCCAGATCGAATGCCGGGTCACCGGCACGACGGCGGCGACGCACGCGGTCATCCAGGCGAACCTGCATAAATCGGCGGTGTATTCGGGCCAGATTGCCGGCCGGGGGCCGCGCTATTGCCCGTCGATCGAAGACAAGATCGTGCGTTTCGCCGGCAAGGACCGTCATAATATCTTTCTGGAACCGGAAGGTCTCGACGATCCCCTGGTGTATCCGAACGGCATCTCCACCAGCCTGCCGGAAGACGTGCAGCAGGCGATCCTGCAGACGATCCCCGGCCTGGAACACGCGCGGATGGTCAGGCCCGGCTACGCGGTCGAATACGATTACATCGATCCCCGTGCGCTGACCCGCGGGCTGGAACTGCGGGCCATGCCTGGGCTGTTCCTGGCCGGTCAGATCAACGGCACCACGGGGTATGAGGAAGCCGCCGCACAGGGCGTGCTGGCCGGCATTAATGCCGGGCGGCTGGCGGGCGGCCAGGCGCCCGTTTGGTTCGGACGGACGGAATCGTACCTGGGGGTCATGGTCGATGACCTGACAACTGGCGGTGTGGCCGAACCGTACCGGATGTTCACCTCGCGCGCGGAGTTCCGGCTGAGTCTGCGGGCCGACAACGCCGATTTGCGGCTGACCGCCAAGGGCGTCGCCTGGGGCTGTGTCGGACGGACACGGGCAGCGGCGTTCGATGCGTATCGCACGTTGCTGCTGGCGGCACTGGAACGGGCCGGGCAAGACAGTCTGCCGGCCGCGGCGATGGACCGGCTGGGGATCGTGCCCGCCACCGACGGGCGCCGGCGAACGGTGCGGGAACTCGCGGGCAACGGCAACGTTGCGTGGTCGGCGTTGTGCGCCTCGTTTCCGTGGCTGGCCTTCCTGCCGGAACGGGTGGCGGAACAACTGCGTACCGATTCGCTTTATGCCGGCTATCTGCATCGCCAGCAGGCCGAGGTGCATCTTAGCCGGCGGGAAGACAGCGTGGACCTGGACAGTATCCGGTTTGACGACATCGGCGGGCTATCCACCGAAATCCGCGAAAAACTGAACTTCGCCCGGCCGGATTCGCTAGGTGCGGCCGCGCGCATTCAGGGCATGACACCCGCCGCGCTGGCGTCCATCGCCGCTTTTGTCCGCAAACGAGCGGCGGCCTAGCAAACCGGTGGACCTTATTTCCGGAGCGTCCGCCGCAACCCCGCCGGCCGCTGGCGCGACTCCGGCCATGGCACAGTGGTTCGCCTGCAAGGCCGAACAGCCGGACGCACTGTTGTTCTTCCGCATGGGCGACTTCTACGAATTGTTCTTCGCCGATGCCGAAGCCGCCGCCGCCGCGTTGGACATCGCCTTGTCTCATCGGGGCGAGCATGCCGGCACGCCCATTCCGATGTGCGGTGTGCCGCACCATGCATCCGACGTCTATCTGTCGCGACTGATCCGCCGGGGCTTTAGGGTCGCCATCGTCGAGCAGATGGAGGACCCGAAAGCCCGGACCGGGAAGGCACCGATCAAGCGGGAGATCGTTCGCGTCATCACCCCTGGCACGATTACCGAAGACGCGCTGCTGGAAGCCGGGCGCCCGAACCTGCTGATGGCCCTGGCGCATGACGGGGACGGCATCGGGGCCGCCTGGGTCGATGTCTCGACCGGCCTGTTCGAGACCACGGCCCTGACGAAACCGGAATTGTCCGCCCTGTTCGGGCGGCTGGAGCCGGCGGAAATCCTGGCGCCGGACACGCTCGATCTAGGCGAATGGACCCCCAGGCGCGCACCGGAAACGGTGCCCTCCACCCCGCTGATCGCCCGCCGCCGCCTGGCCGGGACGTTCGGAACCGCCAGCCTGGATGCGTTCGGTGCCTTCACCGATGGCGAGGCGGTCGCCGCCGCCATGGCGGTGGACTACATCCGCAGTACCCAATCCGGCTCGCTGCCCCGACTGGGCCGGCCGGAACCGCGCGGACAGGCCGGTGCGCTGCTGATGGATGCGGCCACGCGGGCGAGTCTGGAAATCTTGCGATCCCGGGACGGCACTACGCAGCACACGCTGTTCGCGGCGGTGCAGCGCACGCTGACGGCGGCGGGCGCGCGAACTCTGGCTGCCTGGCTTTCGGCGCCGCTGACCGATCGAACCGCGATCGAGGCCCGCCAGGACGCCTGGTCGTGGTGCCTTGGCAACCCCGATGCGGCCAACCAGCTTCGTTCCGTCCTCCGCACCGCCCCCGACATGGCCCGAGCGCTCGGGCGGCTGTCGCTGGACCGGGGCACTCCGCGCGATCTTGCGGCCATCCGCGACGGGCTGAACGCGGCAGCCGCGATAACGGGCATTCTGCGCGCGCCGCTTCCCGCCGGTTTGGCGGCCGCACGCGCCGCTCTGCCGGCCGAGGCCGCACTGGCAGGCGAACTTGCCCGCGCCCTGGCCGATCCGGTTCCGGCCCGCCTGGACGATGGCGGGGCGATCCGCACCGGTTACGACGGCGAACTCGACGCGTACCGCACGCTGCGCGACGAAAGCCGGCAGGTTATCGTTCGGATGCAACTCGATTTCGCTCAGCGGTTCGGCGTCGCCAGCCTGAAAATCAAGCATCACGCACAGCTTGGCTACGTGATCGAGGCGCCGTCCGCCGCGGTGGAACAACTGCGCGATCGTCCCGAACTGACGCTGCGCCAGGGCATGGCGAACGGGGCTCGATTTACGATCGCGGAACTATCGGAACTGGACCGGCGCATCCGCGAAGCGGCTGAAAAGGCGGCGGCGCGGGAGCGGGCGGTGTTCGCCCATCTGGTGCGTTCGGTGCAGGCCCAGCCGGACGAACTGGCCGCCTGCGCGGAAGGACTGGCGTTTGTGGATGCGGTGCAATCCGCAGCGCAACTGGCCAAAAGCGGAACCTGGGTGCGGCCAGTACTAACCGATGCGGATGAATTCCGCATCGGTGCGGGGCGCCATCCGGTGGTGGAAAGCGCGCTCGCCGGCCATGCCGCCTTCGTGCCGAATCGCTGCGATTTGTCGGCCGACCGGCGGGTCATGCTGCTCACCGGGCCGAACATGGCGGGCAAATCGACCTTTCTGCGACAGAACGCCTTGTTCGTGGTGCTGGCGCAGGCTGGGTTGCCGCTGCCCGCCGAAACCGCCGAACTGGGTATCGTGGACCGGTTGTTCAGCCGGGTCGGCGCATCGGACGACCTGGCGCGCGGCCGGTCCACCTTCATGGTGGAGATGACGGAAACCGCCGCCATCCTGCATCAGGCGGGACCGAAATCGCTGGTCGTGGTGGATGAAATCGGCCGCGGTACCGCGACGCTGGACGGTCTGGCGATTGCCTGGTCGGTACTGGAGGCGCTGCATTCGGCGATTCGCTGCCGCACTATTTTCGCCACACATTTCCATGAACTTGCGGAACTGGCGGATCGGTTGCCACGGCTCAAGCCGCACACGATGCGGGTCAAGGAATGGAAGGGTACGGTTGTGTTCCTGCACGAAGTCGCCGAGGGCGCGGCCGGCCGGTCCTGGGGTGTTCATGTCGCCGAACTCGCCGGCGTGCCCGCGCCGGTGGTGCGCCGGGCGGCATCGCTGATGGCGGCGATGGAAAAACAGGGCGGGCCGCTGGGAAAATCGGCATCGCTGCGGGCGTTGCCGTTGTTCGCGGCGACCGCCGTCCCGGACGAGGCCCTGGCGCCGGCGGTGGAACCCGAACCGCTGCGGGAGGCGCTGCAGGCGATCGATCCGGACACATTGTCGCCGAAAGACGCGCTGGATATCTTATATCGTCTGAAGGCGCTTGTTGCGGGTTGCGCGGATCGAGCCACATAGTACCATTAAACAGATGTTAACCCCAATCCCCTTGCCGCGTGCCCCTGAAGCCGCGGCGTCCCTGCTGTCGGACGCGCTGGCCGGCATCGCGGAAGAAAGCGGAACCGTCTCGCGCGAAGCCGCTGTCGGCGCATTCCGCCGCCACCTCGCCCGCATTCAGTCCTATGTGCAGCATGCGTTCGAGCACGAACAGATCACCGGCCTTCAGGCGGCGCGTCTGCTTGGCGCGCTGATCGACGGCGTGGTCGCTGCCCTGTTCGAGCATAGCACCGCGAACGCCGGACCGGAGGTTGCCGGAAACCTCAGCATCGCCGCGACGGGGGGGTACGGACGCGGGGTGCTGGCACCGTTCAGCGATATCGATCTGTTGTTCCTGACCGACGAGGACCCGGTACCGGAAACGCTGCGAGTTGTCGAATACATGCTGTACTTCCTGTGGGATTTGGGGCTGAAGGTCGGCCACGCCACGCGGTCGATCGGCGATTGCCTGATCGAGGGCGGCAAGGATACGACGATCCGCACGGCCCTGCTGGATGCCCGGTATCTGGCGGGCAACAACGGCCTGTTCGGCGACTTCCACCTGCGTTTCCGGGCGGCGTGCAAGGAAGCGGGCGCGGCCGACTATATCGTCGCGAAGCAGGCCGAACGCGCCGTGCGCCACCGCCGCTACGGAGATAGCCCGTTCGTCGTCGAACCGAATGTCAAGGAAGGGCGCGGCGGCCTGCGCGATCTGCAAACCCTGTATTGGATCGCGCGCTACGTGTTCGATACCCAGACGATGGGCGAACTCGCCGATCTGGGCGGCATTCTGTCGCAGCAGGAAGCCCGTCACGGGCGCCGCGCGTGGGAATTTCTGTGGACCGTCCGGTTCCATCTGCACTACGTCGCCGGCCGGGCGGAGGAGCGTCTGACATTCGATCTTCAACCGGTCGTGGGCGCACGGATGGGATACACCCGTCATGGCAGGCAGGACGGCGTGGAACGGTTTATGCGCCATTACTTCCTGACCGCCCGCGAAATCGCTCGCCTGACCCGCATTCTGGAACCGGCGATCCTGCGGTCCGCGCTGGGTCCGCCGGCGCTGGAAGCCGAAACCGACGACGCGCTGCTGGCGGCCGGGTTCGTTCTGGCGGAAGGGCAGTTGCTGCCGGTGTCCGGCCGGGATTTCGATGCGGAACCAATCCAGATGCTGCGCATTCTGCAAGTGGCGCGCGACCGGGGCCTGGACCTGCACCCGCTGGCAATCCGGTCGTTCATCCAGAACGAACGGCGGGCGGTTTCGCTGCGTGGCGACCTGAAGGCGGCGGCGATCTTCATGGACCTGCTGTGCGGCAGGGAAGCCGACCGGCACCGGCCGAACGGAACGCATCCCGACGGCGCCCGATGGTTGGCGATCTTGAACGAAACAGGGTTTTTCGGCCGCTATTTGCCCGACTGGGCGCGCATCGTCGGCCAGATGCAATTCGATACCTATCACATCTTTACCGTGGACGAACATACGATCGAGGCGGTGCGCGTTCTCAACACACTCGAACGCGGCGAACTGTCCGAAGTCGCGCCGATCGCGTCGGAACTGGTCGATAACGTCCAGTCGCGGCGGTCGCTTTACCTGGCGATGCTGCTGCA
The DNA here is from genome assembly GCA_021805565.1 of Pseudomonadota bacterium. Lineage (GTDB taxonomy): Bacteria > Pseudomonadota > Alphaproteobacteria > Acetobacterales > Acetobacteraceae > Rhodopila. The sequence continues at coordinate 171,513 of JAJZFA010000013.1, forward strand.
CGACATCGCCAAGGGACGCGGCGGCGATCATTCCGCGCTGGGCGCCGAGGTTGCGCTGGAAGTCGGCCCCGCGCTGGGTCTGTCCGACGAAGAAACGGAAACCGTTTCGTGGCTGGTACTGCATCATTTGCTGATGAGCGCGACGGCGTTCAAGCGCGACATCGACGATCCCAAAACCATTCTCGATCTGGCCGACACCATCCAATCCCCCGAACGGCTGCGCCTGCTGCTGATCCTGACCGTGGCCGATATGCGAGCGGTGTCCTCCAAGGTGTGGAACGGCTGGAAGGCAACGCTGCTGCGTGAACTGTATTCGCGGGTCGCGGAAGTGCTGGCGGGCGGTCTGGCCACCACCGAACGCGACGTGCGCGTCACCCGGGCGCGGCAGGCGGTGGCGGCGTTGCTGCCCGACTGGACCGCGGCGGAACTGGAGCAATTTACCGGACTGGGCTACCCAGGGTACTGGCTGTCGTTCGATCCGGAAACCCATGCGCGCCATGCCAGCCTGATGCGTGACGCCGAATACCGCAAAGCGCCGCTGACGGTCGATACCCAGCCGCTGCCGGCGCGCGCGGTCACCGAGGTGACGGTCTATTGCGCCGATTATGCCGGCCTGTTCAGCAAAATTTCCGGGGCGCTCGCGGTCGCCGGGGCGTCGATCGTCGATGCCCGGATTCATACCATGACCAACGGGATGGCGCTGGATACGTTCTGGATTCAGGACGCGGCGGGCGGTGCGTTCGACTCCCCGCACCGGCTGGCCAGGCTTTCGGTGCTGGTTGAGCAGGCGTTATCGGGGCGGCTGCGCCTGTCTTCCGAAATCCGCCGTGTTTCCAAGGTATTGCTGGGCCGTCGGATGCAGGCCATCCATGTGCCGCCGCGCGTGGTCATCGACAATCGCGCGTCGAACACTCATACGGTGCTGGAACTGAACGGGCGGGACCGGCCCGGCCTGCTGCACGACGTAACCGCGACGATCAGCGATCAGGGGCTGCAGATCGCGTCCGCCCATGTAACGACCTACGGCGTTCGCGCGGTGGACGTGTTCTATGTCAAGGACGTGTTTGGGCTGAAAGTGGAAAACGAGCGAAAATTGTCCCAGCTCCGGGAAGCCTTGCTACTGGCGCTGAAAAACCCAGACGATGTAACGCCGCCGGTCAGTTTGCCGCCGGCGCGGAAGGTCAGGCGGGCGGCGTCGGCCTAATACCATAGGAGTTCCCCCGGCTCTGCCGGGGAGGCAGTCGCAGTTTGACAATTCCGGGGGTGTTCTCCGGCGATCCATCGATGAAACTTCGGTTCGTGAGCCGCCAAAGCACACGCACAATGGAGTTCCATCGATGGACGAGCAGCAGAGCCTAAATCAAAGCAAGTGGGAGTGCGAATACCGCGTGGTGTTCATTCCAAAATGCCGGCGAAAGACGTTGTACGCGCAGTTGCGTCGCTACCTCGGGGAGGTGTTCCGGAAACTGGCCGAGCAAAAGGAAAGCCGGATCGAGGAGGGGCATTTAATGCCGGACCATGTCCACATGATGATATCGATCCCGCCGAAATATGCCGTTTCCCAGGTGGTGGGCTTCATCAAGGGGAAAAGCGCGATACATCTTGCACGGACGTATGGGGAGAACCGCCGGAATTTCGTCGGGCAGAGCTTTTGGGCGCGTGGGTATTTCGTGTCGACGGTTGGCCGGGACGAGGAGGTGATCCGGAACTACATCCGCGATCAGGAAGCGGAAGACCAGCGATTGGATCAGATGAACCTCTGGCGTTTTAGCAACCCGCTTAAAGGCGGACCCATGAAGAATGGGTCCGCGCGGCTCGGTATCGGTCTTTTTTTTGGCGCGCCGTCGCCCTCCAACCCGGCGCGCGATACCAACCGGCGGAAAGGATGGAAAGGTCATCCTTTCCGCCGGTTGGTATTACAGGCCGCGGACGGGCGGATTATTGGCGCCGCTCGGTTGAGTAGCTGAGGCGGGGCGGCGGTCCCCGGCCGGGGCACACAGCACGCGCCGCCGGTTGCCGGCACCCGCTGCCCAGTCCGGCGCGGCGGAACGAAGCACGCCTGTCGCCATGCCGGATTACGTATTTTCGCTACCTTGCAGCTACGAAATTAAACCCGTATCCCTCGCGCGCTCGGTCAAGGCGAAAAGCCATCCGAGCCGTCTGTCATAGTTCTGGGGGTACCATGTTTCATCAACTGCTGACACCGGTCGGCGACAGCCTGCCGCTGTCATTTCTGGTCGCGGTGTTGCCGATCCTGGTGGTGCTGGTCATGCTGGGGGTGCTGCGCCGGCCAGCCTGGCAGGCCTCGCTCGCCGGCCTGATCGTCGCGTTCATTATCGCCGTGACAAGCTGGCAACTGCCCGTTTCCCTGGCGCTGGACAGCGCCGCCGCTGGGGCGGTGTTCGCGTTGTGGCCGGTCATGTGGATCGTGGTCAACGCGCTGCTGCTGTATAACATCGCGGTCGCCTCCGGCCGCTTCGATGCGTTCCGCGATTGGGTGCTTGATCATTTGCCGAACGATCGCCGCATCGTGCTGGTGGTGATCGGCTTCTGTTTCGGCTGTCTGCTGGAAGGCATCGCCGGCTTCGGTACGCCGGTGGCGATCACCAGCGCGTTGCTGATCCTGGTGGGTTTCCCGCCGCTGGAGGCACTGACCTTCACGCTGATTTTCAACACCGCACCGGTCGCGTTTGGCGCACTGGGTGCGCCCGTGACGGTGTTGGGACAGGTCACCGGCCTGCCGGCGGTGCAACTCGGCGCCATGGTCGGCCGGCAATTGCCGTTCCTGGCGATGCTGCTGCCATTTTACGTCATGGCGATCTATGGCGGCATGCGATCGGTCAAGGCGCTTTGGCCGGTGCTGGCCGTATCCGGCGTCAGCTTCGCGGCGGGGCAGTTCGTGACCTCCAACTATCTGGATTATGCGCTGACGGACGTGCTGTCGTCGATGACCGCGCTGGTCGTCACGCTGTTGTTCCTGCAGGTTTGGAAGCCCGCCGCCGACCCCGCGTTTATCATGAGCGCCAAGATCACCGCCGCCGCCCGCCAGACGGCGGTGCCGCCCTGGCAAGGCTGGCTGCCATGGGTCGTGGTGTCGGTGCTGGTCATCGCCTGGACCCACCTGAAAATATTCGCGATCGGCGCGCAGGCGATCCAGTGGCCCGGCCTGCACAACAAGATCGCGATCACCCTGTATAACGACAAAGCCTATGGCGCGATCTGGACGTTCCAGCCGCTGGCGACCGGCACCGCGATCCTGGTGGCCGCGGTCATCACGGCGGCGCTGGTCGGGGTGGGGCCGGTCCGGTTTCTGACCGCCGTCCGCGCGACATGGGTGCAAAGCCGCATCGCCATCCTGACGGTGGCGCTGATCGTCGCGCTGGCCTTCCTGATGAATTATGCGGGCATGACCTACACGCTGGGCAAGGGCGTCGCGTCCATGGGCTTCATCTTCCCGCTGGTGTCGCCGTTCCTGGGCTGGGTCGCGGTGTTCCTGTCGGGCAGCGATACATCCGGTAACGCGCTGTTCGGTAACCTTCAGGTGGTGGCCGCGAATCAACTCGGACTGAACCCGGTGCTGATCGCGGCGACGAACTCCTCCGGCGGGGTGATGGGCAAGATGATCTCGCCGCAGAACATCGCCACCGGGGTGTCGGTGACCGCGCTGAAGGGCCAGGAAGGGGTGGTCTTCGCCCGCACCTTCAAGCACAGCATCGTGTTAACCCTGCTGCTCGGGCTGCTGGTCTGCCTGCAACAATACGTGCTGCCTTGGATGATTCCCTGACGGCGGCCCGCTGGTCCGGTTCGCGGCGCCGCTATGCCGCGACCGGCGCCAGCGCGGATTTTGGAACCTGCCCAATGCGCCTGACCAGGAACAGGACCACCGCCAGATTGACCACGTTGAACAGAACGCCAAAGGCAAACGCCGGTTCATAGGACAGAAACCGGTCGAACAACGCGCCGCCGAACCAGCTTCCGAATGCCATCCCGGCCATCGCCGTCATCAATACGGTGGGAATGCGCCAGGATGCGTCCGTCGACGGATAAAGATCGCGAATCGTTACTGAATACGACGGAATAATGCCCGAAAATCCCAGCCCGAACGCGCCGGCAACCGCGAACAACGCGGCCTCGTTCCGGGTCAGCATGAACGCACCGATCGTCAGCGCCTGGAACGCCGAACCGGTCATCACGGTGCGCAGGCCGCCGAAGCGATCGGCGAACGCACCCCAGAACTGCCGGGACAGAAAGGCGCAGCCAAGCATGACCGACAGCATCGCCGCGCCATGGGCGGGCGCAATGCCCAGATCGCCGCAAAATGCGACCAGATGCGACGCCGGCAACGCCATCGGCACGCAACAGCAGAACGCGGCGGCACCAATCAGCACCATCGCGACATTGGGGTGCAAACCGAGTACGGGTTGGCCGATCGGGAGGCGGGCGTGGCCGGGGGCGGGACGTGGCGAGTCGGGGGCCGGCCGCAGCAGCATCGCAAGCGGCAGGATCGCCAGAACGATAACGGCGAACGCCAGCATGACCGGTTGCCAGCCGAGGCGCTTTATCCCGGCTTCAAGCGCCGACGGCCAAATGATACCGGCGATATACTGCCCGGATGAAATCAGCGCGATGGCGGTGCCGCGCCGACGATCGAACCAGCGGCTGACATAAATCAGAAGCGGCGCGTAGATCGCGCCGTTGCCCAGAAATCCGATGAACAGCCCATGACCGACATACAGCGCCCACACAGACCCCCGCGTGGACAGTACCAGTCCCACGGCCATCGCCAGCGTGCCCATCGCGACGGTTTTGCGGATGCCGATCCGGTCTGCCAGCCAGCCCATGGGGATACCGCCGACCCCTGTGCCGACCCACACCAGGGCGTTCGCCATCGACAGCACCGACCGGTCCGTGTGCATCGCGGCCTGTATTTCACGCAAGCCCACCACCGCCAGCAGCGGCGCGCCGAAGGACAGCGACAGGATGGCCAGAGTCAGGAACGCCGCCTGCCAGGACCGTGGCGATTCAATACTATAGGCGGCATCTGTTTGCATCGATGCGTTCTCCCCGTGCCCGCCCTGGCCAGACCGGTCGTTTGCGTGTGCCGGACGGCGATCTATAACGCATTACCGAGGAACCGCCGGTCAGATCAACCGGCATCGTGGAGACCGACATGACAGAACCGACCGGCCCATTGAAAGGGCTGCGCGTATTCGATCTGACCCGTGTGCTGGCGGGACCGACCTGCGCGCAGATGCTGGCGGACCTCGGTGCGGACGTGATCAAGATCGAGCGGCCCGGTGCCGGCGACGACACGCGCGGCTTCGCGCCGCCGGTCATGCCGGGCACCGGGGAAAGCGCCTATTTCGTCGGGGTGAATCGCAACAAGCGGTCGGTCACGCTGGATATCGGCCAGCAGGAAGGCCAGGACATCGCGCTGAAGCTGATCGCCGGCTGCGATATCCTGGTGGAAAACTTCAAGGTCGGCGCACTCGCCAAATACGGTCTGGGCTACGAACAGTTGCATGCCAGATTTCCCCGGCTGGTGTACTGCTCCATCACCGGGTTCGGGCAGACCGGACCCTATGCGCCGCGACCCGGCTACGACAGCCTGATCCAGGCCATGGGCGGGGTCATGAGCCTGACCGGCGAGCCGGACGGCCTGCCGCAGAAAGTCGGCGTGCCGGTGGCCGATTTGTTCGCCGGTCTGTATGGCTGCATCGGTATCCTGGCGGCGCTGCGCCATCGCGACCTGACGGGACAGGGCCAGCAGATCGACATCGGCATGCTCGACACCCATGTCGCGTGGCTGGCCAATCAGGGCATGAATTATCTGGCGACAGGGGAAAACCCGGCGCGTTTGGGCAACCAACATCCAAATATCGCGCCGTATCAGGTGTTCCCCACCCAGGATGGCCATATCGTGCTGTCGGTCGCCAACGACCCGACGTTCAAACGGTTTTGCGAAGCGTTCGGGCTGTCCCACATGCTGGACGACGCCCGGTTCGTTACAAATGCGGCGCGCGTTGGCAACCGTCAGCTTGTTACCGATACGCTGACCCCGGTGATGCAGGCACACCCGACCGGCTGGTGGATCGAGCGGCTGGAGGCGTTGAAAATCGGCTGCGGTCCGATCAACAAACTGTCCGAGGTGTTCGCCGACCCGCACGTGGTGGCGCGCGGCATGGTGCTGGAGATGCCGCATGCATCGGGACAGACGGTGAAGGTGATCGCCAATCCGGTGAAGCTGTCGGAAACGCCGGCCGATTACCGGTTGCCGCCGCCGTTGCTGGGCGAGCATACGGACGCGGTGCTGGCCGAACGGCTGGGGCTGGATGCGGTCGCACTGGCGGCGTTGCGCGAGAAGAACGTTATCTGATGCGGCCAGTTTCCGGTTCGATCCGCTATCTGCTGGCCGGGTCGTTTCATCGCATGGCGTTCGATGAATGGGGCGATCCCGGCGCGCCGCCCGTCGTGTGCGTCCATGGCCTGACCCGTAACGGGCGGGATTTCGATGCGCTGGCGGCGGCACTGGCAGGGTCTTACCGGGTAATCTGCCCCGACCTGCCTGGGCGCGGCCATTCGGACTGGCTGGACGATCCGATTCTGTATCAGGCACAGCATTACGTGACGGCGCTGGCGCATTTGCTGGCCTGGATCGGGCGGGACGTCGCCTGGGTGGGCACGTCGCTGGGCGGTATTTGCGGCATGATCGTCGCCGCGATGGACGGCTCGCCGGTCAACCGGCTGGTGCTGAACGATATCGGGCCGTTCATGCCGGCGCCCGCGCTGGCTCGCATCCGCGACTACATGGTGGCGTCGGGCGATTCCCCGCTTATGCAGCGGTTCCCCGATATCGAAGCGATCGAACGACATGTGCGGTTCATTCACGCGCCGTTCGGCCCGTTATCGGACGCGCAATGGGCGCAACTCGCGACAAGCTCCGCCCGCGCGCTTCCGGACGGCCGGTTCGCGATGCACTACGATCCGCGGATCGCCGAACCGTTACGCGGCCACGAGCCGGCCGATGTCGATATGTGGGCGTTCTGGGAGCGAATCCGCGTGCCCCGTATGGTCATCAGGGGCGAGACCAGCGACATCCTGCTGCCGGAAACGCTGGCCCGTATGGAAGCCTCGGGCGCCGAAGCCTTCGAGGTTCCGCTGACCGGGCATGCGCCCGCGCTGATCGATCCGTTGCAGATCGAGGCGATCCGAACGTTTCTGGACGGCTGATCGAGTGTCAGCATTGCACCCGCAAGGGTGCACGGGTCATTCGATCCGGTACTCGACCGGATGGCGATGGATCTGATCAGCGTAGGCGAGGCCGGCTGGTGGCATCCGGCGAGCATTATCTTCGAGACTGGCCGAAAGACGGCTGCTGCCTGGCGCGACGCGGGCCCGTCCCGCCTTCTGCCGAACGGCGAAATCCGCTATCACCCATTTGTATCGGCTAAAAACGGACACCAACCGGCATGACGAACACGACATCTTTCCTTCTCGCGCCGTTTATCCTGGCGTTTTTTCTGTTCGTCTTCCGGTTCTATAGCCGGGAAGGTGCCGCATCGGTGAAAAATCCAAGCTTTATACTGGCGATTCTGACGGTGGCGCTGGCGGGAAGTTACCTGGTGCTGGGGGTAACGGACTCGTTGCCGCCCCATGCCGCGATCGGCTATGCCGCCTTGGGCATCGTGCTGTTCGCGGTCGCGTCGATCCGCATTTTCATGATCTGACCGGTCAGAGCACCGTCCGCATCAGGCGTGGCCAGAACCCAGCCTTGGCGCGCCTGCCATGCGATACGTGTGGCGAATGGGCGGGCGGCGGCAATGCGCTGCTAATCGAATGTCGCCCGCTGTCGCGATCGGCGAACCTGGCGCGCTGAAATCGTAAGATCGATCGCGTCGCCTCATCGTCCTGGCGTTCTGTCAGCACCGACGCTCACGCCGCGGCGGCTTCGAACAACCCCGCCCGGCGCAGCACGTCCAGGCGCCGCAGGCCGAGCATCACGTCGGCGGTGCCGTCCCACAATGCGGCCGCATATCCAGATCGGGTGGGCTTTCCGCTCGCGGCCTCCGGAACGACGGGCGTGCCGGCGCGCCGCAACTGCCGCATTGGCTCATGATCCTGTCTCCGCCCGCGTCTGGTTCAACCCGGCCACCGGCCGGTATTACACGCGGCGCGCCCTTCGCCTGAGATACCGGTGGACGTAAAAGAACAGCGAAATCGCGCCGATGGCCGCGACCAGGCCTCCCGCAAGTGGAATAACCCGATCTCCCGATAGAAAAGTATCTCCCGAGACCGCTTTATGCAGGCTGTCGATGCCCATTGCCGCCGCCAGGCCGCCGACCGCCCGGCGATCGGAGGGCACCGCATCGCCATACGCATGGCCGGGCCGGAACGTCAGCCCGGCCAGGAAACCGGTCACTATTTGTCCGACGTCGTCGGCTTTTTCCAGGCTGGTGACGATACCGATTTCCACATAGCCATCCCGCCCGAAAGCAATCGCATGATAGCGGATTTCACCGTCGGCTTCACGCGGTGCGGATTTGGGGACGATCAGCGCGGACCATGCGATTTGGTGAGTTTCGGGGTTGTAGTGCGGGGGCACCACCCATCGCCGCGCTTCCTGTTCTTCCAACCGCTGCTGCGTCCGATCTTTGTTGGTTCGGGACAGCGTGTCGTTCAGGCTGGCCAGCATGTCGTCGTCCGTCCAGGCCAGCGCGGCATCCGAATCGACAAATCCGGCGGGCACGAAGCGTACCGTGCCCTGCGCGTCCATGCCGTCGGGGCCAACCAGGATGCCCTCGAAATCGGACGGAACCGACTGATTCCGCACGGCGAGCAAGCGGATAGCCGGTGCCCTCGGTATGAACGCCAAACCGTCCGCGAGACGCAACGTTGCCCGATCGCCGATATCCGTCTTGGCTGGGGCTCCGACGGCCTGCAGCAGTGCCGATCGGTAAACCTGATCCGGCGTTTCCAGCAGGCCCGTCGCCGCTGCTTCGTCCGACGACGTGGCGGCCATGGTAACCGACCCGGTCATACCGCATAAAATGATCGCCAACAGAAAACGCGGCAACATGTCCTCCGATTTTGGGCCGTTCGGCCGGCGGCACTGCTAGTTGTCTGGCGGCGGCGGCGGCGGCGGCGGCCCGCTGGAGCGGGCGATGGAATTATTCACGCAATCGCTGACCATCCGGTCGTGCGCGAACAGGCCCGGCAGGCCGCGCGTGGTATCGCCGATCACGAAATTCGAGGCAAACGGTGTGTTGACCGACGATGCCGGACCGAAAATATCTTTCCGGTTCTGTTCTTCGTAAACCTGTTCGGCGCGCTTTTCGCAGGCCATCCGCGTCTGGGCGTCCACCTGACCCTGTCTGCCGGACGATTGGCTTGAGCAGCCGCCCAACGTCAACGCGGCTGCCAGGAAAGCGAAGCTAAGGCGACTCATGAATTGGCTCCTGACAGGCGCTGTACGGCCCGCGGGGCTTCGATTGCGAAGCCGTTGATAAAACCCGACAGCCGCACCTGAAACCCTGCTTCGTCGAATCGGGCATCCTGGGTCAGCGGCTGACTCGCGGCGGCTTTTAGCAGGGCCGGATGAAATTCGGCACCATCGCGGGCCAGATGACACAGCGGCCGCGCCCAGGGTGCCCGGGCGAGAAGATCGACCAGCGCAAGCAGCCGCAACACCAGCGACAGGCCGGACGGGTTGGCGATCCCGACGCTGCGGTCGATCGCCCCGGCCCAGCAGCGCGCATCGCGATCGGCAAGGGCAAGGTCGGTGTGGCTGCCATCCGGACGGTTGAAGCGGAAGCCGCGCACCGCGCCCCCTTGCTCCGCCAAAGCGGCTTCCCGCGCGGTGTGCCACGCTCGCGCGAGATCGCGCTCGCGGACGCTGGGCAGGGCTTCCGGGGGCAGGTCAATCAGATAGGTCATCGGACCGCCGGGCTCGCCACCGATACGGATGGTTTTGCCGGATGGGTCCGTGTCTTCGGGGTGTCTGTGTGCGCTCATTCGTATCAGAATGGACCCTTGGACGGCGACGCGCCAGTGTCGTGCGATGCACGCGGGGAGGGTCGTGCGATGCACGCGGGGAGGGTCGTGCGATGCACGCGGGGGATGGTCTTGCGATGCACGCACGCGGCTGGCAAAGCGATGCCGTCGCCTTGGCCGCACTCGCTGGGAACATTTCTGAACGACAGCCAACGCCTGGCCTGCGTGGTGGGTTTCGCCGCCCCTAAAGCCCAAACCCTTCCAGCAGCGCCAGCGTTCGCGTTGGCATGCGCGGCCGGACCGCCATGAACGCCCGCAAATCCGCCGGATGATCGATATCCAGTCCGATCCCGTGCAACCGGACCACGGTTGGTTCGATCCCGAGCGCTCGCGCCGCCATCAGATGCGGAAAATAGCTATCGTCGCCGAACCGCAAAGGCACGGAAAACGGCGGCGCGCACAATACCGCGTTGGACCCTAGCGCGTCGTGCGCCGGCGCGATGGTAAACGACGGTGGTGCCAGGCAGGATGAAACCACCGCATCGATCTCCCGCGACGTCACACGCGGAATATCCCCCGGCACCGTCAGCAGGGCGCCTTTGCCTTCCGCGGTCAACACCTGGGCCATTCCGTTGACGGCGCCGGTATGCCCGTCCAGCGCACCCAGGGTCACAACCCTGGCGCCGTAACGATATGCCAGGTCGGCGGCCACCGGATCGACGGTATTGACCAAAATTCCAGCCAGCCGTGTGGCTCCGGCCAATGCCGCCAGAACGTCTTCCAGCATCGTCGCCGCCAGAACCTCCCGCTGGTTCGGCGTCAGGATCGAACCGGTTCGCGACTTCGCCCCGGTAAAGGCCTTCACCGGCACGCACGCCCACACATCGGTCATGGCACGCGACGATGCCGTAAGCCGTGCATTTCCCGCCTTCGCAAGGTCGCGGCGGCCTCGACGACGATCTTCGCCAGGGCCTCCCGGTCTTCCATTGTCGTCATCAGGGTTTGCGCCAACGTCACGCGCGCATCGATCGAGACAACTTCCGCCATATCGGCGTGATCGATCACATACCCGTCCAGCAGGTCGGCATAGCGTTGTGCCACCGTGCCGGCCGATGGATCCATTCCCAGTTCCGTCATCATTTTCGCCGTCGGTCCCTTCACCGCTCGGCCCGCGATGATCGGAGAAACCGCGATGATCGGTGCTTTGCAGGCCATCAGCGCGTCCCGCACGCCGGGAATCGCCAGGATCGGTTCCACGCTGATGAACGGGTTGGACGGGCAGATGACCACCGCTTCCAACGCCGGATCGGCCAGCGCGGCGATAAAGGCCGGATGTGGCTTCGCGGCCCCCGCACCCTGGAATTGCAACTGCGATACCACCGGCTCGCACCGCCGATGAACAAAATACTCCTGGAAATCGAGCCACCCCAGATCGGTCAGCAGTCGCGTCCGCACCGGATCGTCCGTCATCGGCACCACGCGCGGGCCAACGCCCATGCGCCGGCACAAATCGGCGGTTACGGCGGACAGGCTTTCGCCGTTCCGCAGCCGCCGTGTTCGCTCCACATGCAAGGCCAGATCGCGGTCGCCCAGACGGAACCATGTATCGCCGCCCAGCGCCTCCATCGTTTCCATGAAAGACCAGGTTTCGTCGTGCCGGCCCCACCCGACTTCGCGATTTGCCAGCCCGGACAAAGTGTAGGCCACGGTGTCGATATCGGGGGAGATCGACAGGCCCAGATGCTCGAAATCGTCGCCGGTATTAACAACGACAAGCAGGTCTTCGGGCGGCATGATTCGCGACAGGCCGAGGGCCAGTTTCGCGCCCCCCACCCCGCCGGACAAGGCGATGATCACTGGAACAAATCCTCCTCAGGCGGACGTATCATCTCCGCCACCGGCATATCCGGTGCGTGCCACGTCAGGCCGCGCACCACAACAACGGGTTGGCCTTCCGCCGCCTGACCCTGCAACAACGACGCGGCGGCGGCAATCTCATCGGCGAAACCGATGATGCTGACCTCCAGCGTCCGGCCGAATAAATCGGGCTGGCCGCGCAAGTCGATAACGGATGGCAGGCCGGCCGACCCGATCGCCACGCCCGCGGTGCCGCGCCGCCAGGCGCGTCCGAAACTGTCGCTGATCACCACGCCCACATCGGCGTACGGGGCCAGTGCGGTACGGATCGCGGCGGCCGAACCGTCCGGGTCCAGCGGCAGCAGCAGCGCGCGCTGCCGTCCGTCCGCCGCCGCCACGTTGGACTGGTCCACCCCCGCGTTGGCCATCACGAACCCCAGCCGGTGCTGCATGATCATCAGGTTGGGCCGGCTGCGCACCACCTTGACCGATTCGGACAGCACGATCTGCACGATGCGCGGATCCTTGCCGGTTTCCGCCGCGAGTCCGACGGCTTCGTCCGACGGCACGATATCCGCCAGATCGACGGTGCGGCCCTCGGCTTTGGAGACGATTTTCTGCGCGATCACCACAACGTCGCGGTTCCGCAATTGCTGGCCGGCGCGCGCGAGGCCGGCCAGGATCAGGGCGACCAGATCGTCCCCTTCCCGCACCATGGGCAGGCCGGGTAGGGCAAACAGTTCCAGGCGGGCGGTCATATTACCCGAACTGTTTCCGCAACTTCGGCAGCACCAGTTCGCCGTAGATTTTCAAAAAGCGGGCCTGATCGTTGCCTGGGGCGTGGAAGACGAGGTGGCGGAATCCCATATCGATATAGGGCTTGATCTTTTCGATATGCTCGTCTGGGTCGGATGACACGATCCAGCGGCTGGCGGCGCGTTCGATCGGAAGGGCGTCGGCGAGGCGCTCCATTTCCTTCGGATCGTGTACCGTCATTTTTTCTTCCGGGGTCAGCGCCAGCGCGGCCCAGATGCGCGTGTCGTCCAGCGCGCGCTGCCTGTCGGTGTCGAAGGACACCTTCATCTCGATCATCCGGTCGAAGTCCGGCTTGGGCGTGGACGACAGGGCCAACCCCTCGGCGACGTTCGGCAGCAGGGTTTCGGTGTACAGGTCCCATTTCTTGCCGCTGGTGCAGATGAATCCGTCCGCCATCCGGCCGGCATATTTGGCAACCTGCGGGCCGGCGCCGGCCACATAGATCGGCAGGAACGCGCCGGGTTTGTCGTAGATCGTGGCACCTTGGGTTTTGTAGTATTCGCCCTGGAACGTAAGGTCGTCCTCGGACCAAAGCTTGCGGATCAGTCCGATCGCCTCCCGCAGCCGAGCGAAGCGTTCCTTCATTTCGGGCCAGACCATGCCGGTGGAGGGAACCTCGTTCAGGCCCTCGCCGGTGCCGACACCCAGGATGACGCGGCCGGGGAACATGGACCCCAGCGTGCCGAACACCTGGGCAACCACGGACGGATGATACCGGAAGGTCGGCGTGAGTACGCTGGTACCCATCACGATGTGCTGGGTGCTCGCGCCCAGTGCGCCCAGCCATGCGAGTGCGGACGGGGCGTGGCCGTCCGTGTGCCGCCAGGGCTGGAAATGGTCGCTGACGAAGACAGAATCGAAGCCTGCCTGTTCGGCCGCCACCGAGAAATCCAACAACAGCCGGGGCGCGAACTGCTCCGCCGACGCCTTATAGCCGAGTTTCAAGGTCATTGATCTGCTTCCTTCATTTGGCCGCAGGCTACCGCCGACCCGGTGCCGGGGCAATCCGGGTCCGGTTCGTTGCCGATGCGGGATGTGCATGCGTTTCGCGCATCGGTTGGCGCATGTTTGGGCGGCTATGCGTCGCGTGCCGCGATTTGGGTCGTGCCGCCGCCAATGCGGTGCCGCGGCACGGACCTTGCGTTCAACCTGTCCATGCCTGGCGGAAATGTACACCGGTGAAAGTCCTGCTGGCCGACGACGACGCCGAACGGGCCAGCGCCGTCGCGCGCATTCTGGCCGCGGACGCCGGGCTGTCCGTGCTGCGGCTGAAGCCGGGCGAATCGCTGGCGGGCGCGGTCGCTGCCCTCGCGCCCGATGTCGTGCTGGTGGATATGGCGCGTCCGGATCGCGACGCGCTGGATGGCATAAGACAGGTGGCGGCGCTGAATTCCCGTCCCGTGGTGCTGTTCGTGGACGAAGACGATCCAGCGTTCATGGAGGAAGCAATCGTCGCCGGGGTGTCCTCGTACAATGCCATCGGCATGCCGCCGCCTGACGTGAAGCCTATCCTGCGCGCCGCCGTCGCCCTGTTCCGCCGCCATCAACAAGCACGATCCGATCTGCAACAGGCTGAAAACCGCCTGAATGAACGCTCCACGATCGACCGGGCCAAGGCGATCCTGATCAAGCAGCGCCGCATGAGCGAGCCGGACGCCTATAAATATCTGCGCCGTACCGCCATGAGCAGTGCCAGGCGGATCGTCGATGTCGCGGGCGACGTGATCGAAAATCTGGAAGGACATCCCCGATGACCCAGCCGATCCGCATCGGTCTGCTAAGACTGGTCGATAGTGCCCCCATCGTCGTTGCCAAGGCCCGCGGCCTGTTCCGCGATCAGGGCATCGACGTGCAAATCGTCATCGAACCCTCGTGGGCGAATATCGCCGATAAACTGACATATGGGCTGCTGGACGCGGCGGTCATGCTGCCGCCGCTGGCCCTGGCTGCCTGTGCCGGATTGCGCGGCCCGAAGGCGCGAATGGTGGTGCCGATGTCGCTCAGCCGGGGCGGCAACGCCATTGTGGTCAGCAACGCGATCGCCGCCAGCCTGGCCGATGGCGACCCGCGTCCCAGGCCGCGACTGCTGAACTGGCTGCGGTCGCAACCGACCCGCCCGCGTTTCGCGGTAGTGCACGCGTTCTCGACCCATAATCTGCTGCTGCGATACTGGCTGGCATCGGGCGGCGCGGATCCCGATCGCGACATCGAAACCGTTGTGATCCCTCCGGAAACCGTGGTCGCCGCACTGGCCGAGGGCAGCATCGCCGGATTTTGCGCCGGCGCACCCTGGGGAGACGTCGCGGAGCGGGAAGCCGCCGGTCGGGTGCTGATCGGCACGTCGGCGATCTGGCCGTTCCACCCGGAGAAATGCCTTTGCTTTCATGAAGGTTGGGCCAACGCCAACCCGAGGTCGCTGCATCGCTTGCTGCGTGCGGTGCTGCTGGCCCAAATCCGCTGCGACCTGCCCGAAGAAGCGCCGGCGATCGCCGCGCTTTTAGCCGATCCGGATGGGTTGCGGCTGCCGGTGGACTCCAGCCTGGCAGCATTGCCCGGCGGATCGGGGATTGAATCGATCCGGTTCCATACGCGCGAGGCGTGGTTTCCGGCGCACGCGCATGCGGTCTGGTTCCTGGGTCAGATGGTACGATGGGGCTGGCTGGACGGCCGGACCGACCTGAACGGCTTGGCGGCGGCGGTTTACCGGCCGGATTTGCTTGCCCCGGCCGTGGAACGGGAGGGCGTTTACCCTGCCGCTGGCTTGCCCGCGCTTGAAGGGACCGCGATGCTGCCATTGCCTGGAGACGATGCATTTTCTTCAAACGGCCGCGATCGGCGTTAGTGGAGACCAAATATTGAACATAAAATGCCCAAATTGAATTATTTCGGTCAAAAATTGTCTGTTTTTTATTCAATCTGTCCTGGCCGATTAGATTAAATTGTAATCATATCATCGATCCGCCACTTGGCATCGATCTTGCTGCATGTGCTCATAGAGTTTCTGGACTCCGCGGCGCAGCCCAACGATGGACTAGCACCGATCCCGAAGCGCCCGCGCTTCACGCAATCGACCGGCATGCCAACGACGGCTTGCCTCCGCGAGTGATCCGATAATGCACAAGGGCTTCCTCAAGGCCGGTCATCTGCCGACCCTCTTTGCGTCCTTCCTCTATTTCGATCTCAGCTTCATGGTCTGGGTCCTGCTCGGTCCGCTCGGTGTGGCCATCGCCAGGGCGCTGCATCTCGACCCAGCCCATAAAGGTTTGATGGTCGCGACACCGGTCCTCGCCGGAGCGGCCCTGCGAGTCGTGCTCGGGTTGCTGGTCGATCGGTTCAAGGCCCGGCGCGTCGGCATCGGGGCGCAAATCGTCGTCATCGTCGGACTTCTGACAGCCTGGGCGATCGGGATCGACAGTTTTCCCGCCACCCTGTTGCTGGGCTGCGTGCTGGGCCTTGCCGGCGCGTCGTTCGCGGTGGCGCTGCCGCTGGCATCGGCCTGGTATCCCCCCGAATATCAAGGCACCGCGCTGGGCATCGCCGGGGCCGGCAATTCAGGCACCGTTCTGGCGGCTTTGTTCGCGCCCACCCTGGCCATCGCGTTCGGCTGGCAGAACGTCATCGGACTGGCGGCAATCCCGCTGACTGTTGTGCTGGCCATCTTCTTTTGGGTGGCCAAGGACAGCCCCAGCACGCCGGCACCCAAGCCGCTTGCCGCATACTTCGCCTTGCTCAGGATCGGCGATTGCTGGTGGTTCATGTTTTTCTACAGCGTGACCTTCGGCGGATTCGTCGGCCTGGCGTCATCGCTGACCATCTACTTCAACGATGCCTACGGCCTGTCGCCGGTGGTGGCAGGATATTGCACGGCGGCGGTGGTCTTCGCCGGGTCGATGGTGCGGCCGCTGGGCGGCGCGGTCGCCGACCGGGTCGGCGGCGTGCGCGCGCTGGCCGTTCTGTATGCAGTCGCCGCGTGCGCGTTTGCTGCCATCGCCACCGGCCTGCCGACGATCTACATGGCAATGCCCGTCTTCATTATCGGCATGCTGGCATTAGGCATGGGCAACGGTTCGGTGTTCCAACTGGTGCCGCAACGATTCCGCCGGGAAATCGGCGTCATGACCGGACTGGTCGGCATGAGCGGCGGCGTCGGCGGGTTCTACCTGGCGTCCAGCCTCGGCTACGCGAAGCAGATCACCGGCAGCTACGGTCCCGGATTCCTGGTCTTCGCCATTCTGGCGGCCATCGCCCTGGCCAGCGTCAGCGGCGTGCGCCGCCGCTGGCGCACCACCTGGGGCGAACTCTACGGCGCGGCTCGGGTTTAAGGAGAATAGTGTCATGAACAGTATCGCCCCCCGCCGCACCCGCCTTGTCCTGATCGGCAACGGTATGGCCGGTGTCCGCGCCCTGGAGGAAATCCTCAGCCGCGCACCGCACGATTTTTCCATTACCGTGTTCGGCGCCGAACCGCACGGCAACTACAACCGCATCATGCTGTCGCCCGTGCTGGCGGGCGAAAAGACCTTCGACGCGATTACCACCCATCCGCTGGCGTGGTACAAAGAGAACGATATCGAACTGATCGCCGGGGAACCCGTGGTGGGCATCGACCGCGAAGCCCGGACGGTAACCGGCGCGCTGGGCACCACCCGGCGATACGACGTGCTGCTGCTGGCCACCGGGTCCAACCCGGTGATCATTCCGCTGCCCGGACATAAACTTCCGGGCGTCATCGGCTTTCGCGATATCGCCGATGTCGAAACGATGATGGCGGCGAGCCAGTCGGGCAAACATGCCGTCGTCATCGGCGGCGGCTTGCTCGGCCTGGAAGCCGCGAACGGCCTGGCACGGAACGGCATGGACACCACCGTGCTGCACATCATGCCAACGTTGATGGAGCGCCAACTCGATCCTGTGTCCGCCGGTTTGCTGAAGGCGGATCTGGGCCGCCGCGGCATCAAGGTAATCACCGAGGCCAACACCAAGGCGATCCTGGGCACCGAACGGGTCGAAGGCGTAACACTGGCCGACGGCACGCATCTGCCGGCCGATATCGTGGTGATGGCGGCGGGTATCCGTCCGAATATCGCGCTCGCCAAGGCGGCCGGTCTGGACTGCGGACGCGGCATCCAGGTGAACGACGGAATGCTGACCTCCGATCCGGCCATCTATGCCGTGGGTGAGTGCGTGGAGCATCGCGGCGCTCTGTTCGGCTTGGTCGCACCGCTTTACGAAATGGCGAAAATCGTTGCCGACCGCGTAACCGGGACGGCAAACAGCGACTATGTGCCGGCGGTGACCGGAACACGGCTGAAAGTTACCGGTATCGATATGTTCTCGGCCGGCGATTTCATGGGAGACGACAACACCGACGACGTGGTGTTCCGCGATGCCGCGCGCGGTGTGCACAAGAAGCTGGTGATTCGCGACGACAAGCTGATCGGCGCTGTGTTGTATGGCGAGGCCGCCGACAGCGCGTGGTATTTCGACCATATCCGTAACGGAACCGATATTTCCGCACTGCGCGATACGCTTGTGTTCGGGCCGTCCGCCGGCACCGGCGGCGACGCGCCCGGGGTGGAGGCATTGCCCGACACGGCGGAAATCTGCGGCTGCAACGGCGTCAGCAAGGGCACCATTCTGGCGGCGATCGGCAAGCACCAACTGAAGACGGTCGATCAGGTGCGCTCGCGCACCAAGGCGTCGGCCTCGTGCGGAAGCTGCACCTGCCAGGTGGAAAACCTGCTGGCCTATGCCCTTGGCGGGGACTACGACGCGACGCCGAAGGTCAAATCGGTCTGCAAATGCACCTCCGCCGGACACGATGCGGTACGCAGGGCAATCCTGGACCAAAAGCTGAAAACCATACCGGCGGTGATGCGGGCGATGGGCTGGACATCGCGGGACGGCTGCGCGAGCTGCCGCCCGGCGCTGAATTACTATCTGCTGTGCGCATGGCCGAGCGAGTATGAGGACGATTCGAGGTCGAGGTTTGTGAATGAGCGGATGCACGCCAACATCCAGAAGGACGGCACGTATTCCGTCGTGCCGCGCATGTGGGGCGGCGTGACATCGGCGGCCGAATTGCGGGCGATCGCCGATGTGGTCGATAAGCACGCCATTCCGACCGTAAAGGTTACCGGCGGGCAGCGGATCGATCTGCTGGGTGTGCGTAAGGACCAGTTGCCGGACGTTTGGCGGGATTTGAACGCGGCGGGCATGGTGTCCGGCCATGCCTACGGCAAGGCGCTGCGGACAGTGAAGACGTGCGTCGGGTCCGAATGGTGCCGGTTCGGCACGCAGGATTCCACTGCGATGGGGATCGCCCTGGAACGGATGACCTGGGGATCGTGGACGCCGCACAAGTTCAAGATGGCGGTGTCGGGGTGCCCGCGGAATTGCGCGGAATCCACCATCAAGGATTTCGGTGTCATCGCCACGGACAGCGGATGGGATCTGTATGTCGCTGGCAATGGCGGCATCAAGGTGCGGGTCACCGATCTGCTGGCGAAAGTCACGACCGAGGATGAAGTGTTGGAATACGCCGCCGCGTTCATGCAGGTTTACCGGGAGGAGGCGTGGTATCTGGAGCGCACCGCGCCATGGGTGGAACGGGTCGGCATCGAACATGTCCGGACGGCCCTGAGCGACCCGGCCGGACGCAGGGCGTTGCGCGACCGGTTTATGGAAAGCCAGCGTTTCGCCCAAACCGATCCGTGGGCGGATCGGGCAGGGGGGGCCGATGCGCATGAGTTCCAGGCCCTGGCAACGGTGGAATAAAGGGCATGGACGGGACTATTTCCGTGTGGATGGATGTCGGACGGCTGGACGATATTCCCCGGATGGGGTCGCGCGTCGTCGCGACTCCGGCCACCGATATCGCGTTGTTCCGGACCGCGGACGACCGCGTGTTCGCGCTGCATGACACGTGTCCTCACAAGGCGGGCAAGCTGTCGCAAGGCATCGTGCATGGCGAGTCGGTGACGTGCCCGCTGCATAGCTGGGTGATCGGGCTCGCCGACGGGCAGGCGCACGAGCCGGATGAGGGCTGTACGCGTACGGTTGCGGTGCGGCTGGAAGATGGGCGCATCCTGCTGGCGGTGGGGTCGGCATGACCGAACCGGTTCATACCGCCTGTCCGTATTGCGGTGTTGGCTGCGGGGTGGTGGTGCAACCGGACGAAACCATCAAGGCGGACCCGTTGCATCCGTCCAACCGGGGCCGGCTGTGTTCCAAGGGGGCTGCGCTGGCGGCGACGCTGGACGACAGTACCCGGCTGACCGTGCCGACGGTGTTCGGCCGGGAAGCGGACTGGGATGACGCGCTGCGGCTGGTCGCCGATCGCTTCCGCGAGACCATCGCGGCGCATGGGCCGGACAGCGTGGCGTTTTACGTGTCAGGCCAGTGCCTGACGGAAGATTATTACGTCGCCAACAAACTCATGAAGGGTTTCATCGGCAGCGCCAATATCGATACGAATTCGCGGCTGTGCATGGCGTCTTCGGTCGCCGGCCATGTGCGGGCGTTCGGCGAGGATGTGGTGCCGGGCGTGTATGAGGACTGGGACGAAGCCGATCTTGTCGTTCTGGTCGGCAGCAACACCGCGTGGTGCCACCCGGTGCTGCACCAGCGGTTGCAGGCTGCGCGTTCGGCGCATGGAACGAAGGTGGTGGTGCTCGACCCGCGCCGCACGGCGACGGCGGAAACGGCGGACCTGCATATACCGCTGGCACCCGGCAGCGATGTGGCGCTGTTCAACGGATTGCTGTCGTATCTATA
Organism: Pseudomonadota bacterium; assembly: GCA_021805565.1. GTDB lineage: Bacteria > Pseudomonadota > Alphaproteobacteria > Acetobacterales > Acetobacteraceae > Rhodopila. Next base: position 191,952 of record JAJZFA010000013.1, read on the forward strand.
CCGCACCGGCAAGGTCGATGCCGCCTGGATCGACCGGCATGCCAGCGGGTTCGCGGATGCGCTGGAGGCCGCCTCGGCGGTGACGGTGGAAGATAGGCTGTGCCTGGCTGGAGAGTTTGCGTTGGGGCAGCGTCCGGTGGGCAGTCCTTCGCTTGTCGCGAAGGGCCGTTCGCCGGCCGGGATGGAGACGACGATCGAGACGGTGGCCGCCGAATGCGGCGTCGATCCCGAAGTGCTAGAAACCTTCTTCGACATGTTCGCGAAGACCGAACGGGTGATGACGGTGTATTCGCAGGGGGTCAATCAGTCATCGAGCGGCACCGATAAAGTCAATGCCATCGTCAACTGCCATCTGGCGACCGGGCGGATCGGCCGGCCCGGAGCGGGGCCGTTTTCAGTCACCGGACAGCCGAATGCGATGGGCGGGCGCGAGGTGGGCGGCCTGGCCAATCAGCTCGCGGCGCATATGCGGTTCGGCGATGCGGCCGACCGGGCGGCGCTGCGGGCCTTCTGGAAGGCGCCCGCGCTGGCGGAAACACCGGGACTGAAAGCAGTCGAACTGTTCGATGCGGTGCTGGACGGGCGTATCAAGGCGATCTGGATCGTGGCTACCAATCCAGCCGCCAGCATGCCGCGGGCGGGCCGTGTAAGGGAAGCATTGGCCGCCTGTCCGTTCGTCGTGGTGTCGGATTGCTGGCCGACCGACACGTCCGCCCTGGCACATGTAGTACTCCCGGCGGCGGGGTGGGGCGAGAAAGACGGGACGGTCACGAATTCGGAACGGCGGATTTCGCGCCAGCGGGCGTTCCGGCGGCCACCCGGCCAGGCGCGTCCCGATTGGCGCCAATTCGCCGAGGTTGGGCGGCTCATGGGCTGGGCCGATGCCTTCGCATGGCAGACGCCAGCCGCTGTCTTCCGCGAACATGCGGCGTTGTCGGGCCATGCGAATGACGGGCGGCGGGTGTTCGATATCAGTGCGATGGCCGATGTGGATGAGGCCGGATACGCCGCGATGCAGCCATTCCGGTGGCCGTTGCCGGCCGGGTCGTCCAGCGAGGGGGGGCGGTTGTTCGCCAAGGGCGGCTTTCCCACAAGCGACGGGCGAGCGCGTTTTGTGCCGACGCCGTATCGGCCGCTGCCGCGGACAGGACTGCTGCTGAACACCGGGCGGATCCGCGATCAGTGGCACACGATGACGCGCACCGGACTGTCGCCGGCCTTGATGAGCCATACGCCGGAACCGATGCTGGCGATGCATCCGGCCGACGCGGCGGCGGCCGGGATTGTCCAGGGCGCACTGACGCGGCTGACGACGGCCGAGGGCAATGTGCTTCTGCGGGCCGAATTGCGCCACACCCAACGGCATGGGGAGGTGTTCGCGCCGATGCACTGGACGGACCTGTTCGCCTCTACAGGGCCGGTCGGACGGGTGGTAAGCGCGGCGGTGGACCCGATTTCAGGGCAGCCGGACCTGAAGGCGACCGCGGCGACGGCCGAACCCGTCACGGTGTATTTTCACGGGTTGCTGCTGCGCCGGACAGGCGGGGCATTGTCCGATATCTGCCATTGGGTCCGGGTGCCGGTCACCGAGGGCCAGATGTACCGGCTGGCCGGTTTGCGGCCGCTGCCGGTGGGCGGGGAACTGACCCGTTTCGCCTCGGCGTTGCTCGATCTGCCGGCGGGGACCGAGTGGCTGGAGGTGTCGGACAAGCGGCGCGGCGTGCTGCGGGTGGCCGCGGTGTCCGACGGCGCGTTGGAGGCCTGTCTGTTCCTGGCCGCGGATGCGTCCGGGCTGCCGAATGAGGCGGCGTTGATTCCGATGCTGGGGGCGCCTGTCCCGGATGCGACGCGGACGAAACTTCTGGCCGGCCGGATGTACGATGCAACGGCGGCCGAGGGACCGAAAGTGTGCGCCTGTTTTGGCGTGACCCGCGATGCTGTTCGCCACGCGGTGGCCACACACCATCTGGCTTCGGTGCAGCAGATCGGCGTGCTGTTGCGGGCGGGCACGAACTGCGGGTCCTGCATTCCCGAACTGGAGGAAATCGTGCGGGATGTGCGAATGCCGGCCGGCTGACCGGCGGGCGGGTGGTTCCGGTGGCCGTTCCGTCGCGCTATAAGGCCGCATGGATCGTCTTTGGATCGGATTAGGGGGGCTGGCCGGGTTCGGTGCGGTGGCGATGGCGGCGTTCGTGGCGCATGGCCTGGGCGATGCGGTCGCCATCCGGATCGTGAGCAGCGGCGTGCAGATGCAGGGATGGCACGCGCTGGCATTGTTCGGGGTGGGTTTGTGGGCGCCGCGTGGCGGATGGCTGGCGCATGCGGCGGGCGCCGCATTTGCGACCGGCCTGATCTTGTTTTGCGGGGCGGTCTATTCTGTGGGTGTGACCGGCATTTCCTGGGGCGTTCTGGCACCGGCCGGGGGTATGTTGTTGATGCTGGGGTGGCTGCTGCTTGCGGCGTCCGCCCTGCGGTCCCGCTGATTTGTGGGGTCCCGCTGATTTGTGGGGTCCCGCTGATTCGCGCCTCTGACGGCAAGATCGGGACGCAATCGCGGCACGGTCCGGAAACCCACGCAAGCCAGATCCGGTCACCGTCCGGATTCCGCCCCATTGGGGACCGAACCCGGCGATGACCGGAACCGATTCAGCCGGCCGGCTGTTCGTCCGCCGGGGGGGCGGGCGGCCGGGCGCGCCTGTCCGCCATGAACTGATCGAACTCCGACTTATCCTTGGCAAAACGCAGCCGGTCCAGGAACGACCCGAAGTCTTTCTGTTCTTCCTCCATCCGCCGTAATGTTTCGGCTTTGTATTCATCGAACGCCCGGTTGCCCGAGGTGGACGCCGGTCGTTCGCCGGATCCCTGGGCCCAGGCCTTCCAGTGGCTCCATGGACCGCCATTCTGCCAGCCCTGCTGGTTCATCATCCGCCCGCGGCGGCCGAAACATCCCATGCGGCGACTCCCTAACGTGTAAAACAGCATGGCCAGACCAACCGGCCACCAGAACATAAATCCAAGGATAGTGAACACGATCGCGACTGGGCGACTCATGCCCGCCGGATACCAGAACGGCGGTCCCGCCCATGCCTCGTTTCCGGGGCCGCGCTGTTGCCATTGCTGGCCCCAGGCATTTCCCGGCGGGGCTTGGTTCCAGCCGCCAGAGGCGTAGGCGTCTTGATTGGCTGCGCTCATTGTCGAGGCCTCATGTTAATGTAAGACACATTTACATTTAGGCAGCACTGGTCCGCGCGTCAAGGGGAAACCACCGTCCAGGCTCTTGCATCGCAAGCAGGCATCGTTTTCAGTCCTGGCCCAGGCCGCGTATGTGGTCTGAACGTCGAGGAGACGACCCATGTTGCGGTTGATCAGCGCCACGCCAAGCCCGTACGCGCGCAAGGTCCGTATCGCCCTGGCCGAAAAGTCGATCCCGTTCGAGCTCATCACCGAAGTGCCATGGGACAGCACCACCGCCACGCCGGCCTATAACCCGCTGGAGAAACTGCCTGTCCTGATCATGGAAGACGGGTCCGCGATCTACGAATCGCGCTTCATCCTGGAATACCTGGAAGCCAAGTATCCCGCGCCCCCGTTGCTGCCGCCGGACATCGATGGCCGGCTGGCCGCGCGCCACGCCGAGGTGCTGGCCGATGGCGTTTGCGATGCCTGCGTCCTGTTGTTCTGGGAACGCCACCGGCCCGCCGGACAACAAAGCGAGCCTTGGATGGCCCGCCAGCAGCGGAAGGTCGATGGCGGGCTGGCGGCATTGGCCGGTATTGCCGGCGACCGGGAATGGGCGATCGGCGATGCTTTCGGGCTTGCGGATATCGTTATCGGAACGATGCTTGGTTACCTGTCCGTGCGTTTCGCCGCACTGCCTTGGCGGCGGCGCCATCCAAACCTGGCGATGCTGAGCGACCGCCTGGAACAGCGCCCGTCGTTCCGGGATTCAGTCCCGTATCCGCAAATCATCGGCGACACGGTGGTCTAAATGGTCCCGTATCGATATCCGGAGCCGCCGCCGCGCCCTGCCTAACCCGGATGTTTGTGAATCGGATCGACCCAGTACACCGCTTCTGGCTGTTCCACCGCATCGATGTCCAGATTGACGACCACCGCCTGATTGTCGCTGCGGACCAGGACGCATTCCAGCGTTTCGTCCGGCGATGCATTGATTTCCTGATGCGGTACATAGGGCGGAACGAAGATGAAATCGCCGGCTTGGGCCTCGGCGACGTATTCCAGCGCCTCGCCCCAGCGCATCCGGGCCTTGCCGCGCACGACGTAGATCACGCTTTCAAGTGCGCCATGATGATGCGCGCCGGTCTTGGCGTTGGCATGAATGTTGACCGTGCCAGCCCAGATCTTTTGCGCGCCAACCCTGGCCAGGTCGATCGCCGCCGCTCGGTTCATCCCCGGTGTCTGCGCCGTATTGGTGTCGAGCTGGTCGCCCCTGATCACCCGCACGCCGTTCAGCTTCCAATCCACCGGCGCGTCGTGAGAATGGTCGTGACTCATGGTCCTGCTCCGATCGGCACGCGGGTCAGCCGCCCGCGACAAATTTTTCCAGCCAGTGAATCGTATAGTCGCCCGCCTGGAAGCCAGGGTCGTTGACGATACGTTGATGCAACGGAATCGTGGTTTTGATGCCAACCACCGCGAATTCATCCAGCGCCCGCCGCATTCGGTCGATCGCGCGTTCGCGCGTGGGCGCATGCACGATCAGCTTCGCGACCAGGCTGTCATAGTAAGGCGGCACGAAATAGCCGGCATACAGCGCCGAATCCACGCGCACACCCAGTCCGCCGGGCGCATGATAGGCCGTTACCCGGCCTGGCGTGGGCATGAACGTCACCGGATCCTCGGCTGTAATCCGGCATTCGATGGCATGGCCGCTGAAGGTGACGTCGGCCTGTCCGTATCCCAGGGGCGCGCCGGCCGCCACGCGAATCTGTTCCCGCACCAGATCGACATCGCACAGCATTTCCGTCACCGGATGTTCCACCTGCAAACGGGTGTTCATTTCGATAAACGAGAACAATCCGTCCTGGTACAGGAACTCCAGCGTCCCGGCGTTGCGATAACCCAGCGTCCGCAGAGCCGCCGTCGCGGTTTCCCCCAGCGCATCCCGCTGGGCGGCGGTGATTGCCGGAGAACCGGCTTCTTCCAGCAGCTTTTGATGCCGCCTTTGCAGGCTGCAATCGCGCTCCCCGAAATGCACCACGTTGCCGTGGTTGTCGGCCATCACCTGCAACTCGATATGCCGCGGGCGATCGAGGTACTTCTCCATGTAAACGGCATCGTTGCCGAATGCGGCGCGGGATTCGGTGCGTGCCATACGGAACGCATCGTCCAGTTCCGATGCATCCCGCGCGACCTTCATACCGCGGCCGCCACCGCCGGCCGCGGCCTTGATCAGCACCGGGTAGCCGATCCGGCCGGCGACGGACCGAGCCGTTTCCAGGTCCGGCAACGCGCCGTCGGAACCAGGGACAAGCGGCACGCCGACGGCGGCCATCGCGGTTTTCGCCGCGATCTTGTCGCCCATCATACCGATATGCGCGGCCGATGGTCCGATAAAGGTCAGGCCATGGGCATCCACCATGTCCGCGAATCCGGCGTTTTCCGACAGAAAGCCGTAACCGGGATGAATCGCGTCCGCTCCGGTGATCGCCGCCGCGGACAGGATGGACGGGATGTTCAGATAGCTGTCCTTGGCTGGCGGAGGTCCGATGCACACGCTTTCGTCGGCCAGCCGCACATGCATGGCCTCGGCGTCCGCGGTGGAATGCACCGCCACGGTCGCAATTCCCAGTTCCCGGCACGCGCGCTGGACCCGAAGGGCGATTTCGCCGCGATTGGCGATCAGGATTTTATGAAACAACCGCTTATTCCAGGATAATCAGGACTTCGCCGTATTCCACCGGCGCACCGCTCTGCACCAGGATGGACGCAACGGTACCCGATTTGTGTGCCTTGATCTGGTTGAAGGTCTTCATCGCCTCGATCAGCAACAGCGTCTGGCCGACGGCGACCTGCTGGCCGATCGTCACGAAGACCGGTGCCCCCGGTTCGGGGGACAAATAGGCCACGCCCACCATCGGGCTGGTTACCGCGCCCGGATGGGCGGCCACATCCTGCACAGCGGCCGGCACAATGGCTGGCGGCAGCGGCGCCGCGGAGGCCACCGGCAGCACGGTTGTTGCGATTCCGCCCCCGCGCACGACGCGGATGCGCGAATCCTTGTCGGCGATTTCGATCTCGGTCAGGCCGGTTTCCACCAGCACGGCAGCCAGGGCGCGGATGGTATCGGGATCGATCGGAATGCGAGCCAACGTCTATCCTCCAGCAAATGGTCCATCGGCGGCGAGGCCGGCATGACGTGTTGGCATGGCCGTAGCATAGCTGTCGCGCCGGGTCCAATGCACCGCGCCGCCCGTCCAACCGATGCCGGCGCCGGCGCCCACTAGCGGGCGACCGATCCGGCCTGTCACCGCTCGACGCGCTTGTATGTCCCAGCCGACCAGCGGAACACGTCCGCACCTTTGCCGCCGCGGCGGGTCAGCCGCACGTCGAAATAGCCATCCGACGCATGCCGAGCGATGCTCAGCAGTTTCGCCACATCGGTGACCTGGTGGTCGCGGGTTCCGTCTTTGTGCCAGTCCCCGGCGATATCGCGGTATTCCGACATCGGCGCGGTGAACACCTGCGTCAGCGCGCCGTCGATCGCCGCGAACAGATACAGTGCGCTGTATTCCGCCATACCGCCCGAATAGCCGTCTTCCCATTTGCCCCGCAGCCCAAAGGCCCGCACCCCGGGGGCGATGACATAGGGCGCAAGATCGAATCCGGAAAAGCTGGTGGCCGGAATCGAATCCCCGCTGGCGTCTTGCAGCGCATCCGGCGCATCCGGCAGATCGGTATTGCGCCAATCCGCCATGGTATTCACCGCCACCGGCCGAACCGCCAGCGCGGGCGCGGTTCCCGGAGTCATCCGCAGCAGGCCGGCATAGACCTTCAGCGATTGGACGGCGGCATCGCCGGAATAGGCCGAACACCTTGCATCGTCGGGACCGGCCGGCACATCCCCGCCGGTGCAGACGATCGCGGCAAACAGCCCCGCCTCTCCTGGAACCGGCTTAACGCCCACCGCGTTCAGCGGCGCCGCGTTCCCAGGGGGCAGCACCAGCGCGGCCACCGACGCCGCCGTCATGCCCGCCGGCAGCGTCAACCCCAACAGATCCGGCGGTTCGGCGCCCGCCATCTGCTGCGCGAACGTGCTTTTCCCCTCGGGCGTTTTCAACGCCCCCGGCACCGCGTTCAAGGAGTGAACCGTGTCCGCCGCCATCGCCGGCCCGCATACCAGCACCATTCCGACAAGCATCCAGCCGCGCATCGTTGCCCCGCTTACATCCGCGGTGAGTGTGGCGGCGCGGTCCCGGTCATGGCAAGTGGGGCTGGCACGTTTGTGGCTGGCACCGTGGGACTGGCACGTTGGGACTGGTTCGGTCGCCGCGACGGCCCTCCGACATTGCCGCCCGGCGTCCGGCGCACCATAATCGCTGCCATGCATGATTTTGTTACCCTGACCCTGAACGGCGAAAACCGCGTGTTCGATGGCGTCCCTGACGGCGGGTTGTCCGTCGCGGGGCTGTTGGTTCTGACCGGTCTGGACACCAGGAAAGTCGCGGTCGAGCGGAATGAGGAAATCGTCCCCCGGTCGCGCTACGCCGAAACCTGGCTGACCAGCGGCGATTGCCTCGAAATCGTGCATTTCATCGGAGGAGGCTGAGCATGGACGGATCAATCGCGCCAGACGGGACAATCATCGACACCTGGACGGTGGCGGGACGCACATTCTCGTCGCGGCTGATCGTCGGCACCGGACGGTACAAGGACCTGGAGGAAACCGGCCGGGCCATCGAGGCCAGCGGGGCCGAGATCGTCACCGTGGCGGTGCGGCGCGTCAACCTGTCGGATGCCGGCGCGCCGATGTTGCAGGATTACGTCGATCCGAAAAAATACACCTATCTGCCCAACACCGCCGGCTGTTTCACCGCCAAGGATGCCGTTCGGACGCTGCGCCTGGCGCGGGAGGCTGGCGGCTGGAATCTGGTGAAGCTGGAAGTGTTGGGTCCGCCGCCGCTGCTGTACCCCGATATGCAAGGCACGTTCGAGGCGGCCGAGGCGCTGATCAAGGACGGGTTCGAGGTGATGGTCTATTGCGCCGACGATCCTCTGGCGGCGAGGCGGCTGCAGGATATGGGCTGCGTGGCGATCATGCCGCTGGGCGCGCCGATCGGATCCGGCCTCGGCCTGCAAAACCCGGCGATGATCGCGATGATGATGGAACACGTCACCGTGCCGTTTCTGGTCGATGCCGGCGTTGGCACCGCGTCCGACGCGGCGATTGCAATGGAACTCGGGTGCGACGCGGTGCTGCTGAACTCGGCGATCGCCCATGCCAGGGATCCGGTCCTGATGGCCCGAGCCATGAAAGCGGCGATCGAGGCCGGACGGCTGGCCTTTCGCGCCGGGCGGATGCCGCGGCGGATGGGGGCCGATCCGTCCAGCCCGCTGACCGGGTTGATCCGGTAGGAAACGCGATGCGGCGTCAATAACCGGGAGCCGTCCGCCAGTTTGACATCCGACATCCCCATCCGGGAGCACACCGGTCGGCGGACGAACCACCGCCACCCGTGGCTGTCAATTCTTCGATTTTCCGAAATAGTAGCCCAAAACAAGGGTGACGATCGGAACCACGCTGGTTTTTATCACATCGTCGGCATTACTAACCGCCGTTTTCCAGTCTGAAGACGTTTTGACTGCCTCGGCGGCGAGGAAAACGAAAACAGTAAGGATCGAAACCGCGTACACCCACAATATGCTTCGCGCGATGAACGACCTGTCGAAGTCGTCCAAATTGCTCGCCGACTCGACCATTTTTACCGATTGGTCAGCCGCTTTTTGTACCGCGGCGAACCGGCCTATCGGATCGCCCGGAGCGACAGGCGGATCGGCTTCCGGTGACACCGGCATACGGATTATTGCGCCCGGCCTAACGAACTGCTGATTCTCTCGGAGATATCAAGCAGCCGGTTGATCTGCTCCTGTAGCTGGCTTGACGCCGATTGATCGGACAACCGGGATGTCAGGCCGTACAGCCCTTGGGCAGTATCGATCAGCCGCTGATTTTCAGCCGCTATGGCCGCAAGATCGCTTTTGTAAATGACTGCCACGCCACATTTCTCCGTTCTGGCCCTGGGTAGCGGAGGCGAACGCGCCGAATGATTGGCTTGAACCGCCGCCCTGTCCAGGACACGACGCTTTTGGGCAGACGGTAGCTGCCGTTGATTTTCACCAGACTGCTGGCTCTATACATAGGGTTTTCGCGGATTAGCCGCAAGCGGCCGGCCTGGCTTTCGCACGCCGGCCTGGTTCGGCTGGCCGGACAGGCTTCGGGTCAGGCAGGGAAACGAGAAAAGTGTCCCGCCGGTCCCCGGACGTTACACATAATGCTCCGCCAGCGGCGCGAACCCGTTGAACCCCGTGCTGCAATACGTCGTGACGTAGGCTCCTGCGGCCAGCAGTTCCACCCGGTCCCCCGAGGTCAGTGCCAGCGGCAGGCGGTAGTTCGACTTTTCGTACAGGATATCCGCCCCGTCGCATGTCGGACCGGCGATCGCCACCGGCCCGGTCGCGGAACCGTCATGCGACGTTTTGATCCGATAACGGATCGATTCACCTTCGGTTTCCGCCAGACCGCCGAACCGGCCGATATCCAGATACACCCAGCGCACCGGATCGTTCTTGTCGCGCTGGCTCACCAGCACGACTTCCGCCTGCACCAGCCCGGCATCGCCGACAATATACCGGCCTGGCTCGATCGCCATGTCCGGCAGATTGTTGCCGAAATGTGCCGTCATCGCGTTCATGATCGCGTCGCCGAACCGGTCGATCTCTGGCACTTCGTCGCGATACCGGGTTGGGAAGCCGCCGCCCAGATTCATCATGCGCAGGTTGACCCCGGCGTTCGTCAGGTCGGTGAACAGCATCGCCACCTTGCCGATGGCCAGTTCATAGGCTTGCGTGGTGGTCTGCTGGCTGCCGACATGAAACGACAGGCCGAACGGATCCAACCCCATGTCGCCGGCCAGCAGCATCAATTCCCGCGCGCTCTCGATTGTCGTGCCGAATTTGCGCGACAACGGCCAGTCCGCGCCGGCGTTTTCCACCAGGATGCGGCAATAGACCCGAGCGCCCGGGGCGTTGCGGGCGAGCTTTTCCAGTTCTTCCCGCGAATCGAACGCGAACATGGTCACGCCCGCCCGGTGAGCGCGCTGGATGGCCGACACCTTCTTGATGGTGTTGCCGAAACTGATCGCGGACGGCAACGCGCCCGCGTCCAGGCAGGCTTCTACCTCCTCGATGCCGGCGGCGTCGAAATGACTCGACAAACCGACAAGCCGCCGCAGCACCTGCCGGGCCGGATTGGCCTTCACGGCGTAATAAATGCGTGCAAGCGGTAACGCATCGCGCAACGCGCGGAAGTTTTCTTCCACGCGATCGACATCCAAAACCAGGCACGGGGTTGCCGGCTGGTGTTGAGTCAGGAATCGGGCGATCTTCGGGGTCATCGCGCCGGGCCTCCCTAGTTAGACGCCCGCCTTTCAAGGCGACGGGCGTAGTTGACGAAACGGTCGAACGAACCAGCGACCAAACGATTGCCAGAACGCTTGACGTCGTTGCGTAACCACAGAGGGCCAGAGGCACGTGCGTTGCTGCGTGAAGATCGACATAGGACCCCCACCCCCCCCACGCAATAGGAAATGCGTATGGGGGTCAAAAAACCGGTGCGGACAGGCCACATGGCTGTAACGCCATCGCGACACCGGACAACGGGACATCAGACACAATGCCGAACCCTGCTGCCCCATCCTGGTCCAGCCTCTTGGCTCGAACCCTGCGGACGAGTACCACCGACAAGATTTCGCTGGCCGCGGCGGGGTGCGCGTTCTACGCCACCCTGGCGCTATTTCCGGCGATCAGTATGTTGATTTCCATCTATGGGATGGCTTTCGATCCCATAACGGCCGAAGCGCAGTTGTCGGACCTGTCCGGCCTGCTGCCTGCGCCAGCGTTTATGCTGATCCAGGATCGGGTGCATCAGCTCGTCGCCCAGAGCAACGGCATGTTGAGCCTGCACCTGGCCATCAGTCTGCTGTTGACGTTCTGGAGCAGTTCCAGCGGCAGCAAGTCGGTGCTGTCGGCGATCAACGTCGCCTACGATGTCACCGAACAACGGCCTTTCCTGTGGTTTCAGGCAATCGGCATGGGCATGACCCTGATTGCCATGCTGTGCGCGATCCTGGCGATCGGCGTTTTGCTGGTGTTGCCCGCGGCGATCGGGTTTTTGGGGCTGGCGACCGATGGCGGCGGTTTGATCCACACGGCGGGCATGGCCATGCTGATCGGATTTTTCTTCGTCGCGATTGCCTTGCTGTATCGCTTCGGGCCCTCGCGGCCATCCCCAGGCCGCGTCAGTATCGCGCCTGGGGCGGCGCTGGCGACCGTATTATGGCTGATCGCATCGGAGCTGCTGTCGTTCTACGTTGCCAAGATCGGAACGTTTGGTGCGACCTATGGCTCGCTCGGTGCGGCCGTCGGCGTGATGATGTGGTTTTATGTCTCGGCCTACGCGGTGCTGCTCGGCGCGGAACTGAACGCCCGGTTGGAGGAGCCGGCCGCGGACGGTTATACGCCCGTTCGGCCGTGATAACATCCGCCCGCCCGTCCGGCCGGATATACCGGACGGCAAGACGGGGCGCGCCGTTTCGTTACGGTGCGCACTTCAGCGCCGCGACGATCGTGGCGATCCCCTTGGCGTGCCAGCGCTGGATCGCCTTGTGGTCGGCACCGAGTGCCGTGCCGAGGCGGCGCCAGGGAAATAAATGCCGGTCGGTGATGGGATGCACCAGGCTGCGTGCTCCGACCACGCGGCGCAGCACATAGGTTTCCAGCGGAATCAGCGGGATCCAGCTCATTGCCTCATCCATCCGGGTGATTTTTTCCGCCGATGGCACGTGCGGGCGAATTTGGGTCGCGGTCCATCCATACGATTCCAGCGCGGTGCGGACGATATCGAGCGACGATGTCCGCAGCCGGGTCGAATAGCCCGTGCCAGGCAGGGCCAGCAGAGTCGCCCCGGCTTCTTCCAGGCGATAGACGACATAGTCGGCATCGATTTCATGGCCGGTGGTCATGACCGGGCGAACCGGCGGCTTCGGCGCGGCGCAGGCTGGCATCCGGGAGAGTCGGAGAGCCGTCATGGTGTTATCCTTCCGTTGGTTTCGGCCAGGTTCAGCGCAGGGAGCCGAGCGGTTTGAAGGGCACGTTTTCCAGGCTGGTACCGCGATTGATCGCGTTCCAGCTTCCGGAAGCGCCGGCGGGCATCGGGTCGCGGCCGGATTCGTCCAGGCTGGCGTTGGCATTCGGGGGCATGTCTTCGGCGCCGATGGCGCGGGCGTGGTCGATCACGGTCGATCGGGCGAGTCCGAGTGCCAGGGCGACGGCATCCCAGCTTGCGCCTTCGGTACGGAGGCGGCGGATTTGGTTATCCTGCCCACCTGTCCAGACAGTTTTCCTAGGCATTGGCGTCTCCGACATGAACGAGAAGTGAACATGACGTTAGTTAGTAAAAATAACAGGCGTCGTCAATCACTATAACGATTAAATAGGTAATATTTCCATAAATCAGCCTGACGGCTGGGTTGCGCCCATTCCGGAGGGGAGTGGCGTGCTACTGTTCGTCCCGTGGACGCGGCTATTTCCGGCTATTTCTGCCGAATATATTCAATTTTTTGACAAAATTTGAACAGTCTGTAACGAGACGATGTAAAGCTATTTTACCTTTTCCCTTGCAGATATGGGCCGCAATTTTATCTGGATTTCACCCTAAATGTCATATAAACTAACAAATATGGAAACATGTCAGGATATCGGCACACGCATCCGGGCTGCCCGGGTCGATCGCGGCCTCACGCAGGACGAACTCGCCGGGCGCGTGGGGGTGTCACGTAGTGCGGTCGCGCAGTGGGAAACCGGGCGCGCCGGTCAGATCACCGGCAACCTGTCCCGCATCGCCGGCGTGCTTGGGGTGAACGTCGAATACCTGATGTTCGGCGACAGCAAGCACGCGCCCGCGGCGGCCGGGCAGGGCGACGAACTCGCGTTGCTGCGCCTGTATCGCGCGTGCGACCCCGAAGACCGCCAAATGCTGCTGCGCACCGCCCGCCGCCTTGCGCGCGACTGAACGCGCGGACACTCCGGATAACCGAGCGATATCGGGCGCCAGTCCTGCTATAGCGGGGGATCGACAGACAGGACGACGCGGCATGCTCGATAGGTCCCCATCTCACGCCGGCAAGGTTCCAGCGGTCACGCTTGGGTTCTGGGTCATCAAGATCGCCGCCACCACGCTGGGCGAAACCGGCGGCGACACGCTGTCCATGTCCATGGGGCTGGGCTATGCCGTCAGCACCGTCATCGTTTTCGCTATTTTTCTGCTGGCAGCCGGCGCGCAAATCCGCGCGCGTGCCCTCCATCCGTTTCTGTACTGGGCAACGATCGTCGCTGCGACGACCGCCGGTACCACGATGGCCGACTTCGCCGACCGCTCGCTGGGTATTGGCTATATTGGCGGATCCGTGTTGCTGTTCGCGCTGTTGATGGCGGTTCTGCTGGCCTGGTGGAAAACGGCCGGCACCGTATCCGTGACCGCCATCGTCACCCCCAAGGCCGAAGCGTTCTACTGGGCCGCGATTTTTGCCTCCAACACACTCGGTACGGCACTCGGGGATTTTCTTGCCGACGATTCCGGTCTTGGTTTTGCCGGCGGCGCCCTGGTTTTTGCCAGCCTGCTGGCGATCGTCGCGGCGGGCTACCGCTTCATCGGTGTCTCCCACACCCTGCTGTTTTGGACGGCTTTCATCCTGACCCGTCCGCTGGGTGCGACGGTGGGCGATCTGCTGACCAAATCGCACGACGATGGCGGTTTTGGGCTGAGCCGATCCGGTTCCACCGCGATCCTCGCGGTGTTCATCGTTGCCGGTATTCTGTTTGTCCGGCCCCGGGGGCCAAGGGCAGCATAGGCATAGGTGCGTCGGCACGCCGATGAAGCTGCCCGTTCAAACAAAGATTTAGGTCATGCTCGATGCCGCAATCCGAAGCGAGCATGGCCTAAAGGCCGAGCGGCGGTCGTCAAACCGGCCGGCGCCCCCGTCCGCGCATTGACGCGGCGGGCGGCAGGGTCCACCGCTGATACCCATGTTGCGCCGCTTCGAAGCCCTGCTGAATCCCACCGCCGGCACGCCGGCCCCCCCACCGGATGCCGGCCTGGTTGGATTTTACTGGTTTTATATCCGGCAGGTGCGAGCCTTGACGGCCGCGCTGTTCATCTTCGGCGGCCTGATCGCCATTTTGGACACGATGATCCCGGCATTTATCGGCCGTGTCGTCGGCCTCGTGTCATCCAACACACCGGCCACTTTATTCCGCGATCACGGTGCCGTGCTGCTGGGGATGGCCTTCACGATGCTGATCCTGCGCCCGCTGGTTGCCCTGGGCCATGGCGTGCTGGTGAACCAGATCGTCAACCCTGGCTTTTCCAACATGATTCGCTGGCAAAACCACTGGCATGTGGTGCGGCAAAGCTGGACGTTTTTCCAGAACGATTTCGCCGGCCGTATCGCCAACCGGGTTCTGCAGACCGGCCCGGCGTTGCGAGAAAGTCTGGTCATGGCGTTCGATGCCGCGTGGTACATCCTGGTGTATGGCTCCAGCGCGCTGGTGTTGCTGGGGCGGCTGGACTGGCGGCTGATGCTGCCGATGCTGCTGTGGTTTGCCTGCTATGCCGGGATGCTGCGCTATTTCGTACCGCGCTTGCGCGACCGGTCGCGCCGCGTGTCGGAAATGCGCTCCACCCTGACCGGCCGGGTTGTCGATAGCTACACCAATATTTTAACGGTCAAGCTGTTCGCCCGGTCTCGCGACGAGGACGCGTTCGTGCGCGACGCGATCGACGAGCATACCGGCGTGTTCCGCGATCAGACGCGCCTGACGACGGGATACACCGCCACGCTGATGACGATGAACGCGTGGCTGATCGTGTCGATGGCGGCGGTCGCGCTGTGGCAATGGTCCGCCGGTCATATCGCGATCGGCGCCGTTGCCACCGCCATTCCGCTGGCGTGGCAACTGAATAATATCGCCGGGTGGGTGGCCCGCAGCGTGACCTCGATTTTCGAGAATATCGGCACCGTGCAGGACGGTATGCGGTCCATCGACGTGCCAAGGCAGCTACCCGATCCGCCGGATGCGGCCGAACTGGTGGTGACAGGCGGCGAGATTCGCGTCGAAAACCTGCATTTCGATTACGGACGCATCCGTGAGGCCTCAAGCGGGCGTTTTCCCGCCGTCCTGCATGGTATCGACCTGACGATCGCGCCTGGCGAGCGGGTCGGCCTGATCGGCCCGTCCGGCGCCGGCAAATCGACATTCGTCAATCTGCTGCTGCATTTTTTCGATCCGGCGTCGGGCCGGATCCTGATCGACGGCCAGGACATCGCCGGCGTCGCCCAGGAAAGCCTGCGCCGGCACATCGCCATGGTGACCCAGGATACATCGTTGCTGCATCGATCGATCCGGGAAAACATCCGCTACGGACAGCCGCGGGCATCCGACGCACAGATTGCCGCCGCCGCGAAACAGGCCCACGCGCACGACTTCATCCTCGGCCTGGAAGACTGGCATGGCCGCACCGGCTACGACGCGCATGTGGGGGAGCGCGGGGTGAAACTGTCCGGCGGTCAACGCCAGCGTGTCGCGCTCGCGCGCGTGATCCTGAAGAACGCACCGATCCTGATCCTGGACGAAGCGACATCGGCCCTGGATTCCGAGGTCGAGGCCGCAATTCAGGAGCAACTGGACACGCTGATGGAGGGCCGCACCGTGATCGCCATCGCTCACCGGCTATCGACCATTGCCAGGATGGACCGGCTGATCGTGCTGGACCAGGGACGCATCGCCGAATCCGGTTCCCACGCTGAATTGCTGCGCCGGGATGGCACCTATGCGCGGCTGTGGCGTCGGCAATCGGGGGCCTTCGGCAGTGCGGGCGAAGGTGCGATTGCCGTCTGATACCAACCGGCGGAAAGGATGACTCTCCATCCTTTCCGCCGGTTGGTATCGCGCGCCGCGTTGGACGGCGGCGGCGCGCCAAAAAAAGACCGATACCACCCGCCCGCATGTTGAAGGATCGGTCATAATCCGGTTCTCCACAGGCCCCGGCAACCGTGCCATGATCCTGGTGTTACCGGTCGAGTCCATCGTCACCCGGGAGGCACCCATGGCACGCGCGAAACCCAGCCCATCCAACCCCAACCCCCTGGCGGACGACCCGGCGCGCGAGCAGCGCATCCGCGAGCGCGCCTATCATCTGTGGGAGACAGACGGCCGGCCGCATGGCCGGGACATCGAATACTGGGAGCGCGCACGCGAACTGACCGGTATGGCGGAAAGCGTCGGCAGCGGCCTGCTGCCCAATCCGCAAACCGCGCCCGGCCGGATCGATCAGGCGGATATCACCGAGGCCGATATTCAGGAAAACCTCGGCGAATTTCCCGGTCGCCTGACCGATCGGGGCGACATACAGGCCACGCCAAAGCGCCGCGCCCGCGCCAAACCGAAAAAACCGGCGTGATGCCATCACGCTCTGGTGACATGGCCGGATATTAATCCGGTCTGCCCATTTCGTGCCACACAGACACCCCATCCTGCCCTGACACAAACGCAGACATTCGGTCTCCGCAAGGACAGGCAGATGCGATTCTTTAAGGTTTATGGGCGCGTTCTCGGACTGCTGGGGCGGGATATCCGGGTCGCCGGATGTGTTGCCGTCGCCAGTATGGTGGCCGCCGGTCTCCAGTTTCTCGACCCGGTACTGTTCGGCCGGGTCGTCACCCTGCTGTCGCGGTCTGACACGCTGCCGCACGGCGCCCTTTGGCACGACGCAACCGTGTTGCTGGGAATCTGGGTCACGGTCGGCATCGGCGGTATTGTTAGCAATATCGCGGTCGCTTTGCTCGCCGAACGTCTCGCGCATCGTCACCGGATTAAATCGATGGGCCGGTATTTCCAGCATGTGCTGGCCCTGCCGCTGTCTTTTCACGGATCGACGCACTCGGGCCGCATCATCAAAGGGATGCTGACCGGAACCGATGGCTTGTTCGGCACCTGGCTGCTGTTTTTCCGCGATCAGCTTTCTACCATTTTATCCGCGTTTGTTCTGCTCCCGATGACACTTTTTCTGAACTGGCGGCTCGGTTTGGTGCTGATCGTGCTCGTTTCGCTTTTTCTGGTCTTTACCGCTATCGTGGTGCGGAAAACGGAAACCGCGCAGCGCCGGATCGAGGGGCTGAATTCCAACCTGGCCGGCACCGCGCAGGACGCGATCAGCAACGTCATGGTGGTGCAATCCTTCAATCGCCTGTCGGCCGAGGGCCGCCTGTTCGGCGACATCGCCAACCAGGTCATTCGCAATCAATTCCCGGTGCTGAACTGGTGGGCG
Source organism: Pseudomonadota bacterium (assembly GCA_021805565.1). Taxonomy (GTDB): domain Bacteria; phylum Pseudomonadota; class Alphaproteobacteria; order Acetobacterales; family Acetobacteraceae; genus Rhodopila. Next base: position 209,575 of record JAJZFA010000013.1, read on the forward strand.
CTGGTGAACGTCATGACGCGGGCATCCAGCACGCTGGCGATTATCGCGATCGTCGTCGTCGGCACCTGGTTGCATATGAACGGCCTTGCCAGCGTCGGCGAAATCGTCAGCTTCATGGGGTTCGCGATGCTGCTGATCGGCCGCCTGGAAACCGCCGCGTCGTTCGTTTCGTCGCTGTTCTTCAAGCTGCCCGCGCTGGAGGACTTCTTCGCGGTTCTGGACGAACGCAGTTCGGTGCCGGAAAAAGACAATGCCCGCACGCTATGGGCGCCGCGCGGCGAAGTGCGCTTCGAAAACGTCGGCTTCGCCTATCCCGCCAACGACGCGCGGGTCCTGACAGATGTCAGTTTCACGGCGAAACCCGGCACGTGCGTTGCCCTGGTGGGTCATACCGGCGCCGGCAAATCCACCGCGATGACCCTGCTCCAACGCCTGTGGGATCCGACGTCCGGCCAGATCGCAATCGATGGGCAGGACCTTCGCGATATCTCGCTGGACAGCCTGCGCGACAATATCGGCGTGGTGTTCCAGGAAAGCCTGCTGTTCAACCGATCGATCCGCGACAATGTGTTGGTTGGCCGGCCCGGCGCCACCGACGAGGAAATCGAACGGGCCTGCCGCATGGCCGACGCACATGAATTCATCGTTCGCCAGCAGAACGGGTACGACACCATGATCGGCGAACGCGGCACCACCCTGTCCGGCGGACAGAAGCAGCGTCTCGCTATCGCCCGGGCCTTGTTGAAAAACCCGCCGATCCTGATCCTCGACGAAGCCACCAGCGCGCTGGACGCCGCGACCGAGGCGCGTGTCGGCAAGGCGCTGAAAACACTGATGGCGGGCCGCACGACCTTTATCATCGCGCACCGCCTGTCCACGGTGCGCGATGCCGACGAAATTCTGGTGTTCGATGACGGGCGAATTGTCGAGCAGGGTAGCTTCGACGCCTTGCTGGCCCGTCAGGGGCATTTCGCACAGCTTGTCGAAACCCAGCTTTCGCCCGCCGTGCCACACCTGATGGCGGCGGAGTGATCGCCGGTCAATCGAGTGTGACTGTCAGCTGCGACGATACGATGTTTAATTCGGCGGCATTATCGTATTGGTCGCGGAAAAGGGAAAAACATCATGCTTCGGTTGGCCTTGTTCTTTCTTGTTGTTTCAATCGTGGCGGCGATATTCGGCTTTGGCGGAGTCGCCGCCGCTTCGGCCAGCATCGCCCGGATCCTGTTTTTCATCGCGATCGTGGTGTTCGTGGTGCTGTTGATTGCCGGCCTGATGACGGGCAGCACGCTGATGTAATAGTGTTTGCTGCACCGCACAGCTAAAAGTTGCATTTGATTCTCTGGAAAGCGCATGCTGTGTTTCTGTAAGGATGCGGGTGCGCGATCAGGCGTAAAGTTTTCGTGAATACACGTGACTTGGGCGCCCCCGGCCGAACAAGCAAAGGGCAGGACAATGTCAACAGTTGCCGCGATCCTCAAGCATAAGGGCTATCAGGTTTCCACCGTCGATCCCACCGCTCGCGTGGCCGATGTCGTATCGTTGCTGGCGGATCGCCGTATCGGCGCTGTCCTGGTGATGGACCGGGCGGAACAAATGCTCGGTATCGTCAGCGAACGGGACATCGTCCGGGCGCTGGCGGCTAACGGAGCCGCTACGCTGGACATGACAGCCGGCCAGTTGATGACGCGGGCCGTGCAGGTGGCGCACCCAGGAACAACCACGGATCAGGCGATGCAGATGATGACCGCCGGCCGGTTCCGGCACCTTCCGGTTACCGATCGGGATACGCTGATCGGGCTGATCAGCATCGGCGATGTGGTCAAGGCCCGCATTACGCAACAGGATGCGGCAGTGGAAAGCCTGACCGCCTATGTTGCCGGATCGGCCTGATGTAAATCGAAATAACACCGAATACTCCCGGACTGCCGATCATGGCTTCGGCGGCCCGGTTACGGCATCGCCCGCCAGTCCCAGACCGGTGCGGCCGTATAGACCAGCGTCACCGCCTCCCCGGGCCGCACCGCGATGGTGCCTTGAGTCAGCGAATAGACCGACGCGCCGGCCGACATGCCAGACACCGCGCCGCCAGACACCACGACAAGAACCGATCGGCCAGTGCTGTTGACAAGGGCGGTACCGCTTGGCGGGACGGGCGGCGTGGCAACCTCCGCACCGAACTGCTGTAGCCACAGGCCGGCCGAACCGGCGACCGGAACGCCGCCGGGGTAGGGCGATATGTTCGGGTTGGTGACGACGTTGGCCGACCCGGCCTTAAAGTCCAGACCGGTCATCGCCACGAACTGGCCGCCAATGAAAGTGTTGCGTTCCGCACGCGGACTATCGATCGAAATGCCGGTATTGACGACCTCGGCATCCACTGCCTCGAAGACGTTTCCGAATACGTAGCCGCCAGTCAAATGAACGCCCGTCCCGGCATTGGAAAAGCTGCCCATGAAGCGACTGAACGCCGCATAGCGCACTTGCAGCGAAACCCCCTTGCCGTTGCCGGTTGTGGATCCGCCGCCGGTGTTCGCGACCACACCCTGAAAGTCGCAGTTGAAGCACCCGTTGATCCGCAAGGCGACCGTTGCGGTATCGTTTGCGACATTCTTGAACTCGATCCGGGCGAAGGTGAAACCGTTGATGGCATCGGTCAGATCGGATTTGCCGAGTTGCACGCCTGCTCCGGCCGTATCGGTCAGGACAGTGAAGTCCGAAAAATCGCCATAGAACAGCGCTCGGTTTCCGGTGATCAGCAACGGCGTTCCGGCTCGTACCGCACGCAGGTCAAGCACCGATTGCCCCTGCCCAGCCCCCGCGATGCGAACACCGTCCGGCCGCTGGGACATATCCCAGACGAGGGGGGATCGCACGATGCAGGTGCCCGGCGGCAAGGCTCCGGCACCACCCAGGCGCATCAGGGTGGACCACCAGGCCTGTATCGCCGCGGTATCGTCGGTCTTGCCGTTGCATTTCGCACCTGCATCGATCGGGCTGTAGCCGAGCGCTGGGCCGGGCGGCACGGACATGCGCTGTTGCCGCGTTCCGGCCGGTTGCGCGTTGGCCAGACATGGCGCCATCGCGATGGCACTTAGGAATTGCCCGACAATAATCGCTACAAGCGGCAGCGTCGGGCAATCCCTAAGCTCATGCTTTGCACGGCAACTTCGCCGGCGTGCTGACGCACTTATTTGCCAGCGTTGCCTCACCAAGCCGCGACGGATGGCACCCGTCGGCCGGGCTGACCGCATCGTTGTCACAGTACCGCCGCCCGGACGCCGAATCCGCCGGTCAAAGGCCGGATCATGCCGACGCCCAGTGCCCTGGCGTTCGCCCACAGGCTGTACGGGCTGACCAGAATCTGGCTGATCGTCCAGATCATCGCCGCGTGCCAGGGATCCGCGGGCCGGAACAACAGCACCCCGGCGGCACTGACGGCCAGCCCGGCGAGATTGGCATACAGTGTGAACCGCACCTGGCCAGCGGCGACCAGCGCCACGCCGGATGGAAACGATAGCACCGACCAGGCCATCAAGCCGACCAGGGGCACCGCCGCCTGGCCGGTTTCCGCCCAGACCGGCCCCATCGACACCGCGACGACCCGTGTCAGCCCGAGACCCAGCACCGCGCACAACGGAAAAACCGCCGCGACGCAGCGGCGCAGCCAGCGGTCCACCTGCTCCAGCGTGGCCGCGCGGTCGTGCTGACAGTCCGAAAAAACCGGCAGCATCAGCCGCCACAGCGCGGTGAAAATCAGCTCCCGCACGGTATCCACCAGCCGGAACGCGATATGGACCTGCGCCAGCGCGGCGGGCCCGGCGGTTCCGCCGATCAATACCGCGAACAGCCGGTAACGGCCGATCAGCACCAGGGTGGAGGCGGTCAGCGGCGCGCCCACCGTCAGCAGTGCCCGCACGGACCCCCAGTCCAGGCGGCCGGACGGTAGCCAACTCCGGCCAACCAGCAGGGCGAGCGCTCCGATACCGGTGGTGACGGCCTGCTGATATACCACCGCCCAGGCACCCGCGCCGTACAACGCCGAGACGACGCCAACGGCGGTGCCCAGTCCCTGGCCGATCAGCGTGCGCAGGGCCAGGTTACGATAGGCTCGTTCTCGCGTCAGCAGTCCCTGAATAACGCCCGCCGCACCGGCCAGCGGCAGCGGCGCGGCCAGTACCAGGCCCATCGCCAAAAGGCGGGGATCCCGGAATAGGATCGACAGCCCCCAGCCGGCGGCGCCCTGGATCAGCATGGCGACGCAGCCAACGCCGGTGGAGGCCCAGAACGCACTGGACATAATGCGGTCGTCGATCGATGGCCGCTGCACCACCGCATCGGCGAACAGCCCGTTCACCACGACCCACAACAGCACATGCACCGCCGTCGCCGCCGCGCCGATGCCAAACGCGGCGGGGCCGGCGATGCGGGCCACCACGAAAGACGTCACGACCGACAGGATCGCGGACATGGCGGCCTCCAGCCCCGACCAGAACGCATCGCGCTTCATGCGCGCCGCCGCCTTAGGCCATGCCCAACAACCATCGTTTCGGATTGCGGTGTCGGGCATGCCCTAAGCTCATGTTTTGCAGGGCAACTTTGCTGGCGTGCTGACGCACTTGTTTGCCAGCGTTGCCTTAGCGCGGCGAGGGACAGGACGGCACTAAAGGGCGGCAGCCACATGATGCGGGCCTGGTACCGGTCGTGCGGCGCCGATAGCCCGCCGGTAATAGCGGCGCTCAGCGGCAGGGCGATCAGCACGGCCAGCAGAAGGACGGCGCAGGCGCTTCGGCGGCGGATCGCGGCGGGCAGCAGAAGGACGCAGCCGGCGACGCCGCTGACCGCGACGATGCGATGGATCCAGGCCAGCAGGGGCGGCACCGACAACGATCCGGCCTGTTGCCGCGCGGCGGTATAGGCGGCCAGTTCCCGAGCGGGAAAGTCCCTGGCGATGACGGGCGATACCTGATCCGGCCATGCGGTCAGGCCATCGCCGCTTTGGAAGCGCACCAATTGCCGCAGCGTGTTGTCCAGTGCCGCTCGGGCCTCGCCGACCGGATCGGCGCGCAAGGCGCTCCGGATGATCGCATCGGCGTCCCTGGAGACGATTTTCGGGCCGCCCGCACGGTTCAGCGGACTGTCCGGAGTCCACAGAAAGTCGTCCGACGTGGGCGGAAAAGTGGAGAGGAACGGGCATAGCCGCCAGTGGATTGAGGGGCAGTCGCGGCGGAGGGCGGTCATGCCAGGCCCGTCGTAGATGACCCGCGCGAGCATGAAAATATTGCCAAAGGGGGAGACACCGAAGCGCCCATGCGCCGCGAGGTTGACCACGCACAGACCGGTCACGGCCAACACGGGCGGGGCGATAAGCAGCAGCCAGCGGCGGTTTGGGCTGGGGTTGGCCCTGCCGGCATCGCAACAGGCGCCTGGGGGGGAAGCGGTATCCAGCGTGCAAGCCGGTGCCGAACGCATGAATCCCAGCACCATCGCCAGCCCGCAGGCCAGCGGCAGACTGGACAACTGCGTTGCGATCATGAACGCGGCAAGAACGGCCAGCAGCATCGGCTGCCGGGGCGGTCCCAGCGCCAGAAGGCACATCAGCAGCACCATCAGCGGCGTGAACAGGTCCGGCATCGCTTCGCTGACCAAAAACGGCAGCCATGTGCCAGCCGCAAGCAGGCCGGCCCCACCGATGAACAGCGGCGCCGTAACACCCGGCACGAACGTCCGGCAAACGAGCCATAACACCCAGGCGGTGAGCAGCGCCTGGGCGATCGCGACCGGCCATAGCGTTACCGTCGCATGCAGCGGAAACATGAACATCGAATAGAAGACCGGCCGGTCCCACCCGGCATATCGATGGATCGCCTGCGACAAATACGTACCGGTATCGGCGAACACGATCGGATACCCGTTCCACAGCGCCGGCCACAGCAACAACGCCGCGGCGGCCGGGACAACGAACCAGGTGCGCCGGTCAGCCGCCATAGCCGTCCGGGTGCGATTGGCGCCACACGAACGCGGTTTGCACGATCGCGTCCAGCTCGCCGAGCGCCGGCCGCCAGCCGGCTTGTCGGGCGCGTTCCGACGATGCCACCAACACGGCCGCGTCGCCCGCCCGGCGCGCCATCATCCGATAGGGCACGGTCAGTCCCGATACACGCTCCACCGACGCGATGACCTGGCGCACCGAATGACCGGCGCCGTTGCCCAGGTTCCAGACCACCGAATCCCGATGAAGCGCGTCCAGTGCCAGCAGATGTGCGCTGGCGAGGTCGGACACATGCACATAATCGCGGATGCACGTGCCGTCCGCCGTCGGATAATCCGAACCATAAACCTCCAGCGCCGGACGCCGCCCCAGGGCGGCATCGATCACCAGCGGGATCAGGTGCGATTCCGGCCGGTGGTCTTCGCCCAGCCGCCCCGCCGGATCGGCACCGGCCGCGTTGAAATACCGCAGGCACGCATAGCGCAGCCCGTGGACCTGGCCGGCCCATCGCAAGGCCCGCTCGATCATCCATTTGCTGTCGCCATAGGGCGATTGCGGATCGATCGGCGCATCCTCGGGGATCGGCTTGTCGCTGTCGAGGTTGAACAGGGCGGCGGTCGATGACAGCACGAACCGGCTCACGCCATGCCGCACGCAGGCATCGATCAGCGCGATGCCGTTCGCCGCGTTGTCCAGCAGGTAGCGCATCGGCATCCGCATGCTTTCGCCGACCTGCGACAGCGAGGCGAAATGAAACACCGCGTCCCATGGTCCGCCGCCCAGAACGCTATCGACGGCGGCGGCATCCGCGAGGTCGGCGACCGCCAGCCTTGCTCCGGTGGGAACCGCGGCCCGGTGCCCGGTTCGCAGGTTATCCAGAACGGTGACGGCGGCGCCCCGGTCGATCAGCGCCGCGACCAGATGGCTACCGACGTAACCAGCGCCGCCCGTTACAAGAAAGTGTTGCTTCATCGTCCGCTATCCCCGGAAATACGCTTTGTAGCGGCGGTGATATACCCCCGCATCGGCGTAGCCCGACCGAAGATGCACGCGCGGATCGACTCTTGTCAGCACTGTACCGATAATTTTGGCGTGGGCGTCGCGCAGCACCTCCCGAGCATGCATCAGTGCCTTGGTTGGGGTGGACCGCCACCGGACGCACAGCAAGGCGGTGTCTGCCAGGGCCGCGGCGATGCGGGCCTCGGTCATCGCTTCCAGCGGCGGCGTGTCCAGCAGGATCAGATCGTATTGTTCGCGTGCCTCGGCCAGCAGTTGCCGCATTTCGTCCGATAGAAACAGGCCCATCGCATCGCCGCCGGGCTTGCCGGCCACGATGAAATGCATCCCGGTCACCCCGTCGGTCCGCACCGTGTCCGGCCAGTCGGCGTCGCCGCGCAGCGCATCCATCAGTCCGGGTGCGGCATCCCCGCCCAACCGGAAGCGGAACGACGGTTGGCGCGCGTCGCACTCGATGGCCAGTACGCGCTCCCCGGCCTGCTGCGCCGACCGGCCTAGCGCCAGGGTCAGCACCGATTTGCCTTCGGCCGCCCGCGCGGCGACGATGGCGACAACCTGGGGATGGCCGGGGTCGAGCGTCAGGCCCGCGCGCAACGCGCGGATTTGTTCGGCGAACGCCGTCAGCGGCCGCAGCGCTGCATAATCCTGGATCGTTAACCGCCCCAGGGCGCGCTTGCCGGCCTCGGGGATCGACGCCAGGCAGGGTATGCCGGTGATCGAACGCACATCCTCGCCGGTGTGCAGCGTCGTGTCGGTCAGGTGCAGCCCGTGGATCAGCAGCAGGCCCAGGAAAATACCCGCCGCCAGCGACGCCGCCATGGCCTGTGTCGTCCGCGGCGAACTCGGATGGCCGGGGGGCACCGCCTCGGAGATTTCATGCGCCTCGGACGATTCGATCGCCGCCTGCTGCGCGGTCTGTTCGATGCGTTCCAACACCGCCTGCAACTCGCCCCTGGCCGCGTCCAGATCGCGGGTCATCGCGTGCAGCGGAATTTGCGCCCGGGCCGATGTTTCCGCCGCCGTCTTGGCCTGTTCCAGCACGGCTTTCAGCGTTTCCACCCGTTCGGCCGCGGCGTGCTGTTCGGCGTCCGTCGCGGCGACAACGCGGGCGATTTCGGCGTTCAGGGCGCGTTGGCCATCGGCATACTGGCGGATCAGGATTTGCGCATCGGGATGGGCGCTGCCCAACCGGACCTGCTGGCCCTTGATCTGGCCGGCGAGTTGCTCCTGCTGTGCGCGCAATGCGGCGACCGAGGCCTCGACCGCGGCCTGGGCCTCGGCGCCCTGCCGGCCGCGGGCGGCATCCAGGCGCGCGGTCGCCGTCGCTTTTTCGGACTGGGCTTTCACCAGATCTTCGGTCAGGTGAGTGATTTCCTCCGTTTCGGTGCCGGCGTGCATGCCCTGGCTGACCGCATGGCCGGTGCGGTAGGCCGACATGCGTTCTTCCGCGTCATGCACCTGGCCCCTTAACGCGCGGGCCTGACGTTCCAGCAGTTGCGTGGCGCTTTCCACCGCTCGGTGCTTCGCCGCGTACTGCTCCTTGATATAGGCGTCCATAGCCTGATTGACCGCCGCGGCCGCCGTCACCGGGTCGCTGGCGGCGAACGTCACCTCCACGACGTTAGATCCGCGGACGGTGGCCGCATGCAGTGCGTCCTGCACCGCCAGCAGCGTTTGTTCGCGCGCGCGATCCCGCACCGGGCCATAGATGTCCTCGGCCGGCGCGTCGGTCTCCATGCCCAGCAGCCAGCGTACCGTGGCGACGATCCGGGTCAACGCGCCGGGCGGTCGCAGTGCGGGGTTGAAGGCGGGATCGGCATACAGATTTCCGCGTTCGGCGATCTTCTCGGCGATCTCCAGGCTGTGCAGGATCTCTGCCTGGCTTGCCATGCGCGATTCGGTGGTGGGGCCGCTGCGAAGGATGCTTTGCAACTCCCGCGGGGCAAATTCGCTGGGGTCGTAGATCAGCGAACCGGTTGCGGTATAGAGCGGTGTAACCTGCTGTAGCGTCAAATAGGTACATAGTGGTACCAGCACGATCGTGGCGATCAGCACCGAACGCCGCTGGCGGACGATTGCCAGAAATCCGGTCAGGCCGTCGCGCGGCGGTCCGCGATCCGGGACGGGTATGGCCGTCGCGTTTTCGGCGTCCCGGTCGAGCATCCGCCTGCGTGGGTCCTTTTGACTGTTGCCTGGTTGACTGTTGGCGGCTGACGATTGGCGGGGCGTTTTGCCGCCGGCGGCATCCAATGAATGCTGTCGTAGGCCGCAAAGTTTAAGATTTTGCTAACGCGCTGCTGGAACGCGGTTACGTTCGCAAAAAATAGTTGTCTGGCGTTAACCGGTTGTTAGCTATCGCGCCGGTAGGTTGGGGGCGACCGGAAATCCGGTGCCGTGACCGCAACCCTAAAACAGGGTTTTTCTTATCGTGAGGGCACTTGCCTGGCTTTTTCTCAGCGTAACGCTTCTGGCCTGCGCACCCGGACGCGGTCTGCCGGACCTGCCGGCGGCCGCTCCTGGCCCGTATCGGCTGGGTTCGGGCGATGCGGTGCGGGTGATCACGGTCGGCGACGACGAGCTGACCGGGGAGTTCAGGGTTAACGACGGCGGTACGATCGCGCTGCCCCGTCTGGGTGCGGTGCGGGCGGCGGGGCTGACTCCGGATGCGCTGGCAGGCGGTATCCGCGACGCGCTGGTAAAGGCCAACCTGTACACCGCGCCGTCGGTGTCCGTGGAAGTCACCGCATACCGGCCGATTTTCGTGCTGGGCGAGGTCGGTAAGCCTGGCCAGTATCCGTTTCAGCCCGGCATGACGGTGGTGACGGCCGTGGCGGTCGCGGGCGGCTTCACATACCGGGCGATCGATGCGTATGCTTCGGTGGTTCGGACGGCGGACGGCATCGCCACCGAAGGCAAGGCCGCCCGTCAGGCGTTTGTCCAGCCGAACGATGTGATCACCATTTTCGAGCGCAGGTTTTGAAGTTTTATCTGTTGGCGCTGGTTCCGCCGATCGCTGTGGCGGCGGCGGGACAAATAGGCCCCGCGCCAGGGCCGTTGCGCGTGATCGGCGGTCCCGCGACCGGCGGCTGCATTGCCGGCGCGGTCAGCCTGCCGCCGGACGGCGTGGGGTTTCAAACCATCCACCCGGATCGCAGCGCCTTCTGGGGCACGCCGCAAACCATCGCCGGCCTTCAGTTTTTGGCTCGGCAGGCCGCGGCCGCCGGCCTGCCGTCGTTACTGATGGAGGATATTTCCCGCGCCCGGGGCGGGCCGATGCCCGGCGGGCATATCAGCCACCAGATGGGGTTGGATGCCGATGTCGGGCTCGATATGCGTCCCCGGCCACCGCTGTCGCAAGCGGAACGGCAGACGATCGAACTCCGGTCCATGGTGCGGCCGGACGGGCGCGAGGTCGATCCGTCCGCGTGGTCGCCAGCCGTGGTGTCGCTGCTGCATATGGCGGCCGGACTGCCGGACGTGGATCGCATCCTGGTGAACCCGGCGATCAAGCAGCAACTGTGCCGGGAGGTAACGACAGATCGCTCCTGGCTGCACGTTATCCGGCCCTGGTATGGGCACGCGGCGCATATGCACATTCATTTCCGCTGCCCGGCCGGTCAGGACGCATGCCAGGAACTCGCGGCGCCGCCGCCGGGCGACGGCTGCGACGCCTCGCTGCAATGGTGGTTCGACCGGCTTGACGCGCCGGCCAGGCCAACTGTCCCGCACAGGCCGCCGCCGGCGCCCGCGGCGTGCGCGGCGATTGTGTCGGGCGGCTGACGCGGTCGCGACGGGACTGGTTCCGGGCGCCGTCAGGCCGCTGCCGCCGTGGCCGCGATCCTGTCCATGGCCCGAACAACCCGAAGCAGTGCCGCGGGATCCTGCCGGAAAGCCACGGTCAGTCCATCGCCCGTCCTGCCGGTCGCGCGCGACGGCACGGTTTCGGTATCGCCTGGAAACAGGATCGCGATTTCCGTGCCGGCGCCGCAATCCCAGTCGCACGACAGAGAGGCGCCGCCCAGGGATATGTCGATCAGCAGCGCCCGGCACGACCCATGGATGGGGCTGGTTGCAAGGACATCCGTCCGGTTGCCGGAAACCCGCTCATACCGGCGGCGTTCGCCGCTTTGCTGGCTGGTTTGCATCGCCGCGAGGAAATAATCGACCTCCGAACGCAGCGTTTCGGAGATCGTGCTGACGTGTCCGGCGGCCGCCAGCACCGACTGGCTGGTATCGCCCGAGCGGGCGGCGGTGCGCGCGGCATCCTTCATTGCCCGCGTCGCTTCCCCGGTGGCTTGTGCGACCGATTGCACTTGGCCGGCGATTTCGCGGGTCGCGCCGATTTGGTCCTCAACGGCGGCGGCGATGGCGTTGGCCACGTCGCTGACCCGGCCGATCGCGGCGGCAACCTTGCTCACCGCTGCCGCCGCGTTGCCCGTGGCTGCCTGTATCGCCTGCACCTGGGTGCCGATCTGGCGGGTGGCGAGGCTGGTCTGGGTCGCGAGCTGCTTGACCTCGCTGGCCACGACGGCAAAGCCCTTGCCGGCGTCGCCGGCGCGCGCGGCCTCGATCGTGGCATTCAATGCCAACAGATTCGTCTGGCCCGCGATCGAGCCGATCAGGGTCAGCACATCGCCGATCTGCCCGGCCGCCTCGCTCAGGCCGCGCACCGTGGTGTCGGTCGCCAGGGCCTGTTCCACGGCTTCGCGGGATGCGGCGGCCGCCTGACCGGCCTGGCGGGAAATTTCGCCCGCGCTGGCGGTCAGGGCATCGGCCGCCGTCGCCGCGCGCGCCAGATTTTCCGACGACCGTTCGGCTGCGTCCGCGGTCGCGGACATTCCGGAGCGGGTATATTCGGCCGCGTCCGCCATGTCTGTCGACGCAGTCCGCATGCCGGCGCCTGACTCGACCAAACCGGACAAGACACCGGAGACAGACACGGCGAAGTCCCGCGTCAAAAGGTCCATCGAGTCCTGCTGCCTGATTTTGGCGGCGCGTTCCACGGCGGCGTCGCTTTCCGTACACTGCGCCTGAATCGCCTTTTGCCGGAGCCGCTCCACCGCGCGCCCGATATCGCCGAGTTGGTCGCCTCGTCCGGCGCAGGGTACCGTGACATCGAGTTGTCCGTCGCCGATCGTGTTGACCGCCCCGGCCAGCGCCCGCAGCGGTCGCAGGGCCGCGCGCAGCATCAGCAGCCCAATGCAGATGACGGCGCCGGTTACGATCAGGCCCGCCAGGATGCTGTGCCAAAGGATTTTATCGAGGATCGCCTGCACGGCGGCCTGCGACACGCCGACGAACAGGATACCGATCTGCCGTCCGGCCGCGTCGCGAAACGGTTCGTACACGGTGAAATATCGCACGCCCAGGATATCGTTCATGCCGCGATAGGTTTGGCCGTGGCCGATCGCGGCATCGCGCGCCGGGCCTGGCGCGAGCCTGGTGCCGGTGGCCGGTGACCCGTCCGGCCGCGGCACCGTGGTGGCCATACGGGTATCGCCGGCGAATATCGTAATAACACCGCCGGCGATGCGGCCGGTGTCTTTGACGACCTTGTCAAGTCCGCTGGCAACCTGTCCATCGCGGGTCAGTTGGCCGTCGGCGTTCAGGCCCCAGTCGGTCCCGAGTTGCTCCACTTCGTGCCGGAGGATGCCGAGGGTCACATCGAGTTGCGCCTGCGCCGCCGCATATTCCGATTGTCCGACGATGTGCAACGTCCACGCCTGCACCACCGCGACGGCGATGACGACCGCCAGGGAGGATGCGGCCAGCAGCCGGGGGATAATGCCCGGCTGGAACCGCGCGATTTTCGAAAACCTGTTCATGGACCGGCCGACCCGTCATTTAGGGCGACCAGACTGTCATGAATTTATGAACAAATCGTTATCGTCCAAGCACTGGGCGAAAGGCGTCGAGCAGTTCTTTCGGATACAACGGCACGCCTTAGCCGGGACCATGGATTCGCGGTCGCCGGGGTCACGCCGCCAGCGCCGGACGGCTGGCGCGCCAAGCAGTCGCCATTTCATAGGCATGACCGGCCTGAAACACGGTGGCCTCGGCGAACGGCTTGCCGACGATTTGCATGGCGACCGGCAATCCGCCCGCACCGTAACCGGTGCAGAGGCTTAAGGCCGGCAGACCGGTCAGATTGAACGGCATGGTAAAATTGGGCCGCTCGAACATGCCCCATTTCGGCACATCGGCTATGTTGGGCGCCTCGGCGGGCGCGGACGCGGTGATCAGGATGTCCAGGTCCGCCATCGCCGCCGCCATTTCCAGGCACAGCACCCGGCGGCGGCGCAGCGCCTGCACATAGGCGCTGGCGGGCAACAGCGCCCCGAACGCGAGCCGATCCCGCAGCAGTTCGCCGTAATCGTTGAAGCGTTCCTTCAACCAAGGTTCGTGGACCGCGTAAGCCTCGGCCGTTAAAATCACCCAGCCGGGCGCGTTGTAATCCATCATCGGCGATAGCGTTACATCGCTAACGATCGCGCCTTGGGAGCGGAAAATCTCCAGCGCGTCGTCGATGCCCTGGCGTGTAGCGGGGCTGACCGGATAGTCGGTTTCATGGAAATGCCGGATGACGCCGATGCGTAACCCCCGGATGCCGGTGCCAAGGTCGGCGGTGAAATCCGCCACCGGACGGTTGGCGCTGGCCGGATCGAACGGATCGTGGCCGGCCATCGCTTGCAGCAGCAGGGCGCAGTCCTGGACGGTCCATGCCATCGGCCCGGTATGATCCAGGGTTTGCGACAGCGGCAGCACGCCGCGCCGGCTGGACAGGCCATAGGTCGGCTTAATGCCGGCGATGCCGCACAACGCCGAGGGTCCACGGATCGAACCGCCGGTATCGGACCCGGTTCCGCCCAGCACCAGACCCGCGGCAACGGCGGCACCGGTTCCCGACGACGACCCGGCGGTGAAACAATCCGTATTCCACGGATTACGCGCCGGAGGCCATGGCAAGTCGAACGAGGGGCCGCCGATGGCGAATTCGTGTGTCGCCAGCTTGCCCATCATGACCGACCCGGCATCGGCCCATTTCGCCACCACAACAGAATCATGGTCCGGAACATTATGTTCCAGTAATTTCGAATGAGCCGTCGTCCGGATTCCGGCGGTATTATAAATATCTTTGTGCGCGACCGGAATGCCGTCCAGCGGGCCTTTCAGCGTTCCCGCCATCATTCGCTGTTCGGCCGCCTTCGCGTCCCGCATAGCCCGGTCTTCGGTGACCAACAAGAAACTGTGCAGCACCGGATCGAGTTTTTTCACGCGGTCCAGGCAAGCAACGGTCAGTTCGACCGGCGATAATTGCTTCGCGGCGATTAGCGCGCCGGCCTCGGCAATGGTCGGGAATGGGATATTCATTTCACCTCCGGCGCGAACATGACCGCCGGTTCGGCTTCGCGTGGCATCGGCGGCGTCGCGCGCGCGACCATTGCCTGAAACAGCGGATAGGCCGCGAAAAGAACCGATTTTTGCTCGTGCGAGAGCGTCAGCCCCGTCCGGTCCATGATGATACTGAATTCGTCCTTGCCCATTATGTGCCCCTGTGCCCGGTCTTGGTTATGTCGCTACGCGGCGACGACATCGTTGACCCGCGCGCAGCGGGCCATGGCGCCGGCTTCCGTCGTGACGACCGGAATATCGCCTTGCCGGCACGCATCGGCCGCGTACCGGCATCGTGGCGCGAAGGCACATCCCGGCGGCAGGTCCGCCAAATTTGGCGGACTGCCCGGTATGGTTTCCAACGCACGTCCTCGCATCCCGCCATTTACGGTAGAAGACAGCAACCCCCGCGTATAGGGGTGCATCGGATTGCGCATGACCTGCCGGACTGTGCCCATTTCGATAAAGCGTCCGGCGTACATCACCGCGATCCGGTTCGAGAATTCCGCCGCCACCCCGGCATCGTGCCTAACGAATGGCCGCAGCCCTTGTGTTGCACGATCGTTTCGGCGATTTGTTGGCTGATCGTATAGAACGGATCGGGCGCGGCCATCGGTTCCTGGAAAATCATCGAAACCGGCCCGTCGCGCAGCTTGGCCAGCGCCGCGGCCGATTTCCTGGCCGTTCAGCCATACCTTGCCGGACACCCCGGCGTAGGCCGGCAACAGCCCCGTCAGCGCCTTGAGGCTGACGCTTTTGCCCGACCCGGATTTACCCAGAATGGTTAGTGTCTCGCTGTCATGGCTTGAACCGTCGTTCGGACGCGGTTTGCCGCCCACCGCCTGGAACGCGGCGACGGCAAGGCTGGTGCTGCTGGAGGGGATTGAACTCTCGACCTCTCCCTTACCAAGGGAGTGCTCTACCACTGAGCTACAGCAGCGCCGGGGTATCGGGTGGTGGGTGTCCTAGCGGGTTGATTCGGTCCATGCAACCCTGAAACGCCGCGTGTTAGCACGGCGCGGAACGGTCTCCGTTTTGGGCTGTGCCCGATGGGGGGATGGCGGGCCGGTGTTCGCAGCGCTGTTCCGAAGTGGCGGGCTATGGCCGATAGCGATGATCGCTCCGTTTACGCCATAGGCCTTTGATCCACCGACGCAGTGGTGCCAGTTACCCGCCAATCTTATCCTGTAGCTGCCCGCGCATGTCTCGGTCGCCAAGCTGCTTCTCGATCATCCCGAACAGGCCCATGCCGCTGCTGTTCCGCTCCCACAGACGGCCGATGGCTCGCTTCTCGTTCGTGTCGTCCACGCCGCCGCCCGCCAGAAGCGCGCCCTTGTATTCGATGACCATCATGCGGTCGTCATTCAGCCGCGCCACGAAGTCGGGATAGAACTTGCCGGCGGCGGTCGGCAGCCAGAACGACTCGGTATTCTTCGCCACATTCCGCAGCCAAAATTTTACTTCGGGCAGGCTGTCGATGGCCTGAGCGCATTGAAATTCCTCGCCGTCCTCGACGCCATCGAACGCGGGCAAGCCATCCGCCCCCAGGAAGTGCTTGCGGGGCTTCCATCGCCCGCCGCGCTGCTTTTTCACGTCCCGGTACATGCCATCGCGAAACTGGAAGCCGTTCTCGAACGACACTTGAACCCGGGCATCCGGCGCGAAGAGGTAGCGCTGATAGGCGGCCTGCTGTTCGGCCAGCCGCGCCGAGACGAGACGTTCCCGTAGCTTGCGGGCAAGAATGAACTTGGTCCGCATCAGCGCCGCGATATGGATTTTGCGCGGCCCGATCAGATGGCCGATGGCGTCCGTCAGCCATTTCAGCAGGTCGGATGGATTGATATCCGGCTGGCGTAACTGGCGGTCCAGCCATAGTACCAAGCTTTGCGGCGACCATCCGTCCACATCGACATCGAGTGCCAGTTGCTCATTTTCGCTGGCGAACTGGTAGGCGACCCGGCCGCCGTCAACGTCGATTTCAAAGCTGCGTGCCGTCTCGCGGATGGCGAATGCAGCCTCATCCAGCCGCACCGGGTGGGACGCAAGCGACCAGTCATGGAACTCCATAAAAATGTCGGAATCGGCGAACTCGAAGCTACCCTGAATCTCCGTCATCAGCCGCGGCACACCGAAACTCTCGCCATGCTCGGCAGGGGTAAGTCGATCCTCGATTTCGAAGCGGTATCTCCGCACTGCCTCGACGAAACCCGCACGGGCAGGGGCTGGCATAGCGGCGGCAAGCGTCGCTTCCAGCCGGGGTGCCACCCGGCCGGTCACCGCGATGTCGACCGTGCCGCCTCCCCCGGCGACAACAGATACACCCTCGCTCGTCCCGGCCGAAATCAGAGCGGCGGTCGCATCCGGCGTCGCCCCGACGCTGTAATGGAACACCGGCGCAGCTCGCTCGCGCGGTGCGAACAGGCCGGTATCGTCCAGATGGCCTTGAGCCGGCTCGATGACGTCCTTGGCTTCCTGCTCGTCGAAGCCCATGGCCACCAGCTTATCGGCGAGCGCCGACGCGGCGGCGCCGAACGACGGTTCGGAGACATGCGCGAACGCCCGGTTCAGCGCGTCCGTCTTACGGCGTTGCGCGTAGGGCATGCGGAGCACCCGACCGAGCAACTGCTCCACGTCGGTGGCGCTTTGAATGCGCGAGACCGAACAGAACACATAGGCGAAGGAGCAATCCCAGCCCTCCTTCAGCGCCTCGATGGTGACGATGTATTCGATGCGGCACTTCGGATCGAACAGGTCGATGCCGTCCAACTCGCGCTGGTTGCCGGTGGCGATGGCGATCCGTTCTTCCGGGATCTGTTCCACGTCCATCAGGTGCTTCTTCAGCACCTCGGTCGTGACCTCCTGATTGCGGGGTTGAGCCTGGAACAGGACGAGGGGGCGAATGTAATCCGCCTCCCCCTTGGCCGCTTCCGCCAATGCCGCGCGGCTGGCGATCGCGCCGTTCACCGCCGTTTGCCAGCTATCGTGTTCGGCCAGGACGATCGGCAGCTTGATCATCTCCGCCGCTTTTAGTTCCTGTGCGGTAACACTGTGCAGAATGTTGGAGTTGAAACGCGGTGTCGCGGTGAACTCCACAATGGCGCAGGGATTGACGCGCCCCTGCATGTCGCGCGTCAGGCCTGTGACAGCATTATGGGCCTCATCCACGATCATCAGCGGCCGATGGACGTGCAGCAGATTGGCGAAGGAAAAGCGGGGGTTGCCTGTCGCGTCAGGGTCGCCGTTGACCTGCTCCAGCCCGGCCATGGTCTTCGGCACCGTGCTGAAATGTGGCTCCATGTTCTCGTTGTGCGCATAGGCCTTGCGGCCTTCGGTGTTGTTCACCCGCAGCGTCTGGATCGTGCCGACGACGATGCACGCGTTGTCCCGGATATCGTGTGGCCGGATCGTCGTGAAGTCGGCGATGTCGAACACCCGCACCCGGCCCTCGAACTGCGCATCGAGCGCCTGACGGTAGGGATGGCGCGTATTGCGCAGAGCCTCCACCGTTTGCAGCCTGATGGTGTTCGACGGCACCAGCCACAGAACAAGCGGATAATCCTTCTCCACCCAGGCGTCGCGCGCCACGCCGATGGCGTGCGCGGCCAGGATGGTCTTGCCGCCGCCGGTTGGCAACCGCAGACAGACATAGGGCGCGCCGGGCAGTCCATCGAGCGGCGTATAGTCCGTCCGGTAGCGCCCTAGCCGCCTGGCCTGCTCTGGCGTCCTGGTGACAGTATCGTAGGCGTTCTTCGGGCCGGCGACCCGCGCCTCTTCCAGAAAGCGGCGCAGAATGTCGAGCGTATCGGTCTGATACTGTTTGAGCTTCATGACCGTTCCTCAGCGCCTTGCTTTGACGTCGTAAGGGGTCTGTTTGAACGTCACGGCCGCGCGGTTCAGGGTGGGCGCGGCGATGCGGGATTGTTCGCCATAAACGGTGACTGGCCCCGCGAACGCGGCATCGGCCTTGGCGATGGCGGCGCGGATCAAGGCGAGCGTCGCGCGCGTCAGCACATTGCCCCCCGCCGGCCGCTTGTCGCCGAGGATACCGTTGTAGAGCAGCGCGAATGCCCGGCCCTCGCGAATGCCAAGGAATGGCGTAAGCTGCGTTGCCGACCAGGGCGTCGCCGTCTCGCTGAACCAGATATGTGCGGCCAGCACCGGGAAGGCGATATCGCGGCGGATGCGGCCTTCTTCGTCGAACACCGGCGGACCGAGGCGATAGAAGCGAAATCCGCCGCCGCCCTTCCAGCCAACGCTTTCCGAGATGCCGCCTTGTTCGCCGTCGATGACCTTCATCAGGCGCGGCACGCAGTGGGTGACGGCGTGTTCGCCCATTTCGATGCCGATATAGCGACGGCCCATCTTGTGCGCCACCGCCGCCGTGGTGCCGGAACCAAGAAAGGAGTCGAGAACGAGATCGCTGGGGCTGGTCGCAATGTGAAGGATGCGATGGATTAGGCGTTCCGGCTTGGGTGTTGCAAAAATATCATCGCCAAACAGACGCACAATTTCTTTCTTTGCATCTTGCGTATGCCCCACCTCGGAATAATCCCAAAATGTTTGAGGTGTTCGACCCGCTTTTACCTCGCTCAGGAAACGCTTCAATTGCGGAATTGCGCTCTGATTTTTACCCCACCAAATTCGATTGTCCCGGTCAAGTTCAGCCATTTTTTCCGCGCTTGTTGACCAATATCGACCTTTCGGAGGTCCATCGATCACCCGTCCAGATGGAGTCGTTACCGGGTAAATCCCCGAGCTATACGGGTTGCGGGCTGAGAGGTCACTTGTTTTCCAAATGCCGCGCTTATCAATATCCGGGTTTTTGTACGCTGAATCTTGCTCCACTGTCCTCGGCAGAAGATTTGGGGACCAGACGGCGGCATTTCGCGCATATATCGTAATATAATCATGATCTTCTGATAGATGCTTCGCGCTAGATTTTGGCGAATAATTCTTCCGCCAAATTACATTCGTAATGAAGTTATTTCTGCCAAATATTTCATCCATAATGACCTTGAGATAGTGCCCCTCGTTGTCGTCGATCGATACGTAAATAGAGCCATCTTCGGCCAGCAGTTCACGCAGCAATTCCAGCCTTGGCCACATCAAGGCCAACCATTGCGAATGCTCAAGATTGTCGTCGTAATGTTCAAAGGCTGAGCGGGTGTTATAAGGTGGGTCGATATAGATGCACTTCACCTGCCCCGCATAAAACGGCAGCAGCGCCTTGAGCGCATCGAGATTGTCGCCCTGGATCAACATATTTCCCGCCGCCGGATCGCCTGCCGACAGCGCAGGGGCTTCCTCCAGCAAGCGGTATGGCACGCGCTGCGCGGCCCGGATATCGTCGTCTCGGGTAAGCCAATCCAGGACGGGCATTCAACTCTTCTTCTCGTTCCGCGCCGTCCGCCGATCCGCCATGGGCTTGCCGGACAACCGCTCATAATTTTTCACCGAGATGCCCACCACGACGCCCCGCCCGTGCTTTTCGATCGGCACCGGCTCCGCACGCGCGGTGTCGATCATCAGTCCAAAGGCGTTCTTCGCCGCGCGTGCCGACATGGCTTTCATGACCAGGGCCATCGCATATAGAATTTTTCAGCGTCTAAACGACTGGAGAGCGCTTGTTTTTGGGATATGTGACCGACTCTGGCCGACCAGAATGACTGAAGGACCGCAAAGTTGGCGATAGAGTTCCATATGCGATAGCCCTGCTTTCATGACCGATTCCCGTAGCGATCCATTCGCCATTTAGGGCAGAATGAGTCTTTTTGGCAACGGCGACGTTGGGCTTCGATCCGGGACTATGGGCGTGTTCCAGGGTCGAAATCAGATCCGAATAAGAGAGGGAGATACAGGCCGCGAGGTGCGGCTTGGAGCGATCGTCATTTTTCATTACTTTATGAACTATTTTTCGATATTCGAGAAATGACCCCCACCTCATTGGTCCGGAAAGGGCCGGAAAGGGGGGCTAGTTCGTCCCCTGGTAACGATACGCGGTGAAAGGATTGGCGAAGTCCGGCAGTTCATGGTAGGTTACATGTAACTTCATCGGAGACTTGTCATGGCCTCGGCATCAAACGCCAAGCCCTCGCGCATCAAGGTGCGGGAACATCGCAACCGGCTGCGCGCTCAGGGTCTGCGCCCGATCCAGATTTGGGTGCCGGACGTGCGCTCCCCCACCTTCCGTTCCGAAGCGCATCGTCAGTCAGTCGTCATCGCCGCCAGCGCTCATGCGGTAAACGATCAGGCGTTCATCGACGCCGTCGCGGACTGGGGCGATGAGTGAGGCGCGGCGACATCTGGACCGTTGCCGGCGGCAAGAACTACGCGGGCAAACCGCGTCCCGTCGTCATCGTTCAAGACGATAGTTTCGACGCGACCGACTCGATCTCCATCTGCGCCTTCACCAAGGATGAGACGGACGCGCCGCTGTTCCGCCTGCCAGTGCAGCCCAACGAGCGGAATGGCCTGCGGGCGGCGTGCCGTTTGATGGTGGACAAGATTTCTACCGTCCCAAAGACCAAAGTCGGCGCGCGCGTTGGCAGGTTGGACGATGAGGATATTCTGCGGCTCAATCAGGCCGTTCTCGTGTTCCTGGGGCTGGCTGTCTCGCCGAGGACCAGGCAGGAGTCGTGACGTGCAATGGTCCAAAGCCTAGCCACGGCGAGGATCGGGCCGTTCCACTTGTTGTCCGCTCGCGCGATTTTGCCGAAATGTCTCCGCACCGCTCCCCTTTACTCGGCCGCGCCACGTTGGGCGAACTGCCGCCCGATCTTTATGTCGTGCCCTCTACCTGGCCTTCGTGTTCGGCCACTGCAACGAGCGAACCGAGCGCCGTCGCGAGCATAGCGCCTCAGGCGTAAAATCGGCTACGCCCTGCGTTCGCGGTTCTGTTCCGAAGTGGCGGACGGAGTGGGATTCGAACCCACGGTGGGCTCACACCCACGCCAGTTTTCAAGACTGGTGCCTTCAACCGCTCGGCCATCCGTCCAATCGAAAAATTAAACTAGCGGCCGCCTTCGCAACCCTCAAGACCTATCGCGGAACCGCAAACCCCGGTGGCGGTTTTCGCGCGGCGATAACGCTTGCCAGGCAATCGTCATCCCACGCGGCGACCAACGTCCATCGCTGGACGAAGACCGGGCGTCCCGTCGCCCGCGTCGATGCAGCGGTGCCCAGACCGTGCCGCCAGGTCGCGAACTCGTTTCAAAAGCGGCTGCGTCGCGATCGCCCAAAGCCGGTCATGCGCCTAGCAGGCTCTGGCTTCGTACCAGCCGAGCGTACAGGCCGTCATGCTCCATCAGTTCGGCGTGGGTGCCGCTTTCCTGTGCGCGCCCCTCGGCCAGCGCAACGACAAGATCGGCGTCCCGCACCGTGGACAGCCGGTGAGCGATAACAATCGTGGTGCGGCCCTTGCGCAGCGTGGCCAGCGCCATCTGCACGGCGGCCTCGCTTTCGGTATCCAGTGCACTGGTCGCCTCATCCAACAGCAGAATACGGGGATCGCGCAGCAGCGCGCGCGCCAGGGCCACACGCTGGCGCTGCCCGCCGGACAGGCGCTGACCGCCCGGTCCGACGACGGTATCGTAGCCCAGCGGCAGCGCGGCGATAAATCCGGCGGCCGCGGCGGCCGTGGCCGCGGCCTCGATCGCGGGCCGAGCGGCACCCGGCCTGCCCATCGCGATATTGGCGGCCACGGTATCGTCGAACAGCAGCGCGTCCTGGCCGACATAGGCGATGCTGTCGCGCAAGCTGGCAAGCGTGACTGTCCGCACATCGGAACCGTCGATGCGAACCGCACCGCCGGTCGCGTCGTGCAGGCGCGGAATAAGTGCCAGAGCGGTGGATTTTCCGCCACCCGACGGACCAACCAGCGCGACGGTGGTGCCGGGCCGCGCGTGAAACGACAATCCGGCCAGTCCGGTGCGGCCGTCGGGATAGACGAACCCCACCGCGTCGAACACGACATCGCCGGGTCCGGCGGGCAGCGGTCTGGCATCCGGCGCGTCGGCGATGGTGGCATGTTCATCGATAATGGCGAACACGCGCACCATCCCGGCCAGGCCTTCCTGCAAGGCCGCGTTCAGCGACCCCAGTGCGCGAAGCGGCCGGGCGGCGATCAGCAAGGCGGCGACGAAGCCGGTGAAATCGCCGAGTGCATGGTCGCTGACCGCGGCGCGCCAGCCCTCGAACCCGATCACCGCCGCGACGGCGGCACCGCCCAGCACTTCCAGCACGGGTTCGACGCGCGACCGGCTTTTGGTCATCCGCAGCAGCGACTTGTAAAGGTGCTGGAAAGCGGCCTCCGCCCGGCGCGATTCGCTGGATTCCAGGCGATAGGCACGAACGGTACGCGCCTGGGCGAAGCTTTCGTTCAGCAGGGCCGCTGTTTCGCCAACCCGTTCCTGCATGCCGCCCGACGCTCGGCGTACCCGCCGTCCGATCCGCTCGATCGGCATGATGGCCAGCGGATAAAGCGCGGCGGCGATCAGCGACAGCAGCCAGTTCAGATAGATCATGCTGCCGACCAGCCCGATCACGGTGACCACGTCGGCGGTGCCGTTGACCGTGCGGGTCAGTGCCTCGCGGATCGTCGCGGCATCCGTGGTAAAATGCGCGGCAAGCTGGGCCGGTGCCTCGCGTTCCAGGCGCGCGAGATCGGCATTGGTCAGATGGGCGAACATGCGGCCTTGCAGGTCGCGGATCGTCATCAGCACGATCTGCTGCACCTGAACGTTCTGAAAATACTGCGCCAGCGCCTTAACGCCGGTGATCGCCACGACCAAAGCCGGAATCTGATACAGAATGCGGCGGTCGTGATCGGTGAACATGTCGAACGCGTGGTTGATGACCACCGGATACAGCGCGGTTGTGCCGGCCATCAGCAGGGTGAGCGCCAGCACCAGTGCCAAACGCGGCTTGTGATGGAGCAGATGTTCGCGCCAGAGCCGTCCGAGGAGTTCGGAGGTCCGGTCGGATCGCTTTTTGGTCATGACGCGGACGTTTATCAGCGAACGCGCGCTTTCGCCATGCGGGTATCCGCGGAAACGGCGGGATGACCGCTCGTCGCAAGCACTGCCCTATGGCCGGAATCGCGTCGCCGCATATGGGGTCAGCACGAACGGCGCCGGCCGGGCGGCGACAAGGCCGGCGACGATTTTGCCGGTCATCGCGGCGGCGGTCAGCCCGACATGACCGTGTCCGAACGCATGAACCACATCCGGGCATCCGGACGCCAGTCCCAGCACCGGTAATCCGTCCGGCGTGGACGGGCGGTGCCCCATCCATCGCGTCACCCGCTCCGGCGGCGGATCGGCGGGCAACCCTGGATACACGGTGCGGGCAAACGCCAGCAATGCATCGGCGCGCCTCCAGTCCGGCGGGTCGTCCAGTCCCGCCAGTTCCACCTGGCCCGCCACGCGCAGTCCGGCCGGCGTCATCGCGCAGGCCATCTTTCCGTCGCTGGGTATCGCCGGATAACGCGGCTCGATTCCCGGATCGGCGATCGTCACATGATAGCCGCGTTCGGTTTGCAGCCAGACGCGGTCGCCGGCCGCCGCGGCCAGCGGTTCCGACCAGGCGCCCGCCGCGATGACGGCCTTGTCGCAGGCGACATCCCCGTTTTGGGTCGTCACCGCCTGAAGTCGTCCGGAACGCATGCGGAACCCGGTCGCCCGGTTCGGCACGATCGTCGCCCCCAGCGCCGCCGCATGCCGAGCAAGGGCCGCCACATACGCACCGGGGTCGCGACACTGGCCGTTTTCAGTGGCAAGCAGCCCGAAGGTGTAACGCGGGTTCAGCGATGGCTCCCGCTGACGCAGTTCGTCCGCATCCAGTTCCAGCCAGCGTATGCCGTTATCGTGGCGCACGCGCCATGACAGTGCTTCGGCCGCGAATGCCGTCCGGCTGGGGAAGACGAACAACACCCCCTGGCGGTCGATCAGGTCGCCCACGCCAGCGTCCTGGGCGAGCGCCAGATGCAGCGCCGGGGCGTCCGCCAGCAGTGGACGCAGCGCCCGCGCGATGGCCGCGACCTTGGCGGGGGTCGCGCCAGCGGCGGCGAATCGCGACAGCCATGGCAGCAGGGCGGGCAGATACGACCAGCGGATGGTCAACGGGCCGTCGCGGTTCATCAGATATCCTGGAATCTTCCGCCACAATCCGGGGCAGGAAACCGGAATGACCGAACTGGGATTGAGCAGTGTGCCGTTGCCATGACTGGCAGCTTGCGAACCGCCGAACGGGCCTGGCTCGATCAGCGAAACGGAGTGTCCGTCGCGCAGCAGTTCCAGGGTGCAGGCCAGGCCCACCGAACCGCCGCCGATGACGGCGACCCGGCTCATCCGGCGGCGGAGATGACATGTGCCCGCATCGGGGCGGCAACCGGACCGGATCCGAACCTGGCTTCCAGTGCGGCGGTGGCGGCTTGCAAAATCGATTCCATGCCGTTGGGCGACCGGGCGTAAAGCTGGGACCGAAGCGGCGTTCCAAGACAATAAGCGGCCGCGGCGTCGCGCGCGGACTGCGCCGCGAACGGCCGTTCCACGCTGGTGTAGATCGCGTCGGTGTAACCGGCTTCGGTCAGATCGTCGTCCACGGCATCGTTGTCGGCGTAGCCGTGCAGCACGTGGGTCAGGAAGTCCGGCGGGTCGTGCGGGAACAGGTCCTGCAAGACATTGTCCAGGCAGGCGGCAACGGGGTTGAGCCGGATCGCGCCGGGTATGCTGAACACGAACCGGCCGTTCGGCTTGATCGCCCGCCTGATTTCCCGATAGACGCGAACCCGGTTCGCCAGTCCGGTGACGCCGAAATGGCAGGTCACCATGCCGAACGCGGCGTCCGGAAACGACAGCGCGTCGGGATGGGCCACCTGCCAGTTGATCCTCGCCATGCCAGGCTTGGCAGCGGCATGGTCGATCGCCGTCCGGTTTGGGTCGGTGGCGACAATGGTCAGGCCGGCCGACAGCGACGATGCCATCGCCTGGGTGAGCACACCGGTGTCGCACATGACTTCCAGCAGCGGTCCCATGGTCAGGCGCATCAGCCGGCGCGCGACATCGTCCACGAACGGTGCCAGAACGCTGGGGGCGAAGTAACGATCTCGTTCGCGGAGAAAGGCGCTGTTGGTTTCGGACATGCTACCTACCATCATCGGATGTCGCGCGGCATTGTTCAATCCATAGATTGCAGCCGGCAATGCGGCGATTCAGGCGCTCGGTGGGCCGGAAGACAGCGCCGCGGCGATCAGCGGCGCCGCGGCGGCGGACATGCGCCGCCCGTCATGCCCAACATTGGGCACGTCGATAACGGTCCACCGCGGAACGATCCCCAATGCGGCGGCCGCGGTTTGGCCGCGGCGCAGATAAGCATGCGCGCGTGCGTGCCGTGTCGGGCCTTGTTTCAACGAGTTCGGTCCCTTGGGAAAGTAACGCCCGGTGGTTTTGGTATCGTCCGTGCCGGCCATGACCGTCAGCGGAAACGCCAGCCACGCCCCCAGATCGTCCGGCGACAGGCCCGTGCCGCCCAGGCCCCAAGGCCAGCCGATCGTCAGATCGGGCATCGCATAGGTGCCGGCGTTCGCGCTGACCGCGACCGCCACCCGATCGCGGTAGCCGAACGACAGCATGCGGTGAACAAATTGCCCGCCGGCGGAGTGGCCAAACAGGCCGTACCGGGGGACGGTTGTCAGGCCTTGCGCGCACAAGGCGTCGAACAGGCGGTCATCTATGCCGAAAGTCCATCGGTCTCGCGGGTTCTCGGCGCCGCCCGCGGTATGCAGGTTACCGAAATTATACCAGAGATATTCGGGAAAACTGGCCTCGGGGAACTCGATCGCGATGGCCAGCATGCGGCCGGCATCGACATGGGGCAGCCAGAAATCGCGATAATCCTTGCCATTGCGGGCGACGCCGTGATGGACGAACAGGATGGGCATGCCAGGGTGCCACCCGCCCGGACGGGCGGCGTGAAGCACCAGCGGCCGGTCTGGAAACGCCGGATCGGTATAGGGCAGGGACGAAGCGCCGGCGGTCAGCGGTGACAGGTCTGTCATTGTCGTTCCTGGCAGACAGCCGCGCGTGCGGACGATTGCGAACGCGCCACCGGGTCAGTCGCCGAGACGCGCCGCGAACGCTTCGACGACGCTGTCGCCGGTCATGTCGGCGACTTTGGGCTTTACGACCATCCGCGCGAAATCGGACGTTATATAGCGGAAATGCGGCGTTTCGGCCTGGGCGGCGGCCAGAATGATCCGGGCGATGTCGTCGCCGGTTTGCCCATACTGGGCGAAGACCCCGGCGGAAGCACCGATATAGGCATTGAACATGCGGTCGTAGGGAGGCAGGAGGACGGCGGCGGTTCCTGCGCTGGCCGCACGGACATTGGCGACGAATTCGGTGTTGACCGGGCCAGGTTCGATCAGGCTGACGTGGAGTCCCATCCGGCGGGCGAGGGGTGCGAAGCCTTCCATCATGCCCTCGACCGCGAATTTCGCGGCGCAGTATGCCTCGTTGAACGGCTGGCCGATCAGCCCGCCGATGCTGGTAACGCTGATGATCCTGCCGGATCCGCGCTGGCGCATGTGCGGTACGACGGCCTTGGCGGTGTTCCAGACCCCGAAGAAATTGACCTGCATGATTCGCCGCAGGTCGTCGTCGCCGGTCTGTTCGATGCTGCCGATGAACCCCGCGCCGGCGTTGTTCACCAGGACATCGATGCCGCCGAATTCGGCGATCGCGCCGTCAACGGTATCCTGGATCGAAGCCTGCCGGACGACATCGAGCGGCCGAACGATGACTTGCACGGACGCGGCCTTGGCCAAATCCAGCAATTCGGCGGCCTTGCCCGTGTCGCGCATCGTCGCGATGGTGCGGTAACCGGCGCCGGCAAAACGCAGCGCGGTACAAAGGCCGACGCCGGTGGATGTGCCGGTTATCAGCACGGTGGGCTGGGATGGCGTGGACGGCATGACAATCCCTGACGGTGCCAATTCGATGTGGGACGGGATTTCTGAAAATGAAGGCCGCGCGCCGCCGGAATTGCCGTCGTTGCGGCGGGCCACGCCCAGCATCGGTCAGCCGCACGATCCGGGCAAGCGGCGCCGGCCTATTAAAGGACTTGCGAACGCGAGCCTTGCATAGCTATTTAAGGCTCAAGAATTGACTGTCCGTCGGAGGCGAACGTGAGACAATTGGCCGTAAGGTTGGGATTGCTGATGGCGGTTGGCGCGCTGGGCGGCTGCATGGGCGGATTCGAGCCTGGCGGTTATGGAATGGGCGGCTACGGCGGCGAAGGCTTTGGTGGCGGTGGCTATGGCTATGGCGGCGACGATGAAATGGGCGGCTTCGGCGGACCAGGCATGTTCGCCCCATCGTTTGGCGGGTTTGGATTTGGCGGCGACGGCGGCGGTGACGACGACGATTGAGTCCGATCGGCTGAAACAACCTTGAAGGCGTCGGGCCGGGCGTATGGCCCGATGTTCGCGATGGTGAGGAGAACGAAAGCGTGACGATGAAATCGATGACCTCCATGGCCTTGATGGCGGCTCTGCTGACAATGCCGGTTGTTGCCGGCGCGCAAACGCCGCCGGCGGGTGCTTCGCTCTCCGCCCCGGACGTGTCGGCGCGTATGGAACACCGGCTGGCCCGGATGCATGCCGAAATTGGCATAACCCCAGCCCAGGAATCGTTATGGGCGCACTATGCCGGCGTTGTCGGCACCAACGCCCAGGATATGGGGGCGATGATGGTGCGCCGCCGAACCGATCTCGCGACCATGACCGCTCCTCAAAATATCCAATCCCTCACCGACATCGCCGCTCGGCATGCTGCGAATATGCAACAACTTAATGGCGCATTTTCAGCGTTGTATGGCGCTTTGTCGCCTGATCAGAAGATGAAAGCCGACGCGGCGCTCCGCCAGCACGGAAAACACGCGAATCCGTGATGCCAGGTGGCGGAACGGATGACCGAGCCATCCATTCGGCCGAATTGTATCGCGCGCCGGCTTGGACGGTAACGCTAAAAATAACCCCTACCGGCCCGCGTTGACCTGTTCTACCTGGGTCAATCCGGTCTGGTATGGCACGACCCTGTTCCCGCGAAGGCCGGTCACTCCTGGGGGTCGGGATTCTGAATGACCCGCACGAATCCCGGATCGGCCACAAGGCGCCAGTAATACCCGGTGCAGACCAGCGGGGACGGAAGCGACGGATGCAACCCCCGAGCAGTGTCGGCGGCGATAAAATCCCCGGTCGGTGGAATAAGCGAAACGCCCGTCGGTGACACCGTCATCGGGTCGGAGCCGGTTTCGATGCGCAACGCCGCCGAGGCCAACGCACCGCAAGCATCGCCGCTGACCTCCGCCGCCAGCGGATAAAGCCAGATTATCGCAAGGATGAGCAGTGCGGAAAGTGCGAATTTCATTCGCACAAGGGTAGTCCCGCCAACGCCGGGCGCAATGCCAGCCGGCCGCGGCGGCCGGTGCATGAAGGTCGTTTGCAGACGAACGACCGAGCGGATATGAACGCTGTGCGATGAGATATGCAAACCGGTCGGAGTTGCCGCCTTCTCAGCCTGCCGGAACCGAGCGATCCGGTGGCGTATTCGGCGGCTATGTCGTCGAGGATCAGGTGGGCTTCCTGCTGCGGCGCGCCCACCAGCGGCACACCGCCATCTTCGCCGGCGGCATGACCGGCGCCGATTTGACGCCGACGCAGTTTACCGCGCTGATCAAAATCGTGGAACTTAAGCGTGTCACGCAGAATCAACTCGGCCGCCTCTCCGCCATGGACCCGGCCACCATCCAAGGGGTGGTGCGTCGCCTTATGGATCGCTCGCTGGTGACCCGGACGGCCGATCCGTCCGACCGACGGACGATCGTGCTGGCCCCGGCGCCCGCTGGCGTGGCGCTCGCCGCGCAAGCCGTCATCGAGGCAAGGCAGATCACGCAGGCGACACTCGATCCGCTGACTGGGGACGAACAGCAGCACCTGCTGGCCCTGCTGCGCAAACTTGGCTGACCGGCACAAAAAAAGGAACGATGGCATGGCATTGACCGCGGGTCCGGAACGGCAAACCGGCAAACTGGTGATCGGCAATATCGGCCTGCTGCTGTCCGGCGCGCTGGAAGCACCCATCCTGGATGCGGATACGATCGTCGTGGAAGACGGCCGCATCGCCGCCGTTGGAAAGCGGGCGGATTGCGACATCGGCGACGCCCGCGTCACCATCGATGCGCATGGCTGCGCCGTGTCGCCCGGCCTGATCGACAGCCACGTTCATCCGGTGTTCGGCGATTGGACGCCGCGGCAGGGACAGTTCGGCTGGATCGATTCGTTCCTGCATGGCGGCGTAACGACGATGGTTTCGGCCGGCGAAGTGCATCTGCCCGGCCGGCCGCGCGACATCGTCGGGGTCAAGGCGCTGGCGATTACCGCTCAGCGGGCGTACGAGAATTTCCGGCCCGGCGGCGTGAAAGTGCTGGGCGGCGCGCCGGTGATCGAAAAGGGCATGGTGGAGAGCGATTTCGTGGAACTGGCGCAAGCCGGTGTGCGGCTGCTGGGCGAGGTCGGGCTGGGCAGCGTGAAAGCCGGGTATGAGGCCAAGGAGATGGTCGCCTGGGCCCGCAAGGCCGGCATTCAAAGCACCATTCATACCGGCGGCCCATCGGTGCCGGGATCGGGCTATATCGATGCCGACACGGTGCTGGAGGCCGATGCCGACATCATCGGCCACATCAACGGCGGCCATACGGCCCTGCCGCTGTCGCAAATCCGCTGCCTGTGCGAAGGCTGTTCGCGCGGCATCGAAATCGTGCATAATGGCAACGAACTGGCCGGGCTGATGGCGCTGCGATATGCGCGCGAACTGGGGCAGATGGAACGGGTGATCCTGGGGACCGACAGTCCGGCCGGATCGGGCGTGCAGCCGCTGGGGATCCTGCGGATGATCGCGCTGCTGTCATCGGTGGGGGACATGCCGGCCGAAACCTTGTTCTGCTGCGCCACCGGCAATACCGCCCGGATGCGGAGCCTGGATTGCGGCCTGATCGAACCCGGCCGGGCGGCCGATCTGGTGTTTTTGGACCGGGCGCAGCATTCGGCGGGGACCGATTTGCTCGACAGCGTGCGCAAGGGCGATCTGCCGGGGATTGGCATGGTGGTGATCGACGGGATCGTCCGCTGCGGCCGCAGCCGGAATACGCCCCCGGCCGAACGGGTGCCGGAAGTAGTGGGCGGATAGCGCCGCCCCGGCTCAGGCCATGCCCTAAGCTCGTGTTTTGCTCGGCAACTGTGCTGGCGTGCTGACGCACTTATTTGCCAGCGTCGCCTAAACCGCCAGATAAGCGGATCGCGCTGCCTCATCCGCCTGCAACGCGGCCATGGTTCCGGTCCAGACGATCCTGCCTTGCTCGATCACCGTCGCCCGGTCCGCGACGCGGGCGGCGAAGTGCGGGTTCTGTTCGGCCAGGAAAACGGTCACGCCTTCCTGCTTCAGCGCCAGGATAGCGTTCGCCATTTCTTCCACGATCACCGGCGCCAGTCCCTCGCTGGGTTCGTCGAGCAGCAGCAGGCGGGGATTGCCCATCAGCGTCCTGGCGATGGCCAGCATCTGCTGTTCCCCGCCGCTCATGCGCCCTCCCGTCCGGTTTCGCATGCGCCCGAGGTTGGGGAACAGGGCAAACAGCCGGTCCGGGGTCCAGGGCGGCCGGTTGTCGCGGGCCGGCTGGCGACCGACTTCCAGATTTTCCATCACCGTCAGATCGGTGAAGATCCGGCGTTCCTCCGGCACGTATCCCAGGCCGGCGCGGGCGATCCGGTGGGTGTCCCACCCCGCGATGTCCGCGCCGGCAAATTCGATACGACCCTGGGCCGGCCGCACGATGCCGATCAGCGTTTTCATCGTGGTGCTTTTGCCCGCGCCGTTGCGTCCGAGCAGGACCATGACCGCGCCCGCCGGAAGCGCGAACGATACGCCCTGCAAAATATGCGCCCGTCCATAATAGCTGTGAACATCGGCGACATTCAGCATCGGTGACCGCCGCTCGTTACGCCGGAGCCAAGATAGACCGCCCGCACGCGGGGGTCGGCCCGGATCGTGGGGCCGTCGCCCTCGGCGATGAGTTCGCCGCGGTTGAGCACGACGATCCGGGTGGCGACGCCGAACACCACGTCCATATCGTGTTCGGTGAACAGCACGGCGAGTCCCTGCCGCGATGCCAGCGAGCGGGTGAGCTGCATCAGCGCCGT
This sequence comes from Pseudomonadota bacterium, assembly GCA_021805565.1. Taxonomy (GTDB): domain Bacteria; phylum Pseudomonadota; class Alphaproteobacteria; order Acetobacterales; family Acetobacteraceae; genus Rhodopila. The sequence goes on from JAJZFA010000013.1 coordinate 241,227, forward strand.
CCGTTCGGCCGGGGCCATGCCGGCGGTGGGTTCGTCCATCAGCAGCAGCCGGGGCGCGTTGGCCAGGGCGATTGCCAGTTCCAGCCGTTTCAGGTCGCCATAGGCCAGCACGCTGGCGGCGCGTTCGGCCTGATCGCGCATGCCCACCTGGGTCAGCAGCGCGTCCGCTTCCGGCACGAACCAGGCGGCGGCGGGGCGCCAAAAGCGCCAGATGTGGCGGCGATGGGCCAGCAGTGCGACCTGCACGTTCTCCCGCACGGTCATCGACGCGAAGGTTGCGGCGATCTGGAAGGTGCGTCCCACGCCCAGCCGCCAGACGCGGTTCGGCGACAATCCGGCGATGTTACGGCCGTTCAGCGCGATGCGGCCGGAATCGGGCTTGATCTGGCCGTTCAGCATATTGAAGCAGGTGGATTTGCCGGCCCCGTTCGGGCCGATCAGGGCCAGCATCTCGCCCGCCGCCACGCTGAAGGACACGCCATTCACCGCCTGGACGCCGCCGAAGCTTTTGACGAGACCGGCAACCGCCAGGACGGTCATGCTTCCCGCCCGCGCAGCCACAGGCGATGGACGGTGCCGGCGATGCCCTGCGGGAATATCAGCACCAGCGCAACGATCGACAGTCCCAGCACCAATCTCCACAGATCGGTGACCATCAGCAGGATGTCGAACAGGCCGGTATAGACAAGTGCGCCGGCGACCGGGCCGGCCATGCTCTGCACCCCGCCCAGCAGCACCATCAGCAGCGCATCGACGGATCGGCCGATGGAGACATAGCCGGGAAAGACGCTGCCCTTGGCGAAGGCGGTTAGCCCGCCGGCCAGCCCGGCGGCGGCACCGGCCATGACCAGCGCGGCCAGCCGCAGCCAGGCCGCGTTCAGTCCGATAGCGGCGGCCCGCGTTTCGGAATCGCGTGCCGCGCGCAGGGCGTAACCGAACGGCGCATACAAGATACGGCGCAGCAGCAGCACACCGGCGGTGCAGATGGCCAGTGTCAGCCAGTAGTAGGTCCGCGGGTCCGTTGCCCATGCGGCGGGCCAGACGCCCAGGATGCCGTTGTCGCCACCGGTAACCGATACCGCCTGGAACATGATGGCCCAGACAATCTGGGCGAACGCCAGCGTCAGCATTGCCAGATACACGCCGGACAACCGCACCACGAAGCCTCCGAACAGCAGGGCCGCGAGCGCCGCGCCGGCCGGGGCAATGATCAGGGCCGCCGGCATCGATAGGGCCAGGCCCTTGACCGCGAATGCCGCTCCATAAGCCCCCAGGCCGAACCATGCGGCGTGGCCGAAGCTGACCATGCCGCCGGGCCCCATCATCGCGTGCAGGGACGCCGCGAACAGCATCGCGATCGCCATTTCCGTCAGCACCGACAGCGCGAACGGGCCGGCGAACAGCGGCGCCAGGGCGGCCAGCAGCAGCACAGCCGCGCCAAGCCAGCGCAGAGCCGGAACGGCGGCCCTGACCAGGGCCGGTGTGTTGGCATCGCCTCGCGCGGCGGCCAGCGGGCGACCGAGCAGACCGTTGGGCCGCAGCACCAGGACGACGGCCATGACGATGAAGACCAGGACCAGGGTGATTTTTGGAAACAGAACGATTCCGAAGGCCTGGAGCAGGGCGATTGTCAGGCTGGCCAGAAAGGCACCCGGCAGGCTGCCGAGACCGCCGACCACGACCACCACGAAGGCATCGGTGATGACGGTCAGGTCCATCTGGCCGTTGGCCGATCCGTCCGGCAGGGCCAGGGCGCCGCCAATTCCGGCCAATCCGGCGCCGAGGGCGAAGACGGCGGTGAACAGCCGCCGCTGATCGACGCCCAGCGCGGCAACCATCTCCCGGTCCTGAGTCGCCGCTCGGACCAGGGTGCCCCAGCGGGTGCGGGTGAACAGCAGCCACAGGCCCAGCAACATAAGCGGGCCGATGGCGATCGTCAGCAGATCGTAAACCGGCACGCGCTGATCCGCGATGGTAACGAAGGCGCGCATCCACCGGGGTCTTGGCAGCGTCAGATCGTCCGGACCCCAGACCTTCAGCACCACGTCCTGCACGATCAGGACGACGCCGAACGTCGCCAGCAGTTGCAGCAGTTCGGGGGCTTTGTAGATACGGCGTAGTAACGTCGTTTCGATCGTCATGCCAATGGCGGCGACGCCCGCTCCGGTCAGGACCACACCCAACGCGAACCACGCCGGATCCCTTGGCAATGCGGACAGGATGGTCCAGCCGAGGTAGGCACCCAGCATATACAGCGAGCCGTGCGCGAAGTTGACGACGCGGGTGACGCCGAAGATCACGGTCAGCCCGGCCGCGACCAGGAACAGCGACGATGCGCTGGCCAGTCCCGTCAGGAACTGAACAAGGATGAAGCCCACGTTCAGGCGGGGCGCATCTTTGCGACCGCGGCATCGGACGGCAATGCGGATGCGCCATCGACGTAGCGCCAGTCGGTCATTGCCGGCTTGCCGTCTTTCAGCGCGGTCTTCCCGACATAGGTGCCAAGGGTGCTTTGATGATCGATGCCGCGCCACAAGGCCGGGCCGAACGGCGTTTCGAAGCTGGTGCCGCCGAAGGCATCGGCCATCTTTTCGGTATCGGCGGAGCCGGCTTTCGCGATACCCGCCACGATGGAATTGATCAGTGCATAGCCGACGACGGAGCCCATTTTCGGCAATTCGTTGTATTTCGCCTTGTAGGCGTCGATGAATTTTTTATTGGCGGGGTCGGTCAGGCTATCGACGGGATATCCGGTAACGATCCAGCCGCCCGGCGTTTCTTCGCCGAGCGGCAACAGGTATTCGGGTTCGCCGGTCAGGACGGAGACGACGCCGCGACCGTCGAACAGGCCGCGGGTGTTGCCCTGGCGGACGAAATTGGTCAGGTCGGCGCCGAACGTAACGTTATAGATCGCGTCGGGCTTTAATTCCGCCAGTGCGGAAACCGTGGCGCCGGCGTCGATTTTTCCCAGTGCGGGCCACTGTTCGCCGACGAATTCCACGTCCGGCTGGCGTTCGGTCAGCAACTGTTTGAACCATTTGACCGCGGATTGGCCGTATTCGTAGTTGGGGGCGACGGTGACCCAGCGTTTGGCCTTCAGTTTGGCGGCGTCATCGGCCAGCATGGCGGCCTGCATATAGGTGGAGGGGCGCAGGCGATAGGTGTAACGATTGCCCTTGGCCCAGACCAGCGCATCGGTCAGCGGCTCTCCGGCGACAAACAGTTTCTTGTTCTGGAGGGCGAAGTCGCCGATGGCCAGGCCGATATTCGACAGGAACGTTCCGGCGAGCAGGTCCACCTTCCGGTCGTTGATCAGTTCGCCGGCGAGACGGATCGCGTCGGGCGGATGGCCGGCATCGTCGCGGCTGACCACCTCGATCGTGCGGCCGAGGACCCCGCCGGCCGCGTTAACATGCTCGGCCGCCAGTTGCCATCCGTTGCGATACGGCAGGGTAAAGGCGGGGACGGCGGTGTAGGAGTTGATTTCGCCGATGCGGATGGGCGTATCGCCCTGTGCCCGGACGATCGCGGGTGCGGCGAGCGTGGCGGCGGTGGCGAGTAACGTGCGACGGCGGAGGTGCATCGGGGTTTATCTCCTGACTGGGTTGCGGGGTGTGCGCGTCATGGCCGAACCTCGGCGATTGCCATCCTAACGCAGCCCATCCTTGCCTTCGATCTGGTCCACGCTCAGTCCGCCGATGCGCGGCAAGGGGCGGCCGCTGTCGGTGACCGCCACGGCGACCACGATTTCGTCGCGCCGCGGCGCGTCGGGCACGCGGATTTCCATCGCGTCGAAATGGCTGCGCACGAAGGCGGCGTCCTTGTGACCGAGCGGAACATCGATGGCGGTGCCCATGCCGCCGCGCTTCTTGGCGCTGGGGACCAGGGCGGCGCCTTGCTCCACGGCCAGGCGCAGCGGGGCGCCGAGTTTCGGATGCAGGATGGCGGCGGCGTGTTCAAGCTCCCCGTCCTCGCCCACGATCGCCGCCTTGCCATAGCTTTGCGCATCGGCCGGCGCGATGCCCAGGGCGGCAACGGCGCGCTGACCCAGCAGGGCACCGAGATGCGCGCCGGTTTCGATGAGCGCGGACAAATCGGCGGAGTGGCGGCCGGCGTGCGGGTTGCCGATCACCGCGATGGCGGCGGCCTTGCGCGTTGGCGGCGCGATGGTCTGGCCGGCTTCCTGGTGGGTTTCCTCGACGATAACGAACAGTTTGCGGATCATGCGGGTTCCAGCATCGCCGGGGTTGGAAGACGGACGCGCAACCGGCCGCGCAGCGCCAGGACGGCGCCCGCGATCAGCCCGGTTCGGAGCAATGTATCGGCCATCGTTTCTCCGGCGTCGAGGGCGGTGTTCGCGTCATCTTCCGACAGCGGGCCAACGCCGAAGGTAACCAGCCGGTCGCCGAGGTCGCTGGCGGGATCGATTCCGCTGGCGGGACGGCGGGTTATGGCCGGGTGGCCGGGCAGATCGACGGCATTGCCTACGATGGTTGCGGCAGCGTCGGCCTGCGCGGCGGTGCGGGCCAGGATGGTCACGGAGTCCGCGATCCCCAGGGAAAAGCTCCGTCCCCCCTGTCCCTTGCACGCTCTGCCCGACGTGGCGATGCCCCGGGCGGGATGGGCGGCGGACAGAAGGAAGGTGCCATCCGAACCAAGGGTTTCTCCGTCGCCGGCAGGCGCATGGATCGAAATATCCGTTACCAGCGCACACCGCAACGATGTGCGCGGCGTCAGGTGGAACGCGATATCGCCGCCATTGTTGACGAACGCACGGGTTACCGCCCGGTCCTGGATCATCGCCGCCAGAACCGCGTCCGCGACCGCGCCGGCAACGGCGGCCATCGGGGTGATGAAACGGCCGGCGAACGGCAGGCAGGCGGCGTGCATCGCGCGCGCCACCGCCCCGGCCGGCCGGGGGGCGGGCAGCGGCGTGCGCAACAGCGGCAACTCGCCGCACAGATCGTTCAAAACGCCGGCGAAAAACCCGGCCGCCTGGCGGTAAGCGGCGGCGATCTCCGCCGGGTCGCCCCACGCCCGGCACAGGCAGTCGATGGGGCCGTGTTGCAGGTGCAGGCGTCCGTCCGGCAGCAGGGCGGCGACCGCGCTCATGGCACCGGAAAAACCGTTCCGGCGGGCAGCAGCACGGATCGGGGCCGGTGGGCGCGCACGATCTCGTCCAGGCGGCGAATGCGTCCGGCATGCCCGCCCAGGCGCAGGTAATCGGCCAGCGGCAGGGTAAATTCGATAGGCGCTACCAGCGCCGGAGTCGGTACGCTGCCGAATGCATTGGCGGGCATGCGGGCGACATCGGTCATGTAGGTGATGCCGCCGCCGGGCCAGATATAAACGGGCGCGCCGCCGCTGGTGACGCGGGTGCGGCCGGCCTGCACCGACCGGGTCAGCAGCACGGGATTGTCGGTGGCACCCGCCCGCAGCGACCCGCCGGCCCCGGCCATGAACAACACGGTGCATAATGCCGGTTCGCAGTTCTCGCCGATCCGCGCGACGGCATTGGCGATGGCGTCCGGCATCGGTTCGGGCCGCGGGGTCAGGGTGTCGTCCAGCACGAACCAGGCGGCGTGTTCCCCGGTGGTGGACACCATCAGCAGCCGCAGTCCCGGCCAGGCGATTTTCGGGTCGATGCGTTCGATAATCGCCAGCGGGTCCTGGATGTCGGTGCCGCCCCAGCCCATGCCGGGATTGGCGACCTGGAAATAGCGGCCGGGGGTGGACCGCCGGCCGCGCACCCGCAGTCCGGCGGGCCGCATATCCAGAAACCGCCCGGCCTGATGTTCGGTCAGCACTCCGGTGATGTGGTCGTCCACGACGATGACCTCATCCGCGTGGCCCAGCCATTGATTGGCGAAGATGCCGATGGTCGCCGATCCGCAGCCGACGCGCATCCGTTGTTCGGGCACGCCATCGACAACCGGCGGCTGGCCGGACTGCACGATCACGCCGGCGCCCCCGTCGATGGTCAGTTCCAGCGGGTCGCCATTGGCAAGCCGCAGCATCGTGTCGCAGGTCGCCACACCTTCCTTCTTGCTGCCGCCCGTCAGGCGATGCACGCCGCCGATGCTGAGCATCTGGCTGCCGTATTCGGCGGTGGTGACGTGTCCGACCGCCTCGCCGCCGGATCGAACCGTCGCGGTTTCCGCGCCCAGATGACGGTCGGTGTCGATCTTCACCTTCAGGCCGCAGTAGGAGAACACGCCCTCCGACACCACGGTGACCATGTCGGCGCCGTCGATCTCGCTGCCGACGATGAACGGAGCCGGTTTGTAGTCCGGATAGGTCGTGCCGGCGCCGATGGCGGTGACGAACAAATCCTTGCCGGCGATGGGATTGCCGGACCAGTCGTCGCCCGCGAAACGCACCAGGTCCGGCGTGCGCGCCACCAGCGTCAGCGGGTCCATCCGGGTCAGCACGCCGCCGCGGTTGCCATACCGATCGCAGGCGCCGGTTTTGTCGGGGCGGATGCGGCACAGCACGGGGCAGGCATCGCATGTCACGATGCCGGGTTCGGCGGCCTTGGCCGCGACCAGCGCGGCTTCCTCGGGCGCGTCCGTGGCGGCATGGTTGTTGGTCATGCGGCGGCCCCGGCGGCTTGCAGCGCGGCCAGCACGCGGGCGGGCGTGGCCGGCACCTGGGTCAGCCGCACGCCGGTTGCGGCGGCAATGGCATTCAGGATCGCCGGGGCGGTGGCGATCAGGGCCGGTTCTCCAACGCCCTTGGCGCCGTACGGGCCCAGCGGATCGGGACGTTCGATCACGATCGTCTCGATCGGCGGAATATCGCCGATGGTCGGAATCAGATAGTCGTGCAGGTTGTCGGTGCGTCCGGGCACGAATTCCTCCATCAGCGCCAGGCCGAGGCCCTGGGCGATCCCGCCATGAATCTGCCCCTCCACCTGTTGCGGGTTGATCGCTCGGCCGACATCGTGTGCCGCGACAATGTGCAGGCACTGTACCGTGCCGAGTTCGATATCGACCTGCACCAGCGCCGCCTGCGCTGCGAAGGCATAGCTGGCATAGGGACTGCCCTGGCCATCCGCGTCCAGCGGCGTGGTCGGCGGATCGAATGTTCCCTCGCCGCGCAGCACAAGCCCGTGTGCGTCGGCCGGCATCGCGGCGGGGTCGAGGCTGGTGCCATCGACCTCGATAACCCCGTCCGTTATCGCGATCGCCGCGTCCGGCCCGGCATTGGTCCGGCGCAAAATCTCCTCGCGCAGCGCCGTGGCGGCCCGGTAAACAGCGTTGCCGCTGACGAAGGTCTGGCGCGACGCGCTGGTCTTGCCGGCATCGCGGGTCAGATCGGTATCGCCGGTCACCAGATCGATGCTGTCCATCGGCACCCCCAGCGCATCGGCGGCGATTTGCGACATGACGGTATCGGACCCCTGGCCGATATCGACGGCGCCGGAAAACAGCACCACGCGGCCGGTGCGGGTAATGCCGATGACCATCTCCGACGGATTGGACAGGCTGGTGTTGCCGATCCCGTACCACATGCAGGCGATGCCCGCCCCTTGCCGCAAATGTGCGGGTGCGGTTGCGTTGAAGGCGGCCACCCGAACCAGCAACGCCTGCCAGCGCGGTCGCAATGCGTCGAGGCAGTCCGCCAGCGCCGCGCCTTCGCCTAGAATCTGGCCGGTGGCGGTGCTGTCGCCGGCGCCCAGCGCGTTGCGGCGGCGGAAGTCCAGCGGATCGAGACCGAGGCGGGCGGCGAGGCTGTCCATCAGGGCCTCGCCGGCGATGGCGGCCTGCGGCACGCCGAACCCGCGGAACGCGCCGGATGGCGGGCCGTTGGTGTGGATGGCGGCGGTGGTGCAGCGGACGTTCGGCACGGCATAGGGCCCGGCCGCGTGGACCGGCACGCGGTTGGCCACGGTGGGGCCCCAGCTTGCATAGGCGCCGGTATCGTAATCGCCATGGAAACAGAAGGCGGTCAGCCTGCCGTCCACATCGGCCGCGGCGCTGGCGGTTATCCGCGACGGATGGCGTTTCGTGGTCGCCGCCATGCTTTCGGCCCGCGTATAAACCATCCGCACCGGCCGGCGCAGCAGCCACGCGGCGATCGCCGTCAGCGGCTGCACGGACAGATCGAGCTTGCCGCCGAAGCCGCCGCCGACGGCGGTGGGGATAATCCGTACGTCGTGCGGCCGGATGCCCAAGATCGGCGCCAGCTCGTCGCGGTCCATATAAGGGGTTTGCGTGCTGGCGACGATCTCGATTCGGTCGCCCACCCGCCGCGCGTAGCCGGCTTCGGATTCGATATAGGTGTGCTCGACGAAACCGGTGGCGATTGCGATGTCCGCCCGGATCGTCGCGGCGGACAGGGCGGCATCGGCATCGCCGCGCACGACGCGCCCTCGGCACAGCACGTTGCCAGGGGCGTGGGCGTGCAGATCGAGCGAACCGGTGGCATTGGCGAAGGTTATTTCGGGCAGAACCTCCCACACCACCGGCACGTCCGCGTCGCGGATGGCGGCCAGCGTGGCGGCATCGCCGACCAGGGCACAGATCGGCTCGCCGCGATGGCGGACGTGGCGTTCCGCCAGAACCGGCTGGTCCTTGCCTGTGGGGTAGATGCCATACAGGTTGCGCCCAGGCACATCGGCCGCTGTCAGCACGCGGATCAGGCCGGGATGGGCCGCCAGCAGCGGCGCGCAATCGCCCAGTGTAAACCGGGCGTGCGCGTGCGGGCTACGGATCGCGCGCAACGACAGCGCGGGTTCGTCCGGCCGTACGTCGGCGCCGAACCGGTCGCTGCCGGTCAGTTTGGCGGTGCCGCCTATCTTTTCGGCGCGGGCGCCCACGGCGGGTCCGGCTGGCGGGGGTTCGGGGACGGCGGCGACGTTCAGGACCGCTTCGATAATGGACCGATAGCCGGTGCAGCGGCACAGCACGCCGCCGAGGGCATCCTGAACGGCAGCCTGGTCCGGCGCCGGATTTCGCTGCAGCAAATCGGTGGCGGCCATCAGCATCCCCGGCGTGCAAAATCCGCATTGCGCGGCACCGTGGCGCAAAAAGGCCGCTTGCAACGCGTTGAGCGTTCCGTCGCGCGCGAGACCTTCCACCGTGACGACCTGGCACCCGCCGGCGCGGGCAACCGGGGTCAGACAGGCACAGACCTGTCGGCCGTCCAGCAGGACGGTGCAGGCGCCGCAATCGCCCGTGTTGCAGCCGACTTTGGTCCCGGTCAGGGCGAAGCTCTCCCGTAGCACCTCCGCCAGCCGGTGCAGCGGATCGGCCAGCACGGTCACGTTGCGGCCGTTCAGGGTGAATGCGACCGGTTCCGCGGCGGCTGTCATGCGGCCAGCACCCGGTGCAGCAGGGTGGCGACGGCGTGACGCCGGTAGGCGGCGGTGGCTCGGATGTCGCCGATCGGCGCCAGCGGAGTCAGGTGTTTGTCCTGAATGGCGACCTTGCCGCCGGGCGTGCCGGCGATGGCGGCTTCAAGCGCGGGCAGGCGTTTCGCGGTGGCGGCGCACGACCCAACGGCGATGCGGGCGCGGGTAACGCGGCCATCGGCGCCGCGTTCGATCGTGGCGGCGATCGAGACGATGGAAATGACCATGTAGCGCCGAACCCCGAGTTTCAGGAAGACCGACCGGGCGTTTTCGGCGGTGCGCGGGATGCGGATGCCCAGCAGCAACTCGCCGGGGCGGCGGGCGGTTTTTCTGGATCCCTGGACGAAATCGTCCATGGCGATCATGCGGGTGCCTTCGGTGCTGACGAGTTCGGCGGCCGCGTCCAGTGCCAGCAGGCAGGGCATGCCGTCGGCGGCCGGGCTGGCATTGCAGACGTTGCCCGCCAGCGTGCCGGCGTTTTGGATCTGCACCCCGCCGATCTGCCGGGCCGCCTGTTTCAACCCGTCGAACACAGGGGGCAGTCCGGCTTCGGCGATATCGGTCCAGGTCGCGAGGCAGGGGAACCACCAATGATCCGGCCGGACTTCGATGCGGCGGAGACCGGGCAGGGCGGACAGGTCGAGAACGGTTTCGTCGCGTGTGCCGGCGACCCTGGCCGGGTAGTAATCGGTGCCGCCCGCAAGCGGGATCATTCCGCCGTGTCCGGCCAGGGCGGTTAGCGCGTCCGTTAGGTTCGAAGGCCGGAAATACCCACCCATGCCGCACCAGATCATTCGTGTACTTATGATTTCCTGAATTTTGGAACGGCGTCAAGGCGCAACACGAGGGCACTCGGGCGGCCGTGGCGCGCCTTTGGGTCCATGCGGGTATTTGCAAAGCACGGGCGGACACGCCACATACGGCCCATGCTCCAACGCCGATCCGTATTACTCATCGCCGCTGCATTGTTGCCCGCTGGTTTCGCCGCCAGAGCCGAACCGGGTCTTACCCTGACGCCCCGCGACAAGGCCGATCTCGCGCGGATCGAAACCTATCTGAACGGTCTGCGATCGCTGAAGGCCCGCTTCACTCAGGTCGCGCCCGACGGCGCGATGTCGGATGGGACGGTTTGGCTGGAACGTCCGGGTCGCATGCGCTTTCAGTATAACCCGCCATCGCCCATCCTGCTGGTGGCATCGCATGGCGTCGTGGTGTTCCACGACTCGTCGCTGGACCAGACCACCGAGGTTCAGCTCGGCCGGACTCCGCTGGGCATTTTGCTTGCCGACCGGGTGGACCTGGCCGGATCGGTGACCGTCACCGCGATACAGCGCGTGCCCGGTCAGCTTCAAATCACGCTGGTTCGTTCCGCCAGCCCGGGCGACGGATCCCTGACGTTGATCTTCGCCGATTCGCCGCTGATGCTCCGGCAATGGACGGTCGTGGATGCGCAGCGGAAGGAAACCCATGTCACCTTGTATGACGGTCAAACGGGCGGCAGCTTCGATCCAGCGCTGTTCGAACCGCCAGCCGAAGCCAAAACCAGGGATTAAGGGCAGCATCGGCAATACGTGCGTCGGCACGCCGATAAAGCTGCCCGCTGAAACAAAGGTTTAGACCAGCATCGGCAATACGTGCGTCGGCACGCCGATAAAGCTGCCCGCTGAAACAAAGGTTTAGACCAGCATCGGCAATACGTGCGTCGGCACGCCGATAAAGCTGCCCGCTGAAACAAAAGCTTCGCGCATGCTCGACGCCGCGATCCGCAGCGATCATTTCGAGCATGTCCTATGTGTGGCCGCACCGCGGGTCCGCATGGCGGACATGTGCCGATCGGGACGAAAATGTCTTCATTTTGCCGTAAAACCGGTGAATGATCCGTGCCGAGATGAGGTCCCCCCGCGTCGTCAAGCCGTTGATCGGCATCAGTTGCTGCACCAAGCAGTTCGGCATTTTCGGAATGCCGAATCATGCCGCCTCCGACACGTACATCCGGGCGACGGATGAGGTTGTGGGCGCGGTGCCGGTGCTGTTGCCGGCCAACGGACCGCAGGCGGATATCGAAACGTTATTGGACCGGCTCGATGGCATCCTGCTGACCGGCAGCCGGTCGAACGTGCAGCCCGGCCTGTATGACGGGCCGCCGCATGCCGACGGAACGCCGGAAGACCCCGACCGCGACGCGGTGACGCTGCCCCTGATCCGCGCCGCCATCGCGCGGGGCGTTCCCCTGCTGGCGGTCTGCCGTGGATTTCAGGAGCTGAACGTCGCGCTGGGCGGATCGCTGCATCAGCGGGTGCAGGACCTGGCGCATCGGATGGATCATTCGACGCCAATGCAGCCCTCGGCCCGGGTGCGGCAGGCAAAGGCGCATGCGGTGCGCGTCACGCAAGGCGGCTGGCTGCATCGGCTGGCCGGGACGATGGAGATCGCCGTCAACTCCCTGCATAACCAGGGAATCGATCGGCTCGCACCTGGGCTGGTGGCGGAGGGGATCGCGCCGGATGGCCTGATCGAGGCGGTGCGCGTCGTGTCCAGTCAGGCGGGTCCGGCGATCGGATACGCGGTCGGCGTGCAGTGGCACCCTGAGTACGATTGGCAGACCGACGCATTGTCGCGCGCGATTTTCGAGCAGTTCGGCGCCGCTGTGCGGGCCTATGCCACCACCGTCCGGTTGGGCGGGGTGTCGGCCGCCGCCGATTAGGCGTTGCCCGCCGTGTCCTTGCCGTCCGGCAGGGCTGGTGCCGGCAGAATCCCACAGCCGACGCCAGCACTCGCTGGCAGAATCCCACAGCCGCGCGACGGCCCCCTTGTCAGACCGCCGGTTTCGGCCGATGTAACGACAAGCAACCGGACCCCACAGGTCCGGATTATCCGCCACTCTAAACAGCACAGGCACGGCCATGTTCATCGAGACCGAAAGCACGCCGAACCCCGCCACCCTCAAGTTCCTGCCAGGACGCGACGTGATGGGACTTTCGACCGCCGATTTTGCCTCCGCCGTCACCGCCGTGCGCAGCCCGCTGGCAACTGGGTTGTTCGCGCTGCCGGGCGTCGCGCGGGTTTTCCTGGGCGGCGATTTCGTGTCGGTCACCAAGTCCGACGACCTATCCTGGCAGGCGCTGAAGCCACGGGTTCTGGGCGTCATCATGGACCATTTCGTCGCCGGCCTGCCGGTCATCGAAGGCGGGGAGGCCGAATTCGACGAGGAAGACGTCGATGAAGCGGATCGGGAGGTCGTGGACCAGATCAAGGAACTGCTGGATACCCGCGTTCGCCCGGCGGTTGCCGGCGATGGCGGCGACATCGTGTTCCGTGGCTACCGGGACGGCGTGGTACGCCTGCATATGCAGGGATCGTGTTCCGGCTGCCCGTCCTCCAGCGCCACCTTGAAACATGGTATCGAGAACATGCTGAAGCACTACGTGCCGGAAGTGGTCGCGGTGGAACAGGTCGAATTCTGACCGCAAGCGGCCGAATTCTGACCGGAAGCGGTTGACGGCCGCGCCCCTATCTTTCACGCTGCACCGCAACACATACCCGTGGCCGCTGTCCGGCGGCCGATTTCCAGGAGTTGTCTATGTCGATCGATGCCGCCGGTCTCGACTTGCTATTCAAGGAAGCGCGCACCCATAACAAGTGGCACGACAGGCCGATAGCCGACGAAACGCTGCATGCGTTATACGATATCCTGAAATACGGCCCGACCTCGGCCAACAGTTCGCCCGCGCGCTTCGTGTTCATCCGGACGAAGGAAGGCAAGGACAAGCTCGCCCCGGCGTTGTCCGCGGGCAACACCGAAAAGACCATGAGCGCGCCGGTCACCGCGATTGTCGCCTACGATCCGAAGTTTTACGAAAAGCTGCCGACGTTGTTTCCGCATAATCCGGATGCGATTTCATGGTTCACCAGCAACGATTCGCTGGCGGCGACCACGGCGTTCCGCAATGGCACGCTACAGGGCGCCTACCTGATGATCGCCGCTCGGTCGCTGGGGCTGGATACCGGCGCGATGTCGGGCTTCGACAATGCCAAGGTGGACGCGGCGTTTTTCGCCGACAATGGTTGGCGGTCGAATTTTCTGGTGAACATCGGCCATGGCGATCCGGAAGGCGTATTCACCCGTTCGCCGCGACTGGCTTTTGAAGAAGCTGTCATCCTGGCATAGCCCGGCGTTGGTCCGTTCGGCCGGCCCGCCCCCTGGCGCTGGGCGCGGTCGTGCACCATCTCTCAGCGGGATCGATATCTTTGCTGGGAGATCGGATCATGAAAAAAGCCAATATTCTCGTGCTGGTCGCGTCGGCGTCGCTGGCGGTTGCCCAGGCCCGGGCGCAAATACCAAGCAATCCACAAGACAACAGCCACTTGACGGTCGCCCCCGCGCCGTCGTTCGAAAACCAGGAAAGCCGGGAGCAGTCGCGTCCGTTGTTTACGATCGGCGGACTCGAGGTTCATGTCTGGGCGCCGCTGGAGGCGCCGTACAACGCGAAAATGAACCGGAGCGGGGTCGAGGATCCACTCTGGAGCCAGGGCGATTGATCGTCCCGCCGGGTGGGTGCAACGCCGATCTGGCGGCGGGCGATAGGCAACATCTGGCATTCGTCCTATTCTGAACCCGGCGGAGGATCGCAATGAATGCGCTTGAGTTGATGCTGGGCCGGGAATCGGCGCTGAAACTGGAACAGCCCGGGCCGTCCGCGGCGGACCTGAATATCATGTTCGATTGCGCCGTCAGGGCCCCGGATCACGGACGGTTGCGGCCCTGGCGCTTTGTGTCGATTGGCGAACACCAGCGCGGGGCATTCGGGGATTTGATGGCGAGCTCGCTTTTGCGGCGCGACCCGGCCGCACCTGCCGCCGCGGTGCAGCGGGAGCGGGACAAGGCGTTCCGGGCGCCCGTTATCGTGGTGGTAGCAGCCCGCGTGCGACGGGATCATGCGATCCCGGAGGCCGAACAGGTGGCGTCCGCCTGTGCCGCGGCGCAGACCATCATGCTGGCGGCTCCGGCCCTGGGTTATGGCGCGGTCTGGAAGACCGGCGCACCCGCATACGATCCGGCCGTGAAAGTCGCGCTGGGTCTGGCTGCCGACGATCACATCGCCGGATTTCTGTATATCGGCACTCAGGTTGGCGGCGGCGCATCGGTCCCGCGCCCGGATGCCCGCGACTTCGCTACGATCTGGGCGGGGTAGGGGGCATTGGCGGCGCCGGTATCAGTCCGGTGCCAGATCCTTAAACCGCCACGCTCGGATCCAGGCGATCCGGAAGATACCCGTCGTGTCAGCCGCGGCCGCGCCTGGCCAGGAGTCCGTCCCGCCCACCCCCAGATTCGCCAGCATGTACATCGGCCGGTTCATATCGGCCGGGGTTGTCGTTTCATGCACAAGGACATCGTCGAGATAGAAGCGGATGCGATCCGGTCTCCAGGAAACACCGAAGACATGGAACCCGGCGGTGAGATCGGGGGCGGTCACCGCCGTCGTCTCATCGACAGGCTGGCCGTTCGGACGTGCGTGGACCGACACGTAATAAGTTTCGGGCGCATGCCCGAGCATTTCCATAACGTCGATTTCCGGCGGCCACTGACCATTCGCCGGCAGCAGCCAGAACGCGGGCCACAAGCCTTTACCCATTGGCAGTTCGGCGCGCATTTCGAAATAGCCGTAGCGTTGCGTGAGCAATCTCTGGGCGGTGATCAGGCCGGATTGAAAGGCCATGCCGTGCGGCAGGCCGGCTTTCGGTTCGGCGGCGATTTCCAGGGTACCCCGCACGACGCTGAACGGGCCATCCGGACCCGGATCGACGTACCATTCCATTTCATGGTTGGCGGGCAGTGTCCGGTCGCCACCGAAATACGCGGTGCGCCACGCCGGACGGCCGGCAACCACACCGGTCGCGGACGCGGCGAAACGGCTGAAGTCGCTGGCGAACGTGGGTTGCAGCAGCGTCCGATCGATGCGCGAGGCCCCGGCATCCGATTCGGCCGCCGAAACGTCCGAACCTGCAACGCACGCCAGCAGCAGCAGGAGCGCAAGACGTAACGACATCGGCGTCTCCTGGCTGAAATGACCGGGCTGGCCGGCCACATCGGAATTGGTCCTGACCGCCCCGGACAGGCGGTCAGGATTTATCGCGATCAGTACGTCCGGACGGCGGCGCCGGAGGTTGCGAAAGGCAGAATGACCGAGAGAACCTTCTGGAAGTCGGTCAGAGGCGCGTCGGACACGTACAGCATGTCGTTGGGACGCATCTGGAATTGATTGGCGAGGAACATCGACGATGCATTCAGGAAGTTTGCCCGATAGATCGTCGGTATCGCGGCCGCGCCGGGCGGGACGTTCACCCCCATCTGGCGCAGGATCGCCGGATCCTCGAACCGGAACAGAAACACCGCCTCGGCGTTGGCTTGCAGGTCGGACAGCCCGCCCGCCCGGGCAACCGCGTCGGAAAGCGATAGACGACGATCCGCGAACGGGAACCGGTTGTTCAACTGCGTACCGATGCTGCTGCTCTGTCCGATCGCACCGAGCGCGATGAAATAGCGCGGTTCATGCGTGACGATTACGGTATCGTCTTGGGTCAACTGGATATTCTGCTTGGGGTCGTCCAGAATGTCGGCCAACAGCGCGTGTTCGCTGGTGTTGCCGCGCTGGATGGTCACCACGCTTTCATAGGTCGGGAAACGCGGGCCGCCGGCCCGTGCGAGTGCCCCGAGCAGGCGGGAGCCGCCCGGATCGACGCCAAACCGCACCGAGTTGTTGACGTCGCCGGTCACGGTTACTTCGTTCGACCGTCGGTCCTGCACGGTGATGATGACCTGCGGTTCCAGCGCCCGGCCGGCGATACGGCTGGCGATGGCGCGTTCGAGCTGGTCTGGCGTCAGTCCGACAGCATGAACCGAACCGCCGAAGGGCACGGTGAAATTGCCGTCGCGGTTGATTTGCTGGGGCGGAAGCTGCACGAAATTACCCGCCCGCCCGGTGGATTCGGCGGGAAGAAACAGGCCGCCGCCTTGCGCTTCGTAGATGGTTGCGGCGATGACATCGCCCACTCCGATACGCACCGGCGCTTCTGTAGCCGATGTGATGTCCCGGCTAAATCCAGGGCCGCTTTGCAGGGTGGAAACCGGTACGACGTTCGTCGGATCCAGATCGACCACGGCATAAAACAGTTTCGGGTTGCTGGCCGGCCCTGGATCTCCGGTTTTCACGCCGCCGCCGTCGATCACCGAACCGATCTCGGGGCCTCCCGACGGAATAAAACCACCGCACCCGCTCAGCGCCAGCAGTGTCAAACCGGTGGCAAGCCCTGTGGAGGTCCGGCCTATCCTGCCGCCGAGGCGACGATTTGCGATTTCCAGCGTTTCCATATTTGGTGTGGTCCTTCGGCGATTGAGGTCGCGATTCCGCGACAGGGGCGGAAACCAACCGCGCGGATTGTGGTTCGGTTGGAATATCTTCCGGACAAACACCGCGTTCGCACCTTGGTTTCCTTAGCCGGGCAGTATTTTTACGATCTGGTTTCTTCTCACGCGATCGTGGCTCAGACCGACGGAACGGAAGTCCCGGCACGGGCCTTGAAACGTTCCCAGCCGGCCAGCAATGCGGCAAGCTGTTCGTCTTGCGTTGCTTTTCTGGCCCGTAAGGCTTGCAGCGTCCCGCGCAGAGCCAGGATCGGATGGCCCGGCCCCTGATCGGCACCGGTTTCCAGCGCCTTCAGAAAGCGCGCCGCCAGTGTGGGATTGTCCCGCTCCATCACATAAGCGGCATATCCAATCACCGACGCTCGGCCGAATTGTCCCATCTTGCGGGCAAAGCCGCGCAGCAACAGCAATCGGGGGTTGGCGGCGACGATCGCCTGAATCTCCGCCGCCGTCGCTTTGGCATTGCGTGTCGAAAGTGCCTTGCTTTCGCGCCGCCAAAGCAGATTGGCCATGGCCCTGGCCAGCGCCTGGTCGCCGAACGAGTCCAGCGGATCGCCGAGTTCGGCGTGCCGCCTTGGGTGGAAGTCGTAGGTCGCGTAGGCGGCTTCCTCCAGGCCGCGAACCACCGGGACCTCGATCGCACGTCCGGCGCGGATAACCGCTCGCAGGCGGTGCTGGCCGTTCAGCAGCCGCCCAGCCGCCGAGAAACAGATTGGTTGCGCATTGAACATCCAGCGGTCTTGTGCAATGTCGCGTGCGATCGCTTCCACGTGGGCGTCGCTCAGGCGGCGGTTGCCGGTGTTGTGTTCCATATACCGGGCGGCCATCGGCGGGTCGATCGTCTCGATGCCGAACCTGATCGTGCCGCGGCCGGCGGACGGCGCTTCGAAAGCCGCGACCGGCGTTCCGGCGGACAGGCCCCGATAGCCCCGCAACGTTGGAAAAGTGCCGGACGCGCAGCCTGGTTCGGCGCCGTTCAGCCGACGCAGCGTGGTTCCCCCGATGGTGGCGTCCAGCGCCTTGATGGCCAGCGCCAGCAGCCGGATCGTCGATTCAGGACGCGAGGAATTCGCCCCGCCGCGCGATATCTCGTGCCCGAGCAATACGCCCGGTTCGGTCGATGCGTAGCGTTCGGGGCGGGTCAGCGCATCGAGCAGCCGGTTTGTCCCGTCCCGGTTGACCTGATAGCCCATGCAGATCAGCGGGCTGCGCACCGGTTCCGGCAGACCGCAGCCCGGAAGCGCGAGACTGGCGGCGACCGCCGGTTCCAGCCATGGATTGGCGCGCAGCAACCGATCCATCGAAGCCCATGAAGGCATGGCGGCGCCAGGCCCCGTCAGGCTGCCGGAATCATAGCGGATAACCTTCACTAATGCCGCCTGCAAGGCATGGGCATGCGGCACGCCGCGCGATTCCAATACGCTGGCGAATGACCGGCGTCGTTGCTGGTCGATGGTGTGGCAGGCATCGGCGTCCACCTGTCCGGATAGAAAGGTCTCGAACGGCACGTTCGCCTCGGTGCAAGCCAGCAGCCTCTGTAGTCCATCGATCAGGTGTCCCTGGCGGGAGATCACGATCGGGATGCCATTCAGCAGCCAATGCCTGTCTCGCATTGTCTGGGCATAGGTTCTCACCGCGCCGGCATGACGCCGCGAACCCGGCCGCCGCATAAGCAGCAGGCGGTTCGCATCGTCCGGCGATATGGTAACGATTTCGTAAACGGCCGGCCCGGCTGGAACGGTGGCTTCCTCATGGATGGATATGTCTGTATTCAAGACAACTTCCCGATTTGTCATGGTCAATAAGTCGCGATAAAGGCAAAACCGCTTCATAGCCGAGTGTCCGGCTGACTTCGCTTCAGGATCAACGTCGGCGGTGCGAATGGTTGCTTCGCAATAGCTAGAGATATGCGGCAATCCGGCTCGCGCAACCGGTGCGGCAATGGCGCGTTGGCGCGATACCCCCATAATCAGCGAAGGCCGCAGCATGACTGGCGCCGATCCGACAACGATTTCTGTCCCGCAAACGCACCGGCTGGTCTATCTGGTCCATGACCTCGGCGATCCGGCGGTCGCCCGGCGGCTTGCAATGTTAGAGCCGTATCTGGAGTCGGCCGTGGTCATCGGCTTTCACCGGACGGCCGAGGTACCCGACCGTGTCGCGGGATGGCCGGCCGTCGCGATCGGCCGCACGCACGATGGGCGGCTTGGACGGCGCCTGTTGTCGGTCGCCGCCGCCCGCTTCGCCGCCGGGCGCCTGCGAAATTATTTCTTGAACTCAACAGTTGTCATTGCGCGGCAATTGGAAATGCTGCTTTTGGCGCGGGCATTGCGCGCGAAATTCGCCGCCAATGCAACACTTGTTTACGAATGTCTGGACATTCACCGGCTCATGACCGCCTCGTCGCCCATCGCCGCCATTCTCCAGCCGCTCGAGGCTCGGTTTTTGCGCGATACCGACCTGTTGGTCGTCAGTTCGCCGGCTTTTGTCAGCCAGCATCTGGCTCGGATACACGGTTCGGTTCTGCCGCCCGTCTTCATCGCCGAAAACAAGGTACTTGCCGCGGAAGCGGGATATGACCAGCAAAACTGGGACCGGCCCGCCGGTCCGCCATGGCGAATCGGGTGGTACGGCGTGTTGCGCTGCCGGCGTAGCCTGGAATTGCTGGCCGAACTCGTGCGCCGGTTGCCCGGCCGGGTCGTGGTGGAACTGCGCGGACGCCCGGCATTGTCGGCGATTCCCGATTTTGCCGCGCTGGTCGCCGCGGCACCGGGCCTGGAGTTTCTCGGCCCATACGACCGGCATCGCGATCTGGGCCGTATCTACGGCGGCGTTCATTTCGCCTGGGCGATCGATTTCTTCGAAGACGGCGGAAATTCGCAATGGCTGTTGCCCAACCGGCTGTATGAAGGGGGTGCGCATGGCGCGATACCGATCGCCATGGACTCCGTGGAAACCGGCCGGTGGCTGGTTCGGCATGCCGCCGGAATCCGGCTGGGCGAAGCCGTCGGCGACGATCTTTTCACCTGTTTCTCCACACTGACCGTGGCGGCCTATACGGCGGCACGCCAGTCCCTGGCAGCGGTACCGCGCGAAAACTGGGTCGATGACGGCCAGGATGGCGCTGCTCTCGCGGCAAGGCTTGCGTGCCCACCGCGGCGGCAACATCGTACCGGTTAGCGATCTAAATCCGTCCGGCGAAAAATCGCAAACAGACGATCACATGCAAGTGTCCGAGACAGGAATGAGTCCACCGGGACTTGCCACTATAAGATGTTATTGGACAACCGGTATTTGCACCCAATGTAAAACATGCTGCACGGCGATCGTTCCGTCCGGATTTATGCCAATGTGATATCCCGGAAGGCCGAAGGGAATCGCGCGATCGTGAATTGTTATCCAAGAATGTTGAATATAGCCGCGTATTCCCTCGGCATTTTTCGCAAAGAACACGAAAAATATATTGGATAGCGGATAGTTTATTTAGTCTTATTCTGACCAGGAGACGTTCAACTGCACGAACCATCCCGGATTCCGTCATTCGCCGGATCCAGATTCGAAGGACATTCTATGTCAGACACCACCACCCCCGATGTCGCGCAATCGTCGTTCGGTACCGCTATTGGCTTTCGCTTTCCGGAACGGAACCGGAATGTCGGTGCCAGCGGAAACGCCGGCCGAGCGATCAAGCGGGGATTTGACATCGTAGGCTCGCTGACGCTGATCGCGGTGCTGCTGCCGGTGCTGCCGGTGCTGGCATTGATCGTGCGCAAGGATGGCGGCCCGGCGCTGTACCGGCACCCCCGCGTGGGCCGCGATGGCCGTATCTTCGGTTGTCTGAAATATCGCTCCATGGCGACGTCCGCCGATGAAATACTGCGGCTTCACCTTCAATCCGATCCACGGGCCGCGGACCAGTGGGCCGCCAGCCGCAAGCTGACCAACGATCCACGAATTACCCGTTTCGGCGCCCTGCTGCGTAAAACGAGCCTCGACGAGGTCCCGCAATTATTTAACGTGTTGCGCGGCGACATGAGTTTGGTCGGCCCAAGGCCGGTGGTACAGGAAGAACTCGACCAACACTATGGGACCGTCGGACGCGAAGCGTATGCGTCGGCCAAACCCGGTATTACTGGCCTGTGGCAGGTCAGCGGGCGCAGCGACACGTCCTATGAACAGCGGGTGGCGCTGGATATCGCCTATGCTCGCGACTGGTCGTTGTCGATGGATCTGAAAATTCTCCTGCGCACCGTGCCGGCCGTCCTGAACCGGCGCGGCGCGGTATGACGG
Source organism: Pseudomonadota bacterium (assembly GCA_021805565.1). GTDB lineage: Bacteria > Pseudomonadota > Alphaproteobacteria > Acetobacterales > Acetobacteraceae > Rhodopila. The sequence continues at coordinate 262,295 of JAJZFA010000013.1, forward strand.
GCGTACACGCCGCGATGCCACCCCGGAAAGCCGTGACCGCACGTGTGAATAAGCGCACGCCCACTGGCACCGATCATGCCGTGGGGATGCAAATTCGTTCCCTGCGCCGGGCGGCCGGTATGACGCTGAAAGATCTTGGCGATGCGATCGGTGTAAGCTGCGTGCAGTTCCAGCGCTATGAAACCGGGGCGTCGCGAGTGGCCGCCAGCCGCTTGTTCGCGATCAGCGATGCGCTGGGTGTGCGTGTCGATAGCCTGATCGTCGATCCGGTCCCGGAAGACGGCGAGCCCGCCGCCCGGCGAAGGGCCAGCGAACACGCCGAACTGGCACGCGCATTCAAGGCGATCTCGGATCAGCGTCACCGGCTGGCGATTATCGCGCTGACGCGGGCGATCGCCGCGCGGGAAGGAACGGCAGACGCGCTGCCCGCCGAATTTGCCGATTCCGATCAGGGGCCGGAACGATGATGCCGGCCGTCAGCGTGATCATGGCTAATCATAACGGACACAAATATCTGGCGGATGCGCTGCGATCCGTGCTGGCGCAGTCGCTTACGGATATCGAGGTGCTGTTCATCGACGATGCGTCCACCGATTGCAGCGTTGCGATCGCCAGGGCCATGGCGGCGTCCGATCCGCGACTGCGCGTGGTCGTCCGGCGGCCGAACGGCGGCCCGGCGGCGGCGCGGAATCATGGGTTGACGCTTGCACGCGGACGCTGGATCGCCATCGTCGATAGCGACGATTACATCCACCCAGATCGACTGAAACGCCTGGTGCGCGCGGCGGAAGACGACGGCGCCGACATCGCCGCCGACGATTTGGTGATATTCGGCGACGATCGCCGTGTGCCGCCACGCCGCCTGCTGGCCGGCGCCCGCGCGAACGGACCGTCCTGGGTATCGCCGGTGGAATACGTCAACGCGAACAGATTGTACGGCCGGACCGTTGCGCTTGGATATCTAAAGCCGCTGATCCGCGCCGCGGCGCTGACCGGCCACGGAATCCGTTACGATGAAACGCTGCGGATCGCCGAGGATTACGACCTGATCCTGCGGCTGCTGGCCAGGGGATCGCGTTTTCTTCTGTTACCGGAACCAATGTATTTTTACCGCCGCCATTCCGGTTCGATATCGCACCGGATTAGCCAGGCCGCGCTACAGGCGATGGCGGATGCCGATGCCCGGTTCCGCGTTTGGGCCGGGCCGCTCGCCGATGGAGCCCTGAAAGTCTCGCTCGACGCGCGGCTGACGAGCATTCGCGTGGCCGCGGCGGCCGAGTTGGCCATTGCCGGCCTCAAGGCGCGACGGCCGCTGGTGGCCTTGGCGGCCCTGGCCGGCCGGCCCGCCGCCATTCCCGTTGTGGCCGCGCTGGCCAGCCCCGCCCGGTTGCTGGCCCGTTTGCGCGGGGCCGCGGTACCGGTTGTCGCAACCGATCCACGGCCGGCGATTTGTGTGCTGTCGCGCCAGCGCCTGACGTCCGGGTCCAGCGGCAGTTCGGCCTATTTGCTCAGCCTGTGCCGTACGCTGCGGCAGGATGGTTTCGCGCTGCACCTGGTCTGCCCGTCGGCCGCCATATTCGGCCGCGTGCCGTTCTTCCGGATCGCCGGCCAGGGCGATGTGTTCGACAGCGTCGCCATCCGCGGCGCCAGCCGGATCGGCGCCCTTGTCGTCGCGCACGACCCAACCGTCTATCTGCGTGCGGCCCTCGGCCTGGTGGATCGCTTTGCCGGGCGCGTTGGCATCCCTGTCCCGCCGGCATGGGGCCGGCCGGCCCCGTATGCGGTCGGATTGCCCTGGACCGCCGACGATTTTCTGTTCGTGGCGGAAAAGACCGGTGGCCGCGCCGACATTGTTTTGGCGGATTATGGGTTCTCCACGCCCGGCATTCCGTATGCCTCGCGGCCGGGTGCCGCGTCGGCGGTGGTGATGCACGATCTGTTTTCCGGCCGGGCGGCCAGGTTCGCCGTGCTGGGTACGCCCGATAGCATCGCCGAGCTGGGGGAGGCAGCCGAGGCGCAACTGCTGGCCGGTGCCGCGCTGATCATCGCGATTCAGCACGACGAAGCCGCTATCGCCCGCCGGATGCTGCCCGCCGGCCGAACGGTGCTGGTCGCCCCCATGGCCGTCGATACCGTGCCGTCGGCGCAAGCCGGGGAGGGCGGGGGATTGCTGTTCGTCGGCAGTGCCGCCCCCGCCAATGTCGATGGACTGCGCTGGTTCCTGGCCGAGATATGGCCGGATATCCGCGCACGGCGGCCGGATATGGAACTGACGGTGGCGGGTGCCGTTTGCACCGCGGTCGGCCCCGCCCCCGGCGTGGCGCTGCTCGGCCGGGTCCCCGACCTAGGGCCATTGTACCGGCGCGCGGACGTGGTTATTTCGCCGCTGCGGGCCGGGTCCGGCCTCAAGATCAAGCTGATCGAGGCGATGGCGCACGGCAAGCCCGTGGTCGCCACCACCGTCACCGCGCAAGGCGTGGCGCACCTGCTGGAGGGCGCGGTCGCGCTGGCCGACACCGAGCAGGCCTTCGCCGACGAGGTCGTCAGCCTGCTGGCCCACCCCGAACTCCGCCGTGCGAGGGCCGAGGCGGCCCTTGGCGTCGCCCGCCTTCACTTCTCCACGACCGCCGCCTATGGCGGCGTCCTGGACCATCTCAGGGCGCGGCAGGCGGCTACCAGGGAGGTTATGCGATGCGCGGCTTGATCGCTCCCGCAAACCAGCCTTGCGACACGATCCCGTTCGTGTCCATCGCGGTGCCTGCCCTCAATGAGGAACATTATATCGAAGCCTGCCTGGCCTCGCTCGCCGGGCAATGGCCGGAAGGCTATTACGAAATTCTGGTCATGGACGGCGGCAGTACCGATCGCACCGTTCCGATCGTCGAGGCGGCCCGCCGCCGCTGCGATGCGATCGTGCTGGTGGCCAATCCGGGCAGACTCCAGTCGGCCGCGATGAACCTCGCGGCCCGGATCGCCTCGCCCCGGGCGACCGTGCTGGTCCGGGCCGATGCCCATGCGCTGTACCCGGCGGATTTTATACAGCAGTGCGTGGATGCCCTGCTGCTGAACGGCGCGACCTCGGTTGTCGTGCCGATGCGCAATCAGGCTCGGCCGGGGGCGATTCTGCAGGCGGCGATCGCGGCAGCCCAGTCCAGCCGTCTGGGCAACGGCGGCGCGGCCCACCGCACCAACCCGCGATCCGGCTTTGTCGAGCACGGGCATCACGCCGTGTTCGACCTGGCGTTCTTTCGGCGGATCGGCGGGTATGACGAAAGCTTTACCCACAATGAGGACGCCGAACTCGACATACGTGCTATCAAGGCCGGTGGACGCATATGGATGTGTGCCGGCGCATCGGTGACTTATTACCCGCGCGACCGGTTCGGATCGCTGGCGCGGCAATATTTCCGGCACGGCGCCGGACGAGCCAGAACGCTGCTCAAGCATCGTTTGAAGCCTAAACCGCGGCAGATGATGCCGGTCGCGGCGCTTGCCTGTAGTGCCGCCGGCCTTATCGCCGCGCCGTTCCTGCCAGTCTTTGCCGTCATTGCCTCGATGTATCCGGCGATCTGCCTGGCCTGGGGGGGGATGCAGGCGATTCGCCGCCGCGATCCGCGCCTGCTCGTTGGTGGCGCTGTCCTGATGACGATGCATCTGGCGTGGGCGACCGGATTCCTGGCTGGCGGCCTGCGCCGTGTGTCTCTGCCCGCTGCTTTGAAGTCGCGATCGTTTGGACGATCCCGAACGCCGATCGCCTCGGAAACGCTTTGACCATTATCCCCCCCGTGGCGGTCCCTTTGGACTGGGCAGCGGGGCGAAACGAACCGTGAAAAGGAACACCCGCCCCATGTTGAACTTCTTGAATCCCTCGCCGCCCATGCAACCGCCTTCGCGGTGGTCCGACGCCAATCCGCCGCCATTCCAGTGGCTGCCGGCCGGCGTTTCCTTCCTCCGCCGCCAGAAGCGGCCGATCATGGCGTGCAGTCTCCTCGGTCTGCTGATCGGGGTGGGTTATCTCAGCGTTGCCACACCGCAATATACCGCGATCGCGACCGTTGTGATCGACACGCGCAGCGCGCATCCGGTGGGCGGAGAAATCGCTGCCCCGGACTGGCAGACCCAAAGCGCTTACATCGAGAGCCAGGAAGAACTGATGCAGTCCCCGGCGACGCTGCGCGGCGTTGTCGATACCCTGCATCTGGACCGCGATCCCCTGTTCGTACCGAGGGAATCCGGCCCGGTTGGGCATGCGATCGGGGTCGTCAGGTCCTGGATGCCGTGGGCCGATAGCGGCGCCGGATTGAACCAGGCCGATCGCGATAAGGCCGCGGCGGAATATACCCTGTCGCGCATGCTCAAAATCTGGCGCAGCGGCACGACTTCGGTGCTGGAAGTGCGCGTTCAGACACCCGATCGCGCCCTGTCGGCGAAACTGGCCAACACGGTGACGGAAGCATATATGTCGCAGCAGCTTGTTGCGATTTCGGAAACCACCCGCCGCGCCGGCACATGGCTGCAAAGCCGGGTCGGCGAGTTGCGGGCCCAGGCCGTCGCGGCGGATCGCGCGGTGCAGGAATACAAGGCCAAAAACGGGATCGTCGATGTGGCGACCGGCACCGGCACCGAACTGATCAACGAACAGCAGCTCAGCCAGCTCAATATCCAGGTCGCCAACGCCCGGTCCAAGGTCGCCGAAACCCAGGCACGCTATCAGCGGGCGACGGCGAGCACGGTCGATGGCGTCACGTCCGGCGGTGTCGTCAGCGACGGCGCCCAAAATACGGTTATGGCGCGGTTGCAGCAGCAGTATTTCGATGCGGCGCGGCGCGAGGCGGACCTGACGACACGGATGGGGCCGAACCACGCCGCCGTGATCCTGCAGCGTAACGAGGTTTCTGAACTGCGGCACAGCATCCAGGACGAACTGGTGCGCCTGACACAAACCTATCATGGCGATTATCAGGTCGCTCAGGCTAACCTGACGGCCATCCAGACCCGCCTCGACGAACAGGTAAAGGCGGCGGCGGCAACCAATATCGAACGCAGCGAACTGCGGTCGCTGCAAAGTTCGGCCGATGCGTATCGCCAGATTTACGGCAATTTCCTGGAACGCTTCAACCAGGCGATGCAGGATCAGTCCTACCCCATCACCGACGCGCGCATCGCCGCCCCGGCCGTGGCGCCGATGGACCGCAGCACGCCGAAGACGGCGATCGTGCTTGCGATCATGCTGACGCTTGGTCTCGCCGCCGGCATGCTGATCGCGGTCACCCGCGAAGCGCTGGACGTCGCGGTGCGAACGATGGCTCAGTTGCGCGAGGCGACAGGGATCGAATGCCTCGGGGCCATCGCCCGGGCAAAGGCACTGAGCTTCCGCATCGACTCGCGTTGGACCCGGTCCGGCCGCATTGCCGGGCGCGCTGGCAATATCGCGGTGCCCGCTGCGTTCCGTTATGCCGCGGCCAGCGCCGACAGCGATGCGGGTCAGGCCGCGCACCGGATCGGCGTCGCCGCCGCCAGGCAGACCGCGCGCGGACGCGACGTTCGCGTCATCGGCTGCGTTTCGGTCGTCAGCGACGAGGGCACCAGCACCGTGGCGGCCAATCTGGCCTTCGCCATGGCGGCCGGCGGCCAGCGCACCGTTCTGGTCGATATGAACGCCGATACGCCCTGGCTGACCGAGGTCCTGTACCCCGCCGCCAAGGCCGGGGTCCAGCAACTAGCGACGCGCGAGGCCGTCTTGCGCGACGTCGTCCAGGCGGATGCCGAAAGCGGACTGCACTTCATCGGACAAGCACCGGCATCCAGCCGGAACGGCCAGTCCAGGATGGCGAACCTGCGCGGCATGCTGGCCGAACTGCGGGATCGCTATGACATGGTGGTGCTGGATCTGCCGCCGATGACAACCGGCGGAACCGCGACACTGCTGAGCGATATGGTGGACGGGTTCGTGCTGGTGACCAAATGGGGCAGCACGCCTCGGCCCCAGCTATCCGAGGCGCTGTCGCATATCGTCGGCATGGATGCATTCTTCCTCGGGTCGGTGCTGACACAGTGCGACCCCGAGAGGATGCGCCTGTATCCGCGCGATCAGGCGCAGATGCAGGGACAGCGGGCCGCGCCGCTGCTGACCGCCGCGGGCTAGACGTTCAACAGGCGCCGCGGGTCCGGAATCCGCGGCGCCCTTCAAGGTCCGGAACAATGGTCTCGGTGCCTGCCCATTCCGCTCCCCAGTCATCGCGCCGGATCGTGGCGTTGGACGGGTTGCGCGGGGTGGCGGCTCTGATGGTGTTGTTCCATCATACGCTGCTGACCCTGCCGGACTTCGCGAACTACGAATGGGGGCGTCCGGGCGCCACCGATCACGGTGTTGTCGAATGGCTGCTGATCCGCACGCCGTTGCGGCTGCTCTGGGCAGGGCAGGAGAGGGCGTTGCTGTTTTTCGTCTTGAGCGGCTTCGTGCTGGGCCTGCCCTGGTTACAAGGCCGAGCCGCGCCCTATGGAAGATTCCTGCTGGGCCGCTTCTGCCGCATTTATCCGCCGTACCTTGCCGCGATGCTGGTGGCAGCCGTTGGCAGTGTCGTACTGGGGGGCGTCAGACTGGATCGCGCCACGGTCTATTTCAACCAGCTTGGCTGGTCGTTTCATCTGTCCTGGTTAGCGTTTCCCAGCATCGTCGCAATACTGAACAACCCATCCAGCCGTTACATGAACGAGGCGGTTTGGTCGCTGGTGTGGGAAGCGCGGGTCGCGTTGATATTTCCCTTTATCGTCATTCCGATCGTGCGCTGGCGGAACACAGGTATCGGTCTGGTCCTGCTCGTCCTGGCGATAGTACGGCACCTCGGCACCGTGCTGATGCCGCCGTCGCTGAACGAGGTACTGAACGTGCCGCAGGATACGTTCTACTATGCGGAATATTTCGTCCTGGGCACGGCTGTGGCCGCGAATCGGGACGCGATCGCCGCATGGTTCGGCCGGAGCGACCAACACGCCGGTCCGTGTTGCCTGATCGCCGGCTGCCTGATCTGCTGGCTGCCATGGCCGTGGCATCATGACCAGATTATCGGGATAGGCGCCGCGATCATTCTGGCTTCGATCGCCGGCAGCGATCGCGTAGGCTCATGGCTGGGCCGGCCGTCGTTCATTTGGCTGGGCCGGCAATCGTACAGCCTCTTTCTGATCCATCTTCCCGTGATCATGGCTGTTATCATTGCGTTCCACGGTTCGGTTCCCGTCGCCGCATGTGTGGCGATCGTTCCTTTGGCGATTGCCGTGGCAGAGGGCTTTCATCGATGGGTCGAACGTCCATCGGTTGCGCTGGCGCAGCACCTGACCGGGTATTCCCGCCGACCGAAGCCCATCGCACGGTCGATAGCCGCTTCCGCCGGAGCGATCGCCGCCCCGTAGCAGGGGCTTCCAGCACGGGGCGGCGATTGGACGCGGACGATCAGTGGAACGCGTGGCTGTTGCGGCTGATGTGCCGGGCAACGAACTCGGCGCCGCAGGCGAAACGAGACAGCGGGCCGAAAGCATTGGCTGCGATCGGCCCGACAAAATGCAGGCCATCGATGGAAGATTCGAAGGTGGCCGATAAGGCAGGCGTTCCCGCGGCCGAGACAATCTGCCCCCGTAGCTCCTCGCCGATAAAGGGCAGACGAGCGATCGCGGGCCGGAAACCTGTTGCGGAAATGACATGATCGACAATCACGTCTTCACGCGCACCATCGGACCCACGCAGGCGCAGCCGGACTTTATCGCCCGCGGTCTCGGCGCTTTCGATGGACCTGCCGAGAAACACCGGTACCGTGCCGGTCATCTGCTCCTTGGTGAACCAGCAGGGCGCCGGACCCAGGTGGCTGCGGACGACGCGCAGGCGTGCCGATTCCGGTAGCCGTCGGAACGCCTGCGGCATTCCGGCGTACAGATAGGATTTCCAGCCGTACCCGATCGCCGAACGCGGCCAGCGCATGCGATGGCCTAGCGACCTGGGACGATCCGGGCTGGCCGGCGGATCCTGAAAGGCCAGTCTGGGCACCCGCGCGACCAGCGACGTGTTGGCGCCAATTCCATGCAGCAAAACGGCAATGTCGATGGCCGACGCGCCGGCACCGACAACGGCGACATCGCGCCCGGCAAAGCGGTCTAGCGCATGGTGATGCGAACTGTGCGACACCAAACCGGGTGGAAGCGCCGCGAGCACCTCGGGGATGTGGGCAAAATGTCCGACCCCTGTCGCGACGATAACGCGACGCGCGATCGCCGAACCGCCGTCCTGGAAACGCAGATCGAATCCGCCGGAACCGCGCCGCAAAGCGGTGACCGTTCTGTTTTCGGCATTTGGAACGAACCGGTCCTGGAACGCCAGCCCATACCGGGTGAACGTGTCCAGCGTGACCGGAAGCGCCACGTCGGCGTACGGGATACCGTTGGCCGCGCAATAATGCGCCAGCGTGAACGTTCTGCCGGGGTCGTACAAATTGGACGCAAACCCTTCCGACTTGAGCGACATGCCTTTGGGCATGCGGGTCCGCCACATGGCCATGCTATCGCCGAAAACCCTGACATCGAAGCCCCGCGGCAGTAAATGGGCCGCCAGCGACAGCCCATACGGGCCGGCACCGATGATGGCGATGTCCGCCGGTCGCTGGGCTAACAATGCCGCCACCGTATAAAACAGAGTGTCACGGGCCAAATTCCTTCCACGATATTGTGAACCATTCTACTCGCCAAAAGATATCGGAATCATTTAGCTTAACACGACATTAATCTTCAATATCGATATGAACCAATCAAGTAATCGCTATCGGAACGGTGTTGCAATGCAATGTAGAATTTTGTTGGCGACCACGACATGGTGGCCGCAGGCTGCTCGCCTGGCCGTGGCACTTCGCGACGCGGGTGCCAGCGTTGGCGCCGTCTGCCCGGACGGCAGCCCGCTGACGACCGTGCGCGGACTGTATTCGATATCGCGGTATGAGGCGTTCGCCCCCGCCCGGTCGCTGGCCGCGGCATTGCATGCAATGCAGCCCGACCTTGTGGTGCCGTGCGACGAACGCGCGGTTGCCGATCTGCACGCCTGTTACGACGCGACACCGGCGGACGACCGCATCCGCGGTCTGATCGAACGATCGCTCGGCCGGCCCTCGGATTTTCCGTCCACCCTCAGCCGCATCGCGTGTCTGCGATTGGCCGCCGCCGGGAACATCCGGGTTCCCGAAACCCGCCTGTTGCAATCGCCGGCCGACGTGCGTGCGTGGTGTGCCAGCCGGCCGTTGCCCGGCCTGATGAAAACCGATGGCAGTTGGGGCGGCGCGGGCGTGGCGCTGGTGCATAGCGAGGGTTCCGCGCTGGCCGCGTTCAGGCGCATGTCCCGGCCGCTGGCCACCTGGCGGGCGGCTAAATTTCTGCTGTCCAACCGCGATCCGTACCCGGCGGCCGAATGGTTGCGCCGTGAAACATCCCCCGTCACCGGGCAGGATTTCGTGGCTGGATCCGCCGCGAATATCATGGTCGCCTGCTGGCAAGGCGAGGTGCTGGCGACGATCGGCACAAAAGTACTCAGTTCGGCCAAGCGGTTTGGCGCCGCCACGATCGTCCGGATGGTCCGGCATGAAGAAATGGAGGCGGCGGCCAGGCACGTGGTCGCCGGTCTCGGCCTTTCCGGATTTTGCGGTCTCGATTTCGTCATCGACCACCGGGACGATGCCCATCTGATCGAGCTAAATCCACGCCCCACCCAACTGGGACATTTGCCCATAGCGACGGGTCACAGTCTCGCCTCGGTTTTGCTGCATCGCATGGCCGGACAACCGCCCCCGGCCGGCGCTCCGGCGCCGATGGGTCACGACACCGTAGCGTTGTTTCCGCAGGCATGGCTGTCCGAAGCCGCGGCGCCCTGGCTTCAGACGGCCTATCACGATATCCCGTGGACGGAACCCGCGCTGGTGGCGGAACTGCGGCGCCGCCCCTGGGAACGGCGTAGCCCGTTGGCGCGCCTTACCGATCTGCTGCTGCGGCGTCCGGATCCTGCCCGGCAACTGGAGGCCTCGCTTCTGAATTCCGCGCCCGCGGACACGTTCGCCCAACTCGCCTGACGCCGGCCAGGGGCAGCATCGGCGATACAGCCGTCAACGCGCCGATACCCCAGCCTGCGGAAACCCAGAGTCAGGGCCTCTTGCGACGGCCGAACGGAGCAAGGGCGGCCGCGATCATATCCGGCGCGAACAGGTGCATGGCACCGCCATACGATAAAATCCCCGCTCCGATGGCCAGAAGCAAACTCGGCAGGACCGGAACTGTATCCGCCAGCAGCATCCGAATTCCGCCGGTACACCCGACCATGACCGCCGCCGCGGCCAGCAATGGCGACAACGCGACGCCCAATCGTCGCGGCGATATGCCCACTTCGGCCATCCCCGCCCCGAGGGCAACAATGCTGCCAGCGCCGACGGCAAGGGCCACCCCGGCCGCGACCCCCGCTATTCCGTAGAACGATCCCGCGACAACGCCGATCAATGTGAGGCCCGCGTTCAACAGGGCGAGGCGAAATTGCAGGCCGGATCGGCCCCGCCCGATGAGCAATGCCATCGACAGCCATCCCAGGGCCTGCAGGATAGCGGATGGCGCCAGCATCGCGATCAGCGGTGCTGTGCTGTGCCAACGCGATCCCAGGACAAGGGCCACGGCAAGGTCGGCCGTCAGGGCCAGCCCCAACATCATCGGCGCCGCGACCGCGAACACCATGCGCAGCGTTTCTATGAACAGACTGGCCGCGGCCGTTCGGTCGCCATCGAGGCGGGCGATCGCGGGCAAAAAGGATATGTAGATCGGGCCGGTCAGCACGGATTCCGGAATGCGGACGATCTGATAGGCCAAGGCATAGAAGCCCAGCAGTTCCACGCCCAACAGCCGGCCAATCAGTATCGTATCGATCGACACCGAGAACAGGGTCAGAAGATTCGCCCCGACCAGCGGCGGTCCGTGGTGCCACAGATAGCGAAACGCCGTCCGGGTGGGTCGGCCACGCGACTTGTTGCCGGCCAGGCCGGTCAACACACCAAGCTTGACAACCCAGAGTAACAATTGCTGCGCAACCAGGCTCCACACCTGCCAACCGCTCAGCGCGCCATACAGTGCCACCGCCCCGCCGGTAACGGTCGAGGCAACATCGCCCAGCGCGAAGATCCAGGTCGCGCCGCGCTTTTGAATCCGGGCCGAAGGCACGCTGCACAGCGCGCTCATCAGCATAATCGGGGAGAGCCAGGCCAGTACTGGCGCAACCGCGGCGTCGCCCAGCAACCCGGCGGCCGGCCGAGCCGCCAGCAGCAGGATGGCCGCGCAGCCGACCCCGGAGATCGATGCGGCCCAGACCATTGTTGCCTCCACCGCGCCATCCGGATCGGGCGCGCGCACCAGGGCCGGCCCCATCCCGCCTTCGCCCAGCGTCATCGCGAACAGCACGACGGGCATCGCGAGCGCCATCAGTCCGTAATCGGCCGGAGCGAGCAGCCGGGCGAGCACGGGAAACAGGATGAACTGAACACCCAGCCGGAACGCATTCGATCCGGACAGCAACAGCACTCCAAGCGCGGCCCGGTGCGCCGGCGGCTTTATGGCGGCCACGGTCATGATCGGGAGATCGTTTTTAATCCAGGGATAAATCCAGGCACCGGCTTTGTCATCCATTCGCTGCGAGCCGCATGCCGCGGCACATGGTTCAACCGCGCGGCCGGTGCCGGGTTGCACGCGGCGGCGCCCCTGTCGTGTAACCGTCGGGGACTGGCGTGTAACCGTCGGGGACTGGGAATTTTGGACGCTGGCCGCAACCTTTCGTTTCAGCCGCGGTTAGCAGATAGCCGGATTTTGCAAGTTTGAGGGTCGTTAACCCAGATGACGACAGCGGGGCGCTATGCCGTGCTTTTCAAGGCTTTCGCGATCGACGATTTCGTGATGCGGCGGCTGGACCGGGTGGTGGAAGCGTCGCCGTCCGGCGATACCTACCTGATGGTCGATGAAACCCGTGGCGGCGCCGGTCCGATTTCTTTCGATCGCATCATCCGCTACCGGGAATCGGACCTGACCGGCCTGGGGTTCGCGCCGATCGCACAGGGATCGCTGTTCTGGTATAACGCCGATTATCCCCTGTACTACTTTCAGCATCTGCATCCCGGCTATGAAACGATCGTCATGGTCGAATATGACGCCGTACCCAACATGAACCTGGACGACATGGTGCGGGTGTGCCGGGCGCAGGCGATCGACCTGATTGGCCATTCGATCCCGAAAACGTCGCAGACCTACTGGTGGTCCAGTACAATGTTGCGCTTTTACCGGCCGGACCAGATACGTCCGTACCAGATTTGCGCGGCTGTGTTTTCGGCTCGGGCCATTCGCCATCTGGCCGCCGTTCGGATGCGTCATGGCGCCGGTTACGATCTGCCCAGTGCCGGACAATGGCCGATCGGCGAGGCATTTATCGGCACCGAACTGGCGATCGCCGGGTTCCGTCTGCGAGAACTTTCGTCGTTCGGAACGTTGACCGGATACGACTGGTGGCCACCAATTCATGAATCGGAGTTGCCATATTATGCCGGACAGGCCTTCGTGCATCCCGTTCTGTCCGGCCGGCGGTATATGAAGTCGCTGTTCAAAAGCGGTATTCGTTCCGGTATGATCGCGGGAACACGTTTCGTTAGGCGAACCGTGATTCGGCTGCTCCGGCGCCTCGCAGGCCGCCCGGTCCAGGCGCACAGGGCAATCGGGTGAAGGCGATCGGATGATTGCCTGTTCCAAAATTGTGCCGGGTCGGCGGTTTTCGCCCAGTGTCATGGCCGGGCCAAGCCCGGCCATGACAGAAGGGGAAACCAAGCCTGACGACATTCACTTGATTGTCTTGCGTTACAGACCTTGACATATTTCCTAAATTAGCTTAATATTCCAGGAATGGAAACCTCGCCCCCGCCCCGTTCGGCCATCGACCTCATGCCGACGCTGTATTATCAGCTCGTCTATACCCTGATGGACATGCTGCCGCCGCCGCTGGATGACACCCCGGCCGGAGTGCGGGCCAGGGATCTGACCGCCATCGCCAAAGTCGCATCGTTGGCCCCGGTCAACGCCGATGAGGCCGATATCGCCAGCCACTGCATCGCCTCCCGCGCGCAGGCCGAGGAAATGCTGCGGCTGGTTCGCAAGAACGACCACGACCCCGAATTGATGGTAAAACTGAACAAGCAGTACGCCTCGATGATGCGGCTGTGGATGGCGGTTCACGCGCGCCTGCGGCAGGCGCAGGCGGAGCGCCGCAAGCGCGATGCCGATCCCGTGACGGAGAACGCGGACGCCTGGGCGCGCTATATCGCCGAACGATCAATGCTGGATGTGGTGCTGGCGCAGCCTGAAGCCGAACCGGTCGCGGCCCCGGTTGCCGCACCGGTCAAGGCTCCGGCCGCCGCGCCGGCCGCGCGTGCGAACCCAGGGATCGAACAGAACGTATCAGAAAATGCGACAAATTCTCATGATGTGGCTTTTGAGACGCCGTTGAGCGGCCAAATCCCAACCTCCGAGCCCGCTGGATCGAGGGTAGAAAACTTTCGCAGGATATTGCTCGAGACGATGCGTCCGTTCCGGGAAGAGGCCGAAAAGGCACTGGGGCTAGACGGAACGAAAGACTAAGGCCATGCCCAACGATTATCACTTCGGATTGCGGTGTTGGGCATGCCCTAAGCTCATGTTTTGCTCGGCAACTTTGCTGGCGTGCTGACGCACTTATTTGCCAGCGTTGCCTAACCGCATGCCCGCCGCCACACTGCTGGGCGATCTCCGCCGCACTGGCCGCAAGGCAACAACCAAACACCGCCGGGCCGTTCGATCGTATCGCCAGCAAATCCGCCGCATCGAACCCGCGCAACCCGGCGACGGTCATTAATCCAATTGTGCGCGCAGCGCTTCCAGCGCCTGCAATGCCTCGACGAGCAACGCCCGCAGACGATCGGCGTCCCGATCGGGCATAGGCCGCTGAGCGCCCCGGCCCATGGACGGTGACAGCACGGGCGGCGAAAGCAGTTCAAGCCCTGGAATCAGCGGCGGTTGGTCTGGCGACAAACCTGCCTTCTCCGCCTCCGCCGCCGCCCGCTCGTCCGGCGTTGGGGGCGGGATGTCGTCGGATAACTGTCCGCCGCCCTCGCGCAACAGACGCTGCACGCCCTTGATTGTGTAGCCTTGCGTGTAAAGCAGATCGGCGACCCGCCGCAGCAGTCCGATATCGTCCGGCCGATAATAACGCCGTCCGCCGCCACGCTTGAGCGGCCGCACCTGGGCAAACTTGGTTTCCCAGAACCGCAGAACATGCTGCGGGATATGAAGATCGTCCGCGACTTCGCTGATCGTCCGGAAGGCATTGGGGGCTTTTTTGGGCCGCGACCGCATGCCTTGATCCGTGCCGTCGCTTGTCGCGGCGTCGATCATGCGGAAGGCCCCGAAAACATCCCCCGCTCAGGTTCTATCCGGACCGTATCATTCATCGTCGTCCGTACCGGGCGTGGTTCCGTTCACATGCGCCTTCAACAAATGGCTGGGGCGGAACACCAGCACGCGGCGCGGCAGGATCGGGACTTCTTCGCCGGTTTTCGGATTCCGGCCGACGCGGCGTCCCTTCTGCCTGATAGAAAAAGTCCCGAACCCACTGATTTTAACGGATTCACCCTTTTCAAGGTGCTTGGTAAGACGTTCCAGCACGTCTTCCAGAAGGTCCGCGGACTCATTACGAGACAGCCCGACCTGGGTGTAGATCATTTCGGCGATGTGGGCGCGAGTTATCGTCAGCATGATCCGACGCTATGGGGATCGTGCTGGCACGTCAAGGATCGCAATTAAAAAATCTTACCGGATCAGGGGTTTGCAGGCGATCCCGGCGCCAAAGTCACAGCCGGACCAACGCCGATCCCCAGGCCAGACCGCCGCCCAGGGCTTCCAGCAAGACCAGATCGCCGGGCTTAATGCGTCCATCGCCCCGCGCCTCGGCCAGGGCAAGCGGGACCGACGCCGCAGAGGTATTGGCGTGCCGGTCCACCGTGACGACCACACGGTCGGCGGGGAGCCCCAACTTGCGTCCCATCGCCTCGATAATTCGGCTGTTGGCCTGATGGGGCACCAGCCAGTCGATGTCGGTATGGCGCAACCCGTTGGCGGCGAGCGCCTCCTCCACGGCTTCCGCCAACCGTGTCACCGCATGCCGAAACACTTCCCGCCCATGCATCACCAGGTGCCCGGGTTTGTCCGGCTGTCCGACGGCCCCATCGACATACAGGATATCGCCAAGCGTTCCCTGGGCGTGAATATGCGTCGAAAGCACGCCGCGCCGGTCGTCATCGGCCGCGGTGGCGGCGCGCAGGAAGACGGCGCCCGCGCCGTCTCCGAACAGCACGCACGTCCCCCGGTCCTGCCAATTGAGAATGCGCGAGTAAACCTCGCTCCCGATCACCAGCGCGCCGCGCACCTGTCCGGCCCGGATCAATCCATCGGCGACCGACAAGGCGTAAATGAACCCGGCACAGGCGGCGGACAGGTCGAAGCCAAAGCCTTGTTTCACACCCAGGGCCGCCTGGACCCGCAGGGCCGATGCCGGGAACGCCTGATCGGGTGTGCTGGTCGCCAGGATGATCGCATCGACGTCCGCCGCGGTTGCCCCGGCGTCTGCCAGGGCGGCGGCGGCGGCGGCGGTGCCCATGAACGCCGTTGTTTCATGTTTGGCGGCAAAATGCCGTTGCCGGATGCCCGTACGCTCCTGGATCCAGGCGTCGGATGTATCCACGGTCCGCGACAGTTCCTCGTTGGTGACAATCCGTTCCGGCAGATAGCCGCCACAGCCCGCGAGGATGGAACGAATCGGCATTATTGATCCTGGTCAGGCGGTGGCAAGATGCGGGCCGTCGGATATGCCGCGGGGCGAATCGCCGGCATCCGTTACGGCCTTGGAGCCGGTTTCGTGCTTATCCAGCGCGATCCGGGCAAGATCTTCCCGGATGCGGTCGTTGAACCGGTGCGTCACCATGTCCATGGCGACATCGACGGCATGGGCGAATCCCTGCGCATCGGTGCCTCCGTGGGACTTCACCACAACACCGTTCAGGCCCACCATCACGGCGCCGTTATAGCGCCGCGGATCGAGCCATTCGCGCAGCCGGTCCATACCGGGCCGGACCAGCAGATAGGCGATCTTTCCAGCGATTCCGCCGCCGAATATCTGCTTGAGGAAGTCGCCGATCAGTTTCAGCGCGCCTTCGCCGGTTTTCAGCGCGACGTTGCCGGTGAATCCGTCGGTCACCACCACATCGACGGTGCCGGCGGCGATGTCGTGACCTTCGACGAAGCCATGGAACTGCGGCGCGATGTGGCTGGCACGCAGCACTTCTGCCGCATCCCGCAGGGTATCGTCACCCTTGACGTCCTCGGAACCGACGTTCAGCAGGCCGATCGTTGGCGCCGTCAGGCCCAGGACGGTGCGTGCGAACACATCGCCCATCACAGCGAACTCCACCAGATTGCGGACATCGCACTGCACGTTGGCGCCCAGATCCAGCATCACCATATCGCCGCGAGCAGACGGGCTGATCGCACACATGGCCGGCCGGTCGATGCCGGGCAGCGATTTGATCACTATTTTCGCCAGCGCCAGCAGAGCACCGGTATTGCCGGCGGATACCAGACCCGACGCCTCCCCCGACGCAACCGCATCGACCGCCAGTCGCATGGACGCCTTTCGGCTGCGCACGGCGGCGGCCGTTTTCATGTCGTTGCCGATGATGTCCGGCGCGTGACGGATCGTGCAGGCCGCGCGCGCCCGTTTATGAGAACCGAGCAGAGCCGTCAGTTCGGTCTCGTCTCCGATCAACAGAAAGCGCGCCGTTGGATGGCGTTCGGCGGCGATCTCCAGGCCCTGGACAACCATAAGGGGGGCATCGTCGCCCCCCATGGCATCGACGGCCAACGTGAACGAGTCGGTCACCGGCGACCCGACGATATGGCCCAGGCCGGTCTCAGACCCGAACGGTGCCCCGAAGCGGCTTTCCGGCCGCGATCACTTCGCGTCCATCGTAATGACCGCACTGGCTGCAGACATGGTGCGGACGTTTCAGTTCGCCGCAGTTGGCGCACTCGGCGTGCGCTTCCGGGGTGAGCGCCCGATGGCTGCGGCGCATGCCGGCGCGGGACGGCGAGGTCTTTCTCTTTGGTACGGCCATGGGACGGTGCCCCTTCTATAACGACGTGTGCCCCGCGAACCGCGCGAGGCATGACAGACATCCACAATTGGACATTAACGCGAGCCGCGCCATCTAGCAGAGGGGCCCAGCCATCGCAATGGGTTATGAAAAGCGGCGACCTTGTCATCGATGCAGGCTGTCCAGAACATGGCTGTTAGCGCGGATCACCAGCATCCGCCGGATTTTTTGCGACGGTGTCAGTAAGCCGTTCTCGATCGTGAACGGTGCCACCAGGGCGTGCTTGCGGATTCGTTCCGTGACGGACAGTCGCAAATTGGTCCGGTTGACCGCAAACGCGACAGCGATATCGTCGCACGTCTCGGCTGGGACCACCAGAGCGCTCAATCCGCCGCGTCCTTCTCCAGCCACCACGGCCTGCGCGATCTCGGCTTCCGCCATCAGCATGCCCTCGATCTTCGCGGGCGAGATATTCTCCCCGCCGGACAGCACGATCATATCCTTTTTTCGGTCGGTTATCCGCAGATATCCGTCATCGAGTTCCCCGATATCGCCTGTGTGCAGCCAGCCGTCGCGGATGGCCGCGGCGGTGTCCTGGGGGCGGTTCCAGTAGCCGTCCATCACCAGATCGCCGCGTACCAGGATTTCTCCATCGCCGGCAATCCGCAGTTCGACCCCGTCCAGCGGCTTGCCGACAGTATCCAGCCGTATAGCGTCGGCTCGGGTTGCGCTGATGACCGGCCCGGCCTCGGTCTGGCCGTATCCTTGCATGATCGTCAGGCCCAGCGCTTGGAAGAATCGCCCGATATCCGGCTGCAGGCGCGCGCCGCCGGACATCGCCGCGACCAGCCTTCCGCCGAACCGGGCGCGCACTTTCGCCCGCACCAGCCGGTCCAGAACCGGATCGAGCAGCCGTTCGGTCACCGTCAGCCGCCGGCCATCCACCCGTTTCTGGCCGATCGCCATCGCGGTCTGGAACAGCCGCCGGCGGAAGGGTTTTTCCCGCGCCACCTGCGTCAACACACGCTGGCGGATCACTTCAAGCACACGCGGAACAACGGTTAGAACGGTCGGGCGGACGGACAGCATGTCGGCCGCGAGATGTTCGACGCCACGGGCATAGACGATCTCGGTGCCTAAACCGAGCAGGAAGAACTGTCCGACGGTGTGTTCGAAACTGTGCGAAAGGGGGAGGTACGACAGATAGATTTCGTCTTTTAGATGCAGCGATTCCACCAGTTCGATCGCGGCGGCGCAGTTCGACAAGACGCAGCGGTGCGGCAACATGACTCCGCGCGGGGTTCCACCGGTGCCGGAGGTATAGATTACGCAGGCCAGGGCGGTCGCGGGAATGCCGGCGGCTTCCGCCGCGATATCGTCCGGGGAACGCGAATCGCCGATCAGGCCGTGCCATGGCACGATCCGTACCGGGTTGGGTGCGGGCGGCGGTTCGGTGTCCGGCACACTGTCCATTGTCACCAGCAGATCGAGTCCGCCGGCCTTTGTCGCTGCCGCGAGCAACCGGTTCGCCAGCGTCGTCGAGGAGACGATCGCGACTCGCGCACCCGAATCCCGCAGGATATGGGCGTGGTCGTCGATCGTGTTCGTCGTGTAGGCGGGCACCGGAATGGCCCGGAGCGCCAGCAGCGCCGTTTCGGCGATGGGAAATTCCGGTCGGTTTTCCATGCACAGCACAACCCGGTCGCCCGCCGAAACCCCGGCGTCGCGCAAATGCCGCGCGCAGGACGCGGCCATGCGGCCGAATTCGGCCCAGGTCAGCGACACCCACTGTTCGTTCCGCCATGCCCGCAACATGGGCTTGGCCGGCCATTCCCTGGCCAGGGCAAACATCATCGTGGCCAGATTGGGCCAGTTTCGGTCGCTCCGCACGCATCCTCCCGGTGCCAGGGCGTGGTCGCCCTTTGACGTTCGCCGTTCGTAGCCTAAATGACATCCCGATGCAGCAGGCCAGGGATACAAAATCCGCGATGAACGACGCAAGCGCCGCCCAATCTGGTTCACTTCCGGCCTGGGATTTGTCCGACCTTTACCCTTCGCCCGACAGTCCCTTGGTGACCGCCGATCTGGCGCGGGCCGAACAGGCGGCGAAAGATTTTTCCCGCGCGCATGCCGGAACGCTGGCCGGGTTGCCGGGCGCCGCACTGGCTGTCGCGATCGGCGAATACGAAGCCATTCAGGAAATTCTTGGCCGGGTTGCTTCCTATGCCCAGCTTCTGTTCGCGGGCGATTCCACCGATCCGGCGATCGGCCGGTTTTATCAGACCGTAAACGAACGGGTAACCGCAGTCGGCAGCCATCTGATCTTTTTCACGCTGGAACTGAATCGCGTGGACGACGCGGTGCTGGAAACCAAATTCGGCGATCCCGCGCTGGCCCGCTATCGCCCGTGGCTGCGCGATTTGCGTGTATTCCGGCCGCATCAGCTCAGCGACGAGCTGGAAAAACTGACGCATGAACGGGACCTGACCGCCAATGCCGCCTGGTCGCGCCTGTTCGATGAGACCGTGGCCGCGATGCGGATCGACCTGAACGGCGAACGCCTGACCGTCAGCGACACGTTGAACAAACTGTCCGACCAGGATCGTTCGGTGCGCGAAGCGGCCGGCAAGGCGATCGGGACGGCGTTCGGCGACAATATCCGGCTATTCTCGCTGATCACCAACACCCTCGCCAAGGATAAAGAGATCGAGGACACGTGGCGTCATCACGCTCGTCCGACCAGCCATCGCAACCGAGCCAATATGGTAGAGGACGAGGTCGTCGATGCGCTGGTTACCGCCGTCCGCCAGTCCTACCCACGCCTGTCCCACCGCTACTACGCCTTGAAAGCCAAATGGCTCGGTTTGGACAAACTTCAGCATTGGGACCGCAACGCGCCGCTGCCGAACGACGACGACCGCCCGATCGGATGGGACGAAGCCCGCAAGCAGGTGCTGGATGCCTACGGCGCGTTCAGCCCGGAACTGGCATCGGTCGGGCGGCGGTTCTTCGATCGCCCGTGGATCGACGCCCGGTTGAAGCCCGGTAAATCGGGAGGCGCCTTCGCGCATCCGACAGTGCCGAGCGCGCATCCTTATCTGCTGCTGAACTACCACGGCAAAACCCGCGACGTGATGACGCTGGCGCACGAACTCGGCCACGGCGTGCATCAGGTGCTGGCCGGGCCGCAAGGCGCGCTCATGTCCGGCACGCCGCTAACCCTGGCGGAAACGGCGAGCGTATTCGGCGAGATGCTCACCTTCCGGTCGCTGCTGGAGTCAGCCAGTCCGGCTCGGCGCCGCCTGATGCTGGCGTCGAAGACCGAGGATATGCTGAACACGGTCGTCCGTCAGGTGGCGTTCTATCAATTCGAGACGCTGCTGCACGACGAACGGCGATCCGGCGAGTTGTTGCCCGAACGGATCGGCGAGCTTTGGATGCAGGTGCAGACCGAAAGCCTGGGGCCGGCCTTTGCGTTCACGCCGGAATACAGCGTGTTCTGGTCTTATGTGCCGCATTTCATCCACTCGCCGTTCTACGTCTATGCTTATGCGTTCGGCGATTGTCTGGTGAACGCGCTTTACGCGGTGTTCCAGTCGGGGCATCCGGGATTTCAGGCGAAGTATCTGGATATGCTGAAGGCGGGCGGCACACGGCGGCACAAGGAACTGCTTGCGCCGTTCGGCCTGGATGCGTCCGATCCGGCTTTCTGGAACAAGGGACTGGACGTGATTTCCGGGTTTATCGACGAACTCGAAGCCGGTGGCTGACGAACGGGTCGCGGCCGGCCTTCGCCGTCCACGCCTGACAAACGGCGTGGACGGCACTGAGTTTAGGCTGCGGCGTGTCCGCTGAACAAGGGCAGCGACAGGCTGTTCAGTTGGGCGCCGGACGATCCCATCACGGCGAGGTTCAGGGTGTCGGCGGTTCCCGAAGCCGGATTTACCGCGCTTCCGCTGTAGGTAAGGCTGGCAAGTTCGGCGTTCACCGCGGCGGCCATGCCTTGGAGCACGAGATGCGCCGAATTTTCTCCGGTTGCGGTGACACCCTGTCCGCTGGTTGTGGCGAGTAGTCCGCTGCTGTCGGTTAGGGTCGCGGTTATGAATCCGGCCGAGTTCGGCACACCGAGCATGACGCCGCTCAGGTTTACGGTGTTGCCCGGGTTTGCGGCGTTAGGGCTGGCCCCGACAGTCACCACGACCGGGGCGATCGCCCGCGGACCTGTTGTTGCGTCCGACGAATTGGCGGACACCCAAAGCCAGTCGGTTCCGTTACCGGAGCCGGCCGTATAGGTAAGCGTTGTCAGCGCGGTGTCGATGGCGCTTTGGGTGCCCACGAGCGTTAGGACTGTGGAACCGGCGCCTTGCTCCGTGACCCCGGAGGCAGCGTTGGCGTTCAGCAACCCGGTCGAATCGCTGACGATGACCGTGAGATTGCCGCCGGTCTGGCTATCGGCCACACTGACGCCGCTCAGCGATTCCGTCGCTCCGGTCGCCACGTTAAGGGCGGCGGGTGCGGCGACGACCTGGTCGGATGCTGTCGGCACTGCTGCGGGTGGGGCGGCGGCGGCCGGGGAAGGCGATGGGGTTGTGGCGGGGGTTGCCGTTGCCGAAGCGGAAGTGCTTACCACTACGGAATTGATGCTTTCAGCACCGCTGGCATC
Source organism: Pseudomonadota bacterium (assembly GCA_021805565.1). Lineage (GTDB taxonomy): Bacteria > Pseudomonadota > Alphaproteobacteria > Acetobacterales > Acetobacteraceae > Rhodopila. Next base: position 284,180 of record JAJZFA010000013.1, read on the forward strand.
GGTTGCGGAGACCCAGAGCCAGTCTGTGGTGGAACCGCTGTTGGCGGTGTAGGTCAGGCTGGACAGAGCGGAGTCGATGGTCGCCGCGCTGCCGGTCAGGGTCAGCGACGTGGACCCTTCGCCTTGGGTGGCTACGCCGTTGGTTTGGCCGGTATTCAGCAGGCCATTGGAGTCGCTGACCACGACGGTAAGATTGCCGCCCGCGCTGTCGGTTACGCCGATGCCGGACATCGAACCGGTAGCGCCGGACGCGACGTTGGCGGTCCCCTGTGTCGTTACGACCGGCCCGTTGGATGACGCCGTGCTGGATGGGGGCGTGCTGGATGGGGGCCGGTTTTGCGCGGAAGCCGGCCCGACGGTTACCGCCACGGAGCCGATGCTTTGTAAACCGTTGGCATCGGTGGCCGACGTCCAGAGCCAGTCCGTGGTGGGGCCGCTGTTGGCGGTGTAGGTCAAACTCGCCAGTTCGGCACTGACGGCCGCGGCGCTGCCGGTCAGGGTCAGCGACGTGGAATTCTCGCCTTGTTCGGTTACGCCGTTTGTCGGGCCGGTATTCAGCAGGCCGCTGGAATCGCTGATCACGACGGTAAGATTGCCGCCCGCGCTGTCCGCCACGCCGATGCCGGACACCGATCCGGTAGTGCCGGACGCGACGTTCGCGGTCCCCTGTGTCGTTACGACCGGTCCATTTCCAGACGCTGCTGGCGGCGCCGATGCAGGCACGGGCGGGACCTGCGGCGAGCTTGCACTGCCGCCGCCATTCGACGGGTTGTCCACGGGGGCGGCACCGTTTGTGCCGGGATAGGCGAATGCGCGGACGTAGTTGATTTGCATCGTGGCCGGAAATGGGGTGCTGCTATTGGGGCTGCCGGGCCAGTATCCGCCGACGGCGAGATTGGCCGTCATGTACATCGGCACATTCATGTCGGCCGGGGTCGGCATCGACGCGACTTCGACGTTATTGATATACAAATCGACTGTTTGCGGCCCCCACATCACGCCGTACAGATTGAATCCGGACGAAACATTGGCCACGTTCAGTGTCGTACCCTGCGTGGCCTGAACAGAGGAATGGGTCGAAAAATACAGTGTATTCGGATTGCTGCCAAGCACTTCGAATATGTCGAGTTCGGGAGGCCAGGCCCCGCTGGCAGGCAACAGCCAGAAGGCCGGCCACAGTCCTTGCCCGGCGGGCAATTTTGCATCGATCTCGAAATATCCATATAATTGGCTGAATGAGTTCTTCGTATTGATCGCACCCGAAACGTATGGCAGACCGAGCGCATTGGAGCCTGGGGAAGCTGTTATGTTCAGAACACCGTTTTGGTCGCTAAACGGATTTGTGCCGACCGAACTGTCTGAGTAATATTCCTGTTCTCCATTGCCAGAGAGAGTCCGGTTGTTGCCGCCGAGACTGGTTTGCCACAGACCGCTCGACCCGTCCGACGACGCGCTAAATGTATTGAATTCGTCATCGAACGTCGATTTCAGGTTGGATGTGTTCATAATGGCGCCAAGTGTCACGAGCTGGTCCTTCCAAATGCAGCGCCGGGCTACACGGACCCGTGATCGGAGGGAAGCGCAAAGCGGTGGCCATAATACCAGGGCCTGTATGTTGTCATTATCCGGTTGTTCGCTGCTTAGATAAAAGGCTAAAATTCCCAATTACACGAACTATATTTCATTTTATACCAAATGTGATTTTAACCGAAACATAAGCGCTGTTTTCGTCATATTGCCGCGCTGGCCGGTTGGATACGACATCGGATCGGACGAACTCAATTTCGTTGCGATTTCGTTGTTTTTAATGAAATCGCATTATCGGCGATGTCATCTCCGGCGGTGCAAATCCGGCAGGTACCTATCCTGACAAACGATGAAATATCGCCGCCACGACGATGCTTCTTGATAACGAAATCATCTAAGCGGTCCAGCGCCCGGCGCCGTTTTGCGGCCGCGACTCCTGAAGCGCGGTTCGCCCACCCATGCCGGCTTTCAGACGCGGCCCAGGTGCTACAAAACCGGGGGCACAGCCATCGCATAGCCGCGCCGATGCGATGGTGCCACAGGGTGCCGTCCAGTGACTCGTTCCAAAATCGTTCGCACGTCGGACTCCGCACCGGCCTTCAGCGCGGAGTCGAGAAACACCTGTTCCAATACATCCTGCTGTGCGTGGCTACCGCCCATCCGGTACATCTCCCCCAGCACGGGCCGCATCAGGGTCAGCGCGTCCGCGTGGCGGCCCTGTCCGTTGGCCAGGACTGCTTCGGTGACCGGCAGAGCGACCTCGGCGATCAGACGGGCTGTTGGCCGCGGGCCTTTGGCGAATGCGCGGACACCGTCCAGCATCGCCTGGGCCGCGCCGTCCCGGCCGGTGGCCGCCAGCGCCATCATCCAGTGAGGCAGGGTAAACGCCGACTGGCAATCGCCGATACGCGCCTGGGCCTTGTCGGCCAGTTCGGTCCAGCGGTTGCCCGCATCGATCCCGTGGCGACCGAGGCGATACAGCATCGAGGCCGCGTTCTGCACGTCGATATAAAGGTCCGGTGCAACGCAGGTCAGCGGAGATCCAAGATCGCGGAAGCCGTCATCGTATAGCGACAGCACTGTCGCAAAATCGCCGAGTTCCAGGTGGTACATCGCCCGATGCCACCATAGATGGTGCTTGAGGTTGTTGGTTCCGTCCCAGCCGGGTTGCAGCGTCTCAACCCAGGCAATCCCTTCCTGGCGGCGGCCGGTCATTTCCATGACATGCGCCACGCCGTGCGCGGCCCAAAGGTCGGATGGATCGCGGCGAACCGCCTCACGCCCCGCCGCCTCCGCTTCCAGATACTGTCCGGCTTCCTCCAGGGCGAAGCAGCGGCAGGCCAAAATCGAGCCGAAACCGGGAAGATCGCCGCTCCAGTGCGGTTCCACCGCCCGCACCGATGCGAGCATCGCAGCCACATCCCCTGACCAGAAATTGACGAAATGCGCCAGCCGGAATGCCAGGATATCGTGCGGGTGGGTGGCCAGGATTTGGTCCCAGACCGCTATGGCCCGGTCTGGATCTCCATTTGCCCAGTGTTCAAGCGCCATCGCGTGGGCATTTTCGCGCTCTGTCCCGCCGCACCGCGCGGCATCGGCACGCGCGGCGAGTGCCAGCGGCACGGCATCGGCGCGGTAGCCCATCAGCAACAGATAGCCTTTCAGGCAGTGTGCCAATCCGAAATCAGGATCGGCCGCCAACAAAGCCTCCATCCGCATCGCCATGTCGGCTCGGTAGCCGAGGTATCCGTCGATAGCATGATCGAATGCCGCCACCGCATTTTCCGAACCGGCGGTCAGGGCGAGTCCGCGGCAATCGTGGGGCATAACGGTCTCGGGTCGTCGGTTCCCGTCAGACTGGATCGATCGTCACGTCCGCAACTCCTTGGCGGATCATACCGAGTTCGCGTGCGGCGGCGACCGAAAGATCGAGTACGCGCCGGCTTGAATAAATCCTGTCGGTGATCGTCACGATCACACTGCGATCGGTGCCAGCCAGAGCGACGCGTACCCTGGTGCCGAACGGCAGCCAGCGGTGCGCGGCGGTCATTTCCATTTGGTCGAAACGAAGCCCGCTGGCGGATTTGCGGCCATGGTAGCGCGGGCCGTAATAGGATGCCTTGCCGCTTTCGCCCGTCCAGGCGGAACTGTCGCGCGATGCCGCGGTTTGGATGTATGCGGCGGGAACGACCCGAACGCGGTGCCGGGGGCCATGAATCGCGCGCGCGTGGGCATTGTGCGCGGGCCGGTCGGGTGCGGTCGATGTTTGGGCAGATGCGTCATGCGGCGCGGCGGCAAGAAGGGCTGATGCCGCAATGAAAGCGGCGGCGAAATATTTTGTCATCATGCCTCACTGAATTAGGAGCGAACGGTTAACGAAAATTAAATGACCGTTGCGATAATGGTATCGAGCACAATAAGGCCCGGACAACGCGGCCAGAAAAGCCTGCATTGCATAAACGGAATTCACCAAATTGGTGAATTTGCGGCATTTTTTCGTGCCGCGAGAGGTTGTACCCCGCACCATGAACTAATAGATGCTGTTTTTTGGCTGCTATGACAACCCCGAATGTTATCATTTTTGCTGCGATTTGGTTGGCATGCCGGATTTCAAGCATCCAGGGACGCCGCGCGAAGCGGTAAAATCGTTTTAATTCAACGATGATTATCGCTACGTCGATTGTTGGCGAAAAAGTGGGGTGGAGAGTCCGGCCGGGCACGCCGCCGCCGGACTCTCCACCGAATCGCCGCTGGCCGCGATGATCGTGGGTGCGGCCCATTCCGGCGCACCGGCTATGCGACTGCCTTAAAATCGCCATCGGACGGGTTATTTTCCGTCGCGCGCAAGCCATATCGGCATTTCAAGGTTAGCCGGAACCGCCTGATCCATCGCCGGATCGGACAGCGAAACCGAAACAGGATTCCAGTCGTAAGAGGTCAAGCCATGCCTTTCCGATCCGTCTCGATCCCAGCACTCCTGCCGATCGGTCGCGCCCTAGCCGCCGCTTTTTTGTTGACTGCCGTTGGGCTAATTAGCCCGCTGACACCCGCATCGGCCCAAAACGCGCAACAGCCGAACGGAGCGGGAGTCGAGACCATCGAACAGCGGATCGCCGGCCTGCATGCTCAATTGCAGATTACACCCCCCCAGGAGGCGGCCTGGGCAGCCGTCGCGCGGACCATGCGCGACAATGCCGCGATCATGCAGAGGCTGTTGCAAGAAAAGGAAGTCTCGTCGAGACAAGGCCTGACCGCGGTTCAGGATTTGCAGAACTACGAGGAGGTCACCAGGGTTCAGCTTGAGGGCCTTCGAACCCTGATCGCGTCATTCCAGACGCTATATAACAGCATGCCAGCCGGGCAGAAGCGGATCGCCGACCAGGTTTTCCAGGCGCCGCAACAGCAAAGCCAGCCTAACGTCCGATAGGGAGCCGCCGCGAGGCTGCCCTGATCGTATGTCCATGCCTCGCCTTACCAAGTGGCGGTCAGCAGGTCTGAGCCGATCTCCGCTTTGACAGCACTGGCGCTCCGCACCGGCCGCGCCAGACTATTCATGGTCCCCGCCCACGTTGCGGTCCCGTTTGATGTTCCCGCGATGTGTTTTCGCCTCCAGCCGTCGCATTTTCGATCCATAGCTCGGTTTTGTCGCTACCCGGCGAATTGGGGCGATAGTCGCGCGCCGAACCAGATCGACCAGCGCCGCCATCGCCGCCGCGCGGTTCCGGTCTTGCGTGCGGTGCTGTTGGGATGCGATCAACACATCGCCGTCGAGCGTCAGGCGTCGCCCCGCCAACTTCTCCAACCGCGCCCGCACCGCCGGCGGAAGGGCGGCGCGATCCAGCGAGAGCCGCAGCAAAACCGCCGTCTCGACCTTGTTGACATTCTGTCCACCCGGCCCCGATGCCCGGATAAATGTCTCCTCGATCGCCTTTTCGTCGATCGAGAGAAGCCTGGTCACGTGGATCATGGGAATGCGCTACAGCCCTGGATGGGAAATAAGATTAGCCGGATTTGGTAAGGCAACACCCAAAAGACGACCGCTTCAGACCGGCATTCGCGGTGAAATCGCATCATTCCATTCCGGATGGACTGTGTCGCCCCCAATATCGAGTGCCATCGTCCGCATATGAACGAGCGGACGCGCCGGTTGTTCGCGGCGAGCGAGGCGCGTGCGACGGGCGGCGGCAATGGGCGTCGCACGCGGCACGATCGGCCGCGACCTTGCGCGATTGCGCAGTCAAGCGGGCGTAACCGTCCGGTGATCCCCGCCTGGAGGCAGATTTTGGCGGGGCTATAATCCCTGTCAGGCAGCATCCCGCTGATCCAGCCTTTCCCGGACCTGGGCGAGGTTCCACGGCAGTAATTCATGGACCC